>NZ_JBFAJS010000001.1:0-1025966 GCF_040655355.1 Mycobacterium sp. NPDC050441 | reverse complement strand
AATACTCCTGGGTCAACCAGACCATCTTCGTCGGACAAGGACGCGTCCAACCCGGACCCGTCGTCGAATTCCAAGTCTTCCGAGTCACCGCATGACACTCCCGGAGTAGCCAATTGACGAGGTAGGGCCATCGGTGAATTTCCGCGCGGGCGGGTCCGACTTGCCCGCGCGGAATATGTCCTCCAGCTAACGCCTCAGAGTGAGGCGGGCAGCCCGAACTTCTCGAACAGCGAGGGCTCCATGAACGCGACCACATGCGAGATGCCGCCCTGACCGATGTCGAGGACGTGTAGCTGAAAGGCGTCGTGCCGGCCCGTCTCGCCATTCAGCAGGTACATCGCCGCGGCGGGCTGGCCATTGGCGCTCGTCGCGATGAACCGCATGTCCCCGGCCTTCTCGGCCGGGCACTTGTAGCGGGACAGGTCGCCGATGGCCTGCGGACCCTGATACCAGGTGTCGAACGGCGGCATCTCCCAGATGGCCTCGGCGGTGAACAGCTCGACGAGCTTGTCGATGTCGTAGGCCTCGAAGGCAGCCATGTAGTTGCGCAGCAGGTTCTGTGCGTGCGGGGTTTCCGGCGGGTCGATCGCATCGTCCTGGCTGGGGCCCACCGTGTCGAGCTGGGCTCGGGCGCGCTGCAACAGGCTGTTGACCGCCGCCGTCGAAGTTCCGATGGCGCCGGCAACCTCCGCGGCTTTCCACTGCAGCACCTCGCGCATCACCAGCACCGCGCGCTGGCGGGGTGACAGATGCTGCAGCGCCGCGACGAACGCGAGCCGCACCGAATCCCGGGTCCCCACGATCGTGCTGGGATCCGCCGGGTCGTCGGTGGAATCGGGGAGAGGCTGCAGCCACGGGATCTCGTGGTGCTCGGAGATCTCATCGGTGGGCGACGAACTCGGATTGCCCAGGCCCGAGGGCAGGGGACGGCGTTGCCTACCCTCCAACGCGGTCAGGCACGTATTGGTGGCGATGCGATACAACCAGGTACGCACCGAGGACTTGCCCTCGAAACCCCCGTACGCCTTCCAGGCGCGCAGGTAGGTTTCCTGCACCAGATCCTCGGCATCGTGAAGCGAGCCGGTCATCCGGTAGCAGTGGGCCAGCAGCTCACGGCGGTAGCGCTGGGCATCAGCCAGGAACGCATCGGCCGGACTGTCGTCATCGAGGCGGTGAGCGAGGACCGTCACATTCGCGAGCTTACGCAGCATCACCGACAACTACGACCGGAAAATGTCCGACCAGTGCGGCTACGCTCGCCAGGGTGACCAGCACCCGCAGTGAACAGACCTTTGACGGCGTCGGCGGGGTCCGCATCGTCTACGACGTATGGACGCCAGACACCGCACCGCGCGGCGTCGTCGTCCTCTCCCACGGCCTGGGCGAGCACGCCGGCCGGTACCACCACGTCGCGCAGCGGTTCGGGGAGGCCGGGCTGGTGGTCTACGCCCTGGACCACCGCGGTCACGGCCGTTCCGGAGGTAAGCGCGTGTACCTGCGCGACATGTCCGAGTACGTCGGCGACTTCCACACGCTGGTCGGTATCGCCTCGGCCGAGTACCCGCAGCTCCCGCGCCTCCTGCTGGGGCACAGCATGGGCGGCGGCATCGTGTTCAGCTACGGCGTCGAATATCCCGACGAATACACCGCGATGGTGCTGTCCGGGCCCGCGGTGGCCGCGCAGGCGTCGGTGTCGTCGGTACTGGCGGTCGTGGCCAAGGCGCTCGGCAAGATCGCGCCCGGGCTGCCGGTGGAGAACCTCGACGCCAACGCCGTGTCCCGTGACCCCGAGGTGGTGGCGGCCTACAAGGCCGATCCGTTGGTGTGGCACGGCAAGGTCCCCGCGGGCATCGCTCGGGCACTGATCATCGTGGGGGAGACCATGCCGCAGCGCGCCTCGGCCCTGACCGCGCCGCTGCTGGTGGTGCACGGTGAGAAGGACAGCCTGGTGCCCGTCGAGGGCAGCCACCGCCTTGTCGAATGTGTGGCCTCCGAGGATGTGCACCTCAAGGTGTACCCGGGTCTGTTCCACGAGGTGTTCAACGAGCCCGAGAAGGGCCTTGTCCTCGACGACGTGACGGCCTGGATCGAGACGCACCTGTGAGAAAGCTCGTCGTGGCACTGCTTTCGGTGCTGCTGGTCGCGGGTTGCGGTGCGAAGGAGTCGGGGGATCAACAGCCGACGTGGACCGACACCGACGTCACATTCGACGCCGACGGACTCACCACCCACGGGACCTACCGGCACGCGGGCACGAAGGGCCCGGCCGCGCTGCTGATCTCCGAGAGCGGACCCACCGACCGCAACGGCGACAACAAGGTCGTCGGCCCCGTCGGTAACATGCGCCAGCTCGCAGAAACGTTGTCGGACAAGGGCGTCGCCACCCTGCGCTACGACAAGATCGGCACCGGCGCCACCAAGCTCGGCCCCTACGAGAAGAAACCCACCGAGGTGGTCAGCGGCGTCTACACCTCCGGCGCGGCCGCCGCGCTGCGCTTCCTGGCCGGGCAGCCCGACACCGACGCGGCCAAGCTGTCGATCTACGCGGTGGGCGAGGGCGCCATCCATGCCATGACCCTGGGCGGTGCCGCTGATCCGAAGGTCCACTCGCTGGCCCTGTTTCAACCGCTGTCCGGCCGCTACCTGGACATCATCACGAACCGGGTTCGTGCCGGGGCCACCCCCGAGGTGCTGACCGCCTGGCTGGCCGCCGTGGACGAGATCCGCACCAAAGGGACCGTGCCCGCCGATCTCCCCGAGGGTCTGAGCGCGATCGTCAACAAGGACAACCTCAACGCCATCATCGAGGCCGACAAGATCGACCCGCTGCAGTTGGCCGCCGCGCTGCCCGACGGCATGCCGGTACTGCTCACCTGCTCGGACTCCGACGCCCAGGCCAGCTGCGAGACCGAGCGTCCGCTGATCGGCGCGCTCAAGCACACCGCACTCACGGTGGTCGAGCTCAAGGGCGTCAATCACGTGCTGCGTGACGATCCCACCGACAGCATCGCCAACTACGGCAAGCCCGGATCGTTGTCGCCCCAGGTGGTCGACGCGGTCGGGGGCTTTGCGGGGAAGTGATGTCAGAGGTGGTTTCTAGGATCGCGCCATGACCGACGAGCGAGAAGCGGAGCGGATCGCGCATGTCTGACGACAAGATGCTGGCGCGCATCGCGGCACTGCTGCGTCAGGCCGAGGGCACCGACAACCTCCACGAGGCCGAGGCGTTCATGGCCGCCGCCCAGCGGCTGGCCACCGCCACCTCGATCGACCTGGCCCTGGCCCGCGCACATTCATCCGAGCGCACCAAGGCGCAGATGCCTGTGCAACGCACCATCACCATCGGTGCGGCCGGGACCAAGGGGCTGCGCACCTATGTGCAGCTGTTCGTGGTCATCGGGATGGCCAATGACGTGAAATGCGATGTGGCGTCCAATTCGACCTTCGTCTACGCCTACGGCTTCGCCGAGGACATCGACGCCACCCACGCGCTCTACACCAGCCTGCTGCTGCAGATGGTCAAGGCGTCGGAGGCCTACATCGCCTCGGGCGCGCATCGTCCGACCTCGACGATCACCGCCCGGCTCAACTTCCAGCTGGCCTTCGGCGCACGTATCGGCCAGCGCCTGACCGAGGCCCGCGAGGACGCCCAACGTGAGGCCGACGAGGCCGACCGGCCGGGGACCGCTATCGCATTGCGAGACAAGGATATCGAGCTACGCGGCTTCTACCGCGAGGCATCGCAGGCCCGTGGGACGTGGCGGGCGACGAGTGCGTCCGCCGGGTACTCGTCGGCTGCCCGCCGGGCCGGGGACCGCGCCGGTCGGCACGCGCGTCTGGGGGCGAACCAGGAAATCTCCGGCGCGCGCGGCGCCCTGGAGCAGTGAGCGCCAAGGACACCCAGCGGGCCAGGGTGTATGCCGCCGAACAGTTCGTGCGCACCATGTTCGACCGTGCGGCCCAACACAGTTCGCGCGCCATCGACTTCTTCGGCACGTCGCTCACCCTGCCGCCGGAGGCGAAGTTCGGATCCGTCGATTCGGTACAGCGCTACGTCGACGACGTCGTCGCCCGCATCGGCGCACAACCGCTGACCGTCCGTGCCCGGCGGGGAGCCACCGCGGCGCACTACGAGCTGATCGACGGCAAGGCCGTCATCGCCGTCCCCGCGCGCGACACCTGGGCGCTGCGAGAGTTGGTGGTACTGCACGAACTTGCCCACCACGTGAGCCAGGCGGTCCCGGCCCACGGGCCGGCCTTCGTCGCCGCCTACTGCGAACTGTGCGCGACGATCATGGGACCGGAGGTTGGCCTGGTGCTGCGCATGGTTTACGGAAAAGAGGGCGTTGTCTGATCTGCGTTAGCCTGGCGCAGGTGACCGAGCCCGCTGAAGTCGATGCCATGTTCAACGAGGTGCTGCGCACCGAGGACGAGGCGCTGATCGCGGCGCGTCAATCCGCACAGACCGCCGACATGCCGGCCATCGAGGTGTCGGCTCAGCACGGCAAACTGCTGTCGCTGCTCGCGACGATCTCCGGGGCGCGTCGGGTGCTGGAGATCGGCACGTTGGCCGGCTACAGCACCATCAACCTGGCCCGCGGGGTGGGGCCGGACGGCAGCGTCGTCACGCTCGAATACGAGCCACGTCATGCCGAGGTCGCGCAGGCCAATTTCCAGCGGGCCGGTGTCGCCGACCGCATCGAGGTGATCGTCGGGGCCGCGCTGGACACGCTGCCGCGGCTGGCCGAACGCGGTGACGTGTTCGACCTCGTCTTCATCGACGCCGACAAGGAGAACAACGTTCGCTACGTCGAGTGGGCGATCAGACTGGGCCACCCGGGCTCGATCATCGTGGTGGACAACGTCACCCGGTTCGGTCGGGTACTCGCGCCGGCGGCCGACGACGCACAGGCGCAGGCCGTGCGCGACATGCTGGAGATGATGGGCGGCCATCCAGGGTTGGACACCGCCGCCATTCAAACCGTGGGAACCAAGGGCTGGGATGGCTTCGCCGTCGCGCTCGTCAGGTAATCCGCTGTGCCGCAGGCCCGTCCTGCACCGCGAGCGACCGTGTTTGTACGCAGATCACGGTGTGTCGGCGTACAAACACGGTCGCTCGCGGAGATAGGTCTCGCGGGGATGAGTTGAGGGGCTAGGCCAACGAGTCCTGCGGCTCGCGCTGGATCGACTTCGGCCACGGCTCGGGCTTGGGCCGCTGACGCACCATCTGCGGCCACCAGAACCACTTGCCCATCAGCGCTGCGATCGAGGGGGTCATGAACGAGCGGATGACCAGGGTGTCGAACAGCAGACCCAGACCGATCGTGGTGCCGACCTGACCGATCACGGCCAGTTCGCTGACCGCCATCGACATCATGGTGAACGCGAACACCAGACCCGCCGAGGTGACCACCGACCCGGTACCGCCCATGGCGCGGATGATGCCGGTGTTCAACCCGGCATGTATCTCCTCTTTGAACCGGGAGACCAGCAGCAGGTTGTAGTCCGCACCGACGGCCAACAGGATGATCACCGACATGGCCAGCACCATCCAGTGCAGCTCCAGCCCGATCAGGTGCTGCCAGATGAGCACCGACAGGCCGAATGAGGCGCCGAGGGACAGCACCACGGTGCCGACGATGACCGCGGCGGCCACCACGCTTCGCGTGAGGATCAGCATGATGATGAAAATCAGGCACAGCGAGGCGATTCCGGCGATCAGCAGGTCGTAGTTGGCGCCTTCCTGCATGTCCTTGAACATGGCCGCGGTGCCGCCGAGGTAGATCTTGGAGCCCTCCAGCGGGGTCCCCTTGATGGCCTCCTTGGCGGCCAGCTTGATGGGTTCGACGTGAGCGACCCCTTCGGGGCTCATCGGATCGCCCTCATGGCTGATGATGAACCGCACCGCGTGCCCGTCGGGGGACAGGAACATCTTCATGCCGCGCTTGAAGTCCGGATTGTCGAAGGTTTCCGGCGGCAGATAGAACGAGTCGTCGTTCTTGGCGGTGTCGAAGGCCTGACCCATGGCGGTGGAATTGTCCTGCATGGCCGCCATCTGATCCTGCATGCCGCCCTGGGTGGCCTGCATGGTCAGCATCATGGTCTTCATCGTCTTCATGGTCGTGATCATCGGCTGCATGTTCGCGATCATCACCGGGATCAGTGCGTTCATCTTGTCCATGTCAGGGACGATCTGCTCGAAATCCGCTGTCATGGTGTCGACGCCGTCGAGGGTGTCGAACACCGACCGGATCGACCAGCACATCGGGATGTCGTAGCAGTGCGGTTCCCAGTACAGGTAGTTGCGGATCGGCCGGAAGAAATCGTCGAAATCCGAGATGTGGTCGCGCAATTCCTTGATGTCGTCGACCATTCCGTGCATCTTGCCGACCATGCTGCCCATGACGTCGCGCATCTGTTCCATGAGCGCGATCATCTTGGTCATCGTGTCGACGGTGACCTGCATTTCGTCGGCCTGCTTGAGCATGTCCTTCATGCGGTCCTGCATGTACTTCTGGTTCATCGTCTGGGTCGTGCCCTGCATGCTGATGTTGAACGGGATCGAGGTGTGCTCGATCGGCGTTCCCTGCGGGCGCGTGATGGCCTGGACCCGGGAGACGCCCGGCACGCCGACAATGCGTTTGGCGATCCGCTCGATCACCAGGAAGTCCGCCGAGTTGCGCAGATCGTGATCGCTTTCGATGAGCAGCAACTCGGGGTTCATCCGGGCTTGCGAGAAGTGACGGTCGGCCGCGGCGTACCCGGTGTTGGCCGGTAGATCCGCCGGGAGGTACTTGCGGTCGTTGTAGTTGGTCTTGTAGCCCGGCAGCGCGAGCAGACCGATCAGTGCGAGCGCGATCGTGGCGATCAGGATCGGCCCCGGCCAGCGCACCACGGCCGCACCGATCTTGCGCCACCCGCGGGTGCGCATGGCCCGCTTGGGCTCCAGCGTCTTGCCGAACTTGGTGGCCACCGCGATGGTCGCCGAGCCCAGGGTGAGCGCGACGAGCACCACCATGACCATGCCGATGGCAAGCGGGATACCCAGCGACTGGAAGTAGGGCAGGCGCGTGAAGTGCAGACAGAACGTGGCGCCGGCGATGGTCAGGCCCGAACCCAGGATGACGTGGGCGGTGCCGTGGAACATGGTGTAGTAGGCCTGTTCTCGGTCTTCGCCGACACTTCGGGCCTCTTGATATCGACCTATCAGGAAGATCGCGTAGTCCGTTGAGGCGGCGATGGCCAGCATCACCAACAGGTTCGTGGCGAACGTCGAGAGCCCGATGATGTTGTAGTAGCCCAGGAAGGCGACCAGACCGCGGGCAGCCGACAGGGACAGCATCACCATGACCAGGGTGAGCAGCACCGTCACGACGGAGCGGTAGACCGACAGCAGCATGATGATGATGACCACGAAGGTCAGGGCGGTGATCATCTCGAGGCTGCGGTTACCGGCGATCTCCTGATCGGCCGCCATCGCCGCCGGGCCGGTCACGTATGCCTTGACGCCGGGCGGTGCCGTGACGCTCTGGACGATGTGTTCGGTGGCCTCCACCGATTCGTTGGCCAGCGCCTCGCCCTGGTTACCGGCGGTGTAGACCTGCACGTACGCGGCCAGGCCGTCGGAGCTCTGGGCACCCGATGCGGTCAGCGGGTCGCCCCAGAAATCCTGAACGTGCTCGATGTGCTTCTTGTCGGCCTCAAGCTTGGCGACGATCTCGTCGTAGTACTTGTGTGCCTCGTCGCCCAGCGGCTTGTCGCCCTCGAGCACGACCATGACCGAGCTGTTGGACTTGAACTCCTGGAACACCTCGCCGACACGCTTCATCGCGATCATCGACGGCGCGTCGTCCGGCGTCATCGACACCGACCGCATCTTCCCCACCTCTTCGAGCTGGGGAACGATCACGTTGAGGAGAGCGATGACGGCGATCCAGCCGAGGATGATCGGTATGGCCAGTCGCCGGATCCACTTGGCGATCCCGCCGTGCTCGGCGGGCTGGGCGTGCTGTGGACCGCTGACCGGGATCGAGTCGGTCGGGGTGTCGTAATTGCTCATGCAGATTTCACCAAGCAGAAGGTCTGGGCGTTCACGCCGTTGGAGGTTCTCTCGTCCTTGAGTTCGTCATCGACGGTGATGCGGCAGCTGATCGTGTTGCCGTCGCCCTGCGCGACGATGTTGGGGAACACCGACGGTGCGGTGGACTCCAGGCGCAGCGTCCAGGGCAGGGTGACCCCGTCGATGCGTTGGGGCTGGGCGTCGAGATCGAGGTAGTTCACGTCCGCCGTCGCACCGGGGACGCCGTCGATCTCGTAGACCACGACTTTGGGGTCGAAGGGCTTGGTGTCATCGACCTTCGCGCTGGCGAGGCCGGAGCCGTCGCCTGCGCCGAAGAACGTGCGCACCCGCATCACCGTGAACCCGCCGACCACCACCACCACGATGATGATCAACGGAATCCAGAACCGTCTCAACAGCTTCATATTCGCTGGTCGGCCTTTCGGAGGTCAGGTACGCAGTGACGTACTGGCTAGCTGCGAAGCTCCATTGCCATTTGGTGAGCATGTCGGCATCGGCGGATTCCCGCCAACATCTTTCTACGTCGACATCGGCGGCGACGTCTCCGTCGGAATCGTCCCGGAACGGACTGACCGAGATTTCCGAGATCAGCCGGCTGCCCGGGGCGCTCAGAACGGTGATGTCGCCGATGAGTCGACGCTGCTCATCCGATGGAATGAAGGGTAGTACGCCTTCCACGCTCCACAGGGTGCTCCGGTCGGCGTCGAATCCCGCCCGGGAGAGCGCGGCGGGCCAGTTTCCGCTGATGTCGGCGGCCACGCCGTGCACGGCGGTCGTGGATGCGAAGCCGGCCATGGCGTCGGTCTTGACGTCGAGGATCGCCGGATGGTCGACGACGTACACCCGGGTGCCGGCGGGCCAGGGCAGCTGATACGGACGCGGGTCCAGATCGGAGGCCAGGAAAACCACCTGCTCGATGCCGGTTTCGGCAGCGGTGATCAGAAAGGCGTCGAGACGGTCGAGAAGGTCTGCAGGCTGTGACACGCACGAACTTGGCATCAACACTCCTCCCCCGCAGGATTCCTTGCCGGATGTAAAGTGAAACCTATACAGTCGGCTAACTTCAATCAAGTTAGTTTGGCTATTGACGCTGTGATCTAGACCGCGTTCGGTACGCTCAGCGCGACGAAGGGACGGGTGTGGCGAAGGCTGTTGCGCCGCGTGGCTTTGCCCGCGAGAGAGTGCTCGAGGCGGCGTTGAGCCTGTTCGCAGAGCACGGTGTCAACGGTACGTCGCTGCAGATGATCGCCGACCGCCTCGGAGTCAGCAAGGCGGCCGTCTACTACCAGTTCCATTCCAAGGACGAGATCGCACTCGCCGTCATCCAGCCCGTCTTCGACGACATGATCCGGCTGGTCCGCATCGCCGAGGCGATGTCCACTCCCGATGCCCGACGGGAAGCCGCCGTCAGCGGGATGGTCGAGATGGCCGTGCGGCACCGGCGGGTGACCGCGGTGTTCCACGGCGACCCGGTGATCGACGCTCTGGTGCAGGACCGGGCCGAACTCCAGGACACGATCGAACGGCTCACCGTGATCCTGCTGGGCCCCGAACCCGACGCCGCAGGCCGGATCTGCATGTCGGTACTCGCCTCGGGTGTCTATGGCAGTGCCACCGATCCCGCGCTCAACGACATCTCCGACGAGGTGCTGCACCGGGTCTTGTTGGACTGCGCACAGCGGTTGCTGCCCGCCGTGGCGCCGGCCGTCTCCGGCTAGTCGCGCACCTAACCGCGCAGCGCCGACGCGAAGATCGCGGGCATCTTGCCCCAACCCGGCGCCGCTGCGAAGTCCACCAGCAGTCGGCCCGTCGTCGCCGCGGTGCGGTTGTTGACGAACCACGGCGGCTTCGGCGACAGCGACCACTCGCCGCCGAACACCGAACGCGGCGCGGGCCGGAACGGGCCCCGGACCACTGTGCGTTCCGGGCGGTCGAGCAGAAAAGCGTTGTGCACCACGCCGGTTCCGCTCTGGATGTCGTTGCGCTTGTGTCCCGGGAAGGCTCCCCAGGTGGCGGTCGGCGTCAGGTAGCCGACGCCGGTCCAGGCGTTGATCGCGATGGTGCCGTAGCGCAGCTGCTCGACGAGGTGGTCGAACTTGTCGCCGAGGCCCGCGATGGTGCTCGGGTGGGCGATGATGTTGACCCCGAGGGTGCCGACGAACTCGTGGTTGGCGACGCGCACGGCCTCCTCGAAAAATCGTTCACCGGAACTGTCGTCTTCCGTGTCGAGCTCGATCACACCGAGTACCGGACCGAAGTATTCGGTGCACAACAACGCTTCGCGGTCAGCCGGATCGACCACCAGGACCCGGGCCCCGTTGGATCCCAGGTGCTGTGCGTCCGGATACGACGTGTCGGCGCTCGCGACCCTGACGTCGGAACCGGGGTAGTAGGCGGCCCGCGCCGGGGCGTCGTTGACGGCCTTGCGGATGGCGGCGATGAACTCGTCGCGCTGCGCCCATCGCTTGGGCAGCACCACCACCTGCGCGGCCACGCAGTTGTAGCCGTTGTTGTGGAGTCGTTGTGTGGCAACGTGATTGGCCTGGAACTCGATATCGGCCTTGCTCCAGGTGCCGGGCAGCACGATCGTCGGTGACACCCCGCCGAGCTCGGCGGTCATCTCCTTGTCGAGCACCGGCTCGTCAGCAGCCTTGCGTCGGGCGCCCTCTTCCCCGGTACCGAACACGATGGCGTCGTAGGTCAGGGCGCTACCGGTCATGTGCACGTGGTCGACCAGCTTGTGCCGCACCAGGTATGTCCCGGCCTCGGCGCCGCCGGTCAGGATGCGCACCGCGCCGACGGCGATGAACGGGGCCAGCACCTTGGTCAGCACGGGTAGCAGTGGATCGGTGATCGGGTTGAGCTTGAGGGCCACCACCCGGTTGTTGGCGTACAGCTCGTAGATGGTGTCCAGCGGGGCGATCGAGAAGATGTTGCCCGCGCCCAGTACCGCGCCCACGCCGTTGGTGCGGGACGGGTCGCGTTGGGCCAGACCGGCCGACCGTATTGCGTCGGCTTTCTCGATTCCGGGCTGCAGCCACACCTCGGCGCTGAACCCGGACAGCAGTAGCTGGTCGAAGGTGTTGAGCGGTAAGGCCTTTACCGTCGTGCGGCCGCCGGGGGCGTAACCGAACTCGGCGCCGTCGAGCGGGCTGCGGCCCGCTTCGAGCTTGGCCAGGCTCTCCGACAGCGCGCCCAGCCCGGCCGCCAGTGAGTACGGACCGGACATCCATTCCTCGCCGACCAGCGGCGAGGACGGGTCGAGTTGTTTGATCCCGACGGCGGCGTCCACCCACTCGGCGGCGTGCCGCGCAGTCAGTGCGCGCACCTCGTCGAGTAATCCGCGTCGGGCCGCCAATGACAGGGAGGCCCAGGTCTTTTCACCTTCGACGAGTTCCTCGAGGGCCTCGTCGATCTGCGTTTCGGTCATCTCAGCTCACGCTCTTGTCGAATCGGACCAATGCGTCGTGGTGGTTGTGGGCGTAGGGGGTCGGACCCTGTCCGATCTCTCGCTTGGCCACGATCTGACTGTACTGCTCGAACGGGGTCTGCTTGCCCCACTTCGCCCGAGCCTCGGCGGGCGTGTAGGTGACCGTGTTCCTGGCCGGGATGTCCACCAGGGTGGGGCCGACGATGGGCGTGGTGTTCGGCGTGGTCAGGTCCAGGACTGCCAGCTCCAGGCGCGGATAGGCGGCGATGACCCGCAGGAAGGGGCGGACCACCGCGCGCGCCGCGATGTCGGCGTACCGGCGCTGCGGGATGCCGCCGAGCAGGCGCATCCACTGCGGCATGGTGGCGATGATGGCGGCGCGCATCGGGATGTTGAACGCCTTGCGCATCCAGCGCGGCATCCGCTCGGGCAGGATGTGGTAGCCCAGATCGACCAGGTAATCCATCATCCGCTGGGCCACCTCGGAGCCGACCAGGTCGGCCCGGAAGCTCTCGAAGTACTCGCGGATGCCCTCGCGGGTGCGCGGCACGTCGTCGGGATTGATGGTCTGGAACTCCGCTGCCCGCGCGCATTCCTCCCAGTACCGGCTCTCCTCTTCGGCCGACAGCTTGCCGGGGCCGAACATCTCGTAGCTGTAGAGGATCGAGTGCCACGCGGTCAGGTGGATCCACAACTGCGAATGCGGATCGTTGGCGTCGAACGGACGCTTGGTGATGGGCTCGGTGCCGATGGCCTTGGAGTGGATCTTGACCAGGATCTCGGCCGCGTCGAGGACGGACTTGGCGTCGCCGAAGGCCGCCAGGGCGAAGTACTGCATGGTCCGGTCGTAGCGCAGGCGGGTGCGGCTGTAGACCTGCCCGGTGGCGTCCACCGCGGCGGCCAGGAACGGATCGAGGTGCTCGATGGTGACCGCACGCGAGAAGCCGATCAGCAGTGATGTGGGGTAGCTCCACACCTTCCAGGTAACCGATCCGGGGCCGAAGAAGCCGTAGTCCTCGGCCGGTTCCAGGGGTTCGGCAACTGCCGGCAGACCTGCTGCTCTACGAAGTGCGATTACCGCATCCATCTGCGTCGTTCCCTTCGAGATCTAGTGGTACATGACGTACCAGTTCGGGAAATGGTACGTCATGTACCACTAGATTGGCTAGGGTGTAGCCGTGGCAACTGAGGGCAGCGGTTCGGTGAGTCGATGGGCCGGCCAGCGGGAACGCCGGCGGGTCGAGTTCGTCGACGCCGCATTGTCGGCGATCGCCGAGCACGGCCCGCAGGCGTCGACCGAGCAGATCGCCGCGCACGTCGGCGTCACCCGCACGAAGCTCTACCGACATTTCGCCGGCGCGGCCGACCTGCAACGCGCGATCGCGCAGCGCGCCGCGGAGATGCTCAACACCGAACTCGCCCCGCTGTGGACACCTCACGGATCGATGGCCCAGATCATCGAGGCCAGCGTCGGCGCCCACGTCGGGTTCCTCGTCGAGCACCGCAACCTGTACCGCTATCTGGCCCGGTGTTCGCTCGGCGAGGACGGCTCGGCGCCCGACGCCATCGCCGACATCCGATTGACCATCGGTACCCAGCTCGGCGTGCTGTTCACGGTGTACCTCAACGCCTTCGGTGTGGACACCGACCCGCAGCCACTGGCGTTCGCCATCGTCGGCTTGGTGGAATCGACCACCGGCCGGTGGCTCGACCAACCGGGCTCAACCGCACAGGACCGGCTGGTGGCCGACCTCGTGCGCTGGATCTGGCTGCTGGTCGACGACACCCTCCGTGCCGGTGGGGTGTACCTGGACCGCGCCGAGCCGCTGCCGACGCCCGAGGTGATCGCCGCGCAGGCCGAGAGCTACCGCGATCCGGAGCGGATCGGCGTCGCCTGACCCCGTATTTCACCGGCATTCTGCGCACGCTCGCGGTGCGCCGAGCGCGCTGAGCTCACGGCGCGAGGTCTGCCACGGCCTGCGCTGCCGAGGTGACTTCGTTGAGCCGTAGCGCGGTCTCACCGGCGTAGAGCGCGGCACGGTCTGCCCACGTCGCCGGCATGTCGGCGGTGAGGGTGATCGGGGTGAGGAACGGCAGTCTCGGGTGTTGCAGGCGCAGGAGGGCGCCGTCGCCGCGGTCGGGGACTCGGGACAGTGGCGCGCTGTACTTGTTGATGGCCGCCGGCAAGCGGCGTGCCCTGCCGTCGGGGTGGCACCAGCGATCGGTTGTCGCGTTCGGAATCACCCGATGCCGTTCCGGCCAGGCGAGGCCGAACACCGTCGTCTCAAGCGTTCGGTCGGCATCGAGGATCCGTTGCCGGTACACCGGATGTGCTCCGGACTCGTGGGTGAGCAGGAAACGCGTGCCGGCCACCACGCCCGCAGCGCCGGCAGTGAGCGCGGCGCGGGTATCGGCTGCGGTGGCGATGCCACCTGCGGCGAAGACCGGGCGGGAACCCGCCAGTACCAATGCCTTTGGCAGGAAATCCGCCTGCGCCACGGTGCCGACCAGATGCCCGCCCGCCTCACGGTCCTGCGCGATCAATCCGTCGGCCCCGTAGGCCAGCGACTCCGCGGCCTGCTGTTCGGTGCCGACCATCACGATGACGAAAACACCGCTTGCGGACAGCTGTTCGATCAAGGCCCGGTCGATCGCGAAGGCCATCACCGCGATGTCGATCTTCGCTTCGAGGCAGACCTCGATATGAGGGCGACGGGTGAACGGCATCAACAGATTGACCGCGACCGCACGTCCGGGCGCCTGTTCGCGGACGCTTGCGATGGCCGCCTTCAACCGACTCGGCGGCACGAGCCCCAAGGTGCCCAGCCCGCCTGCCGCTGAAACCGCGGATGCCAGGGGTGCTCCTGCGATGCCGCCGCCCATGCCTGCCTGAAGCACCGGTACCTCGAGTTTCAGACGGTCTGCAATGTCCACTCCGCGATTCTGCGTCATTCGGCATCGTCTGAACGTGCGCAAACTGCTGGATGTCGGGCGGCGTGTTGGCCGCAGAGCCGCACGCTCGCGGTGCTGGGTTACGCGGTGCTGGGTCCGGCGGCTACCAGCGGCAGATGTCGGCGCCCCAACCCGAGTCGATGGCGCGGAAGGCCAGCAGATGCCGTTGCCACCACGGCAGCGGCGCCGCGAGCACGGGATCCTTTGTCGCATCGTCCACCACGCGCGGCGGTCCGTCGTGCAGATAGGCAATCCGGACGCCACTGATGCCTGCGTCCTGCCACAGCATCACACTGCGCCGCAGCTCGAGCCAGGGGATGCGGACCGGGGGGTCTTCCGACATCCAACGGACCTGTCGGCGAAGGTATGTCAGGTCGGCCGACTGCTGCGGAAACTCCATCCCGACCACCGTGACGGTGTCGCGCTGATAGTCGGCCAACTGGAGTGCCGTGACGCCGGGCAACAGATGATTGGTGGCGCCTTCCTCGGTATGCAGGTTGCTGAACATCGAGTAGTTCGCCACCGTCTTGAGGCCCACATACGGCGTCACCCCGTTGGCGAACGCCAGCAGCGGGGCGATGAGCAGCACCAGCGGACGAAACCGCCAATTCGGGGCGCGGACACCCGCCCCCTGCGCGGAGCGGTACGCGCGCAGCAGCGCGACCATGAACGGGACCACCGCGACGAACCAGGTGAGCACGAGCAGGGTGTGCCAGGGCAGGCCGACCGGGCTCGACGGTGAGTCGGCCGAACTCGACAGCACACTCACCAGCACATGGGCCGCGAAGCCGGTGAGCGCGACGCGGCGCAGCGCAGAAGCGCGGGCTGCCAAGGTCACGAACACCTCGGTCGGGACCAGCAGTACGTACACCGCGAAGACGACCGTGGCGAAGTCGTAGAACGAGGCCATCGCCAGTATCGAGTGGAAGCCCACCCCGAGCAGCACGCCCCAGAAACGTAGCCGCGGCACCGCCAGCAATCCGAGAATGGCGGCCTCGATCACCACCGCAGCGACGCCGACGAACTCGCCGACGCTCTGGCTCGGTGTCACATCGTCGAAGCCGTTGAGCCAGATGAGCTGGCCGAACAGCTCGCTGCCGCACGAGGTGGCCGGGGTGAAGTAGGCGGTGTTCAACTTGTCGAAGACCGTGAACAGGTAGACCACGAGCAACACAAGGCCGATGGGGCTCCGCGCGGCATCCAGCCAGCGCTCGACGAAGTTGTCCGGTTCACCCGGTCGGTTCCGGGTGGCCAGTGCCCACAATGCCGCGGTACCGAGTGCGACGGCGATCAGCAGGCTCAGCACCAGATGGTTCGCGGCCGCAGGCAGGTTCAGCGCCGCCACCGTGGCGCCGGCCGCGACGGCCAGACCGGCTGCGGCCACCGAGCCGGGAAATATCAGGGCGGGCAGGGCGGCCGGCAATGCCGGCAACACCGCGAGGGGCTGGCTGTCGGAGTAATGGAACAGCAACGCCATCGCGAAGAGCGTTGCGAACCAGCCGAGTTGCTGACGGGGGCCGGTGGGTTCATCCGTTCGGACGTTGCTGCGCCACCGCATTGAGAACACCTTACTTGGCCGGCGTCGGCGGCCGCCCGCACCCGACGCCATCGCGCCCGTAGCGGCGTAATCTGGGAAGCGATGGATGGGGGCGGTAGGGCCCAAACGCCTTGCCGTGTAACGGAAAGGATAAGAAATGAGTACGGTCCATTCATCGATCGATCTACATCCGGACATTCTGGCCCTGCGGGCGAGCTATGACCGTGTTGCAGAGTCGATGGCCGCGCAGGTCACCTTCGGCCTGACGTTGCTGACGGCGATGTACGTCGCGCTGTCACCCTGGATCGTCGGCTACGACGCCTTCAACAGGCTGACGGTCAACGATCTGATCGTCGGAGGGGCGATCGCGTTCCTGTCAATGTGTTTCAGCTTCGCGCTGGATCGCGCGCACGGCATGACCTGGACACTGCCGATATTCGGTGTGTGGCTGATCATCTCGCCGTGGGTGTTTGTCAGTGGACCGAGCGCCGGCATGATCTGGTCGCACGTGATCAGCGGTGCGCTCGTGATGGTGCTGGGCTTCAACGCGATGTACTTCGGGATGCGGGTCCGCAATTCCGAAGCGCGGCACGCCTGACCGGCAGACCGGCCGGTAGGCGCACCTGGTAGACCAGCCGGACCCCGGCTGGACGGGGATCTGCGCGCCCGGGCCGCCCCGGGTATCCGAGGATGCGTCAATTTGCTCCCCACAGGCGGGTTTGACGCCATATCCTGGGCAATCGCAGGACTTCCGATGACGGCGATGGCGGGTACGAACTGCTGACATGAAGCTGGCGGGGCGGGAAGAAGAACTGGCGACGATCCGTCGCTGCCTTGGTGGGCCGGGAACGCACCACGGTGTGGTGATCGTCGGCAGTGCCGGCGTCGGTAAGACCCGGTTGGCGCGGGAAGCCCTCAGCCACGCAGCGGCATCCGGGCACCGCACCAGCTGGTTCGTCGGCACCGAATCCGCGCGGGCCATCCCGCTCGGCGCGTTCACCGGATCGATCAGCCAGAGCATGTGCGACCCGTTGCCGGACGTGCGGCGCGTGATCGATTCCTTCGTCGCCCAACAACGGATGGGCAAGGTTGTCATCGGCGTCGACGACGCGCACCTGCTCGACGCGCTGTCCGCGCACGTCGTACACCAACTGGCGCAGACCCAGGGGGTGCGCCTCGTTGTCACCGCACGTTCCGGCGGACCGGAACCCGACGCGGTGACCGCCCTGTGGAAGGACAGCCTGCTCGACCGGATCGACCTCGAGCCGCTGTCCGCCGCAGCGGCCGCCACGCTGATCGAACTGGCGGTCGCGGGCCCCGTGGACAGCCGCAGCACGCGCCGGTTCTGGAAACTGACCGGAGGCAACGCGCTGTACCTGCTGCAGCTGGTCAAGGACCAGATCGCCGCCGGGCGGATGCGCAAATCGGCCGGGGTGTGGATGTGGGACGGCGATGTGGCGGTGTCCCAGAGCATCACCGACATGGTCGGTCGCCGCCTCGGTGAACTCGAACCCGGCATGGCGCTGGTGCTCGACACGCTTTCGCAGTGCGAGCCGCTGAGCGTCGACGTCCTGGGTGACCTCGTGGAGCCCGCCGACCTGGAGGCCGCCGAGCAGATGCATCTGGTCAGGGTCGATCGCGCCGGGCGCGGCCTGGTGGCGACCCTCGCGCATCCGCTGTACGGCGAATTGCGCAGGGCCACTGCCGGTGAGATGCACCTGTCGAGGATCCGGGGGCGGCTCGCGCGGCGGTTGGCGTCGGAGGCCGACGGGGATATGTGGGCGACTGTCCGCCGGGCACTGCTCGCGCTGCACTCCGACCTGCCACCGGATCCGGAGTTGTATCTGACGGCGGCCCGCTGCGCCGCGGTTCTGCTCGATCCCGATGCCGCCAACCGATTCGCCGCTGCCGCAGCCGAATGCGGCGCGCCCGAGGCCGCGCAGATGCAGGCCATGACACTGGTTCTGCTGAGTCGGGGCGAGGAGGCCGAAGCAGTCCTGCGCGACATCAGCGCCGACGGTGCGCCGGACAGTCACCATTGGGCGACGGTTCGGGCGGCCAACCTGGCCTGGATGCTCAGCCGGCCGCTCGATGCGCACGCACTCTTGGAAAAACTTTCCGGCACAGAAGAATCCGATGCGCAGCGGATGGAACGCCTGGCCATCGAGGCCTGTGTCGACGCGGTACTCGGGCACTGTGCGAAGGCGGAGGAAAAAGCCAGGGCTGCACTGGATTTCGATGGTTTACCCGATTTCCACGCGATGATGGCCTCGATCGCGTTGATGATGGCTTTCGGCGCGCTGGGACACGTCGACGACATCAACACCGTCGCCGAGCAGGCAATCGAACGGGCCAACACATCGTTCGAATCATCGCCCATGCGCTTCTGGTTCGGTGCCGTCCACGGTCGCGCCTGCCGGTTGACCGGCCGTATCGACGAAGTCACGGCGATGGCAGCGCGACTGGACGAGTCGGCTCGCGATGTCCCGGGCCTCGTGTACGCCAACCTCGCTCACCTGCTCGGCCACGCCGAACTGGTCCGAGCCGATCTGGCCGCTGCGGTCAAGCACCTGCATGAGGCGTACGCCGGTGCCGAAACACATGAGATAACAACGGGTTTGCGTATCGCCAGCTGTTTCGCGCTGGCCGAGGCGTATGCCAAACTCGGCCAGGTCGCTGCAGCAACCGAAGCGCTGGCCGGTGTCGGGCAGCTGGTGCCCGTCGAATACGTGTTCGTGGGTACCGCAATGTCGATGGCCACCGGGTGGACGCTGGCCGCCGGTGGGGCGCTGACCGATGCCATCGATCTAGTGCGCACGGCGGGCCGGGACGCGGCGCGATGTGAACAGCCGACGCATGAACTGCTGTGCCTGCAGACGGCCGCACAGTGGGGCGACACCGCCGGCGCGGCGCGCGCACGGGAGCTCGCCGACACGCTGAAACTGCCGCTGGCCGAAACGGTGGCCCGCCATATCGAGGCCCTGGCGGCCGATGACGGCGCCGGACTACTCACCGCCGCAGGGGAATACCGGGCCCTCGGTGACCGCGCCACCGCCACTGACGCGATGGCGCAGGCCGCGGTCGCGTTCGGCCGCCACGGTCAGGGCAAGCGCAGTGCATATGCGGCCGCGTTGGCGCAGGAGAGCGCCGACGAATGCGGCGGGCTGTGCACCCCGGCGATGCGCAACCCGGCCGGACAGCCGCTGACCGGAAGGCAGCGCGAGATCGTCGAACTCGTCGTCGCGGGGCTGACCAACAAGCAGATCGCCGAGCGGCTGGTGATGTCGGTGCGCAGTGTCGAAGGCCATCTGTACCGGGCCTGCCAGCGGGTGGGCGCCAGTTCACGCGAGCAGCTCGCCGCGATCATCCGTCGTGGTCCGAAGGGGCTCGCGTGACGTGCCGACGCAGCACGTCGGCTGCCTCGGTCTGGTAGGCATACTCGGCCCAATCCAGTGCAGTGGAGCCGAATCTCCGGTCGGTGATGGTGGTGTCGGCCCCGGCACCGAGGAGACGCCGAATCAGCTCGAGGTCACCGGACCACGCGGCCTGGTGCAGGGCTGTCGCACCTTCGTCATCGAGAGCATTCGGATCGTCGGGGAACACCGGAGCGACCACGTCGACTCCGGATACGTCGACTCCGTGCCGGGCCAACAGGTCGAGCCGCGCGGTGAACCCGTGCTCGGCCGCCCAACTGACCTGGCGCCTCCACATCTCGGGGCGGGTTTCCATCGCCTCGCCGAGACGCACCTCCCACGGGCTCGGACCGGCATCGGCCAAGCCGTGGGCGAACAAGAGGTCCAGGTGCGAATCGTCGGCGCGGAACATCCGGTTGTACAGCGTCTGCTGGTCGGCCGGATGTGCGCCGCGATCGAGCAGAAGCGTGGCCAGGTCGGGGGCGAACGGATGCCGGGGCTGGCGGCGCGACCCTTGTTCACCCTCGCCGAACACGCCGGTCAGCACCGTGAACGGTGTCGACATTCCGCACCAGAGATAGCCGGCATTCGGATCGGCGCCGGCGTCGAGCAGCAGTGCCGCGGTGGCGAGGACGTCGTCGGCGCTGCGGCCCAACGGAACCCGCGAATAGCACAGGTACATCAGCGGCACCCAGCCGAACGGTCCGCCCCCGGTCTTCGCGAGTGCCGCCCGGTTCGTCAGATGTCGGGAGACTGCCGCCGGATCCGCGGCCGACGCGGCGGCCCAGATGTGCTCGTCGACCAGATCCGGGTCGGTGCTGAGCAACTCCGCGGCGGCCTGCCACCGGGGCGGAGCGTCGGTTTCGTTGTAACGCAACGATGCCCATGAACAGAACCGGTCGACGGTTTTGAGGGCGTTCTCGTCGAGCGCGCCGGGGTCGATGCCGAGGTCGGCTGCGTCGCGCAGGTAATGCACGAGCCTGGGCCAGCTGCTGAAACCGTACGAGCGAGCGACGGCCAACTGGGCTTCGTGCAGCGGTGCGCGATTCGCGCGCTGCAACGCCCGGGCTTCATCGCGGAGATGGTCGATCGAGGGATTGCTGGGCAGACGGCTGGCCATGACGGCCTCCTCTCAAGAGCCCGTGTCCGCGAATCGGGCTGAGAAGAGGTCAGTCACAAGGCAACTCAGTGTGCAGGGAGGCTTGGCCTCTTCGAGCGGACGTCGGGCGTTCCTGCACGCCCAATGTCACGCTACCACCGGGACTTGCACCGCGAGCGACCGTGAATGTACGCAATCTACGGCGTGTTGGCGTACAGACACGGTCGCTCGCGGTGCAGGGGAATCCCTAGTTGCAGACGGCGCCGACGGCGGCGGACTGGACCAGCTTGGTGTACTTGGCCAGCACGCCGGTCTTGTACCGCGGCGGCAGCGGCTCGAAACCGGCCTTGCGGGCCTCGAACTCGGCCTCGTCGACCAGCAGGTCGAGCGTGCCGCTGGCGACGTCGAGCCGGATCCGGTCGCCATCCTTGACGAACGCGATCGGCCCACCGTCGACGGCTTCGGGGGCGATGTGCCCGACGCACAGGCCCGTCGTCCCACCGGAGAACCGGCCATCGGTCATCAGTAGCACGTCCTTGCCCAGCCCGGCGCCCTTGATGGCGCCGGTGATGGCCAGCATCTCGCGCATACCCGGGCCGCCCTTGGGGCCTTCGTAGCGGATCACCACGACGTCGCCGTGGGTGATGGTGCCGTCCTCCAGCGCGTCCAGGGCCGCCCGCTCGCGCTCGAAAACCCTTGCGGTGCCCTCGAACACGTCGGACTCGAAGCCTGCGGACTTCACCACGGCGCCCTCGGGGGCCAGCGATCCGTGCAGGATCGTGATGCCGCCGGTGGGGTGGATCGGGTTGTCCATCGCACGCAGCACCTTGCCGTCGGGGTCCGGCGGCGCGATGTGGGCGAGGTTCTCGGCCATGGTCTTACCCGTCACGGTCAGGCAATCGCCGTGCAGCAGACCCGCATCCAGCAGCGCGCGCATGACCACCGGCACGCCGCCGATCTCGTCGACGTCCTTCATCACGTGGCGGCCGAACGGCTTAACGTCGGCCAGGTGCGGAACCTTGGCCCCGATGCGGGTGAAATCGGCCAGGGTCAGCTCGACCTCGGCCTCACGGGCGATCGCCAGCAGGTGCAGCACGGCGTTGGTGGAGCCGCCGAACGCCATCACGACTGCGATGGCGTTCTCGAAGGCGTCCTTGGTCAGGATGTCGCGGGCGGTGATGCCGCGGCGCAGCATCTCGACGACGGCCTCGCCGGACTTGCGGGCGAACTCGCCGCGCCGCTTGTCCACAGCCACCGGGGACGCGCTGCCCGGCAACGACATGCCGAGTGCCTCGGCCGCCGACGCCATGGTGTTGGCGGTGTACATGCCGCCACACGCGCCCTCACCCGGACAGATCGCGCGCTCGATGATGTCGACGTCCTCACGGGACATCAGCCCACGAGCACACGCGCCGACCGCCTCGAAGGCGTCGATGATGGTGACTTCCTTCTCGGTGCCGTCGGTGAGCTTGGCGACACCCGGCATGATCGAACCGTTGTAGAAGAAGACGCTTGCCAGGTCCAGACGGGCGGCGGCCATCAGCATGCCGGGGATCGACTTGTCGCACCCGGCCAGCAGCACGCTGCCGTCCAGGCGCTCGGCCTGGATCACGGTCTCGACGCTGTCGGCGATCACCTCGCGGGAGACCAGCGAGAAGTGCATCCCCTCGTGGCCCATCGAGATGCCGTCGGACACCGAGATGGTCCCGAACTCCAGCGGGTAGCCCCCGGCCTCGTGCACGCCGGCCTTGACGTCCTGGGCGAGCCGCTGCAGCGACATGTTGCACGGGGTGATCTCGTTCCACGACGACCCCACGCCGATCTGCGGCTTGACCCAGTCGTCGTCGCCCATCCCTACCGCGCGGAGCATTCCGCGGGCTGCGGCCTTCTCCAGGCCGTCGGTGACGTCGCGGCTGCGGGGCTTGATATCGGGCTCCGGTTTGGACCTGGTGCCGCTTGCGCGAAGAGAAGTGTCAGGGGTCTCGGAAGACATGAAGGCAAGTATGCCCCTCGGTTAGTTAGCCGCCCAAATTCTTTACGATACCCAAGGGGGGTATAGAGCAATCGACGGGCTGACCCGCAGTGCAGGTCAGCCCGTCCACTCCGTGGACTTGGTGGTCAGGTCGAGTCCCATGAGGAACCCGATCACGAGCGGGGTCGGCGACCGGCTCGCACCATTTCTCCCGGCCAAATGGATATGGATACCCCGGTGGGGTACCGGTATGATGGGGTCATGGACGTGGCTGAAAACTCGGGTGCTCATGGCTACTCGGCGCAGAAAGAGAACTACGCCAAACGGCTGCGCCGGATCGAGGGTCAGGTCCGGGGCATCGCCAAGATGATCGACGAGGACAAGTACTGCATCGACGTACTCACCCAGATCAGTGCCGTCAACAGCGCCCTGCAATCCGTGGCGCTCGGTCTGCTCGACGAGCACCTCGGACATTGTGTGACGCAGGCGGTCTCCGAAGGCGGTGACGAGGCAGAGGCCAAGCTGGCCGAAGCATCGGCCGCAATCGCCCGCCTGGTCCGCTCCTAGTCGCCCAGCGCCTGCTCGATCCGCTCGACCTTCGCGGTGAGCTGCCCGGTGTAGCCGGGCCGGATGTCGGCCTTCAACACCAGGCTGACCCGCGAGGAGACCGCCGCGACGGCCTCCACGGCCTGTTTCACCACGGCCATGACCTCATCCCATTCACCTTCGATGTTGGTGAACATGGCGTTGGTCTCGTTGGGCAGGCCCGAGGCCCGCACCACCCGCACGGCCTCGGCCACCGCGGCGCTGACACTGCCGGACTCGTCCCCACCGTTCGGGCTGATGCTGAAGGCGACAATCACAGAATCGATTGTGCGCCCCGGTGAACGTGCGCGGTCGGCGGTGTGCCGCTCACGTTCGTAACGCTGTGGCGGCCGGAGCGCCGGCATCCCGCCCTGACGTTACGAACGCGGACTCACGACGCCGAGCTGAATCAGTGCTTGCTGAACAGCGTCGGGCGGACCGCGAGGACCACGCGGTCGGCGGCGTCCGGCGGCGCCTCGTTGAGTGAACCGCTGTAGCGGTCGTTGAGGGCCAGGAAGAACGCGGCCGTCGGGTCGGGCACGATCTCGTCCACCACACCGCGCACCTCCAGATAGCGGTACGGGTTGTCGGGATCGTGGATCGACATCGCCACCTCGGGATGCGCCGTCACGTTGCGGTACTTCTGGCGCTTGGTGGTGTGGGTGAAGCGCAGGTGCGTGCCATCCCACTCGAACCACATCGGATTCACCTGCACGGTGCCGTCGGGTCTGGTGGTGGCCAGATGGCCGAACAGCGGTCGCGTCAACAGATCCTCATAGCCATCGGGCACTGCAACCATTGCGCATCCTCTCGGGTCGGCAACCACGCACGGCAACGTTATGGCATTACCGTGGCATTCCAGCATGACCTTCAGCGTCACCGGCGAATCGCTCCACGCCCACACCAGCCCGTGGACACCGCGCGTTGCCACGCAACTCGCCATACTCGCGGCGGCGGCGTTCATCTACGTCACCGCCGAGATGCTCCCCGTCGGTGCGCTGCCGGCGATCGCCACCGATCTTCAGGTCAGTGAGGGCCTGGTCGCCACGCTGATGGCCAGCTATGCGCTGGTCGCCGCGCTCACCACGGTCGCCCTGGTACGCCTGACGGCCCGCTGGCCGCGACGCCGGACCCTGGTCGCCACCCTGGTCTGCCTGACGGTCTCACAGGTGATCTCGGCGCTCGCACCCAACTTCGCGGTGCTGGCCGGCGGCCGGGTGCTGTGCGCGCTGGCCCACGGGCTGATGTGGTCGGTGATCGCGCCGATCGGCGCCCGACTGGTCCCGGCCAGCCACGCCGGCAGGGCTACCGCGGCGGTCTACGTGGGCACGGGCCTGGCCCTGGTCGTGGGTAATCCGCTCTCCGCGGCGCTCAGCGCGGTGTGGGGCTGGCGGCCTGCGGTGGCGGTGATCGCCGTGACCGCCGCCGTGGTGGCCCTGGCCGCGTGGACGATGCTTCCGCCGCTCGCGCCGGCGTCCGCCGTCACACCGGCGCCCGGGGCACCGCGCACCTACCGGCGCAACCGTCGCCTGCTGACCCTGTCGATACTCACGCTGATCGGTGTCACCGGGCATTTCATCGCCTTCACCTTCATCGTGGTGATCATTCGGGACGTGGTCGGGATACACGGCCCGCACCTGGCCTGGCTACTGGCCGGTTTCGGGATCGCCGGCCTGGCCGGGATGGCTGCCATGGCCCGGCCGCTGGACCTGTGGCCCAAGGCCTCGGTGGTGAGCTGTCTGGCCGCACTGGCCGCTGCGCTGCTGACCCTGTCGGTCCTGGCCCTCGAATCGTGGTCCGGGCCGGCCGTGGTGGCGCTCGGTGCCGGGGCGGTGGTGGTCTGGGGCGCGGCGTCGACGGCTTTGCCGCCGATGCTTCAGGCCTCGGCGATGCGCACCTCTCCGGACGACCCCGACGGCGCCTCCGGCCGGTACGTCGCGGCCTTCCAGGTCGGCATCATGGGCGGTGCGCTGATCGGTGGCGGCCTCTACGACCACGGAGGCGCGGCCCCGACCGTTGGCGCCGCCGCGGCCCTGATCATCGTCGCGATGATTGGTGTCGCGTTGTCTCGCGGCGTATTCACAGTTTCCTGCGGGGTCTGCGAGAAGTAACGCAACGAGGCTCACAGTCGATAAACACCGCAGTTCAGCGCCGTGGAATCGGTCGCTGTCGGGGAATAACGGCTTCTCGCGGCAGTAGCTGGTGGTCGCGCTGTGAGACACTGGAGCAAGTTGTGCTGTCTGGAGGTTACTCATGCCGAAATCGGCAAAACGTCGACTGATCACTGCTTTCATGGCTGCGGGGCTCGCCGGTGGACTGGTGCTCAGCCCATCCGCCTATGCAGACCCCGAGGTGCCGCCGGCACCCGTCGACCCTGCTGTCCCGGCGCCCGCGCCGGACCCGTTCGCGCCGCCGGCCGACGCAGCGGCACCCGCCGCCACCGTGCCGGGCGCTGCCGCGGCACCCGCGCCGATCATCAACTACGGCTCCCCGACCGTCCCGTTCGAGGGCACCGCGCCCGGGCAGAGCTCCACACCGTTCACCGGTGAGGCGCCGTTCCTGCCGCCGTCGTTCAACCCGGTCAACGGCTCCATGGTGGGTGTCGCCAAGCCCATCTACATCAACTTCCAGCGGCCGATCGCCAACCGGCAGATGGCCCAGGACGCGATCCGGATCACCTCCAACCCGCCGGTGGCGGGCCGCTTCTACTGGGTGACCGACACGCAGCTGCGCTGGCGGCCGCAGGACTTCTGGCCGTCCAACACCGTGGTGAACATCGACGCGGCCGGCACGAAGTCGAGCTTCCGGGTGGGCGACTACCTGGTGGCGACGGTCGACGACAAGGCTCACCAGATGGAGATCTTGCGCAACGGCAAGCTGGAGAAGACCTTCCCGGTGTCGATGGGCAAGCCCGACGGCAAGCACGAGACCAAGAACGGCACCTATTACGTGCTGGAGAAGTTCCCCGACATCATCATGGATTCCTCCACCTACGGGGTGCCGGTGGATTCCAAGGAGGGCTACAAGCTCAAGGTGCAGGACGCGGTCCGCATCGACAACAGCGGCGTCTTCGTCCACAGCGCCCCGTGGTCGGTCGCCCAGCAGGGCAAGAGCAACAGCAGCCACGGTTGCATCAACCTCAGCCCCGAGAATGCCAAGTGGTTCTACGACAACTTCGGCAGCGGCGACCCGGTGGTGATCAAGAACACCGGTGGCGGCTGGTACAACACGCCTGACGGAGCGTCCGACTGGCAGATGTTCTAGACGAACGCCGATACCAAAAACCCCGCAGCTCGCTGCGGGGTTTTTGGTATCCGGGCTAGATCAATTCGAGTGGCTCCCCGAACCGGTGAAAGTAGACCTCGTAAGCGAGCCCACCAAGGTTGGCTGGATCACCGACGTCGACATGTGACGGCATCAGGCTTGGCTCTGCGAGGACCGCTTCATATCTCACCCGCCCTTGGCTGACCACCCAGTGTGCTGCATCTTCCAGGCCATCTTCAGACTCGTCGGGCCCGAGATTGGACCGATATGGCTCGTCTTGGAGCTCGGCGGCGAAGTCCAGGAATAGATCTTGGAACTTGTAGACGGCGCCCTTCGGTAGTCGTCCAAGAATTTCACGAAGGTGATCGCGGCTCCGCGAGGCCTCCGCTATGACGTCCCAGAACCATTCGACGTCCGGATCCTCGTCGTGACGAACATCGTCAACCAAAGCCGCTCCCAATCTTCCAGACGAACAGGCCCACCGGCCTTAGTTCCAGATGCGCACGCGCTGAGCCGGTTCCAGGTACAGCTCGTCGGAATCGGCCACCTCGAATGCCTCGTAGAACGAGTCGATGTTGCGGATGACGCCGTTGCAGCGGAACTCGGGCGGAGAGTGCGGATCCACCGCCAGCCGCCGGATCGCCTCGGCGTCACGGGATTTGGTGCGCCAGACCTGCGCCCAGCCGAAGTACACGCGCTGCACGCCGGTCAGCCCGTCGATCACCGGCGCCTCCTCGCCCTTGAGCGACAGCTGATAGGCCAGCAGGGCGATGGACAGCCCGCCGAGATCGCCGATGTTCTCCCCGACCGTGAACGCACCGTTCACGTGGTGGGAGACCTCCAGCCCGCGCGGGCTGAACTGCTCGTACTGGTCGATCAAAGCCTTTGTGCGGACCCCGAACTCGGCGCGGTCGGCATCGGTCCACCAGTCCACCAGGTTGCCGTCGCCGTCGTACTTGGCGCCCTGGTCGTCGAAACCGTGGCCGATCTCGTGGCCGATCACCGCGCCGATTCCGCCGTAGTTGGCGGCGTCGTCAGCTTGGGCGTCGAAGAACGGCGGCTGCAGAATCGCTGCGGGAAAGACGATTTCGTTCATTCCCGGGTTGTAGTAGGCATTGACCGTCTGCGGTGTCATGAACCATTCATCGCGGTCCACCGGACCGCCCAGCTTGGCCAGCTCGCGGTCGGAATTCACCACATGGCCACGGTGGTAGTTGCCGTACAGGTCGTCGCGCTCGACCACCAGCGCCGAATAGTCCCGCCAGCGGGCCGGATAGCCGATCTTGGGGGTGAACTTGTCCAGCTTGACCAGCGCCTTGGCCCGGGTCTCCGGCGTCATCCAGTCCAGCTCGTTGATGCTGACCCGGTACGCCTCGCGTAGGTTGGCCACCAGCTCGTCCATCCGCGCCTTGGCCTCGGGCGGAAAGTGCTGCTGGACGTAGAGCTTGCCCAGGGCATCGCCCATCAGGCCCTCCACCAGGGAGACTCCACGCTTCCACCGGTCGCGATTCTGCTCGGTGCCGCTCAAGGTGCGGCCGTAGAAGTCGAAGTTCTCCTCCACCAGCTCGTCGGTCAGCAGCCCGGCGCGCGAGTGGATCACGCGCCAGCGCATCCACGCTTTCCAGTCCTCCAGGTCCTCGCTCGCCCACAGCGCGGCGAACGCCGACACGTAATCGGGCTGACGCAGCACCAGCTCCGAGACCTTCTCGGGGGTGGTGCCGATAGCGCCGAGCCAACCGGTCCAGTCGAATCCGGGGGCATCGGTGGACAGGTCGGCGAACTTCCGCAGGTTGTAGGTCAGGTCGGCGTCGCGGCGCTTGACCACGTCCCAGTGCGCGGCGGCCAGTTTGGATTCCAGCGCGACGATGCGGGCCGCGGTCTCACTCTGGTTCGCCGCCGTATCCCCGCCGTACACCAAGGTGAACATCCGGGCGATGTGTCCCGGGTAGGCGGCCAGGATCTCGGCGTGCTGCTCGTCGCGGTAATACGACTCGTCGGGCAACCCGAGACCGGACTGGCTCATGTGCAGCAGATACCGCGTCGAGTCCTTGGAATCGGTGTCCACGTACACACCGGCGCCGCCGGACACCCCGGTGCGTTCCAGCCCGCCCAGGACGGCGGACAGCGCATCGCTGTCGGCAGCGCCGTCGATCAGGGCGAGTTCTGCCAGCAGCGGCGCCAGGCCGCGGGTGGCGATGGTCTGCTCATCCATGAAACTGGCGTACAGATCACCGATGCGCTGCTCGTCGGTGCCTGCTGCGGCGCCGGACGCAGCCGCTTGGGTGATCAGATCGCGGATCTGTTCCTCGGCGCGGTCGTGCAGCAGCCGGAAGGCGCCGTCGGTGGCGCGGTCGGCGGGAATCTCGTAGTCGGTCAACCAACGGCCGTTGACGTGGCCGAAAAGGTCGTCTTGCGGGCGGGCCTGCGGGTCGACATGGCTCAGGTCGATACCGGACTTGATCGCTTCTACCGTCACCCCGACATTCTTCCAGAAGGCCGCGGGTGCGCTGGGACGGTTTGGCTGCCGGTACCCTCACGGCCATGCCCGAGGCGCCGAGCAAAGACAGCAAGGACAGCACAGCCGATCACCCCAATGGCGTTATCACCGGCTTCGGCTTCGCATCGGCGGTGGCGGGACTGATCGCGGTCGCCGCGGTGGTCCTGGCCGTCATGGTGTGGTCCAGCCACCGCAGCGAGTCCGCCGAGCGCGCCTACCAGACCCGGGTGCTGCGGACCGCGGCCGACTGGACGAACGTCCTGATCAACATCAACAAGGACTCGGTCGAGGCCGGTATGCAGAAGCTGCGCGAGGGCACCGTCGGGCAGCTCAACGCCGATTTCGACGCAGCCGTGCAGCCCTACCGCGATCTGGTGCAGCGGCTGCAGGCGCGCACCGCCGGGCAGATCGACTCGGTGGCCATCGAGTCGCTGTACCACCCGCCGCCAGGCCCTGATGGTCGCCCGGCGCCTGCACCCAAGGCGGAGCTCGCCGGGATGGTGTCGCGCACCGACACCGTGCTGGTGGTCGCGACCTCGGTCAGCGAGAACGCCGGCACGAACAAGCCCCAGACCGTGCGCTGGACACTGCGTCTGGATGTCTCCGACGTCGACGGCACGCTGATGGTCTCGCGGTTGGAGCCGATCCGATGAGAAACCGGTTGCGTGTCCTGGCCTTCGACATCGCGGCCCCACTGGCGGCCGTTGCGGCGCTGCTGTACATCGGGCTGGCGCTGTCCTGGCCGCTGTGGTGGGTCTCGCTGTGCTCGGTGCTGTGCCTGCTGATCGTGCAGGGCATCATCGTCAACATCGTGCTGGCCCGTCGCGACGGCGTGACATTGGGCACCGACGACGATGCCCCCGGACTGCGGCTCGCGGTCGCCGGTGTGGCCGCAGCCGCCGTGGTGGCCGCGGTGACGGTCGGATACCTGCGCTGGACCGTGCCCGACCGCACCTTCAACAACGACCGCGACGAGGTGGTGCGCATCGCCAGCAGCGTCTCGGAGGCCACCGCCACGTTCAGCCCCCAGAGCCCGACCGCCTCGATCGACCGCGCGACGGGAATGATGTCGCCGGATCAGGCTCAGCAGTTCAAGAACGAATTCGCCAATGTGGCAAAGGAATTGGCGAGCAAGAACGTGTCGGCCACGGCCGCCACCATCTCGGCCGGGGTCGAGGCACTGGGTCCGCAGGTGGCCAGTGTGGCCGTGGTCATGCGCGGAACTCAAAGTGCGCCGGGCAAACCCACCGACAATGCGGTCATGGCGCTGCGGGTAGCCCTGAGCAAAACCGACGGGCATTGGCTCGTCGACAATGTGACCCCGCTGCACTCGCGGTAGGAGCCGGCCGATCACCGGCTCCCGGGCCGGACCTCAGCGCAGCGCGACAATCGCATCGATCTCGACCGTGGCGCCCAGCGGCAGCGCCGCCACCTCGATCGTGGTGCGGGCCGGGACCCGGGTGTCGAAGAATTCCGCGTACGCGGCGTTGATGTCGGCGAATGCGGCCAGCTGGGTGGTGTAGATCGTGGTCCGCAGAGTGCGGTTGAGATCGGTGCCTGCTTCGGCGCAGACCGCGGCGAGGTTGGTCAGGCTCTGCCGCACCTCGGCAGCGATGTCGGCAGCCTCCATGGTCCCGGTGGCCGGATTCAGCGGCAGGGAACCGGAGCAGTAGAGGACACCTGCGTGCGCAACGGCCTGCACATAGGGGCCGACCGCTGCCGGTGCCTTCGTCGAGGAAATCGTCTGCAGTTCGGTCATGAGAATTGAGTTCCCTTCATCGAAGCGGGTCGACGGCGCGCAGCGCGGCCGAAGTTTGTCCTGTGGTGATCTGTTGCGCGAGAAGCTTTCCGGTGATCGGGCCCAGCGTGATGCCCCACATGCCGTGGCCGCCGGCGATGAACACCCGCGGGCTGGCCGACCGGCCGATCAGGGGCAGGCCGTCAGCGGTGCACGGGCGGGCTCCCACCCACTCATCCTCACGCTCGTCCAGGTGGGCGCCGGTGAGCAGGCCCGCTGCGGCATCGCGCAGCACCCGGATCCGGCGCGGATCCAAAGGCGCTTCCACGTCGCGAAATTCCATCATTCCGGCGACACGGAGGCGGTCGCCGACGGGAGTGCACGCCACGCGCTGGGCGGGGAAGTACACCGGTCCGATCGGCAGGTGGTCGACCTTCACGGTGAAGCTGTATCCGCGTCCGGCCTGGACCAGTCGCTTGACGCCGAAGGGCCGAACGAGACGGTTGAGCCGGGCTCCGGTAGCGACCACCACGGCATCGAAGGAACGACCGGCGATGCGGACACCGCCTGCGTTGTCGTCGATCCGGTCCACATCCGTGTCACGCACGATTGTTCCGCCGCGGGCCTCGACGGCGTCCGCGACAGAGTGGACAAAGGCGGCGGGGTTGAGGAACCGCTCATCGAGAATCTTGATCGCGGCGTTGATCTCGGCGGAGAGTGCTGGTTCCTGTGCGCGGGCCTCGGCCCCGTCGAGCAGTTCGTAGTTGACCGACTGACCCGCCGCCCGGATCTGCTTGATCTCCTCGAGTAGCACCTCCCGGTCGGCAGCCGTGCGGTATGCGGCGATGAAAGGTGCTGCAGCAGCGGATTTTTCCGTAAGATCAAGTTCCATCTCCGCGAACGCGTCCAGCGCCTCGTTGTTGAGTGGAATCAGCGCCTTCATGGCCTTTTCCCAGCGCTTCGCGGTGCTGTTGCGCGCGAACTGAGCAAGGAACCGCAGCAGATTCGGGCTGGCGGTCGGCGGAACATAGACTGGTGATGAGTGGCTCAGCAGGGCGCGGAGGCCGTACTTCAACACCGCCGGCTCTGGCAAGGGAGTGGCGATGCTCGGTGTCAGCCACCCGGCGTTGCCCCAGCTCGACCCTGCGGCAACGTCGTCGCGGTCGAAGACCGTGACATCGACGCCGTACTCCTGGAGATGCCAAGCGGTGCACAACCCCACCATGCCCGCGCCGATCACGGCCACCTGCTTCGCCGAGGAACTGTTGCGTGTGTTCACGGCTCAATACTGTGGGCTGCAACGTGATCCACCACTGTTCGAACGTGACACCATGCTCGTCGACGACTGTGCGGTATCTACAATCGGCTTATGCTCCACGGTGTAGACCTTTGCGAAGCGCTGGGCGCAGGGGTGGTCACCACGTTGGTGGAGGGACAGCCGCGCGCGGTGGTAGCGGTGCATCTGTGGGGTGACCGGCAGCCGCCCGGCGCCGGCTCGCTCATCGCCGCCGTCGGGGCCACCGACGAGCGGGTGCAGTTGCAGATCATCGATGCGGCGGCGACCACCGGCGCTGCCGCCGTGGTGCTGCCGCAGCCGGTTCCCCCCGAGATCCGTGCTCACGCTGCAGCGCGAGGTGTCACCCTCGCGGGCCTGAACCCGCTGATGGAGTGGTCGCACTTCGTCTGGTTCGCCCGGGGCCTGCTGCTTGAGGGGCAGTCGGCGGTGGCCGGGGCGGCGTCAGCGCAGCAGGGGCTCTTCGCCCTGGCGGAAGTGGTCGCGACGATCCTGAATTCCTCGGTCACCATCGAGGATGCCAGGAGTCGCGTGATCGCCTACTCAGCAACGACGCAGACCGCAGACATGGCCCGCACCTCCACCATCATGGGGCGGGCAGTTCCCACCGATGTGTTGAAGCGACTGCGGGCCAGCGGGGCGTTGAAGCGGCTGGCCCGGGAGAACCGACCGTTTCTGGTGCCCGCCGAGGAGCCTGGGTTTGCGCAACGCCTCGTCATCCCGTTGCGCGTCGGTGGGCAACTGGTCGGGTCGATCTGGGCGATTTTCGACGGCGATCTCGGCGCGGATCTCGAGGTGCGGCTTTCTGCGGCCAGCACCGCGGTCGCCTTGCATCTCGTGCGATTCTGCGCCGAACTCGAGTTGACCGGCCGTTATTCGGCAGCTCAGCTACGGGCGGCGCTGACCGGAGCGGCCGGCGCCGCCGGGCAGGACATACCGCTTCTGTCTGAACCCGTCAGAGTTGTTGCTTTGCAGCGGCTCTCGCCGGCGGACGCGCGAGAAGACTTGGCTCTGTGGCGTACCTTCCTGCGAAAGAAGTCGTGGGAGGATCCGGTTCTCGTCGACATCGATGAAGCCGTCTACGCGTTGGTCGGGCAGCGCGAGGGGCCGGGAGGCTGGCCGTGGTTGTGCGAGATCGTCGGATCAGCATCCCCGGGGGCGGTCGGAGCGAGTCGATCGAGTTCCGGCAATGCAGGCCTGCCGGCGGCCCGCGTGGAGGCCGACGACACCCTGGCCGCCGCGCTGCACCTCGATCTCAGGTCCGCGGCGCACGAGCAAGTGTGGGACACCATCGTTCTGCGGCGTGCGGCGACTGCTGTGCAGTCGGTGGTACACAGCGAACTCCAGAAAGTCCGCGACTTCGACAGCACGGACGGGACCGAACTTTCCGTCACGCTGCGCACCTGGCTGGAGAATTGGGGCGACGTCAACGCCGCCGCGGCGACGCTGAACGTACATCCGAACACCGTCCGGCTGCGCATGAAAAAGGCCGAGCGGATTCTGCAGGGGAGCCTGGACGGCCCAGAACGGCGGATCGCCGCTCTGCTGCTGTTGTACGGCCGACAGCGTTAGGAGTAGCGGGCGTACTCGACCTTCAGGCAGAGGTCCTGGATCACCGTCAGCCCGGCGGCGGCGCCGTCGCGGGCCACCTGATCGTGGCGCAACCCCAGTTGCAGCCACAGGGTCTTGGCTCCGACCGCGATGGCGTCGGCGAGCACGTGCGGTATCTCGTCATGCCGGCGGAACACGTCGACGAGGTCCGGTACCTCCGGAAGCGCGGCCAGGCTGGGGTAGACGGGTGTACCTTCCACGTCGGTGATGGTCGGGTTCACCAGGTACAGCGTGTAGTCGGTGGCCGCCTTGAGGTACGTCCACACCTCGTGGCTGGCCCGCTCGGGGTTGGCCGAGGCGCCGACGATCGCCACGGACCGGGTCTCACGCAGGACGCGCTGCACCGTCGCCGCTTGGGCTGTCATGTGGGCTCCGGATGATCCGGACTATTTGGCCGAACGCTGTGAGGAGAGCTTGGCGAACCGGTCCGAGAGTCGTTGCATGCGCAGCAGCAGCGAGGCCGGTGGGCTGGTGGTGCCTTCCAGATAATCGGCGAAGGACTCGTTGGATATCCCGATGCGCGAGGCGAATTCGGGCGCCTGCAGTTCGGAGCGGCGCAGCATGGCCTGGATCTGCTGGGCCACCTCGGCGCGCTCGGTGGCTTCCAGGTGCTCACGGGTGCGCACCAGGACCTCCGACAGCGCCTTGGACACTCCGTACGGCCGGGCGGTCTGCAGCACTTCTTCGACCTGCCGGGCCGTCCGGCCGTAGGGGTCACGCTTGATCGCGGCGACGATGCGCTGCCAGACCGCCATGTCGTCGGTCTCCAGGGCCGCACGGATCGACGCGGTCGGCCAGTACTCGACCGGCCGGTCGTCGAAGGCGGGTTGACGCTGCGGCGGCGCGGCCTGGCCCTGACGCGGCTGTCGTGGCTGTGCCGGCTGCTGCGAGCGCTGTACCGGTGTGCGTGGTGTCTGCGTTCCTTGCCCCTGTGTGCGCTGTCCCTTGGTGTCCTGCCCAGGAGTGCGTTGCTCCTGTGTCCGTTGTACCTGGGTGGGCGCATTCTGGGGGCGTTGTGCCGAATTGCGTTGCCCGGAAGTGCGTGACGCCGTCTCGCGCGGTGCCGTCGTGCGCTGAGCCGAAGCGGCGCGCTGAGCGGGTGTGGGCCGCTGAGTCGTGGCGGGCTTCTGAGCGTCGGTGCGTTGTGTCGTCGTCCGCTGAGCGGTAGTCCGTTGGGCACTAGTAGTAGCGCGCTGCCCGGCGGGGCGTTGGGCCTGAGGTCCCTGGGGACGCCGAGTGGACGATTGAGCCGGCTGAATCTCGTCACGACGCGCAGTCCGCGCATCCCTCGGTTCCCGGACGTCGGGGGCCAACGTCACTTCGCCTCCTCCAGCATCGCTACCGCAACTGACAGGCAGCGCTGCCTGACCTTCTCCCATTCGGCAGCTGCATCCGGGTCCGACATCGCGAACTCGTGTTCATCGGACGGCTGCGGGTCGGCCAGACGCCGCACCAGCTGCGTGGCCACCCATCTGCTCTTCGGGTTCTGCCCACAGTAATACCGGTCCATGCCCGACAACACCAGAGCTGCAGTCTCGGTTTCCATCGACTCGGCAAGATCAGCAAACTCTTCAAAGTCTTTGGTGCTGTTGCGGCACATGACCAGATAACTTTTCAGACGCAGCGTTTCGGCGCCGGTCGGGATCTGTAGCCGATCACCGGTCGGCAGTTGCACGTTGGTGGTCTCGACCGGGCCGAGGCGTTCCATCGGAGCCCGCTGCGCGTCGGCCTCGGCCTCCAACGCGTCCACGGCTACCGAAAGCCTGCCCCGCCACATCGTCACCGGATGCACGCCGGGGCAGCGTTTCGGGCCGCCCGGCCGCCGCGCCGCCAGCCGCGCAGACGGTTTGCCGCAGCCGCTGAACGCCAGCGGATCGGTGACGATGATCGTCTGCGGGGCAAGATGTTTCATCCGGGCGGCGGTTCGGACCATCATGCGCAGGTCTGATCCGCTCGGACCCAGCGCGGAGATGTCGTCGGGGATGATCACCAGATCGGTGACCTCGACCTTGGGCAACGGCTTCTCGAAGTCCACCTCGGGCAACAGCCGGTCCAGCCAGTGCGGCAGCCACCAGTTCCATTCGTCGAACATGGCCATCAGGGCGGGCACGAGGATCAGCCGGACCACGGTCGCGTCGACCGCGATGGCCACCGCGCAGGCCACACCGAGCTGGGCCACCAGCGGCATGCCGGCAAAAGCGAACCCGATGAACACGGCGATCATGATCAACGCGGCGCTGGTGATGGTGCGCGCGCTCGTGCTGACTCCGTAGGCAACCGCGTCACGGGTGTTGTTGGTCTGTAGGAACCGCTCCCGAATCCGGGTGAGCAGAAAGATCTCGTAGTCCATCGACAGACCGAAGGTCATTGCCAGGACCAACGGCGGAACGGTGCTGTCGAGCGAGCTGATCTTCTCGAAGCCCAGTTCCTCGAACCAGCCCCACTGGAAGACGACCACCAGGCTGCCGTAGGCCGCGGCCACCGACAGCACCGTCATCAGCACACCCTTGAGCGCCAGGAACACCGACCGGATCGACACCAACAGCATCACGAAGGCGATCAGCGCGACGAACAGGAACACCAGCGGCTGCGTGCTGGAGACCCGGTCGTCGAAGTCCTTGATCAGGGCGGTCGGACCGCCGACATCGATTCGTGCGTTTGACCCGGCCGCCGCGGGCAGGTTGTCCCGCATCCAGTCGATGGCCTCGCGGGCGGCCAGGTCTTCTGGATCCACCGACAGCACGGCAGACAGCAGCGCGCTGGTGTTGTTGTCGGCGAACACGGGCGGCTGCACGTTCACCACGTGCGGCGTCCTGGTCATCTCCTGGCGGACCGCGTCGAGGGTGGCGGTGCCCTTGGATGAGGATGCGCCGTCTTCTCCGGGGAACGTCACCAGTACCCGCACCGGGCCCAGCGCACCGGGACCCAATGCGTCGGCGGCGGCGTTGACCCCGCCGCGGATCTCGTGGGTGGGCTCGAACTGGCGCTGCATGCTGTTGCCCAGCACCATGCCGAACGCCGGCGCCGCCAGGATCAGCAACAGGATTGTCGCGCCGACGGCCGAGGCCCACGGGCGACGCATCACGGCGCCGGTCCAGCGGGTCCAGAACCTCGACTGGCTCGCCTCGGCACGCCGGGACCAGTGCAGGTAGGACGATCGCTTGGCCGCGGCATTGCCGAACGTCGCCAGCACCGCCGGGGTCAGCGTGGTGGAGGTCAGCACCGCGACCGCGACGGCCAGGATCGCGCCGGTGGCCATCGAAACCAGGACGGGGGTGTTGATGATGTAGATGCCGGTGACCGAGGCGATCACCGTGAGTCCCGACAGCGTCACCGCCAGACCGGAAGTGGCCATCGCCGCGTCGACCGCATCGGCCGGATCACGCCCGGCGCGCAGCTCTTCGCGGTACCGCATGAGGATGAACAGGGAGTAGTCGATGGCCAGGGCGATACCGAACATCGACACCGTCGAGGTGACGAACACGCTCATCTGGGTGTACATCGACAGCAGATAGACCAGGCCCATGGTCACCACGACTGTGCAGATGCCGAGCACCAGCGGCAGCGCCGCCGCGGCCAGCGAGCCGAACACCGCCAGCAGCACGATCAACACGATCGGCAGGTTCCACTTCTCGGCCGCGGCGATGTCGTGCTTGGTGGCCTGGGTGGCGGCCGCACCGAGGGCGCCCTGCCCGATGACGTAGAACTTGACCTTGCCGTTCTCGCTCTCACCGGGGTCTTCGCCGTGCACCCCGACCTTCTGGCGCAGCTGTTTGGCCACGTCCACCGCGCCGGTGTTGTTGAAGTCCAACTGCAATGTGATGACGTACGGCCGGTCCGGCTGCGGGGCCGGCTGTTGCGGATTCGGCACCATCTTGACGCTGGGCACCTGGCCCGCGATCTTCTCCAACCGCGACACCGCGGAGTTCATGTCCTCGAACGAGGCGTCGGCGCGGGGAGCCGCGATCAGGGCAAGCGGGGATGCGCCCTGATTCGGGAAATGTTCCTCGAGCTGCCGCTGGACGTGGAGCGACTGTGAACCTTCAACATCGAAACCGCCGCCGGTCAGATTGGACGACTGGTTGATCGCGAGGTAGATCGAGGGCACCAGAAGCAGCAACCATGTCGCGAAAACCGCCCAGCGGAATCTGCGCAGATAGCTGCTCAAGCGCATCATGAACTGCTGGATGCGAGGTCCCCGCTTTCTCCCCCCGACATGGCTGGGCGTGTCCTGGCTTGTGTCAGCGAGAGCGTACCTCCACCGGTGTAGGGTGGCCCGCTCTCTTCAGGTTCTGAGATCGCCCTGAGACTTCTCACAGCTATATCCACAGCCGACATACGTAGCGTTACGTGACCGCCCGCCGCTAACGGAACGGCGCTGTCCGGCGACATAGCTGAGGACGACCCCGGCTGACGTGTGCGCCGGGGCCCACGCTGAAGGAGTTCTCCATGCAACCGACCAACGGTGGATTGCGCCGCTCGCTGGCCGTCGCTCTCGCGGCGATCGCGGGAGGCGGTGCGGCGGTGGCCGCGCTCATGGTCCCGTCCGCCACGGCTGCGACCGATCCGTGTGCGGCCAGTGAGGTCGCCCGCACCGCGGGCGGCGTGGCCACCAACATCGGCAACTACCTGGACACGCATCCGCAGACCAACCAGGCCCTGACCACGATCAGCCAGCAGCAGGGTGGAGCCCAGTCGATCTCGGCCCTCAAGACCTACTTCGACGCCAACCCGCAGGCCGCCAAGGACATCCAGCAGCTGCAGCAACCCCTGACCGTCCTGGGTACGCGCTGCAAGCTGCCGGTCACCCTGCCGCAGCTGATGGGGCTGATGCAGGCCACCCAGTCACAGGGCGGCGGGGCGGCCGCCGGTGCTTTGCCGGGCACGCTGCCCTCGGCGCAGAACGTCGGGGTGCCCAGCGTCGCGGTGCCCGCGCAATCCCCACGGGCTTCGGCCGTAGCACCGGGCTCCGGTCCGCTTCCGGGTCCCGCCACGGCCTCGGCGCGCTAGATCGGCCGCCGTCGCGTCGTGGCGGCGACGCCGCTGAACTGCGGGTTCGCGACCCGGCGCGGCGGTTTGCGCACAAGGCAGGAAAGTCGCCCCGGATTCTGCTTAGCTTTCCTGAGCCGATAACCGTTTGGGGTTACGGCCTTCCCCATCCGATGAAGGAGCTTGACCATGTTGCTCTCGGCCCGAAATGCGCGGCGCGTGGTAGCTGGCGTGGCCGGCGCCGGCGCTGTAGCCGGTGCGATGCTGTTCGGCGCCATCCCGTCGGCGCTTGCCGACGATCCGGCGAACAACCCTCCCAACTGCAGCGCAGCCGATCTGGCCGGCGTGGCTTCGGGCGTATCGGCATCGACCTCGGCGTACCTGTTCACCCATCCCGATGTGAACAACTTCTTCACCAGTCTGGAAGGACTGCCGCGGGACGAGGTTCGCACCAAGGTGCAGGACTACCTGGCAGCAAACCCGCAGACCAAGGCCGAGCTGACCGGGATCCGCCAGCCGCTGGTAGACCTGAAGAACCGCTGCGGCGAAGCTCCGGCTCCTTCCATCCCGTAACCGAGTGCGGGTGGAAGCTACCCCCGCCAGCGGCGAAGGACACGTGACACCCGACAGCGTGAACCGCACGGTGCTGATGGTCGACGACGACCCGGATGTGCGCACTTCGGTTGCCCGCGGATTGCGGCATTCGGGGTTCGATGTCCGGGTCGCGGCGTCCGGCAAAGAGGCACTGCGCCTGTTGTCGAACGAGTCGCACGACGCGCTCGTTCTCGACGTTCAGATGCCCGAACTCGACGGCGTCGCCGTGGTCACCGCTCTGCGGGCATTGGGCAACGAGATCCCCATCTGCGTGTTGTCGGCGCGTGACACGGTCAACGACCGCATCGCGGGGCTGGAGGCCGGTGCGGACGACTACCTGACGAAACCGTTCGACCTCGGCGAACTCGTGGCACGCCTCAACGCATTGTTGCGCCGGGCCAGCCACACCGACCGTCCGTCGGACACCATGACCGTCGGGGCGCTGACCATCGACACCGCCCGCCGGCTGGTGTTCGTCGGCGGGGACCGTGTCGACCTGACCAAGCGGGAATTCGACCTGCTGGCGGTGTTGGCGGAGAACACCGGTGTGGTGTTGTCCCGGCAGCGGCTCCTCGAGCTGGTCTGGGGATACGACTTCGATGTGGATACCAACGTGGCCGACGTCTTCATCTCGTATCTGCGGCGCAAGCTCGAGCGACCCGACGTGCCCCGGGTGATCCATACCGTCCGGGGGATCGGGTACGTCCTGCGGGAAGATGCGTGATGGATTCCGTGAGAAACCAGCACTAGGTGCGAGCCTTCGGCTTCATCCGTTCCGCGTCGTTGCGCACCAGGGTCGCGGTGGCCTCGGCGCTGGCGGCCGCGGCAGTGGTCGCGGTGTTCACCATCCTGACGTCGGTGGTGTTAGCCAACAACGACTCTGCGCAGTTGGATCGCAGGCTCGATTCGATCGTCGATGCCAGCATCAACCCCGAGCATCTCCAGGATCCGACGCGCGGCGTGTTGACCACCGGCCGGTCGCGTTCGACGGGGCAGGTGGTGTTCCAGCGGGGCTTCCAGTTGCCTGCGTTGCCGCCGGGCACCGAGACCGTCGACGTCAACGGCGTCGACTACCGGGTGCGCACCGTCCATGTGGACCAGCACGGCGGCGTGCTGATGTCCATCGGTATCCGCGCGGACAGTATCTTGTTGAGCCCCAACAGGATTCCGCTGTACAGCGTGTTCGGTGTAGCGACGGTGTTGGTGGCAGGCAGTCTGGGCTGGCTGTTGGCGGGGCCGGCCATCCGGCCGCTGCGCAAGCTCACCGAGCAGACCTCGAAACTGGACAGCGGCACCGACACGATGCCGAAGGTGCGCGGCGTGCGGGAGGCGGAGGACCTGTCGGAGGCGATGGCAGGCATGCTCACCCGCCTGGCCGCCGCGCAGCGCGCCACCACCAATTCCCTTCAGGCCGCACAGGATTTCGCCGCCAACGCCGCGCATGAGTTGCGTACCCCGCTCACCGCGATGCGGGCGGACCTGGACACGCTGCGCATCCACAACCTGCCCGAATCCGAACGCGACGAGGTGGTCGCCGACCTGTCCCGCGCACAGCGCCGGGTGGAGGCCATCATCACCGCGCTGGGCCAACTCGCCTCGGGGCAACTGGCCCAGGCCGAGGACCGCGAACTGATCGACATCGCCGATCTGCTCGACCGGGTGGTCAGGGAGAACGCCCGGGGCAGTGAGCATGTCCGGATCGACGTGCAGGTGGCCGACGACGTCGGTCTGGTGCTGGGCTGGCCCGGTGGGCTGCGCATCGCGGTGGACAATCTGGTGCGCAATGCGGTCGTCCACGGCGAGGCCACCCGGATCGTGCTGACCGCCCACCGCAGCAAGGAGTTCCTCATCATCACCGTCGACGACAATGGGCGTGGACTACCGGTCGAGGAGCATCAGACCGTGCTGGGTCGATTCCGCCGGGGTAGCACCGCGATGGCAGGCGGCTCCGGACTGGGGTTGGCGCTGGTGGCGCAGCAGGCCCAGTTGCACGGTGGTGAGATCACGTTGTCCGACGGGCCGCTCGGTGGCTTGCGGGCCACATTGACGGTGGCCGCGTCGGCCTCGCCGACAGAGGATGCGGCTCAGGCGGATTGACGGCGCCGCAGCCCGGCGAGCACTGCGCGCCAGCCCAGCAACAGCAGGGCGGTGGTCAGCGAGGCGACCACGATGAAGCTGACGGCCACACCGGCCGAGGTCAGTTTTCGCAGCACCATGCCGACCACCACGGTGCTGATCCACACCACGACGCCGGTGGGTGCCAACGACGTCGGGCGCTGCCAACCGCGGGACAGCAGCCAGCCCACCACGGTCCCGGTCAGGAACGGCCATGCGGTCTCGGCGACCCCGACGACGGTCAGTCCTTCGGCGTGGCTGCGCCGTCCGATCGTGCAGAACACCACCACACAGATCAGGTCCGCCAGGAAGGCCGTGCCGCTAGCTCGTCGCATAAGTCATCACATCCAGTACCAGTGGGCTGACGTCGGTTTGGTCGCGCTCGGCGAAGCCCGGTTGCCGTGCGGCCGGTTTCCCGTCGAAGAGTGCGTCGGCGGCGCTCAGTGACGTGAGCCGGGAATTCAGCTGGAACGATTTGAAGGTAAATGGTAAACCATTGGATGCCAATGGATCCGGGCCGTCCATCACGTGGAAGTGCAGGTGCGGTGCATCGGAGTTGCCGGAGTTGCCAAGGGCGCCGATGACCTGCCCGGTGCTGAGTTTGTCCCCGGGCTTGACCTTGAGGCTGTTCGGTTGCAGATGCGCGTAGAACGCGTAGTTGCCGTCACCGATGTCCTGCACGATGTGGTTGCCGCCGTATTGCTGCAGGGTCAGGCCGTTCGGTGTGACACCGGGAACCTGCTCATTCAGGCCGTCGAGCACCGCCACCACGGGTCCATCGGCCACCGCGTGGATCTCCGAGCCGAAATACGGGTAGCTCGTGACCTTGGCCCGGTCGCCCGCGAATACCCGGCCGTCGGCGCCGAGCTGTACATAGTCGATCGCGAATCGTTCTGCCGCCCAGACCTTTCCGTTGATCGGATTGAGTGCCATGCGGTGCGGTGTCATATCGCAGCAACTGTTGGCGTCGACCCAGTTGTCGCCGGTCAGGGGCGGGGAGATGGACACCGCCTTACGGGTCTGGACAGACACCGGCGCCAGGGACTCGGTCAGGGTCGGTGGGACGAGCGGCGGCATCGGCTTGGCCACGGTGATCCCGAGTTCGTGGGTGAGTTCTCCTGGCACCTGCGTCGGATCGTCGGCGATCACGTCCAGCCACACGTACGCGCTCTGTCCGGGGCCGATCACATTGGTTCCGACAGCGGAATTACCCACTGCCCTGGTCCAGTACTTGAGGCTGTCCCCGGACAGGGTGAGCAACTTGCGGTCACCGGTCGCGGTGCTCAGCGAGTTGAGGGTGACGGTGCCCGGTGAGGTGTTGGTCAGCATCAACTCGTACGCCAGGTGGGTGCGGCCATCGGTGGCCGCCACCGGGACCGGTTCGGCCAGAACCGATCCCACCACCGGCGTGACCACCGGCGGTGGGGTGGTGGTCGTGGGGGTCTCCGACTGCGGAGTCTGCGCCGAAGAACATCCCGCCAAGGTCAGCGTGAGAACTCCGATCGCGTACCGGATTCGCATGGACGTCTCCTAGCGCTGGGGTTTCAGGATTCGGAATTCGGGGATGGAGTGTCGGTCGGGGCCGAACCGGCGCCCGGTTGAATTGCCGGCCCGCCGGCGTCCGGTTGAATTGCCGGCCCGCCGGCGTCGGGATCGATGTCCTTCTCCGTGCGGAACATGAAAAAGAACACCACCCAGCCGATGGTCGAGATGAAGATCCAGCTGACCAGCCGGTAGATCAGCATCGCCGAGATGGCCGAGGCCAGCGTCATTCCCGAGGAGACCAGCCCGGGCACCAGTACGGCCTCCACCACCAGCAGACCGCCCGGCATCAAGGGGATCGCCCCCACCGCCCTGGCTGCGGCGTAGGCGACGGTGACCCCGGCCAGCGACGGATGACCGCCTGCGGCATAGCAGGCGAAGGCCAGGCAGGCCACGTCGGCGACCCAGTTGAACATCGACCAACTGAACGCCAACGCGAGGTCCCGGCGGCCCAGGCTGACCGACTCCAGTTGCTGCAAGATCTCGCGCCACTTGGCCAGTCCGGCGTTCGAGGGCTTGCCGCGCAACGAGTTCACCCACGACAACACCTTGGCGCCGATACCGTCGATCAGTTCCGGTCTGGTGGCCACGGCCTGGGCCAGCAGAATGATCGCCAGGAACGCGCCCAGCGAAAAGATCAGCGACAGTGGGTTTTTGCTGGCGCCCAGCATGAGCGCCCCGCCGAGGCCCAGCAGTGCCAGGCCCACGATCTGCAGCACCCCCGACATCACCAGCTGCCACGAGGCCACCACCGGCGAGGCCCCCCAGATGCGTTGTTGGCGATAGACGAACGTCGCCGAGAGCACCGGGCCGCCGGGCATGGTGGTGGACAGCGCGTTGCCGGCGTAGAACGCCGCCTCCGAACGCCATTGCTTGACGGGTACTCCAGCCGAGCGCAGCAGTGTCCGCTGGATCTGGGCGAAGCTGTGCATCGAGGCCATCGCGGCGCCGACTGCCGCCAGCACCCACCATCCGTTCGCGGTGAGCAGGCTGCGCCAGGCCTTCGCCAACTGGTCCCAGACCAGGGTCACCTCCACAGCGAGCACCGTGACCGCGAGTGCGATGATCGCCCATCGCACCCACCAGTACTTGCCGCGCGTGGAGCCGGCCCGGTCCCGGGCTGTGTCGGCCGGCGCGTCCTGTGACACGCCCTACAGGGTAGCCGCGCAGGTAGCGACGACATCACCGGTTGCGGCGGCGCGCCGCATTAGGCTACCGGCATGTCTTTGGATCCAGTTGCTGATGAGGCCGTTACGCCGTTCGTCCGCAAGGTTGCTGCCTGGTCATGGCGACTGCTGGTCATCTTGGGTGCCGTCCTGGCATTGCTGTGGCTGATCAAACACCTTGAGGTGATCGTGGTGCCGGTGGCGCTGGCCACCATGGTTGCGGCGTTGCTGCTGCCCGCCGTCGACTTCATGGACCGCCGCGGGGCACCGCGCGGAGCCGCCGTGGCGCTGGTATTGCTGGCCAGTTTCGCGGTGGTCGGCGGCATCCTGAGCTTCGTCATCTCCCAATTCATCGAAGGCGCACCACAACTCGTGGAACAGGTGACCCGAAGCATCGACGGGCTGCGCAACTGGCTGATCAACGGCCCGCTGCAGCTGAGCAAGGAGCAGATCGACCAGGCCGGCAACACCGCGATCGAGGCGCTGCAACGCAACCAGGAGAAGCTCACCACCGGTGCGCTGTCCACCGCGGGCACCCTCACCGAGCTGCTCACCGGCGCGCTGTTGGTGCTGTTCACGCTGATCTTCCTGCTGCAGGGCGGGCGCAGCATCTTCGCGTTCGTCACCAAGGTGTTTCCCACCCATGTGCGTGACCGGGTCCAGGACGCCGGGCGGGCCGGTTTCCACTCGTTGGGCGGCTACATGCGAGCCACGTTCCTCGTGGCCCTGGTCGATGCGGTCGGCATCGGTACCGGCCTGGCGATCATGGGCATCCCGCTGGCGCTGCCACTGGCGTCGCTGGTGTTCATGGGCGCCTTCATCCCGCTGGTCGGTGCGGTCGTCGCCGGATTCCTGGCGGTGGTGGTGGCGCTGCTGGCCAAGGGCTTCGTCTACGCCCTGATCACCCTCGGACTGATCATCGCCGTGCAGCAGCTCGAAGGGCATGTGCTGCAACCACTGGTGATGGGCCGTGCGGTGTCGATCCACCCGCTGGCGGTGGTGTTGGCCATCGCGGGCGGTGGTGTGCTGGCCGGCATCGTCGGCGCCCTGCTCGCGGTGCCCACCGTGGCGTTCATCAACAGCGCGACGCGGGTTCTGCTGTCCGAGGACCCGGACGCCGAGGAGGCCCGGCAGGAGGATGCCGAAGGCGTGCTGATCGATGCCACGCCCGACCAGCTGGAGGACTAGCGCCGAAAGTTGGCTTGTGTTCGAGATTTCAGCGAATCATCGAGCACAAGCCAACATTCGATCAACGGGCTCCTAGAGCCGGCCCTCGCGGCGGAGCAGATCCTGCGCGCTCATCCCGCCACCGCGACGCGGAGGTTCGTCGTCGTGGGGGTTGAACTTCTGGGTCGACGGATCCTGATCACGTTGGCGTGACGGCGGATTCGGGCCCGGTCCCGGACCCGGTCCCGGACGCTGCGCGTTGAACGCCGTCGTCGGCGCGCTCTCACCGGCGGCGGGCGGACGCTGCTGTTGTTGCGGCATTGCACGGGTGGCGTCGGCCGAGGGTCGCGGTGCCGGTGGCGCGGGAGGTGGGGGAGGCGGCGGGGTGCCGTTGGACGGGCCGCCCTTGGCCGGGCCGCCGCGCAACGCACCGAGCCACGACTCGATCTCACGATCTTCACGCTGCGGGGGTCCTGCCGGAGCCCCACCGGGCCGCGCGGTCGGCTGCGGGGTGCGCTCCGTGCCGGCGTTGGTGTTGCCGGTCGCGGTGTTGACCGTGTTGACCGCCGTGTTCACCGCGTTGCGCACGGCGTTGCGGGCCATCGCGAACCGCGTGGTGGTCGGCTCTTGGTTGGGCTGCGGCGGGAGCTGCTGCTGGGCCGGTGCCTGAGGCGGGGTGATCCGCGCCGTGCCCGCGGCCGAGGGGGCGTTGGTCCGCGGCATCTGCGGGCGCCTGGGCTCAGCCGCAGGATGGGTCGGATCGTGCGGCCGCGGTGCCGGCAGGGCGCCGACGCCGGCCAGTGCGCGGGGATCCTCGCCGGACTCCTGCGCCATCGGGCGCTTGCGCTCGTCGGGCAGTTCGGTCTCACCGAGGCCGAGCTTCTGCTGAATGCGCTTCATCCAATGCGGAGCCCACCAGCAATCGTCGCCGAGCAGCTTCATGATGGCCGGCACCAGGAACATCCGGATCACCGTGGCGTCCAGCAGCAGTGCGATGAGCAGACCGAAAGCCAGGTACTTCATCATCACCAGGTCGGAGAAGGCGAACGCACCGACCACCACTGCCAGCACCAGTGCCGCACCGGTGATCAGGCGGCCGGTGGTTGCGGTGCCGATGCGAATGGCCTCCGCGGTGGACATGCCGCGTTCCCGGGCCTCCACCATGCGGGATACCAGGAAGACCTCGTAGTCGGTGGACAGACCCCAGATCACCGCGATGATCAAACCGATCATCGGTGCCATCAGTGGTTGTGGGGTGTAGTTGAGCAGCCCAGAACCGTGACCACCTTCGACGAACATCCAGGTCAGGATGCCCATCGTGGACCCGAGTGTCAGTGCGCTCATGAGTGCGGCCTTGATCGGCAGCACGATGGATCCGAACGCCAGGAACATCAGCACCGTCGTGGTGAGGACCAGGATCACCGCCAGCAGCGGCAGGTTGTCGAACAGGCTCTGAATGCTGTCTTGCGCCAGAGCCGGCGTGCCGCCCACGAAGACCTGAGTGCCGTGGGGTGCGGGCAAGGCCCGCAGTTCGTTGATCTTCGCGGGTGCGTCGCTGCTGTTGACCAGGCCGTTCTGAATGCTGCGCACCGACGGATCCTTGGTTCCGCTTTCCTGTGCGTTGCGTTCCTGCCACATCTTGGCCGGGTTGTCGGCGTCGGTGAAGCCGGACACCGTCGCGGCCTTGGAACGTAGCTCGGCGAGCTGCTGGTCGGTGACCGGTTTGCCGTCGTCACTCTGGATGACCATGGTCAGCGGCTCGGTCCGGAAACTGGAGAAGAGTTTGTCGAACTCCTCCTGGGCCATGCGCACCGAGTTGTCCGGCGGCAGGTACTTCTCGCTCATACCGCCCAGCGCGAGCTGGCCGAGCGGGATGACCAGCAGGGTCATCACGACCAGGATCGGCGTGGCGAAGGCAATGGGCCGCTTCATCACGACGTTGACCAGCTTGCCCCAGAAGCCCCGCTCGACTTCTTCGCGGGTTTTCGTCTTCTGGGTCTTCTCGGCGAACCAGTCGATGATCTTCCGGGAGAACGGCCAGTTGGCCAGGAACGGCACCTTCAGCAATGTCGTCACACCAAGTGCGTCGACTCTGGGTCCCAGGATGGCCAGCACAGCCGGCAGCACGGTGATCGAAAGGAATGCCGCCAGCAGTACGGAGGCGATGATGGCGTAGGTGATCGATTTCAGGAAGCCGAGCGGGATCAGCAGCAGTGGCAGCGAGGACGCCACGATGATCACCGAGGAGAACGCGACGGTTCGTCCCGACGTCATCACCGATCTTCGTACCGCGGCCTCGGTGTCATAGCCCTCGGCCAGCTCCTCTCGGAACCGGCTGACGATGAACAGGCCGTAGTCGATCGCGATGCCGAAGCCCATCATCGTCACAACCGGCTGGGCGAAGAAGTGCACCGGCCCGAATTCGGCGGTGAGTCTCAGGATGCCCAGAGCACCGGCGATTGTCAGGCCACCGATGATTGCGGGCAGGGCCGCGGCGACCGCTCCGCCGAACACAAAGAACAGCACCACGGCGACCAATGGCACAATCGCCAGCTCGGCGCGTTTCTGGTCGGTGCCGATGGTGCCGGTCAACTCGCTGGCCAGTGGGTTCAGCCCGGCCAGTTTGATGTCGCCGTCGTTGACTTTCCGCAGGTCAGGTTCGATGACCTGGTAATTCTTCAGAATCGTGTCGTCGTCATCGCCCTTGAGCGGCACGCTGATGAAGGTGTGCTTCAGGTCCTGCGTCTTCATCTGGTTGACGAGTTCGTCGGTGGTGTCAGGGGCTTTGAGCCAACCCACCCAACCGACCATCTGATCCGGGTGATCCTTGACCACCTGGTCCAGTTCCTCGGTGACCCTTTTCTGCCACGCCTTGTCGGTGACCTTCTTGTCATCCGGCGGCGTCAGGATGGCGACGATGTGGCTGGTTCGGTCACGGCCGTAGACCTCGTCGCCCAACAGCGACGCCCGGACCGATTGACTGCCCTCGTCGTAGAAACCACTCTGCGTGACGTGCTCTCCGAGACTGGCGCCGTAGAGGCCGCCACCCAGGCACAGCGTCACCATGACACCGATGACGATGTACCTGAACTGGTACACCGTTCGACCCCACCAGGCGAACACTTAGGCTCCTAACGCTTTTTAAAACTCGTGGTGACCCGCGTTTTGACTGACGAAGGTCTTCAGTTGTTACACACGCGCGGTCAGTAGCGATGACAGCGGCCGGAACGGCTGTAGCCATGCTCCCTGCTCGGGCAGCGAGTCCAGGCCGATCCGTGGCAACGGTTCCCGGAACACACCGGGAATGTCCTCCAGATCGACAAACTCCAAGGTATCCGACGCTAACGCCCAGCTCGCATGTTCGCGAAATCCGAGCACCTGCACCGGGGTGCCCTCACGGGCTATTTCTTCCAGTGGTTGCCGGAACGCCTGTCCGTCCGCCGAGGCAACCAGGACCGCTGCCAGTCCTTCGCTGCGACGCAGGGCGATGTGATCGAGCATGTCGCTGTCGACATCGCTGTCGTCGTCGATCTTCGGCTTCGCGAAGACGGCGAAACCCACGTTACGCAACGCTTCCACCCACGGGCGCACCACATCGGCGCTACCTGGGGCGATGTTGGTGAAGACGGTGGCCTCGGGCTCCAGTGACACGTCTGTGTTGTCTTCGGCGGAGTTGCCGGGCTGGGCGGACAGGTCCGCGGCGTATCCGAGCAACCAGCGGCCCAACGCGTCGAAGCGGGGACGGTGCGCCGCGGTGGGGCGGCCACCCAGGATCGCGCCCAGTCCCATGTCGAGGTTCGGCGCATCCCACACCAGCAGCACCCGGCGTGGGGGCGTGCCGGCCGGCGTGTCGGATCCGGCGCCGGATCGGGCCTCTACCTGCGCGGTGTCGTCCTGCATGTCTTCGGTCACACTCATGGCAGTTTCTCCCACACCAACTCGGTGACGTCGGGGCCGGCCAGGGCCTTGCGTTCGTACTTGGTGACCGGACGCTCGACCGATATGGGCAGAGCCGCGTCCGTCGCGACCCGGCGCAGCCGTGGCTCGGCGTCGCCGACCTCGGCGATGTGCTCGGCGTAACCGGCGTGGTCGGTGGCCGCATGCAGGATTCCGCCGGGACGCAACCGGTCGGCGATCAGTGCCACCGTGGCCGGCTGCAGCAGGCGGCGCTTGTGATGGCGGGCCTTGGGCCAGGGATCCGGGAAGTACACCCGCACGCCGGTCAGGCTCCCGCTACCGAACATGTGCTCCAGCACATCGACGCCGTCCCCGCGAACCAAGCGGATGTTGGTGACGGGCGATGAGGTCTGCATGGAGCGGTCGATCGCGCTGAGCAGCTGGGCCAGGCCTTTGCGGTAGACCTCCACCGCGATCACATCGAAGTCCGGCTCGGCCTGGGCCATCGCCAGCGTGGAGGTGCCGGTGCCGGATCCGATCTCCAGGATCAGCGGGGCCGAGCGGCCGAACCAGACCGCGGTGTCGAGGTCGGACACTGGTGTCGAATCCTCGTCGCGGGCCTGAATGCCCAGCTCGGGCCACAGCCGGTCCCAGGTTTGTTGCTGGGCGGGCGACAGCGTCGACCGCCGGGTGCGGAAGCTGGTCACCCGGGGAAAACGGTGCGGCTGGGCGGACGGCACGTCGGCCGCCTCATCTGCCGGCGCCGGCCCACCGACATCGGACGTGGACGGGTGCATCCGTCCATGGTCTCTTATCGGGGGCGGTGTGCCCGCATCGTGGTAGAGATTGATACCCAACAGTTGCCTCCAGCTGCCAGGGCTTAAACATCCGTTCGCGAGTCCGTCCGGGCCGTGTCACGATTTTTCGTGAGGCACCGGGGTTGCGCCCGTCACCACGCAGGGAAGGCCGCCAGATTTTCGCAGACGAGCTCACACGCTTTGCCGACCGTGACGGCGATGCGCGGTTGGCGGAGATCAGTGCGCGGGTTTCGGCTCCGCTGAGTGTCAGTGTGCGCGGGCGCAGAGGGGTCGGCGTGAGCACGGTGGAAGGCGCCGTTGCCGGCGCCGGTCTGCAGATCGCCGATACCGGCGACGTGACGGTGGTCGTGATCGCCGAGGTGCTCAAACCCGAGGATGAGGCTGTGCTCGCCGAGCTGGCCCGCGCGGGTCGGCCGGCGATCGTCGTCCTCAACAAGTCGGATCTGGCCGGGTCCGGGCCCGGAGGTCCGGTCGCGACCGCCCATCACCGGGCCGGCCGCCTGCAGAAGTTGGCCGGAGTGCCGGTGGTGCCGATGGTCGCGCTGTTGAGCCGGACGGTCCTGTCGGAGCGACTGGTCGACGCACTCCGGTTGTTGGCCGCTGAGCCGGCCGATCTGAACTCGGCGGACGCCTTTGTGGCGGGTCCGCACCGGGTGGAACGCGCCGTGCGCGCCGAGCTGCTGCAACGTCTCGACCGGTTCGGGATCGCGCACACCACGCTGGCGTTGAGCCGGGGCGCGGCTGCCCAGAGCCTGCCCGGGCTGTTGCGACGGCTCAGTGAGGTCGATCGGGTGGTGGGGGCCATCGATACCGCGGCCGCGTCGGTTTGGTATCGGCGGGTGCGGTGGGCGCTGGCTGAGCTGCGCGCGGTCGGCGGCCCGTCGGTGGGACGCTTTCTTGCCGCCGACGAGACGGTGATCGCGGTGATGGCCGCGGCCGTCGATGTGGTGCAGGCCGACGGGCTGACGGTGGATCCCGGAGCTGACCGTGACGCCCATCTGTGCCGGGCCCGCCACTGGCAGCGCTACCGTGACGGTCCGGTGAATGCCTTGCACCGCAGTTGTGGCGACGACATAGTGCGAGGGTCACTGAGACTGTTGGGTGCGGCGGGTAAGGGACGATGACCGACGTGGATACGGCCCGGGATGAGGCCGTGGCGGAAGCCGTGGCGGCGGCTGACGCCGTGGTGGCAGCGATCGATCCCGGCCTGAACACGCCGGGCGTGGACACCCGCGACGCGGTGCTGGTGGCCGGCCCGTGGTTGGCCGGATCGACGAGTGTGATGGCGGCGTTGCGGGAGCGGATGCCGCAGACCACGTTCGTCGAATCCACCGAACTGGTGGCCGGTGAGGCACCGGCGGCCGTGGTGTTCGTGGTTTCGGCGGCCGCCCCGATCACTGAATCCGATTGTGCCCTGGTCGATTTGGCTTCGCGCTACACCGACGTGGTGGTGGGTGTGGTGTCCAAGATCGATGCGTACCGCGACTGGCGCGATGTGCGCGACGCCGATGCGGAGATCCTGAGCGGGCGCGACGAGCGCTACGAGCGCATGCCCTGGGTGGGGGTGTCGGCCGCGCCCGATCTGGGTGAGCCGCAGCTCGATGAACTCGTCGAACTGCTCAAAAGTCAGTTGTCTGATCCCGACATCGCGCGCCGGAACAGGCTGCGCGCCTGGGAAACTCGCCTGGAAGCAGTGATCGGCAGGTATGAGGCCGACGGATCCGGGGCTGACCGTCAGGCGCGGGTGGATGTGTTGCGGGAGCGTCGCGCCGAGGTGGGCAGGGCCCGCAGGCTGACCCGCACCGAGCGCAGCATCGGGTTGCGCAGTCAGATGCAGCAGGCCCGGGTTCAGCTCGGCTACTTCGCCCGCAACCGGTGTAATTCGGTGCGCACCGAACTGCAGGAGGATGTCGCCGGCATCAGTCGTCGTCGGATTGCGACGTTCGAGGAGTACGCCCGTCAGCGCGCCGGCGACGTTGTCGGCGAGGTCGATGAGGGCGTGACCGCACACCTGCGTGGGGTCGCGGCGGAACTCGAGTTGCCCCTCCCTGCGGGGTCGGCTGCGCCGGCGCAGGCTGGATTGCCGGCGCAGCCGGCGGTGGTGCCCGACCTGTCGTCGCCGCCGCTGAAATCCCGCACGCCCGAGACGCGGCTGATGCTGGTTCTGGGCGCGGGCTTCGGGCTGGGTGTCGCGGTGGCGGTCAGCCGGCTGCTGGTCGGTGCGGCGCCGAGACTGGCCGTGGCCGGACTCGTGGTCGGCGCGGTGGTGGGTCTGCTGCTGGCGGTCTGGGTGGTCGGCACCCGCGGGCTGTTGCACGACCGGGCGGTACTGGACCGTTGGGTCGGTGAGATCACCACGACCCTGCGTTCGGCGGTGGAAGAACTCGTCGCGACGCGGGTGCTCGCCGCGGAAACCGTACTCACCACCGAACTGGCGGCGCGAGAGGAATCCGAGACCGCCGCGGCGGCCGAGAAGACTGCCGCGATGGACGCCGAACTGCGTGAACATGCCATCGCCACCGCGCGGGCGGCGGCTCAGCGGGACCGTCGGATCCCGCCGTTACAGCGCGCGCTGAACGCGGTCCGGGCGGATTTGTACGGCAACAGCGACGCTACTGACGAGTAACCGGCTGATAACGTTCATCTGAATCGTTCCTGTGAGTGATCGGACATACCACTGGTTCACCGTGGGTATGTCACCCGCGTTAACCTCTACCCAAGGGGTAGCCGTGACCGCGTCGTGACGCGGCTTGGGTTACACGAACCTACGCAGGAGAATTTGATGACCTCAGCGACCATTCCGGGTCTGGACACCGCACCGACGAAACATCAGGGACTGCTGGCCTGGGTTCAGGAGGTCGCAGAGTTGACTCAGCCCGACCGGGTGGTCTTCGCCGACGGGTCTGCCGAGGAGTACGACCGGTTGGCCGCCCACCTGGTCGAGGCGGGCACTTTCCAGAAGCTGAACGAGGAGAAGCAGCCGAACTCGTACCTGGCGCTCTCCGATCCCTCAGATGTCGCCCGGGTGGAATCGCGTACCTTCATCTGCTCCGAGCGGGAGATCGACGCCGGCCCCACCAACAACTGGATGGAGCCCGCCAAGATGCGCGGGATCATGGCCGATCTGTACCGCGGCTCGATGCGTGGCCGCACCATGTACGTGGTGCCGTTCTGCATGGGCCCGCTGGACGCCGAGGACCCCAAGCTCGGTGTGGAGATCACCGATTCCGAGTACGTCGTAGTCTCGATGCGCACCATGACCCGGATGGGCCGGGCTGCGCTCGACAAGATGGGCGACGACGGCTTCTTCGTCAAGGCGCTGCACTCGATCGGCGCACCGCTGGAGCCCGGTGAGAAGGATGTGCCGTGGCCGTGCAACGACACCAAGTACATCACCCACTTCCCGGAGACCCGCGAGATCATGAGCTTCGGCTCGGGTTACGGCGGTAACGCGCTGCTGGGCAAGAAGTGCTACTCGCTGCGCATCGCCTCGGCGATGGCCCACGACGAGGGCTGGCTCGCCGAGCACATGCTGATCGTCAAGTTGATCTCCCCGGAGAACAAGTCCTACTTCGTCGCTGCGGCGTTCCCGTCGGCCTGCGGCAAGACCAACCTCGCGATGCTGCAGCCCACCATCCCGGGCTGGCGCGCCGAGACCGTCGGTGACGACATCGCCTGGATGCGGTTCGGCAAGGACGGCCGCCTCTACGCCGTCAACCCCGAGTTCGGCTTCTTCGGTGTCGCTCCCGGCACCAACTGGGATTCCAACCCGAACGCGATGAAGACCATCGCCGCGGGCAACACCGTCTTCACCAACGTCGCCAAGACCGACGACAACGACGTGTGGTGGGAAGGCCTGGAGGGCGAGCCCGATCATCTGATCGACTGGAAGGGCCAGGACTGGAACCTGCGGGAGGCGGAAACCAAGGCGGCGCACCCGAATTCGCGCTACTGCACCCCGATCGCCCAGTGCCCGACGCTGGCGCCGGAGTGGAATGACCCGGAGGGCGTGCCGATCTCGGCGATCCTGTTCGGCGGCCGCCGCAAGACCACGGTCCCGCTGGTGACCCAGGCCCGCGACTGGCAGCACGGCGTCTTCATCGGCGCCACCCTCGGCTCCGAGCAGACCGCCGCCGCCGAAGGCAAGGTCGGCACCGTGCGCCGCGACCCGATGGCCATGCTGCCGTTCCTCGGCTACAACGTCGGTGACTACTTCCAGCACTGGATCAACATCGGCAAGAACGCCGACGAGTCGAAGCTGCCCGCGGTGTTCTTCGTCAACTGGTTCCGCCGCGGCGACGACGGCCGCTTCCTGTGGCCCGGCTTCGGTGAGAACAGCCGCGTGCTGAAATGGGCCATCGAGCGCATCGAGCACAAGGCCGACGGCAAGAGCACCCCGATCGGCATCGTGCCGACGGCGGCCGACCTGGACCTGTCCGGGCTCGACGTGGATCCCGCCGACGTGGACGAGGCCCTGGCCGTCAACGCCGAGGAGTGGAAGGCCGAGCTCCCGCTGATCGAGGAGTGGTTCGAGTTCGTCGGCGAGAAGCTGCCCACCGGCATCAAGGACGAGTTCGACGCCCTCAAGCACCGCCTGTCTGAGTCCTGACCCCGCGAGCGTGCGTGTCTGCTGGACACGCCGCCACGCGTCAGCATTACGCGCACCCTCGTGACTTCACGAGGGTGCGCGTTTGCGTTGGCGGCGAAGGCGTTACGCCGGTGAGCTCGCGCGTGCCGGCCACCACATCCGTTCTCCCAGCAGGCTCATCGCGGCGGGAACGAGGTAGGTTCGCACGACGGTGATGTCCAGCAGCAGACCGATGCCGACAGTGGACCCGATCTGCACCAAGTTGAGCACCGTCCCACTGGTGAGCGCGAACATGGTGATCGCGAAAACGACTCCCGCGGTGGTGATCACGCTTCCAGTGCTGCCGAACCCGCGGATTATCCCGCTGATCACGCCACTGTGGGATTCCTCGCGGATGCGGGCGGCGAACAGCATGCTGTAGTCGGCGCCGACGGCGACCAACGCCATGAACGACACCGGGAAGACCGACCAGTCCAGGTTGATACCGATGATGTGCTGCCAGATGAGGGTGGACATTCCGGCCGCGGCACCGAAAGACAGCACCACCGCCGCGATCATCAGCACGGGTGCCACCAGGCTGCGCAGCATGACGATCAACACCAGCAGCACGGCCGCCACCGCGACGACACCGAAAAGTGCGAAGTCACGCCAGGTTTGGTCGAGGTGACGTTGCGACAGCGAGGCCAGGCCGGTCGATTCGATGTTCGCGTGCTCGAGGACGGTGCCGGTGGCGGCATTGTTCGCCGCGGCGATGACATCCGGTATCGCACCCATCGCCTCGGCACCGTACGGGTTGACCGACCAGACCACCATCATGCGGGCGCTGTGGCCGTCCGGCGAGATGAGCAGCCGCTCACCTGCGGTGAACCGGCGATCGCTGCGGCCTTCCTCGGGTAGGTAGAAGCCGCGCCCCGCGCCGGTCGCGGTGTCGGCGGAAAGCCGGTGCAGGAAGTCCGATGCCCGGTTGAGCCCGGCACCGAGTTCGGTGGTCAGCGCCACCATGGTGTCGGTGCCGGATTTGACCTGGCCCAGACCGGTGGTGAGCCGACTCAGACCCGTTGACAGTTCGTTGATTCCGGACATCAGCCGGTTGAGGTCGCCTCGGGTCTGCTCGGGCGTACGGGTGCCGAGCTGGTCGAGCATGGTCCGCAGACCCTTGATGCCGGCGCGGAGATCCGGCAGGGTGTCCAGCGCGGTGCTCACCGGACGCTCGGGCACCAGCGGCGCGGCGAGCGTCAGGCCGTTGATCGCGAGCAGCGCCCGCCCACTGGTGGCCGCGTTGAGGTCGGCGAAGGCCTGACGCGCCCGCAGGCAGTCCGCAGCGCAGTCAGGCCCGGGCACGGCTGCCGTCAGTGGATCGAACACCGCATGCATGGCAGCCGTGGGAGCGGCCAATTTGTCTCGGGTGGAATCGATTTCGTTGACCGCACGGTCCAGTGCATCGGTGGCGCCGGCCATGGTGCGGACCACGGTCGCCACGTCGAGAGATCCGTCCGAGACGTTGTTCACCACCCGGTTCGCGGATTCCAGGGTGCCGAGCAGGTTTCGGGTGAGGGCGACGAGGTCGTGGGCGCCCTTGGCGAGCTCGGGCAGCCTGTCTGCGGCGCCTGCCGAACCGTCGTGCAGTTGGGTCACCCCGGCCGCGAGCTGTTTCAGTTGAGGGATGGCCTGCTCGACGCGGTCGTGTGCGTCGGCCAAGCCATCACCGACCTGAGCGGTCTGCGATCCGATCGCTGTCTCGGGCAACGGCTTTCCATCGGGTCGGGTGATGGATCGGACATAGGCGACCTGCGGGAGATTGCCGATCGACATCGCGATCAGGTCCAGCGCGGCCAGATCGTTGGTGTTGCGCATGTCGTGGTCGGCCCGGATGGTGACGAACTCCGGGGCCGCTTCGTTGACACCCCAATGACGGTAGACGGCCTCGTAGCCACGCTTGCTGTCGGTGGACCGCAACTGCATGGCGTTCTCGTCGATGTTGGGCTGGAACGTGAACAGCACCGCGCTGGTCGCAAGCAGGAACACCAGTGATGCGGCAACCAGGGCAGGTGCCCGGCGCACGATCGCAGCTCCGCGTCGGCGCCATCGGCGTTCGTCGAGCGGACGGGGTTCGGCGAAACCGCGCCGGCCCCACAGCGCCATGATGGCCGGGGTGAGTGTCAGGCTGACCGCCATGGTGATCGCGATCGCCAGCGCGATCGGTGGGCCGGCAGTGCGGAACATGCCGATCTTGGTGAACACCATGGCCATTCCGGCGCCGGCGATGGTCAGCGCCGACGCGATGACGATGCCCGCGGTGTGTGCCCCGGAGCGGGCCACCGAGTCGTCGACGGACATCCCGCGCCGTCTGCCCTCGTGGTAGTTGGCCAGCAGGAAGATGCCGTAGTCGGTACCGGCGCCGAGCACCATGGCGGTGACGAGGGCGATGGTGAAGTTGGATACCGACAGCAGCTCGTTGCCGCCGAGCCACGAGATCACCGGGCGGGCCACGCCCAACGAGATGCCCACGGTGAGCAGCGGGATCATCGCGGTCAGCAGTGACCGGTACACCGCCAGCAGCAACAGCGTGATCAGCACGACCGAAACCACGGTGATGATGGCGAGCGAGGTGTCGATGGCGGAGAACAGGTCCGACAGCGTCGGCGCGGCACCGGTGAAATGCACGTCGACGCCCGGTGGGCGCGGCAAGGCCTCGACTGCGGCGCGGACGTTCTCGGTGGACCGGTGTGCGCGGGTGGAGCCGACGTCGCCCGTGGTCGCGACGATCAGATGGATGGCCTTCCCGTCGGGACTCAGGCCGAGTTTCTCCAGACCGGGGGTGCCGTAGGTGTCGAGCACATATGCGACGTCGTCCTTGTCGGCCACCAATCGCGACACCATGTCGCGGTAGTACGCGGTGTCGGCGGACCCGAGTGCCCGGTCGCTGGACACCACGATGCTGCCGATCGCGGTGGTGTCGGGGACGCCGAAGTCACGGGACATCTGTCGCAGGGTTTCGGTGGTCTGGCTTTCCGGGGTGAACGGCGCCGAGTGCTCGGCGACCGTGTGTTCCAGCTGGGGGACGGCCAGGTTGAGCACACCGGCCAGGGCCAGCCAGGCGCCGAGAACCCACCAGGCGTGCTTGGCGCAGGCGCGTGTGAGTTTGCCGAAGATCGCGAGATCGTGCATTTCGGCATCGTAGATCAATCGGTCTATGTATGGTCGACTAGGATGGACCAATCGGTCTATTCAGGTGTTGGAGAGGGTGGCGACAGTGGCGGGCCCGCGTGAGCGTCTCATCCAGAGCGCCATCGAGCTGATGCGTGAGTACGGCGTACATGCGACGGGTCTCAGCGATCTGCTGGACCGCAGCAATACCGCCCGCGGGTCGATCTACCAGCATTTTCCTGCGGGGAAAACTGAATTGATGGAGCAGGCGACGCTGGAGGCCGGGCGGATCATCACCGCCAGGATCGAAGAGTTGACGCAGGCGTTGCCCGCCGAGGACGTGATCCGTGCCTTCGTCGGCGGCTGGAAACAGAACCTCACCGACAGTGAGTTCACCGGAGGATGCCCCATCGTGGCGGCCGCCCAGGCCGGGCCGGATGCGCTCGCGGTACGGGAAGCCTCGGCAGCGGTGTTTGCTGATTGGGCGCGCGTGATCGCGGCTTCGATCGAATCCAAGGGTGTTGACGCAGCGACCGCGGCCTCACTCGGCAGCTTCATCGTCAGCTCACTCGAAGGCGCCATCATTCAGTGCCGCAGCGCCAGGTCGCTGCAGCCGCTCGACGACGCCTGCACCAGCCTGATGTTGCTGCTGCGTGGGATCGGTGCGGACTGACTGGGGGTTACCCCGCGGTGCGCAATTCGGACCGGGCCCGGCCGATCTGTTCGAATGCGTAGTCGGCAATCTCGGTGGTCGTCATGCCGGCACCGGTCTGAGCGAGCGATCGGTAGCGGTCGTCGCCGAGAACATCGCGCAGATGGGTGATCGCGGCGACGATCTCGGGAAAACTCGGGTGCCCGATTGCGGCTGCGGTGAATCCCATGACGGTAGCGGCCGGCTCGTGGATGCCTAGTCGAGCAAGCAACGCCGCGAGCAGTCCAAGAGTGACGCGCATGAGCTCCGTGGTGCCGGAATCGTAGTAGTGCCGGACGGTTTGGGTGATGTAGTCGAAGGCTTCGGTAAATTCGCCGCGGTCGGCCGCCAGTCCGGTCAGGAGCCCCGCGATGATGGATGTCTGCTGTCGATCGCCGCTTTCGTCAGCGATCGCCAATGCCCGGCGAAGGGCTTCGTACGCCGCGGTGGGATCGGTCTCCCGCCGGGCCCAGCCATATCCGAGCAGCGCGGCTCCGGCCAGGCTGGGATTGTTGGCGGCGAGAGCGACCGCGAGCAGATTCTGCGACACCTCGATTGCTTCGGTCATGGCTCCGCAGACGGCCAAGGACACCACCATCACCGACTCGCTCGCTGTGTGGCGGCTCGGACTACGTGCGATGCCGGCGCGGCACCACTCAACAGCCCGTTCGGGCCGACCTGTCGTGCTGTATCCGGCGGCCACCACACACGAGAGCTCATCGCCGACGTCGTCGAATTCGCCGCTCTCGATCGCCGCCCGGGCCGCATTGGCGTACTCGTCGAAGTCATCGAGCCGTCCCAGTGCGGCACAGTTGGCGGCGCCGACGTAGAGCTGCGCCAGTCGTGGATGGTGTGTGGCTTTCGCGAGCGGGATGATCTCCTCGACCCAGGCCAGTGGTTCCCATTGCTCGAGGAAGTACCCGAAGAAGATGGAAGTCGCTGCGATCGTGGCCGCGGTATCGAGGTCGCCGTGGTCGGCAGCCCACCGGAATGCCGCACGCAGGTTCGGTAGTTCGCCGGAGAACCATGCGTAGGCCTCCCGCTGACGCGGGCTGTCCCACAGTGCAAGCGCTTCGGGCTCCAAGCTCGCGAAGTAGCGTGCGTGCGCGGTGCGCACACTTTCGCCGTCACCGGCGCGGACGAGTTGTTCCTCTGCGAATTGACGGATCGTCTCGAGCATCGAAAAGCGAGTCTTCGCCGAAGTCCGGTCGGCTACCAGCAGCGACTTGCGGACCAGGGCATCGAGGAGATCCACAGCGACGAGTTCGTCATCGGAGTCGGCGATCGCACATACTCCGGCCAGGCTGAACCCGCCGGCGAACACTGAACACCTTGCCAGCAGCGTCTTTTCATCTCTGTCCAAGAGGTCATAGGACCATTGCACTGCGTGGTGCAACGTTTGGTGGCGCTCCAACCCGCGACGTGCTCCTATGAGCAATCGAAAGCGATCATCGAGCCGATCCCGAACCTCGGTAGCTGTCATTGACCCGGTGCGGGAGGCCGCAAGCTCGATCGCCAGCGGAATCCCGTCGAGTCTGTGGCAGATCTCGACTACAGCGGCGGCCTCAGCCGGTGCGGTGAACGTGGCATTGGGTGATACCGCTTGCGCCCGGTCGATGAACAATGCGGCGGCGGCAGAGTCGTTGCCTGCCCGGATGTCCAACGACGGTACTGGCCAGAGCTGTTCGTCGTTGAGTCGGAGTCCTTCCCGGCTCGTGGCCAGGACTCCGACGGTGACGGAATGGGCGAAGATCCGTTCGACCAGATCGGCCGCGGCATCCAGGACGTGTTCGCAGTTGTCGAGCACCAGCAGACGTGTTCGGCCTTCCAACGCGATAGCGACACTGTCGGAGACGCTCAATCCCGGCTGTTGGGTGATACCGAGAACGGCCGCGACCTCATCGGGTACGGCGACGGGGTCACCGACCGCGGCGAGTTCGATCACGAACACCCCATCCGGATACCTGTCGGCGGACCGTGAGGCCAACTCCAGTGCGAGGCGGGTCTTGCCGACACCGCCGACACCGGTGAGTGTCACCAGGCGGTGTGATTTCAGAGTCGTGCTCAGCTCATCGAGTTCGGTCTCACGTCCGATGAGGCTCGTGGTGGGGATCCGCAGATTACCGCGCGCGGCATTGGCGGTTGCCAACGGCGGGAAGTCGGCGCGGAGGCCTTCCGCGTTGACCTGAAAGATCTCAACGGGTCTGACTATGTCCCGTAACTTATTGGGCCCCAGCGGTATCAAATCGACCTCCATCAGCAGACCGCTGGTAATGCCGTCAACCAGAATCTGCCCGCCGTGACCGGCCGCCATCACTCGAGCGGCGCGGTTGAGGACGGCGCCGAAATAGTCGTCGTCGCGGCGTTCGGCTTCGCCGGTGGCGATTCCCATTCGTACGGGCAATTCCAGACCACGTTGCGCGGTGATGGCGGCGTCGACGGCGGCCGCTGGTGAGGTGAACACGGCACACATTCCGTCACCGGTGTGTTTGAACACCTGACCGTCGTGGGCCTCAATCGCTGATCGCAGCACTTCATCGTGGGACTCCAACGCTGCTCGCATGGCTTCGGGATCGGCTTCCCACCGTCGGGTGGAGCCTTCGATGTCGGTGAACACGAACGTGACGACCCCCGACGGCATGTCGATGTCGTCCTCAGCGCGCTTCGATCGATCGCATCGGCGCTCCCCACGCTAGATCCGCTGGGCGTTTGGACATCGTAGGTCCGGCGGGCGCGGCTGGACTTGGGATTGGCGGTGCGGGGCGCTGTCGGTGCTTCTGTAGTCAAACACCTGCTCACGCCGTGCCCGGCGGTGTAATCCCGCCCTAATTGACACCTGTCAAGTGGCGCCGGTTACAGTGCCATCATGCAGATCCGCGAGCATGCCGAGGCCAACCCTGAAAAGCCGGCGATCATCCTCCACCCCACGGGCACCGTCGTCACCTTCGGTGAGCTCGAAGCCCGCGCGAATCGGCTGGCCCACTACTTCCGGCAGCAGGGGCTGCAAGAGGGCGATGTGGTCGCGATTCTCATGGAGAACAACGAGCACATCCACGCGGTGATGTGGGCGGCCCGCCGCAGCGGGCTGTACTACGTGCCGATCAATACACACCTGACCGCGGCCGAGGCGGCCTACATCATCGACAACAGCGGGGCCAAGGCCATCGTCGGCTCGGCCGTGCTCAAGGACATCCTGAGCGGCCTCGAAAAGGAACTGCCCAACGGCCTGCCGGGCACCCTGCTGATTGCCGACGGTGAACTGGACGGTTGGAAGCGTTACCCGGAGGTCGTCGCGGACCTGCCTGCCACCCCGATCGACGACGAGTTGGACGGCGATCTGTTGCAGTACTCGTCGGGAACGACGGGCCGGCCCAAGGGCATCAAGCGTGACCTGCCGCATGTGCCGCCGTCGGAGACCCCCGGCATGATGTCGGCCCTCGTCGGGTTCTGGATGCAGCCGGATTCGGTGTATCTGAGCCCCGCCCCGCTGTACCACACGGCACCGTCGGTGTGGTCCATGCAGATTCAGGCCGCCGGCATCACCACCGTTGTGTTGGAGCGTTTCGACGCCGAAGTCTGCCTGGACGCGATCCAAAAGCACAAGGTCACCCAGGGCCAGTTCGTTCCGGTGATGTTCACCCGGATGCTGAAACTGCCTGAGGACGTGCGTAATTCGTACGATCTGTCGAGCCTGCGGCGCGTCATGCATGCGGCCGCACCGTGTCCGGTCGAGATCAAGAAGCAGATGATGGACTGGTGGGGGCCGATCGTAGACGAGTACTACGCCTCCTCCGAGGCCATCGGTGCGACGGTGATCTTCGCCGAAGATTGGCTGACGCACCCGGGTTCGGTGGGCAAGCCGATGAATGGCCTCGTGCACATCCTCGACGAGGACGGCCAGGAAGTGCCACCCGGTCAGGCCGGTGAGATCTTCTTCGAGGGCGGCGCCGATTTCGAATATCTCAACGACGCCGAGAAGACCGCATCCTCGCGTGACTCGCACGGCTGGAAGACGGTGGGAGACATCGGGTATGTCGATGAGGACGGCTATCTGTACCTCACCGACCGGCGTCATCACATGATCATTTCGGGTGGGGTGAACATCTACCCGCAGGAAGCCGAGAACATGCTCGTCGTGCACCCCAAGGTGATGGACGCCGCGGTGTTCGGCGTTCCCGACGATGAGATGGGCCAGAGCGTCAAGGGTGTGGTGCAGACCGTGGACCCGGTGGATGCCACGCCCGAGTTCGCCGAGGAGCTGCTCGGTTGGCTGCGTGAACGCCTGACGCATTACAAGTGCCCGCGGACCATCTCGTTCGAGGTTGAGCTGCCCCGTACCGACACCGGCAAGCTGTACAAGCAGGAGCTGATAAACAAGTACTCGTGACCGTCCTGGAACTGCCCGCGGGCATCCGCGTCGGGGTCGACACCCCGACGGATGACGTGACGTTCACGCTGACCGAACACCTGTGTCCGGACCGGCGGGCCGTCACCGTGGGTTCGGTCGAGCAGGTCGTGGACGAACTCACGGAGCGCTGCCGGAGTTGGCCGCAGGCCGCGGCGGTGTGTGACGACGTGCTGCGTTCGCTTGATCCGGCCGGGCCGACCCGCGCCGGATTGGTCACCGAGTCCCTGGCGTATTCGACGCTGCAATCGGGATCCGAATTCGCCCGGTGGCTGGCCGAACGCGGGCCGGCCACCGTGCCGCAGTTACCCGAACCGGTGCAGGCCCACCGCGACGGGAACACGCTGCACGTCAGGTTCAACCGGACCGCGCGGCACAACGCGTTCTCCACCGACGCCCGGGGTGCGCTGCTCGAGGCCCTCGAGGTGGCGCGGCTGGACTCATCGGTCGACGAGGTGGTGCTCGGCGGCAACGGCCGATCCTTCTGCAGCGGCGGCGATCTGGCTGAATTCGGCTCGTTCGCCGACCCGGCGAGCGCCCACCTGGCTCGCACCCGGCACAGTCCGGCGCTGGTGCTCGACGAACTGACGGCGAGGCTGGGGCGTCGCTGCCGCGCTGAGGTGCACGGCCAGGTGCTGGGCAGTGGCCTGGAGATGGCGGCGTTCTGCGGGTGGGTCAGCTGTGATCCCGATGCCACGATCGGCCTGCCGGAACTGGCCCTCGGGTTGATCCCGGGGGCGGGCGGCACGGTGAGCATCACCCGACGCATCGGCCGGTGGCGCACCGCCTACCTGGTGCTCTCCGGGCACACCATCGACGCGGCAACGGCGCAGGCGTGGGGCCTGGTCGATGAGGTGGCCTAAGGTGCGAGATGTGAAACAGGGTGGTCCGTACTTCGATGACCTGGTGGTTGGCCAGGTATTCGACACCGCACCGTCGATGACGTTGACCGCCGGTGCGGCTGCGACGCATCAGGCGATCCTCGGCGACCGGCTGCGGTTGGCGCTCGACACCGAGCTCGCCACCGCGGTGACGGGGGAGTCGGGTCCGCTGGCGCACCCGGGGTTGGTCTGCGATGTGGCGATCGGTCAGAGCACGCTGGTGACGCAGCGGGTCAAGGCGAACCTGTTCTACCGGGGCCTGGCGTTCCACCGCTGCCCGGTGATCGGCGACACTTTGTACACCCGCACGGAAGTGGTTGGTCTCAAACAGAATTCGACGAAGCCCGGACGAGCGGCCACCGGCCTGGCCGCCCTAAGGATGACGACCGTCGACCAGACGGACCGCAAGGTTCTCGACTTCTACCGCTGCGCGATGCTCCCACTGTCCAGGGACGACATGGACACCCGGCATGCCGATGACCTGTCGAGGGTCGGGGCCGCTGCGGCAGCCCCGAACCCCACCGCAGGCTGGGACGCCGACGCCTTCCGCACGCGGGTGCCCGGACCACATTTCGATCCGGGCCTGGCCGGCGCGGTGTTGCACAGCACTGCCGACGTGGTCAGCAGTGCCCCGGAACTGGCTCGGCTGACCTTGAACATCGCTGCCACCCATCATGATTGGCGCACCGGCGGCCAGCGCCTGGTGTACGGCGGGCATACCATCGGACTGGCCCTGGCCCAGGCCGGCCGGTTGTTGCCGAACCTGGTCACGGTCCTGGGCTGGGAGTCCTGTGACCACACCGGTCCCGTACATGAGGGTGACACCCTGTTCAGCGAGCTGCATGTCGAATCGGCCGACGCCGGGGTGCTGAAGTTGCGCTCGCTGGTGTACGCGGCCGGTGGACCCGACGACCCCGACCGCCAGGTGCTGGACTGGCGGTTCAGCGCGCTGCAGTTCTGATGGCGCAGTTGGCGATTCCAAGGGCCCTGCTGAGGCAGGCCCAGACGGTCGCCGACGGCTTCACCGCACACACCGGGGTGACGGTCGACGCCACCGAACTGCTCACTGGCCGCGCCGCACTGTTGGACATCGCGCCCCGAGGGCCGATCTCGGCGGGCGGGGCGACACATCTGCTGGCCACCCGCGACGGATGGTGCGCCCTGACCCTCTCACGCCCCGATGACACCGCCATGATCCCCGCACTGCTGCAGCATGATTCGGTAGGCGCCGATCCTTGGCCGGCGATCCGGAGGTGGGTTGCGGAAACCAGCTCCACGGAGGTGGCTGAACGCGCGCGCCTGCTCGGACTGCCGGTGGGCGTGCTTGGTGAAACCCCGCCCGCGCCGCCGGTGATGCGCCCGCTCGGACCGCCCGGGGCCGCGCCGTTGGCCGGGATGCTGGTGGCCGACCTGTCGTCGATGTGGGCCGGGCCGCTGTGCGGACAACTTCTGGCCCGGGCCGGGGCCGCCGTGGTCAAGGTCGAGAGCCGGAGCCGCCCGGACGGGACCCGTTCCGGGGCACCGGAATTCTTCGACTGGATGAACGGTGGAAAGCTGTCGTACGCCACCGATTTCGACAACCCCCGCGATCTCGCCGCGCTGATCCAGGCGGCCGACGTGGTGATCGAGGCTTCGCGGCCGGCTGCGCTGGCCCGGCGTGGGCTGGGCCCCGATACGGTCGCCCCCAGGCCCGGGCGGATCTGGTTGCGCATCACCGGGCACGGCACCGTCGGGGAGAGAGCCGACTGGGTGGCGTTCGGCGACGATGCCGCGGTATCCGGCGGCCTGGTCGGATATGAGGACGGCACACCGGTATTCAGCGGTGACGCCATTGCCGACCCGCTCACCGGACTGCACGCCGCCGTTGCGGTGGCGGCATCGCGGGAACGCGGAGGCGGTGAGCTGATCGAATTCTCGATGGCGGCGGTGGCTGCCGGGTATGGCTATCTGGAGGGCGACGATCACGAGGCGACGCCACCGGCGCGTCCCGCCGCCGGGCCGGCCGGCCCGGAACTCGGGGCCGACAACGGGGCAGTGCGCCGGTTGGTGGCGGAACGGACCGTGGCCCCATGCTGATTCGTCGCGCGACACTGCTTGACGGAGCTGTGGTCGACATCCGGGTGGGCGAAACCATCGAGCAGGTCGCCGAGTCGTTGTCGCCCGAGCCTGGCGAAGAGGTGCTCGACGCGGCATCCGGCACCGTGATTCCCGGGCTGCACGATCACCATCTGCACGTGCACTCGGCTGCGGCCGAGCAGGATTCGATCCGGGTCGGCCCCGCCGAGGTGGCCGACGAGGCAGGACTGGCTCGGGCGTTGACCGCCGCGGCCGTGGGCAGCGACGGCTGGATCCGGGCTGTCGGTTACCACGATGCGGTGGCGGGCCCGTTGGACCGCCACTCGCTGGACCGGTTGGTTCCTGGCACACCGGTGCGGGTGCAGCATCGCAGCGGGGTGATGTGGACGGTGAACTCGCCCGGCCTCGCGGCCCTGGGATTGGGCGATCACCCCGACGGGCGGCTGCGCAGCGCGGACCGGACCTGGTCAGATGCGTTGCAGCGTCGTCCCGCCCAGATCGAGGAGTTCAGCGCCCGCCTGGCCGGCTATGGGGTTACGGGTGTCACCGATGCCACCCCCGACCTGCGACCTGCCGATCGCCCGGTGGGGCTGATGCAACGCGTGCACTGTCTGGCTCCGGGTAAGCGGATCCTGCACGACGACGAACTCGACCTGGACGCGTTGTCCGCCTGGATATCCGAACGCCACCGGGCCGGCGTACCGGTGGCGGTGCACTGCGTGACCTCGGCCCAGCTCGTCGTCACCGTCGCCGCACTGCGCGCCGCGGGCAGCCATCCCGCCGACCGGATCGAGCATGCCGCGATGGTGCCCGTGGACTGCATCGACGACCTCGTCGCCCTGGGGATCACGGTGGTGACCCAACCCAACTTCGTCGCCGAGCGGGGCGACCAGTACCGGACGGATGTGCCTGGCGCCGAGCACGATCAGCTGTGGCGGCTGGCCACCCTGCTGGCGGCCGGGGTGCCGGTGGCGCTGTCCACCGATGCGCCGTTCGGGAATCCCGACCCCTGGGCGGCAATGCGCGCCGCGGTACATCGCCGCACCCCGCGCGGTGTGGTGCTGAACCCGGTCGAACGGATCTCGGGGCGTCGCGCGTTGACGCTGTTTCTGGGCAGCGCCGGGAATCCGGCCCGGTCTCGGCGCGTCGCCCCCGGCGAGCCTGGCGACCTGTGCCTGCTGGCGGGCTCCCCGCAGCGGGTGGTGGATGCGCTCGACGCCGACCTGGTGGCCGCCACCATCATCGCCGGTTCGGTGGTGTCCCAGCGGTGACCCGGGACAGCGTGTGGCGGGTACCAGGCATGCCCGCGTTGTTGGCCTGTGCCGCACTGGGGTTCGCCGGCTTTTCGCTGCTGCTGCCGGCTGCCCCGATGTGGGCGGTGCGCATCGGCGCCGACAACCTGGGCGCCGGTGCGGTCAACAGCGTGCTCATGCTTTTCACCGTGGTCGCGCAACTGCTGGTCGGTCGGCTGTTACGGCGGGCGGGCTGGGCCGTAACCCAGGCGCTCGGCCTGATGCTGCTGGGGGTGCCGGCAGTGCTGCACCCGCTGACCGGATCCCTGTGGCAGGTGCTGCTTCTGGCAGCGTTGCGGGGGTTGGGCTTCGGCATCCTGACGGTCTGCAGCGTCAGGGGTATCGCCGCACTGATCCCACAGGAGCGCCGAGGCCGGGCGATCGGAGCGTACGGGCTGGCCATCGCGGCACCGCAGTTCGTGTTGACCCCGCTGGCTCCGTGGCTGGCCGAGAATGTCAGCTATCAACTGGTGTTCACGCTGGCGGCCGTCCCGTTGTTGGCCGTGCCGCTGGCATTCGCCCGCCCGTCTCCGAGCCTGGCGCACGAGCCCCATTCGGAACGGCTCGGCGGCTTCGGCGGGTTGGTCGGCCCGATTTCCGCACTCGTGGTGGTCACCGCGGCAGGCGGCGGCATCCTGACCTTCGCTCCTCAATTGGGTGGCGCCACAACCGCACTCGGAGCGTTGTTGGCCATGACCGGCACAGCGGCATTGGCCCGGTGGTTGATCGGAGCGGTTGCCGATCGTCATGGCCCCGCCAGGTTCATCGCCCCGATGCTGGGCGTGGGCGCGGCGGGGCTGGCCGTGATCGCCGTGGGTATCGGCATGGGCGGCGCATTGGTGATCGTCGGCTGCGGTCTGCTCGGGATCGCCTACGGCGCTTTGCAGAACCTCACCCTGGTGCAGGCGTTCGCCGCCACCGGTGAGCACGCCCGCGGCGCGGTCAGTGTGGCCTGGAACGTCGGATTCGACGCGGGTACCGGCCTGGGGTCTCTGGCCGTCGGCGCGCTGGCCACGTCGTTCTCGTTCCCGACGGCGTTCGCGGTGATGACGGCCGCGTGTGTGGGGGTCGGGCTGATGTGGGTATTCCCCCGCCGTGAAGGGCCTGACGGCTCATCGGGTCGCTAGGGCTCCGCCGTTGACCGCGATCACCTGGCCGGTGATGTGGCGCGCCCCAGGTGAGGCGAGGAATGCCACTGTGTCTGCAATGTCGTCCGGTGTACCTGCCCGGCCGGTCGCGGTTGCCGCGATCAGCTCGCCCCGGCGTTGCCCGGACAGCTTGTCGCGGAAGAACTCGGTGTCGGCGATGTAGCCGGGCGACACCACGTTGGCGGTGATGCCGCGTGATCCGAGCTGGCGCGACAGGTCGACGTTCCACGAGGCGACAGCGGCTTTCGCCGCGCCGTAGGAGCCCGAGCCCTGGTCGGCCGCGATCGAACCGATGGTGACCACCGATCCGCCGTCGACGAACTTGGCGCGGCACGCGGTGGTCATCACGACTGCTGAGAGCACGTTGGCCGTGAAGTTCGACGACCACGCGTCGGCGACCGCGCGCAGGGATGAGCCGGAGGTGCCTGCGTCGAAATCGCGGTTGCCGCCGGCGTTGTTGACCAGTACGTCGATGCGGTCGAGGGATGCGGCGAGTGTCTCGACCGAGTCGAGATCGGTGGCGTCGAAACATGAGGGCGTGACGTCTCCCGACAGTTCAGCCGCCGCACGTTCGAGCACGTCGCGGCGCCTGCCGGTGATGATGACCGAATCTCCGCAGGCGGCGAAGCGTTGCGCGATGGCCTTACCGATTCCGGTCCCGCCACCGGTAACCACGACGAGGCGTCCCATTGTCACTCCTTGATCCACAGTGGAGGTAGATTATTTAGGTCTAAACATAACAGATCGTTTAGGGCTAAACGAGGTGACGATGTCTCTTGATCCGGATGATCCCGTAGATGCGATCGCATTGGCATGGGCGGAGGAACGTCCAGGCACCGAAGTGGGGCCGATCGGCATCGTCACGCGCATCTGGCATGCCGCGAAACTTCTGGGCGAGGACCGGCGACGTACGTTGGCTGCGGCCGGGGCGGACACTGCCGTTCTCGACCTGTTGTCGGTGTTGCGCCGTGGTGGCGCACCGTATCGACTGACCACGAGGGAGCTCGCGGACGCCACGATGGTCACGGCTGGAGCGATCTCCCAGCGCGTCGCCCGGGCCGAACGCGACGGTCTGGTCTTCCGCACCACCCGCGGTGACGGCTCCCGCAAGGTCGATGTGGAACTCACCGCGGCTGGGCATGCGCTCGTCGAAGAGCTCGTCGATCGGGTGCTGGGGCGCGAAGCCGAATTGGTCGGACATCTGGATACCGTTGAACAACAACAGCTTACGCAGCTGTTACGCCGGCTGCTGGACGGTCTGGACCTCAAGCTGGGCAAGCAGAAGATCGGCCAGGTCGGCGACTGACCGATCGGTGCCCGGCAGGTCGTCGTATTCCGTAGGGAGTGAGACGAAGTCAGCCGGCTTGGCGTTGCAGCGTGACAGAGGCGGTGTTGGCGTCGGCATGGGTGGCGATGCCGCTGCCCTTCGCCGTGACGGCGAGTGCCGTCCGGTCCCCGCGGAACAGGTCGCGGGAGAACTCGCACGGGGAACCGTTCTGGTCGTAGGTCACCCGTGTGATCAACAGCAGTGCCGCCTTGGGCTTGATGCCGAGCAGGGTGGCTTCATTGCTGGTGGCGCTGACAGCCTCGATACGCTCATCGGCCCGGCCGGTGACCAAACCGTATCGGGATTGCAGGATTTCGTAGAGTGACCCACCCAGCTGCTGGTCGAGCAGGCCGGGAAAGGCGTCCGCGGGGAACTGCGCATGCTCGAGCGAGATGGGCGAGCCGTCGGCCAAGCGGACGCGCTGAATCTCGATGACGTAGTCGGCCGGGCCCAGGCGCAGCGCGCTCCGGGTGGCGTCGTCGGGGGTGGTGATGCGCGTCGAGAGCACCCGGGTGCCGGCGACATAACCCTGGTTGGCCAGGAAGGCGGGCACACCCACCACATCGGAGAGGTGCCGCTCCACCTGCCCGTGGCTGATGAAGATGCCGCCGGCCCGGCCGATCACCCGGTGTACCAACCCGGCTTCCTCCAGCGCGGCCAGCACCTGGCGCAGGCTGGAACGGCTGGTGCCGTAGCGTTCGGCGAGGTCACGCTCACTGCCGAGTTTGGCGCCGGGGGTGCCCGCGTTGATGTCGGCGACGATGCGCCTGCGCAACTCTTCGCTGTGAACTGCCACCCCGGCCCCCTACCCGTGTATTGGTACAGCCAATTCTATCCGGGTTGAACTAGAGTTCAGCGATCGCCATGTGCGATTCGGGCAGAATCTGTCCGCCGTCCACGACCAGCGACTGTCCGGTGATGTAGGCGGCCTCGTCGGTGGCGAAGAACAACGCCGCATTACCGATGTCGGCGACCGATCCGAGGCGCCCCGCAGGCACTGCCGAGGCCATTTGGTTGAGGTAATCCTGGCCCATTTCGCCCAGGCCCTCGGTGATGATGTTGCCGGGCAGGACGGCGTTGACGGTGATTTTCTTGGGCGCCAGTTCCATTGCCGCGGTGCGCAGGAAGCCCAGCTGAGCAGCCTTGGACGCACCGTAATGTGACCACCCGGGGTAGCCGGTGATCGGTCCGGTGATCGACGACGTGATGACGACGCGTCCGTGGCCGCTGGCGGTCAGTGCCGCGAGCGCGGCCTGCACGATGTAGACGGTGCCCTTGAAGTTCACCGCGAGGACCTGATCGATGTCGTCGGGGGTGAGGTCTTCCAGGCGCCCCGACGGGAAGATGCCGGCGTTGGCGCAGACGATGTCCAGTCCGCCGTGCCGCTCGACGGCAGTACTGACCACCTGACGGGCATCTTCGGGGCTGGTGACGTCGGCGCGCAAGGCACTGACCCGCCCGGGGGCGTCGGCGAATGCCGCGACTGCGTCGTCGAGGTCGGTCTGGTTGCGGCCGGTGATCAGGACGTCCACACCGGCGTTGGCGAACGTCTGGGCGATGCCGCGGCCGATGCCCTTGCTGCCGCCGGTGACGATGGCCGAGCGGCCCTGAAGAGAAGCGAACATAGTGAGGTCCTTTGAGGTCAGGTCAGGGTGAGGCCGTTGGAGCGCAGGTAGCGCTCGGCGAGTTCACAGCTTCCGGCGGCATAGCTGATGGCCTTGGTGGCCGATTCTCTGGAGTGACTGTGGGTGCCCATCCAGGCCAGCAGCAGCAGCCTGCGCAGCAGGACGAAGGAGGCCAGCATGTCTTCGTCGGAAGCCGGCAGTTCGCGTCGGGTGCGGTAACCGTTCACCCAGGCGTCCTGCCACTCCGGCAATGCTGGATCATCCTCGATGAATGAAACCGCGGTACCGAAATCGTAGAAATACCAGCCGAATCCGCAGTCATCGAAGTCGATGACGGTGATCTTGGGGGATCCCGAGGGGTCGGGGTCCACCAGCAGATTGGCCAGCCGCAGGTCGGCGTGGATCAGGCCGTAGACGTCGGGCCCGGTGCCGTAGGCATGCAGCCGATCGTGCAGGAGCGCCTGGGCGCGCTCCAGCACCTGCTGCTCGGCGGGACCGACGCCGGAGGCGTCGTGCCAGCGGCCCCAGCGCGGCTTCCCGCCCAGGCTGTGCTCCCAGTCCCAGGAGAATCGGCCGAACCCGGCCGGACGCTCCCACCGCTGCGAATGATCGTGCAGCGCAGCGGTGATCCGGCCCAGCGTGTGGAAATCGTCGAGAGTCAGCGCGCTCTCGTCGGGCTCGGCCCCGGCAACCATGCCGAAATGAACTGCGTGGCGGTCAGTTCCGTCACAGTTGACGGTGACCAGGCGGCGTCCGTCCCGGGTCGGCAGCACTGTCGGGACCGTGACGTCGCTGTCGGTCCGCAAGGCCTGCAGCCAGTCCAGTTCGGACTCGATCTCATGGGGCCGGTGGTAGTCCTGTCGGTGCACCCGAAGGATGGACTGGGTGCTGCCATCCTCGACGAGATACGTGGCATTCTCGGACAGGTTCAGCAACCGCAGCGTCGCATCCGTCCCGATGTCGTACTGGCGTAACGCCAGTTGGGCGACATCGATCTCGTCGGTGATGACCATTAGTGATCCCGTCCTTCGATACCGTCGAGCACTGCAGTGATCCGGTCCCGTGCCACCGTCACATCCGCGGTGCTGCCACCGATGTATAGCCTTCCAGCAGCACCGATCATCTGCACGTCCACCACAGTAAGCCCGGGTGCGGCGCGCTCCGCCTCATTGGCCGCCACCGCTGCGAACAGCGCCGGGGTCATCTCGTAGACCAGCAGAGACTGCCCGGGCAGGATCATCGACGCCTGCCGGTTGCGGTTGAGGATCACCGCATGCTGATCGGTGATGTTCTCGATGATGTCGTGGTAGAGCACCTGGGGCCGTAGCTGGTCGGAGGCCTTGTTGCCGGTGCCGGCCAGGATCGCCTCGCCGGCCCGCCGGACATCCTCCAGATTGGCCGAGTGGATCTCCAGGACACCGAATTGGCGCTCCACGTAAAGGATTCCGGGCTGGATACCCGGAACCTCGCGTAGGGCCAGGTCGATCACCCGCTCGATGGCCAGGGCGGGGGACACCTCGACGATCAGCGCATGCTCACCCTCATACGGTGGGTATCCCCGGGCCCGGGTCGGCGTTCCGAGGTATGCGGCGAACTGGCGCTGCAGATCCTCCACCAACAGGTAGACACGGATCTGGGTGCGGATCCGTGTGCTCTCCTCCGCTTTGGTCGGCATGGCTACTTGCTGGCGACCGCGAAGTGCGCGCCGAGCTCGTTGTGCGGACGCGGGATGACGTGCACGCTGACCAGTTCGCCGACCTGCGAGGCGGTCTCGGCACCGGCCTCGGTGGCGGCCTTGACGGCGCCCACCTCGCCGGTGACGATCACCGCGACCAGTCCGTCACCGACCTGCTGACGATCGGTGATGGTGACATTGGCGGCCTTCACCATGGCGTCGGCGGCGGCCAGCGCAGCCACGTAGCCCTTGGTTTCGATCAATCCGATTGCGTTGCTGGACATGGGTGTTTCTCCTTATTTGTTGGGGTTGGTGTCGATGGATCCGATGATGAGGGCGTCAACGGGCGGCGGGGTTCCGGTGAACCAGCCCGAGGCCACCGAGCCCTGGGCCACGAGGACGTGCTCGCCCACGCCGCTGCCCAGGACGTCGAAGGCGATCAGCTTCGATCCGGTGCCGTCGACCTCGACCTCGAGGAACGCGCCCGCGGGGATACCGTCGATGCGCCGGGTCGACCACACGTTGCCGGTGACAGTCGCTGCTAGCACTTTGGCTCCTTTTCAATCTTGATTCCCAAGGTGCGGGCCTTCTCCCGGGCCAGCGGGGTGAGCACGGCCTTGCGGCCGAGCACGAGCGTGCCGCCGGCCAGGTCGGCGATCTGGCGTTCGGTGACGGCGCCGGTGTCGATGCGGTGGATGGCCCCGCCGCCCGAGGACCTGGCCGATCCGGCCAACCGGAAACTGAGCCTTCCGGTCTTGAGATCAGCGCGGGTCTTGGGGCTTTCGAAGAGCCGCAACAGTTTCCGGACGAAGCTGTCGAGGTCGCGGTCGTTGGACAGCTGCACGGTCTCGCTGCGGTTCTTGCCGTCGACAGCGCGGGGCCCGGTGGGTTCCACACCGAACTGGGTGGCTGCTGTCGCCGCTGGAGCCGGAGCCGGTGGTGGGGGGACAGCCACCGGCCCCGGAGTCTTGGCGGCGGCTCCGGCATCCCGGACCGCCTCCCGCACCACCTCACGCACGAGGGCGCGCAGTTCGTCGCGGTTGATGCTGCTCATGCAGTCGCCCTGGCGAGTGCGTCCCGTGCCGCGTCGGCTGCGGTGCGGATATCGGCTTCGGTGCCGGACAGGTAGACGCGGCCGGTGGCACCGATCATCCGGAAGTCGACCACCTTGATGTCGGCGGCCTTTTCGGCCTCGTTGGTGGCCAGGATGGCGTATGACGCCGGCTGGACCTCCAGCACGAACAACGACTCACCGGGCAGCACCATCGACCCGATCTTGTTGCGGTTGATCAGGAATGCATGTTGGTGGTCGACGCTGGAGATGATCCGCGAGGCCAGCACATTCGGCGAGACCGCGCTTCCGGTGTCACCGCCCAGCTCATCGAGTGCGGCATCGGCGGCGGCCTTGACCGCGCCCGTCTCCCCGTGGAACTCCAGGTAGCCGAATTGCCGCTCGACCACCAGGATTCCGGCTTTGACCTCGGCGTGCTTGAGGGCGACGTCGGTGACGCCCTCGATGTCCAGACCGGGAGCCACCTCGATGATCTGGGCGGCCTGGTTGGCCCGCGGCAGCGCACCCTTGATCCAGGTGCCCAGATACGACATGGTCTGCGGTTGCAGCCGGTCGATGAAGATGAAGGAACGAAGTTCAGCCACTGCCCTACCTCTTGATCAGTTGTGCGAGTTCTTCGACGACGAGTGCGCGCAATTCGGCCCGCAGCGTGTCCATTCCGGGATCCGACGACCGGTTGATGGTCGGGTACGAGCGGCGCGGCGTGACGGGCACACCGTCGCGATCGTTGGAGGCGCGCGGGTATTCCGGCACGAGGCCGGCCGGTGCGTGCCACGGGTTGATGCCGGCGAAGTTGCCCATCGGCACGCCGGAGTCGCTGTTGTAGGCGATACGGGCCCAGTTGATCAGGTTCTGCGGCTGCAGGTTCTCCCCGATCGAGCTTCGCCCGACGAACCCGGTGCCTATGGTCATCGATGGCGCCAGGTTGGTGTCCAGCCCGGAGCTACCGGTCGAGTTGCCGACATTGACCGACACCCGCAGCACGGGTACCTGAGCGGCGAAATCGGTGATCACCGAAGGGTTCTCGCTGTGGATGGCAGCGGAGTGTCCGGCCCCGCCGATGCGCACCACGGCCCGGGCCGCCCGGATACCACGCGCGGCGTCGGCCGCGGTGGTCATGCCGAGCACCGGCGACAGCTTCTCGTGAGCCAGCATCTCCTCGCTGATCACGTCATCGAACGGCGCGATCAGTACGCGGGTCTTGGGGGTGACCCGCAGGCCGGCCTGACCGGCGATCCACGCGGCGTCGCGTCCGACCACGTCGGTGTTGAGGTGTCCGTCGGCGAACATGTAGGCCCGCAGCCGCCGGGCGCCGTCCTCGTCGAGGATGTGCGCCCCGGCCCGGGTCAGCGCCGAGCGCAGTTTGTCGGCGACGGCCTCTTCGACGATCAGCACCGACTCGTTGGTGCACAGCACCGAGTTGTCGAACGCCTTGCTGTCCACGATCCGCTTGGCCGCGGCGTTGATGTCCGCGCTGGCGTCGACGAACACCGGGACGTTGCCCGGGCCGACGCCCAGCGCCGGGTTGCCCGACGAGTACGCGGCGCGCACGACGCCGGTGCCGCCGGTCGCCACGATGACGTCGGTGCGCTCGTCGGCCATCAGCGTCTGCACCAGAGGAATCGACGGCTCGTCGACCACCTGGACGATGCCGTCCGGAGCGCCGGCCGCGACGGCGGCCTCGGCGAGCACGCGGGCAGCGTCGGCTGAGCACTGCTTGGCCCGCGGATGTGGAGCGACGACGACGGCGTTGCGGGTCATCAGCGCCAGGATCACCTTGAAGTACACCGTGGCAACGGGATTCGTGGTCGGCGTCAGTGCCAGCACCACGCCCGCGGGTCGGGGCAGCTCGACAATCTTGCGGGCCTCGTCGAGGCGCGGCGACACATAATCTTCGCCGCGGTAGTAGTCGACGATGCCACGTGAGCACGCCCGGTTCTTGGTCACCTTGTCGGCCACCACGCCCATGCCGGTCTCGGCGACCGCCTCGGCGGCGAACCGTTCGGCCTCGGCGTAGCCGGCGTCGGCCACCGCGGTGACGATCGCCGACACCGCGGCCTGGTCGTAGTCGGCATATGCCGCCGCGGCCCAGCGGGCGCGTTCGAGCATGTGGCCGGCCTGCGCAATATTCGTCATGATGCCTTCCGTCCGGTGGCAGCGGTCTTGGCCCGGGCCACCGCGACAGCGAGGCGGTCCAGGACGTCCTCACACAGCTCGCGCGAGAGCAGAAGGCCCGGTTTGAACTGCAGCACACGGGGATCCAGCGTCGAGAAGATCGCCCACACGCCGTTCTGGTAAAGCTCGCGCATCACGAACTTGGCGCCCTCGGGGTGATCGAATTCCAGACCGATCACCACGCCGTTCTGTCGGATGCCGATGAACCAGTCCGGATTGTCGGCCTGGATGCGGTGCAGTCCGTGGTCGAAGATGTCGGAGATGTAGTGGACCATCGAGCGCACTTCAGGGCGGGTGGAGATCTCCAGCGTCTTCATCGCGGCCACACAGCCGAGTTCGGAACCGCCGAAGGTGGAGATGTGGCCGAACCCGTCCTCGTCGAGCCAGCCTGCCGCACGGTCACCCAGCAGGGCTGCGGTGATCGGGTACAAGCCGCCGGACAAGCCCTTGCCGGTAACCAGGATGTCGGGTTCGATGCCGTGCTTGGTGATGGCCCACAGCTCGCCGGTGCGCATCAGGCCGGTCTGCACCTCGTCGGCGATGTAGAGCGTGCCGTGCTTTTCGGTGGCCGCCTTGACCGCCTCCAGGTAACCCGGTGCGGGGAGCGGGAATCCGTACGTCGCCGGGATGGTCTCCATGATGACCGCGGCGATGTCGCCGGAGGCCAGTACCCGCTCCATCGCGTCGACGTCGTTGAACGGCACCTGGAGGAACTCATCCGGTTGATCGGCCAGGAAGAACTTGGCGAACCGGTCGTCGCCGGTGGCCACCGCCAGGCCGGTGTGGCCGTGGTAGGCCTTGACGATCGAGACGATCTTGCGGCGCTTGGTCGCGTGTCGGGCGCTCTTGAGTGCGATGTCGATGGCCTCGCCACCGCCGGACCCGTACGCCACCTTCTTGATCGACGCCGGCGCGGTTTCCACCAGGCGTTGCGCCAGCGCGGTGCGGGCTACCGACGGGAAGTGGTGGTTGCCCACGTCGAAGTGCTGCATGCCTTCGGTAATCGCCTGCATCACTTCGGGATTGCGGTGACCCAGGTTGTAGGTACCGCCATTGAGGTGCATGTCGATGAGACGACGCCCCTCCATGTCCCACAGGAAATAGCCTTCGCGGCGGTCGATCACCAGATCGACACCTGTGTCGGTCCAGAACTGTGTCTTGTCTGGATTCCAGAACGTCTTCGCCTTGTCCAGCACTTCGGCTTTGGACTCGAACGTGAACGTGCCGTAGTCGTACATGCGGCTCCCTCTTGAGCTACTCGGTAGCTGTGATGGGACTCACCGTAAACGGTTGCAACCATTTGTGTCAATGGTTGCAAGAAGTGCTTGCCAATCGGTTTTGGTAGTGCCAATATACGTAGGTCTCACCTGTGGCCCAGGCCACATCAGGGACTCCACTGTTACCTGGAAGGTATCCCGATAGATGACCGATCAAGCTGTCGACGGGCGTGAAGACACAGCTCACGACGTACAGAGACTGAAACGCAACGCCGTCGGCACCGTCGGCGTCATCTTCATGGCGGTGGCCACCGCCGCTCCGATCACGGCAATGGTCGGCAACGTCCCGATCGCCGTCGGCTTCGGAAATGGTTCGCATGCACCGGCCGGCTACATCGTGGCGACCGTCGTCCTGGGCCTCTTCGCCGTGGGCTACGCGACCATGGCCAAGCACATCACCACCACCGGCGCCTTCTACGGCTATATCTCCCACGGCCTCGGCCGCATCGTCGGGATGGCCAGCGGCGGACTGATCACCATGGCCTACGTGGTGTTCGAGGCTTCATTGATCGGGATCTTCTCGTTCTTCTTCCAGAACCTCATGCAGACCCAACTGGGCATCCATATCCACTGGGTGATCCCGGCGCTGCTGATGCTGGTGATCAACGCGGTCCTGACCTACTTCGACGTCAACCTGACCGCCAAGGTGCTCGGCGTGTTCCTGGTGACCGAGATCGTCATGCTGGCGCTCGGTGCGCTGGCGGTACTGGTCAAGGGCGGCGGTCCGCAGGGCTTCGCGATCGCCGAGACCATCAACCCCATCGGTGCGTTCTCCCCGGCCGCCGGAATCGCCGGTGCCAGTGCCGGATTGGGTCTGTTCTTCGCCTTCTGGTCGTGGGTCGGTTTCGAATCGACTGCCATGTACGGCGAGGAGTCGCGCAACCCGAAGAAGATCATCCCCAGGGCCACCATGCTGAGCGTGCTCGGCGTCGGTGCGTTCTACGTGTTCGTGTCCTGGATGGCGATCGCCGGCACCGGACCGGAGCGTGCGGTGGAACTCGCGCAGGATTCCGCGACGTCGTCGGAGATCTTCTTCGGCCCGGTACGCAGCTCCTACGGCGAGTGGGCGATCACGGTGTTCAACATCCTGCTGGTCACCGGTTCGTTCGCCTGCGGCATGGCCTTCCACAACTGTGCCTCGCGCTACTTGTACGCACTGGGTCGGGAAGGTCTGTCCAAGAGCCTGCAGAAGACCATCGGCGCAACGCATCCCACACACGGGTCGCCGCACATCGCCTCATTCGTGCAGAGCGGGATCACCCTGGTGATCATCCTTGCGTTCCTGTTCGCCGGGATGGACCCGTACGTGCACATGTACACACTGCTGGCGATCCTCGGCACGATGGCGATCCTGATCGTGCAGTCGCTGTGTGCCTTCTCGGTGATCAGCTACTTCCACATCCGCAAGAACCACCCGGTGTCCAAGCACTGGTTCAAGACGCTCATCGCCCCCGGCCTCGGCGGGATCGGCATGCTGTACGTCGTGTACCTGCTGTGGGAACACAAAGATGCCGCCGCCGGTACCGCCTCGGGCACACTGCTGTTCAAGCTGACCCCGTGGATCGTGGTGGGAATCTTCGTTCTTGGTGCGGGCATGGCCACCTACTTCAAGCTGCGCGATCCGCGCCGCTACGAGTTGATCGGCCGGATCGTGTTCGAGGACAACAGTGTTCGAGACTGAAGTCCACCGCGACTGGAACACCAACCTGGTCGGTAGATGGACTCCTTCGAACGTTTCCTGCTGAAGTTCGTCCTCGCGTGGGCTCCCTACGGGGGTCCGCGCGAGGACGACGTCTGGCTCGAGTTCGGCATGACGGTCGATCAATTGCGCGCCCGGTTCGCCCGGATCGTCGCTGCGCTGGTGACCAGGGTCAGGGCGCTCCCGGCGGCCGACCGCTGCCTGCTGGAACGCGCCTGCAGGTACCTGCGCCACCAGCGGGAATCAGGCGTATGCCGCCCGTAGGGCCGCGCACTGGCTGGCCATGAAGGCTTGGGCCACCGGTGTTTTGGCGGCGATCTGGTCGAATCCGTGGAACGCCCCGTATACCTCTTCGACCTGACATTCGACCCCGGCGGCCCGCAACCGCTCGGCGTAGGCCATGTCCTCGTCGTGGAACAGGTCCAGCGTCCCCACGCCGATCCAGGCCGGCGGCAACCCGGCCAGATCGTCACGACGCCCCGGCACCGCGGTCGCCGGATCGGCTCCGCCGAGATAGGCCGACCAGCCGAATTTGTTGCTGCCCTGCGTCCACAGCCGGTGCCCGGGATTCTCCAGCTCGGGGCCCACCGAGCGGTCGTCGAGCATCGGGTACACGAGTATCTGTGCGGCAAGCGATACCTCGCCGCGGTCACGGGCGAGCAGCGCAAGGGCGGCAGCCAATCCACCACCTGCGCTGGCGCCGGCGACCGCGACCCGTGAGGCGTCGACCGCGGGAAGTCCCGCGAGCCATGTCAGTGCCTCGTAGCAGTCCTCCAACCCTGCCGGGTAGGGGTTCTGCGGCGCCAGGCGGTACTTGACCGCCGCCACCGTGATGCCGAGTTGCCGGGCGAAGCGTCGGCACAGGGCATCGTCCTGCGCCGGGCTGCCCAGTACGTAGCCACCGCCGTGGATCCACAGCAGCGCCGGAGTCGGCTCGGTGACCCCGGTCGGCCGGATCAGCCGCACGCCCACACCGGAGCTCAAGGTGAGGACCTCGACGTCCTTGGGTGTCTGCCGGTTCTGCAGGCTGGTCAGCCGCTGAAGCACCGGCAGTGAACGCCTGGTCACCAGCTGACGCGGGATGAAACGGGCGATGCGTTCGAGGTCCGGGTGGAAGGTTGTGGTCGCGGTCACACTGTCAGTTCTACCGTGCTGCCGGATCCGCTGTTGTCGGGGGCGACGTACCAACGGTGATCGTCGGTCTTGAGTCTCCCCCTGGGGGAGCCTTCACACTGGGCGTATGACCACTGATCTGTCGATCGGGGACCTGTCGCGGATGACGCAGTTGCCGGTCAAGACGCTGCGGCACTACCACGAGGTCGGCCTGCTGATACCTGACCGTATCGACCCTTCTTCCGGCTACCGCTACTACAACGTCGAGCAGGTGGCGACGGCCCAGGTGGTGCGTCGCCTCCGTCAGCTCGACATGCCGATCGCCGATGTGCGGGCGGTGCTGGCCGCTGCGCCTGCCGCCCGCAACGCGCTGATCAGCGACCATCTGCAGCGGCTGGAAGACCGGCTCGCCCAGACCCGCGGCGCTGTCGAGTCGCTGCGGGCGATCCTGGAGCCGCCCGATGAGGCATCCAGCATCGAATACCGAAGTATCCCAGCAACTCCCGCTGCTGCCATCACCACGACTGTGGATCGGGACGAGCTCATTGACTGGTGGCAGGGCGCGGTCGACGAACTGCGGGGCGCTGTCCACGCCGAGCCGGGCTTGGCGTCGGCCGGCTGCCCCGCGGCGCTTTTCGGGTTCGACATCTTCGCCCGCGACCGCGGCACCGCGACGGTGTTCATCCCGGTCGACGGTCAGGTCCGTCCGGTCGGACGGGTCAGGCCGCAGACCATTCCGGCCGCCGACCTTGTGGTGGCGAGCCACCGCGGTGCCCACGATGATGTCGACCTGGCCTACAGCGCGCTCGGTGAGTACGCGACGCGGCAGGAGATCAGTGTCGAGGGACCGCTCCGTGAGTACTATGAGCGGTTTACGTGGGATACCGATGATTCCACGCTGTGGCGGACAACGTTGTGCTGGCCCGTCTTTCGGGCGGATGCGTGAACGCCCTGGCGGGACGGCGCGCGGTCGTCACCGGTGGCACCAAGGGTGCGGGTGCCGCGATAGTCACCAGGCTGCGGGCAGCCGGCGCACACGTGACGGCCGTGGCCCGACAGCGCCCTGGTGACACCGCTTTGGCTGCAGACGATTTCGTTGCCGCGGACCTGACCTCAGTGGCCGATGTCGCTGATCTGGCGTCTCACATCCGCGCGAACGGCGGGGCCCAGATCCTGGTCCATACGGCGGGTGGCTCCGGCGCCACACCCGGGGGATTCGCGGCGCTGGGCGATCAGGACTGGGCTGACGAGCTGAACCTGAACCTGCTGGCGGCGGTCCGGCTGGACCGCGCGCTACTGCCGATGATGATCGAAGCCGGCCGGGGTGCGGTGGTGCATATCGGGTCGATCCAGAGCCGGATGCCGCTCTATGACGGCACCTTGGGGTACGCCGCGGCCAAGGCGGCGCTGCGTTCCTACAGCAAGGGCCTGGCCAATGAGCTGGCGCCCAAGGGGATTCGGGTCAATACCGTATCGCCTGGCTTCATCCAGACGACGGCCGCCGAAGCGTTGGTCGATCGTATCGCCGGGGCCGCCGGCGGATCTCGCGAGGACGCCCTCGAATCGCTGATGTCCGCACTCGGTGGCATCCCGCTGGGCAGGCCGGCCCTGCCTGCCGAGGTCGCCGAGGTGGTGGGGTTTCTGGTGTCTGATGTCGCGTCGTCGATCGTGGGCGCTGATCTGGTTGTCGATGGCGGTACGGTCCCGACGGTGTAGACCGCCCAGCGGGCGCTACTTCAGCAGCGGGTCGCGGGGGAGCCCCAGGATGCGCTCGGCGATGGTGTTGCGCGTGATCTCGGAGGTCCCGCCGGCGATGGTCATGGCCCGGTTGCCCAGGTACGCCCGGGTCAGCTTCGGCGTCTGGCCGGTGACCCCGGACGAGCCGACCAGATCCATGCCCAGTTCGGTCAGATGCTGGGAATGCTCGGCGACCAGCAGCTTGGTGACATTGCCCTCGGGTCCGGGCTCGGTGCCGGCGATGGCCCGACTGACCCGGCGCAGGTTCAGCAGTCGCAGCGTGTGGCCCACGGCGATCACCTCGCCGGCGCGGCGCACGTAGCGGGCCCCGTCGGGATCCGCGTCGATCAGCGCCACCAGTTCGTCGGCGTCGAATCCGGTCGGCGCCGCCGACCCGCCACCGATCGAGATGCGCTCGTTGCCAAGGGTGGCGCGCGCCACCAGCCAGCCCTTGTTCACGTCGCCGACGACATCGGCGTCGGGGACGAACACGTCGTCGAAGAAGACCTCGTTGAAGTGTGCGTCCCCGGTCAGCCCGCGCAGCGGATTCACCGTCACCCCAGGGGCTTTCATGTCGATCGCCATCATGGTGACGCCGGCGTGTTTGGGCGCGTCGGGATCGGTGCGCACGGTGGCCAGGCCCCACTGGCAGTGCTGGGCCAGGCTGGTCCACACCTTCTGGCCCGTCACCCGCCAGCCGCCGTCGACTTTCTTGGCCGCGGTGCGCACCGCGGCCGCATCCGAACCCGCGCCCGGCTCGGAGAACAGCTGGCACCACATGACCTGCCCGCGCAGCACCGACTCCACCCAGCGCTCGCGCTGATCGTCGGTGCCGGCCTGGGCGATGGTGAGGGTCACCCAGCCGGTGATCCCCATATCTGCGCGTTCGACGTCGGTGAACTCTTCCTCGATCACCAGCTGTTCCAACACATCCGCGGCGCGGCCATACGGCTTGGGCCAGTGCGGCACCAGGTAGCCGGAATCCACCAGGTAGTCACGGCGCTTGTCCTCGGGCCGCGCCTTCACCTCTGATGCTGCCGCCTGTGCGTCCTGGCGGTACCGCTCGGCCTCCTCGGGCAGCGAGAAGGACGCGCCGTGCGCCTGCCCGCTGCGCTGCCCGTCGACGACGTCGACCAGCGGATCGGCGCCGTCACGGAGTACCGCGGCCAGGGTCCGGGCCCGCCGCAGGTACAGGTGCGCGTCATGCTCCCAGGTGAAGGCGATGCCGCCGTGAAGTTGAACGTTGTTCTGCGCACAGAAGATCTGGGCCCTGATGGCGTGGGCTGCGGCCACCGCGGCGGCGAACCAGGCACCGTCGAGGTTGTCTGCGCGGGCAGCGTCCCACACTGCGGCGGTGGTCTGTTCGGCGTCGACGAGCATGTTGGCGGCGTGGTGTTTGACGGCCTGGAAGGTGCCGATGGTGCGACCGAACTGTTCGCGCACCTTCGCGTACTCGACCGCCATATCGAGTGCGGCCCAGGACACGCCGACCGCCTCCGCCGAGCCGAGGATGCGGAACACCGTGCGGGCCGGGCGTGCGGCGCCGCGCAGGATCCGGCTCTCGTCGACCGCCACCGCGCGCAGATCCACCGCGCCGATGCTGCGGGTGGTGTCCAGGGAATCCTGTGCGGTGACGGTGATTCCGTCGGCCATGGCGTCCAGGACGACGATGTCGTCGCCGGCGGCCAGCACGAGCACCTGCGCGTCGGGGGCGCCCAGTACCGCGCGGGCCTGCCCGCCGAGCAGGCCGTCGGCGCCGACGCTCACCGAGCCGGCCAGCCCGAGTGCTCCCACTGTTGCACCGCTGGCGAGGCCTGGAAGGAGTTCGGCGCGAACGGAATCCGGTGCGTACCGGTCGATGACCACCGCGGCGGAAGCGGTCGGCAGGAACGGTCCCGGGCACAGTTCGCGCCCGGCGACCTCGGCCACCACGGCCAGTTCGGGCAGACCGAACCCTGAGCCGCCGTACTCCTCGGAGATGGCCAGGCCGTTCCAGCCGAGTCCGGCGCCGGCCGACCAGATCTCGTCGGGGTAGCTGCCGGCCTTCTCCAGGGTGGCGCGGGCGGCTGCGCGACTGTCGAGCCGGTTCAACTGCCCGAGTGTGGCGTCGGCGAGGTCTTGGTGCTCTTCGGTGATGGCCAGCGCAGACTTAGTCATGGTTAGCGAAGCTAACGGGGGTTACGCGTAGAAGTCGATGTGATGCAGGTCACATCTTGACGTCAGGTGAACAAGTCGGCGAAGTTGTCGCCGGAGTCAATACGCTGCGGGGTACGCTCGCGCAATGACGGCACGACCGGATAACCGGTACCCCGCACCGACGCTCGCTGATCGAGCACGATGGTTGCTGCATGCCAAGCCTGCTGACCACATGCTGGCACTTAGCGTGGCATCGGCTTCGCTACCGGTGGTGGGCAAGCACCTGGAACCGCTCGGTGCCCTCACCGCCATGAGTGTGTGGGGGTTCCGTCACCTGCCCGAATTCGTCACCTCCTCGGCGAAGTCTTGGCTCGCGCCGGACAACAGTGAGTTGCGGCAGGCGGAGCGGGAGCAGACCAACACAGTCGCCCAGGAGGCGCTGCGCGGCGTGGTCTCGCCGGCTGACCTGGCCATCGACTGGCCGGCTCCGGACAGCGTGCCGCCGTTGTGGCACACCATGGAGTATCGGCGCGACGTGTACCGGACCTCGGTGCGCTACGGCGACGACCCGGCCCAGCTGCTCGATGTGTGGCGGCCCAAGGATCTACCGGCCGAACCCGCGCCGGTGCTGCTGTTCGTGCCGGGGGGTGCCTGGGTGCACGGCGGCCGGATCTTGCAGGGCTACGCGCTGTTGTCACATCTGGCTCAGCAGGGTTGGGTGTGTCTGTCGATCGACTACCGGGTGGCCCCGCATCACCGCTGGCCGCGGCACATCACCGACGTCAAGGCCGCAATCGCTTGGGCGCGGGCCAATGTCGACAAGTTCGGTGGCGACCGCAATTTCGTCGCCCTCGCGGGCTGCTCGGCCGGTGGCCACCTGGCCGCACTCGCCGGGCTCACCCCGAACGACCCGGATCTCCAGGGGGATCTGCCGGACGGGGCCGACACATCGGTCGACGCCGTGGTGGGCATCTACGGGCGCTACGACTGGGAGGACCGCTCCACCGACGAGCGGGTCCGGTTCGTCGACTTCCTGGAACGGATCGTGGTGGGCCGCAAGCTCGATCGCCATCCGGAGATCTTCCGGCAGGCCTCACCGATCGCGCAGATCCATCCCGACGCGCCGCCGTTCCTGGTCATTCACGGCACCGGCGACAGTGTCATCCCGGTGGCGCAGGCCCGCAGCTTCGTCGACAAGCTCAAGGCTGTGTCGCGGGCAGTGGTCAGCTACATCGAGCTGCCCGGCGCCGGACACGCCTTCGATATGACGGACGGGGCCAGAACCGGGACGATGGCCACGGCAATTGGTTTGTTCCTCAACCAGATTCACCGAAACCGGGCGATGGACGAGGCTAAAGCGGTCATATAGGCGTTTCCACACCTGGGGAGGGACACCGTGAAGCGGTTGAGTGGTTGGGACGCGTTCCTGCTTTATACAGAGACGCCCAACGTGCACATGCACACGTTGAAGATCGCGGTCATCGCGCTCGAAGGCATGGGTGAGCGGACTTTCGGGATCGACGAGTTCCGGGAGGTGATCCGCGGGCGGCTGCACAAGCTCGACCCGTTCCGCTACCAACTCGTCGACATCCCGTTCAAGTTCCACCACCCGATGTGGCGGGAGAACTGCGACGTCGACCTGGAGTACCACGTCCGGCCGTGGCGAGTCCGCGCGCCGGGCGGGCGCCGCGAACTGGACGAGGCCATCGGCGAGATCGGCAGCACCTCGCTGGATCGCAGCCGGCCGCTGTGGGAGATGTACTTCGTCGAAGGTCTGGCCGACGGGCGCATTGCGGTCGTCGGCAAGATTCACCACGCACTGGCCGACGGGGTCGCCTCGGCGAATCTGTTGGCCCGCGGCATGGACCTGCGCGACGGCCCGCAGCGCGACGACGACTCGTATGCCACCGACCCGGCGCCCACCAAGACCGAACTGGTGCGCTCGGCGTTCGCCGATCACATGCGTCAACTCGGCCGGGTGCCCGGGACTGTCCGCTACACGACCCAGGGGCTGGGTCGGGTCCGGCGCAGCCACCGCAAGCTGTCGCCCGAGCTGACCCGCCCCTTCACGCCGCCGCCCAGCTTCATGAACCACATCCTCGGCGAGAAACGCCTGTTCGCCACGGCCACTTTGGCTTTAGCCGATGTCAAGGAGACGAGTAAGAAGCTCGGGGTGACGATCAACGACCTGGTGTTGGCCATGTCGTCGGGAGCGCTACGCGCGTTGTCGCTCAAGTACGACGGCCAGGCCGACCACCCGTTGCTGGCCTCGGTGCCGATGAGCTTCGACTTCTCACCGGATCGCATCTCGGGCAACAGGTTCAGCGGCGTGCTGGTGGCACTGCCGGTGGATGTCGCCGATACCGCCGAGCGGGTACAGCGTGCGCATGACGCGGCCGCCCTCGCCAAGGAAAGTCATCAACTGATCGGTCCGGAACTGATTGCGCGCTGGGCCGCCTACATGCCACCGGCGCCCGTCGAGGCGATGTTCAAGTGGCTGTCCCATCAGGACGGTCAGAACAAAGTGCTCAACCTCAACATCTCGAATGTGCCGGGACCGCGGGAGCGCGGCAAGGTCGGCGGTGCCACCGTCACCGAGATCTACTCGGTCGGGCCCATTACGACCGGCAGCGGGCTGAACATCACGGTGTGGAGCTATGTCGACCAGCTCAACATCTCGGTGCTCTCCGACGATGCCACTGTCGATGATCCGCACGAGGTCACTGACGGCATGGTCGAGGAGTTCCGCGAGATTCGTAGGGTCGCAGGGCTTTCGGACAAGCTGACGGTGGTCGAGTCTGCGATGCCGCAATAGGCGATGCGTTGGGCTGGGTGGTGGCTGGGACCACTGCTCGGGGTGGTCAGCGCCTACGGGCTCTTGGTACTCCTGATCCCTCGATGGCTGGACTGCCGACACGGCACCGACGCCGCTGCCCTGGGCATTGTGATCCAATTCGAAATCTTCATGACGTTCTGGATCGTGGCAGCGCTGTCGGGGGTGGCGTATGCGTGGCTCTACTGCCTCCGCGTGCGATGGCGAACACCGCTTGCTCTGGCCGGAGCTGTGGTGCTGGCCATCGCGGCGGTCTGGATCATCGTGTCCATCCAGGAATGGGTCCTCGACGACACCTCCTGTGCACCGCCGTGGCGGCTGCGTTGGATATCGCCATAACCCAGAGAAAGGATTCCACCAATGGACATCGGGGACTCGGAGCCTGGCGATCTCGCCGAGCTGAAAGAGGAGCTCAGGCTCCGATTGGTCGCTGGGTTCTGGGACTACGACGACTTGCTCGTGTGGGCATCCGATTCCGAGGTCGTGCAGCCGGATGAAGCGGCCGTCTTGCTGCGGTCGATGTGGGATGCGCGTCTGGCCGAGCAGGCTGCCTGGCCCGACACCGGTGATTACGGTCGGCTGAAGGACACGTTCACGCAGCTGCAATCGGAGGGCATCCTGGCCCGGATGTGCTTCTCGTGCTGCATGACCTGCGGCACCAGCGAGATCGACGACGAGCGCACCCTCAACCCGGATCCACCGGATTGGTATCGCTATCGCGAGTGGGCCTACACCTTCTTCCACGAGCAGGATGCACTGCGACTCGGTGAATCCACACCGCAGTTGGTATTGGGGTACAGCGCTTTTCGAGCGCATCCGGACTTGCCGGAGGCACTGGTTCGCGCATCTTACGACGGCGACGAAGCGGCGGCGGAGGAGGTCAAGGACCGCACCGACACCATGGTCGGCGAGCGAATCGTGGCCGTGGCCGAGGGTTTTGGTCTGACTACGTTTTGGTCGGGGTCACGCCATCAGCGAATCGAAGTGGAGATCAATCAGTGGCGCAAGCCGCTGTCACCCCGCGCCGCCGGAATGCCACAGGAGGAGAGTCGTAGCTGGCCGGCGCCGGTGCGGTGGCTGGGGACCCTGTTGAAACCGCTTGGTGGTGGTAACTCCTAGAGCCGCGGCGCCAGAACGGATGCTCCGGCTTGGCGCGCACGCTTCGACTCACTCGTCGTCTGGTGGCACGAGTTGGGCGAGGTAGTCATCAAACGACTCCGCGACGAAGGACTCGATGTTCGGCTCAAGTTCCTCGGTGTCGACCACTACGACTGCCGGGTGCAGTCGCAAGCCAGACGAATCTGTTGGTGAACTCCGATAGTCGAGACAGAGGTCCCAATGCCCGTCGCCGTCAAAGGGAATCAACCACTCGGCGTCGACAGGTCTCGGCGGGCCCCACTCCGGATCGTGCCACCAGGCCTCCTTTTCGACTCTCGGCCAGTTCGGGCCGACGCCCCGGATGGAGTAGTGGACGGTGTTGTAATTACGTTCGAGCGGAAAGCGGAGCTGAAGAACCCCGCCGTTCTTCACACGCAGCAGGGCGACCAACGCTTCAGGCAATCGCACACCGAGTTGACTTTCGGCGGCGTCGAGCAGCTCGTCCGTCAGCCGCGGTTGGTCGTACGCCGGCTCATCCGGCTCCCTCCACACTTGCGCGGGGTGCATGCCGCCCAAAGCTACACGGCGCGCAATGGCATTGGCCGCCGTTGGAGAGATCCGCACACACCAACGGGCGCAGCAATTTCCGGGTACCTGCGCGTCTGCTCGCCGGACGAGGGGTAGCCTTTATACAAGTAGAACTTGGATAAACTCCTCTGGAGGTTGCCGTGCGCGTCGAAGTGGACCTGGATCGGTGTGAGGGCAATGGCATCTGCGAGAAACTCGCTCCGCAGCTTTTTCAACTCGATGAGGACGACTATTCGGTGGTCCAACTCGATCCGGTCCCGGCCGAGCTGGAAGAAGTCGCCGCAAAGGCGATCGAGGAATGCCCGCGGGCAGCCCTGCGTCGCGGCTAACCTCCCTTCCGTGGCAGATAGAGACGTCGCCGACTTCATCGTCGTCGGTGCGGGTTCGGCCGGATCCATCGTGGCATCACGGCTGGCGTCGGCAGGTGCGGACGTGGTGCTGGTGGAAGCCGGCGGTACCGATCATCGGCCCGACGTTCGCATACCGACCGGGATTGCCTCGCTCTACATGACCGCGAACTGGAAACACCAGTGCGCACCCGACCCGAGCAAGGGCGACATCGTCGAGCACTTCCCGGGCGGCCGCATCATCGGCGGCAGCGGATCGATCAACGCCATGGTCTATGTGCGCGGACGCGCCGCGGACTACGACGGCTGGGCCGCGGCCGGATGCCAGGGCTGGTCGTTCGATCAGGTTCTGCCGCATTTCAAGGCAATCGAGAACTGGGTCAGCGGCGGCGACGAGTATCGCGGAGACGCCGGACCGATTCCGGTGTCGTGGTGTGGGCACCGCCACGAGGTTGACGAGGCGTTCATCGCTGCCGCCACCGAGGCGGGACATGATCTCAACCCGGACCAGAACGGTCGGTCGCAACTGGGCGTCTCTCGAACCCAGGTCAATCAGCATCGAGGCCTGAGGGTCTCCTCGGCGCGCGGCTTCCTTCGATCACTACCGCGAGATCGACGGCCGCGGCTGCTCGCCAGGACGACAGTGTCGAAGGTCCTCATCGAGAACGGTCGGGCCGTCGGCATCGAACATCGGGGCCGCAAACTTCTTGCCCGCCAGGAAGTTATCTTGAGCGCAGGTGCCATCGGCTCACCGACCTTGCTGTTGCGTTCAGGCATCGGACCGTCGGGCACCGCACTCGACCTACCCGGTGTCGGCGAGAACTTCCAAGATCACCTGGTCGGCACTCAGTTCTGGGAATCGAAGGTGCCCACGGCAAATACGCTCGGACCGGTCGGGGCGCTCAAGGGCATTCGCTCATTGTTGATTCACGGCGACGGCCTACTCACCATGTCGCCATTCGAAGCCCAGATCTTCACTGACGACTTCCAAATCGCGGTCAGCCCCATACATTACGAACTCGATGCCAGCACAGGCCGGACCGCGATCGAACGGGTCGACGGGTTCACGGTGTACACCGTGCTCATGCATCCGCAGGCCCGGGGCCGGGTCGGACTGCACAACGGGCAAGCCCGGATCGAGTTCGAGCGTTTGGGCGACGGCGGCGACGTCGAGCGATTGTTCAAGGGCATGAGCCTTGCCCGCGATGTCGTGGAGGGGTCCCCGGCGATGAAAGGCGTTGCCGGCGCGTACAAGAACACCGGCGAGCAGGATCATGCGTGGCTGGCCCGGCGGGAAACCAGCATCGGCCACGCCGTCGGAACCTGCCGCATGGGTACCGATGACGCGTCGGTCGTGGACCCCGAATTGCGCGTGCACGGCATCGACGGACTCCGTGTCATCGACGCATCGGTGATGCCGACGTTGACATCGGGTAACACCAACGCGCCCACCATGATGATCGCCCACCGCGCCGCCGATCTCGTGGTGCACAGCGCCTGACTGCGCTTACTCCGAGCGTGACTTAACTCGCGGTGCCGGGGCGGAGGCGAGGAGGAATTCTGCCAGCTTGGCGCTGGCGGGCCCGAGCCGTGACTGTTCGGCTGAGGCGAGGTAGATATCCCACATGATCGCCGGTCGTATCTCGATGGCGCGCAGGTCCGGATAGTGGGCGGCCTCACTGGCGGGCATCACGATGGTGCCGAGCCCGTGTCGGACCAGGCGGCCGGCGATCGAGTACTCGAGAGCCACCTCGTGGGACACCCGTGCTGCGACGCCGGCGGCCGCGAATGCGGCATCGACGAGACGTCTGAGCCCGAATTCGGACGGAAAACCGATCAGATCCTCATCGCAGAGTTCGGCGACCTCGACGTCATTGCGGTCTGCAAGCGGATGATCGGTGCGGCAGACGAACACCATCGGCTCCCGGCACAGCAACTGCATCTGAACGCGGGCGGGGAACCGGTCGGGGGCTGACACCAGAGCGAGGTCGAGCGAACCGTCGGTGATCGCTGAAAGATAGGCCATGGAGCCAATTTGGCTCTGCCGCAACCTGATGCGGACAAGAGGATAGTCGCGGTGGAAGTCGCCGAGTATCTCCGGTACGTCAAGCGTCCCGAACGAGATCAGCGATCCGAGGTCGACGGTTCCGGTCAGTTCCCCGTGGTACGCGCTCACCGCGTCCTTTGCCAGCCGCGCGGTCTGGACCACCTGGCGGGCGTGCTCACGGAACAACTCTCCCGCAGGCGTGATCCTGATCTGGTGTTTGGAGCGGTCGAACAACTCCACTCCGAGTTCCTTCTCCAGTTTCGCCACCGCCGTGGACAGGGCCGACTGGACGACATGCGTCTGGTTCGCGGCTCGGGAAAAGCTCATCTCACTGGCGACCGCGATGAAGTACTCAAGCTGGCGAAGTTCCATGATCGAAGTATCTCGTTTCGCGATAGAGATGATCAATATTGTTCGTTGGACTTGATGGACCGGCATTGGTCTGATGGAAGGGCAACGGTTCGAACGAAGGAAATCAACAATGCTGGCTGCAGGAAATGTCACGGTCACCGATCTACTGTCTGTCACCCCGCCGTGGATTCCCGACGGAGCGCATGCGATGACGCAGATCATCGAGATCCCGCCGGCCGACCCGGGCGTGCAGCCGCACCGTCACTCGGGGCCAGTTTTCGGTTACGTCCTGGAGGGCTCGATCCTGTTCGAGCTGGAGGGTGAGGCGCCCCGGAAAATTGTTGCGGGCGAAGCCTTCTGGGAGCCGGGTGGGGATGTGGTCCACTACCAGGTCGCCAACCTGGAGCCGCACCACCGCGCGATGTTCCTGGCGGTATGTATCTGCGCTCCAGGCGTCGACATGATCACCATGCTGGATCCCGACGAGATCAAGGCCCGCGACCACCTGCGGCATCCGAGCGCGCGTCAAATCAAGATCGGCTAGCCGAGAAACGAGGAAACAACCGTGAAAGCAGTTATCACCGGCGACCGCGCAGCGGGAGTCGCCGGACTGTCGCTGTCCGAGATTCCGTACCCGCATGCGGCCGAGAATGACGTCATCGTCCAGGTGCACGCCGCCGCGTTCACCCCTGGCGAGCTGGACTGGCCGGGAACGTGGGTCGATCGCGCCGGGCGGGACCGGACCCCCGCCGTTCCGGGGCATGAAGTCTCGGGCGTCGTTGTCGAACGTGGCTATGGCACAACGGGTCTGACCATCGGGCAGCGGGTCTTCGGGATCACCGACTGGGCCCGCAACGGCACACTCGCCGAGTACGTAGCCGTCGAGGCGCGCAATCTTGCGCTGCTTTCGGCCGATGTCGACCACACTGTTGCGGCCGCAGTTCCGATCTCGGGCCTGACGGCCTGGCAGGGATTGTTCGACCACGGGCACCTGACGGCCGGGCAGACCGTGCTGATCCACGGGGTGGCGGGCGCGGTCGGATCGATCGCGGGGCAGTTGGCTCACGCCTGCGGAGCCCGGGTCATCGGTAGTGGGCGAGCCGCGCAGCGCGCCGCCGCACTCGATCTGGGTGTCGACGTGTTCGTGGATCTCGAACCCGGGTGGACAGAATCCGTCGGCCAGGTTGACGTGGTCTTCGACGTGATCGGTGGTGAGATCCTGGATCGCTCGGCGCAGTTGGTGCGGCCGGGCGGCACCCTGGTCACCATCGCCGAACCGCCGCGGGTTCAGCCGGTGGACGCTCGAGCAGTGTTCTTCGTCGTCGAGCCCGACCAGGCACAACTAGTCATGCTGGAGCGCAAACTCCGCAGGGGCCGGCTGCGGCCGTCGGTCGGAGCGGTACTCCCGCTCTCGGATGCGGTGTCGGCATTCGACCCGGCACAGCGCGCCGCGGGCAAGACGATCATCAGGGTCATCGACGGTAGCTGACAGGTCCGGCGTAAGTGGGCTGCCCCGACGAGCGACCGCAAAAGTCCGCCAATTCACGGTGTGTTGCGTACAGACACTGTCGCTCGCGGGGCTGGGCTACTGGATGGGTTCGTCGCCGAGCACCGTGGTGCGCAGCATGTGGCGGGGGGAGTTGGGCTCATAGGGCGCGGCGCGGTGGAGGACTCCCTGGTTGTCCCAGATGACGGTGTCACCGACCGACCACTTGTGGCTGTACACCTTGTCCGCGGTGGTGGCGTGGGCGAGGAGTTCGGCGAGCAGGGCCCGGCCCTCGTCGCGATCCATGCCGACGATGTAGTCCGCCGAAGCGCCCAGCACCAACGACTTTCGCCCGTTGCGGTGCGTCCACACCAGCGGGTTCTCGTGGGTAGGCCGGGCCTGCCAACGGCTCAGCTGATCAGGTGTCGGATCCGGATAGACCCGCCGCTGCGAGGCTTCGAGGGAATGGACCACACGCAGCGCGCGGTAGCGCTCCTTCTCGGCCTCATCGAGCGAGTCGTAGGCCGCGTAGGTGTTGGCGAACTCGGTCTCGCCGCCCCGCGCGGCGACTTCCAGTGCGGACAGCACGGTGGCTTTCTGAGGGCATTCGTCGTGCATGGGCGTGCAGCCGTCGATGTGCCAGTCGAACGTCGCCTTGAGGTATTCGGCCGCCTTGTTCTTCGTCTTGTCCAAGGTGATCGGGTAGATGCCCGACACCGGGTGGTGGCCGTCGGCCGAGCGGTCGACCTCGCCCAGTCGCTGCGAGAAGGCCACTTGGGCTTCTGGATTCAGGTGCAGGCCGTGGAACACCAGCACCCCGTTGTCCTCCAGGGCGTCCAGAACCGCGGCCCCCAGGCTGTCGTCGGTGCCCAGGCGTTCGGGGTCGACGCCGACAACCTCGGCGCCCACCGAAGTGGTCAGCTTGTTGATGGTCAACACACTCATCAGGTGCGTCCTTTCGGTGTTCGGTGGTGTTATGGCCGTGGCTCGCCGGTGCGGATCATCACGGCGTCGGCGGAATCGGTCGGAGCTGGTTGGTGCATGATCTCCACCGACATGGCGACCATGATCAGCGAATAGATCAGGTGCAGCAGGTTGAGCGCATCGTCGGGAATGTCGTCGAGCGGAAACTTGTCGCAGTACTCGATCGCCTCTTCGACGCGCGGGAAGAAGGCGTCGTAGAACTGGTGCATCTCCGGCATGGTGCTGGCCAGACGGCGATCCCATCGTTCGGTCTCCGTTGGCAGACACCAGATTTCGGCGTAGGGCTCCAGTTCGGCGAAGGCGCTGGGCAGTCGGGAGGTCATCGTCATGCTCCTGCCGGCGCGCGGTCGCGCTGATAGGTTTCGACCCAGTCGACCGCCATCTTGTGCAGGTGCCGCACCAGGACCTCCTGATCGCTGAGCGGGTAGTCGTCGATGACGTCGTACTCGAGCGCGGCCTGGGTGCCGCCGAGCATGCCGGCGTCCTGCAGGGCGAATTCCTTGAGCACCACGGCGGCCACTTCGTGCTCGACGCGTTCGCGCACGGTCCGGGCCGGATGGAAATACGTGAACGCCTCATACCGGTGGGTGTTGTGCGACGTCGGCCAGTAGCGGTAGAGCAGGTACCAGCCGCCGTAGATCAGGATCTCCAGGTTGGGGAAGATCTGGAAGTTGCTGATGCCCCATGGCTCGATGTTGCCCGGGTTGAGGCCGTGCATCGGTAGGTCACCGATGTCGGGGGTCCGCCACGGACCCACCAGACCACTCTGGGTGGCCCGCTCGATCGGGTACATGTACTCCGGTGCCAACAGCCAGCGCCGGGTGCCGGCCGTCGAGACGAGCCGGTGCGGACCGTCGAGCTGAAAGTGGCCACAGGTGAAGCCGGCGTTGGGATCCCGTACCTCCGGCGGCACCTGCTGGGTGTGCAGCGACGGTACGTGGTAGTACTCCTGGAAGGCGTCGGCGAAGATCTTCCAGTTGCTGTTGTTGTGCGCCACCCAGTCGTAGCGCTCGGTGAGTTTGCCGAACGGGTAGTCATCGAGTGCGGTGACCATGGGGCCGAGGAAGTCGCGCAGGCTTTGGCGCGGTTCGCGGTCGAAGTTGACGAACACGAAACCGGCCCACTCGTCGCAGTGCACCGGGACCAGGCCGTAGTCGGCGGTGTCCAGACCGGCGAAGCCGTCCGCGTCGGGCAGCGATATCAGCTTTCCGTCGAGACCGTAACGCCACCCGCAGTGCCGGCATTCGAACTCATTTCCGGTGCTGCGCAATTCGGTCGCGCGGAAGTCCGCCGGTACCAGTGTGTGTCCGCGTCTGCGGCACAGGTTGTGGAAGGCGCGGATACCGCCGTCATGGTCTTTCACCAGGAGCAGCGACGCATCGGCGGCCTCGATCTGGCGGGTGATGTAACTGCCGACGTCGGGTGTCTCCTCGACCCGGCTGATATTGAGCCAGGCCCGCTTGAAGATGGCCTCCTGCTCCAGGGCATAGAACTCTTCAGAGATGGAGTCCCGGAACGGGATCGGCCCGGTACCCAGGTCGGGATAGTGCTCGGTCCAGGATCCCTCAGCCGGTTTGGGCCACTTGGTTGCCATGTGAACCTCCGTGTGACTAGTGCGTTCTGGGACTGCTTGGGGCGGCTGGGCGCCGCTACATCACTGCGCCGCCGTTCACCCCGAGGGTTTGTCCGGTGATGAAACCGGCCTCCTCGGAGCACAGGAACCCCACGGCGGCAGCGATATCCGCTCCGGTGCCGAGCCGGCCGAGGGGGATGTTGGCGGCGATCGTCTCATTGGGCGGCAGGTAGCCCGCGGCCTGTGACTGGTGCTGCATGGGGGTCTCGATACCCGATGGCGGGATGTTGTTGACCGTGATGCCGTGCGGGGCGTACTCGCGGGCCAGCGATTTCGTCAGGGTCAACAGGGCACCTTTCGACGCGGCGTAGTGGGCCGCGAACGGGGTACCGCGCTGGGCGCTCGACGAGGAGATCATCACGATCCGACCCCATCCGGCGTCGACCATGTCCGGCAGTGCGACCTGGCAGCAGCGGAAAGTCCCGCTCAGGTTCACTTCGAGCATCTGCGCCCAGGACTGCTCGGTGATCTCGGCGAACGATGCGTACCCGAACATCCCCGCGCTGGTCACCAAGATGCCGACCGGCCCGAGTTCGCTGCGGACCTTCCCGAAGGCCTCTTCCACCGCGGCACGATCGGTGATGTCGGCGCCCACCGCGAAGGCGGTGACGCCGGATGATCGAAGATCATCGGTGACACGTTGAGCGGCATCGGCATTCACGTCGAGCACGGCGACCTGATGGCCGCGCCGCCCCAACTCGTGGCAGGTCGCTTCACCCATGCCTGATGCCCCGCCGGTCACCACGGCCACCCTGTTCACGCTGGTTTTACTCATAGACCACCCTCACTGTGCGGCTGGTGGGCAGTGCCTGGCACGTCACCACCCAGCCTTCGGCAACTTCGTCGTCGTCGAGGGCGTCGTTGTTGAGCATGCGTGCGCTGCCCTCGACCACTTGAGCCATACATGTTCCGCACGAACCGGTTTCGCAGGATGACGGAGCCTTCAGGCCGGCCAGTCGCGCGGTCTGCAGCAGGGTGTTGCCGGCGCGGTAGGGCGCGGTAACGGTGCGGCGGTCGAGTTCGATCGTGACCTCTTCGGTGACCACGGGTTCGGCCGGGTCGGGAGGGGGGATCGCAGCGACGCTGAACCGCTCCAGATGCACCTGCTGTTTGGGGATCCCGGCGTCGAGCAGGACCCTCTCGACGGTGTCCATGAACGGGGCGGGCCCGCAGACGTAGTACTCGGTTTGGGAGCGCGCGCCCCCGCCTTCAAGTTCGGTACCGCCGATGAAGTCGGCGATGCGTTGCGGCGAGACGACGCCGTCGAGGTCGTCGAGGTGGTGATGCACCTCAAGGCGCCCGCTGTGGGTGTCGGTCAGGTCGGCCAACGCCTCCCGGAAGATCACCGAGTCGAGATTGCGGTTGGCGTAGAACAGCCGGGCTTTACGGGTGGTGGCGGCCAGTGCCGAATGCACCAGCGAGAACACCGGGGTGATGCCACTGCCACCCGCGAAGGTGACGACGTCGCGCTCGGTGGCGGTGAGAACGAAGCGCCCCTCGGGCGGTGCGATGTGCAGTACGTCGCCGACGGCCGCGGTGTCGTTGATCCAATTGGAGATCAGGCCGTCGCGGTCGCGTTTGACGGTGATCCGCAGATCTGACTCGACGGCCGGTGATGAGGACATCGAATAGCACCGGCGATGTTCGGCACCGTCGATCGTCACCCGCAGGGTGACGAACTGGCCTGCCAGGTAACCGAATCTGCCCTTGCTCGGCTCGGGAACATCGAGCACCAGCGATACGGCATCGGCGGTCTCCCGGACCACCTGCTTGATCCGCAACGGGGTGAACCCGTCGGCGTCGGTCACGTCGGCGGGTTCATGGCGGGGTGTCGTCGATGTCTCCATCGCGACCAACAATATCAAGTACTTGTCATTGATCTCAAGTGCTAGATATCGACGGCGGTGTTAGGGGCAGAGCAAACTCCGGTAGAGGTGCGCAGACCGAACGCACGGGGCCGGAATTTCGCCTGCCCGGCGGACCTCGATTACCCGTCGGTAAGTCCGAGGCTCTAGGCTGCGGACTGACGCTCGCGGTGATTGCGCCGCTTTACCTGCCGCACCACCCCGAGGACACCTTGATGGCGATCGCCGATGTTCCCGCCTACCTGCATCTGAGCAGCGAGGACGTCGAAGAGATCGCCTATGAACTCGACGTGATCCGCCGAGACGTCGAGGAGTCGCTCGGGGCGGCGGACGCGGCCTACATCCGTCGGGTCATCCATTTCCAGCGGGCACTCGATGTCGCGTCCCGCCTGGTGATCGCCGGCAGCCGGTCGAAGACCGGTTGGTTGGTGGGAACGTGCGCGCTGGCATACGCGAAGTCCATCGAGAACATGGAACTCGGCCACAACATCTCCCATGGTCAGTGGGATTGGATGAACGACCCCGAAATCCACTCCAACACCTGGGAGTGGGACATGGTCGGGCATTCGGCGCAGTGGCGTTACTCCCACAACTACCGGCATCACGTCTTCAGCAACGTGCTCGGTATGGACGAGGACATCGGCTACCGCCTGCATCGGGTCACCACGGAGCAGCCGTGGCGCTGGGTCCACCTGGCGACTCCGGTACGAAACCTGGTGCTGGCGGCGATGTTCGAGTGGGGCATCGCCCTGCACGGCCTGCACTCCGAGCGTCTCCGGCAGGACACGTCGGACGCTCTCGCGATGGAGAAGCGGAAGTTCGTCGGCAAGGCCGTCCGCCAGCTGGCCAAGGACTACGTGTTCCTACCCGCCCTCAGCCTGCGCCGGTGGCGCCGGACGCTGGCGGCCAACCTCACCGCGAACGTGATCCGCAACCTGTGGGTGTACGTGAACATCATCTGCGGGCACATCCCCGACGGTGCTGAGACATTCGACCCCGCGGTGGTCAAGGACGAGACCCGCGGCGAGTGGTACCTACGGCAAATACTCGGAACGGCGAATTTCGACGCGGGCCCGCTGCTGGCGATCTCGGGTGGGCACCTCTGCTACCAGATCGAGCACCACCTGTTCCCTGACCTGCCGAGCCGCCGCCTCCCCGAGGTCAGTGTCCGCGTGCGGGAGCTGTGCGAGAAATACGACTTGCCCTACAACACGGCATCGCTTCCGCGCCAGTACTTCCGGACGCAACGGATCATCCACGGGTTGGCGTTTCCCGACTGGCTGCTGGGCATCGGCCGGCGACGCCGCAAATAGGCCTGGCTGCTCGCCCTAGCGGGAGACGGAGATTTCATGGGTCGATGTGATCGGAGTGCGGCGTGTGGCCCGTGCCCTGTTCGATCACCCGGCGGAGGAGCGCCTTCAACTGCTCCTGCTCCTCGTCACTGAGTACGCCGAACACCCGCTCGTGGGCCGTGACGGCATCGGCGACGACGGCCGAGGCCACCGCCCGGCCTTCATCGGTGAGGAAGACCTGCAGAATGCGCCCGTGCTGGGGATCCTGTTTGCGCTCGACCAGGCCCCGCTTCTCCAACGCGGTGAGTGCGAGTTGCACGCCCTGCGGGGTGATCAGCAGCCGACGGGCCAACTCGGCGCCGGACAGGCCCGGTTGATTGGTCAACTGGCGTAGGACACCGATCTGGGCAGTGGTGACCCCGTGCTCCTTGACCGACTCGTTGACCTCGGTGAGCGAGAAATAGAACGCCTGTTTGAGCCACCACAAGGTGTTCTCGGTCAGATCCATCCTCGTTCTCCTGCCACACGCCTCACCTCGACGCTAGCGCACCGCTTTCTTGTAGATGACTCCGTCCTTCATCACGAACCGGACATCGAGTGTCGTCGCGATGTCAACGCTGGGATCGCCCGCAACGGCGATGACGTCGGCCAGGTAGCCCGGGGCCAGTTGGCCCAGTTCGTCGGCGGCATCGACCAAGTCTGCGGACACCACCGTCGCGGCCTGCAACGCCTGCATCGGGGTCATCCCGCGTTCGACGAGTGCGCACAATTCCCTCGCGTTCTCGCCGTGCGGGACGGCCGGGGCGTCGGTGCCGCAGGCGATGCGAACTCCGGCCGCAATAGCTTTGGGCAGCATGGCTTTTGCGCGCGGGAAGACCTCGAGTGCCTTCTTGCGCAGTTCGGGTGCGATGCGGTCGATCGCCATGGCGTCGGTCAGATACGTCGTGGACACCAGGAACGTGCCGTGGTCGACCATCATCTGGATCGTCTCGTCGCTGGCCAGGAATCCGTGCTCGATACAGTCGATACCGGCGCGGATGCAGGCCTGGATCGCGGTGTCGCCGACGGCGTGCGCGGCGACCTTGACGCCTGCGCGGTGTGCCTCGTCGGCAATCGCGGCGAATTCGGCATCGGAGTACTGCTGGGCGCCCGGCGCGGTGCTGTGTGACATCACGCCGCCGGAGGCCGACACCTTGATCAGCTTGGCGCCGTGGCGGATCTGATAGCGCACGCACGCGATGACGTCGGGTACCCCGTTCGCGATGCCCTCGGCGACGGAAAGCGGCATGATGCCCGGTGCCAACCGCTGGAACACGGTGGGATCGAGGTGCCCACCGTAGGGGGTGACGGCGTGGCCGGCCGGATAGATGCGCGGCCCTTGATGCCAGCCCTGGTCGATCGCGCGCTGCAGTGCGACGTCGAGCAGGTAGCCGCCGGTCTTGACCATCAGGCCCAGGTTGCGGACGGTGGTGAACCCGGCGTCCAGTGTGGTGCGGGCGTTGACCGCGCCGCGCAGCGTCCGGTACGCCGGGTCGTCCTGCACGCCGTGCATCGGAGTCGGTAGGCCGCCGGGATTACCGGGGCCGCCGATCAGCAGGTTGAGCTCCATGTCCATCAGCCCGGGCAGCAGGGTGGCGTCTCCCAGGTCGATGACGGTGGCCGAATCCGATAGCGGCCCTTCGGGGTTGACCGCGGTGATCCGGTTGCCCTCGATGACCACAACCGCCGGGGACCGGACCTGGCCGCCGGCCACGTCCACCCAACGGGCGGCGCGCAGAATCGTGGTCGAGCTCTCGGGTTCGCTCACGGAACCGGCTCGACGACGCAGTCCAACGATGTCGCACCGGAATCGGGTACCCGTGGCTGCTTCCAGCACTCCACCGGGAACGACACCGTGATCATCGAATACAGCAGGTGCATCAGGTTGAGCACGTCCTCGGGCAAGTCGTCGAGGCTGAACTTGTCGCAGAAGCTGATCGCTTCCTCGGCCCGCGGCGTGATCGCGTCGTAGAAGGCCTGCATCTCGGTCATGGTGCTGTCCAACCGCTTGCCGTAGCGCTGCGGCTCACTGGGCAGGCACCAGTCCGAAAACTGTTCGAGGTCGGCGAATTCGGCCGGCAGAATGCTCATCGGTTCACACTCCCGCGGTCTTGCGCTGGTAGTCGTCGATCCAGGCCGCGGTCTCCTTGTGCAGGTGCCGAAGCAGGATCTCCTGATCGCAGAGCAGGAACTCATCGACCACCCGGGTCTCGATCGAGCTCTGGGTCGCCTCCAGGGTGTTGGCGTCCTGCAGGCCGTACTCCTTGAAGGAGACCGCAGCCAACTCCTGGGCCAACCGCTCGCGTGGTGTGCGTGGCTGCGGGAAGTACAGCGTGCACTCGAAGGTGTGCGTGTTGAACGAGGTTGGCCAGTAGTGGTACGTCAGATACCAGCCCTGGCCCCAGAACAACACGACGAAGTTGGGGAACAGCTGGAACGAGTCCAACCCCCACGGATCGCACTTGGCGGGATTCAGCCCGGCCGGCATCTCTCCGAGGTCCGGCTTGTCCCAGGGGCCGAAAAGTCCGCTCTGGCAAACGTCTTCGATGGGCTTGCGCATCTCGTCGGGCATCTCCCAGGCCCGCACGCCGGACGTGCTGACCAGGCGGTGCGGCCCCTCGATCCGGTAGTGCGGTGCCTCGAAGCCCGATTCGGCGGCAGCTTTCGAGTAGGCGGTGGGGGATTGGTTCGCGTGCAGTATGGGTGCGTGGTAGAACTCCTGGAAGGCGTCCATGTAGAGCTTCCAATTCGCCTTCACCTCAGAGCGATAGGTGAATCGCGAGGTCATCTTGTCGAACGGGTAGCCCTCCAGATCGGTGATCATGGGGCCCAGGAAGTCGCGCAGTGACTGCTCGGGGGCTTCAGCATTGCTGGCGAAGTTGACGAAGATGAACCCTTCCCACACCTCGCAGTGCACGGGAACCAGGCCGTACCGGCTCTTGTCCAGGTCGAAGAACTCGGACTCCTGCTGGACGAAGCTCAGCTCACCGTCCAGGTCGTAACGCCAGGCGTGGTACTTGCAGGTGAACTGCCGGCACACCCCGCTGGTCTCCTCCAGCGGCATGTCATCCCACACCAGCTTGTTGCCGCGGTGACGGCAGACGTTATGGAAGGCCTTGACCTCACCGGACTTGGTGCGCACCACGATGATAGAGGTGTTGGCGGCCTTCATCTCCCGGGTGAAATAGCTGCCCTTGCGTGAAAGCTGTTCGACCCGGCCGACATTCAACCAGGCGCGTTTGAAGATCGCCTTGCGCTCCAGCTCATAGATCTCCGGACTGATCGAGTCTTCATACGACACCGGGCCGGTGCCCAGCTCCGGGTAGTGCTGAGTCCAGCTGCCTTCAGCCGGTTTGGGAAACCGAGCCATGCCCGCTCCTAAAGAGATGTGATTCGACCGATGATGCCGACATGGGGCTGCACATGCCGGCCAGGGCTTCAGGCTTGACGGTAGACGGCTGTTTCATCAATAACAAGTAGTTGATACTCTGAATTCGACAGGCGGGAGAGTCTGGATGGATCAGCATCTTGGGGAGTACCTCGGAATCGAGGCCGACTGGTCGCTCGACGGCGACCCTGCCGACGCGGTGGAGGTGATCTCCCCGCACACCGAGCAACCCATCGCTCGAGTGGTGGCGGCCGGGCCGGCCGAGGTGGACGCTGCCGTCGCGGCCGCTCGTGCGGCCATCGATCAGGGACCGTGGCCACGGCTCGACCCGGCGGAACGCATCGCGGCGGTGCGGCGCCTCGCCGAGATCTACGCCGGACGACGCGGTGAGATGGCCCAACTCATCTCGGCCGAGATGGGTGCGCCGATCACTTTCGCCCAGCGCGCGCAGGTCGGGCTTCCGACGATGATGATGTCCGCGTTCTGCGACCTCGCCGAGACCTACCCCTGGCGCGAGGTCCGCGCCGGTTTCTTCGGAGCGGACGTCCACGTGCGCAAGAACCCGGTGGGTGTCGTCGCGGCCGTCGTGCCGTGGAACATGCCGCAGTTCCTGATCGTCACCAAGCTGGTGCCCGCGCTGCTGGCCGGCTGTGCGGTGGTGCTCAAGCCCGCACCCGAATCCCCGCTGGATGCACTGCTTTTAAGCGACATGCTCAAGGAGATCGGTCTGCCCGACGGCGTCGTCTCCGTCATCCAGGGGGACGCCACCGTCGGCGCCAACCTGGTGGGCCACGCGGGCGTCGACAAGGTCTCGTTCACCGGTTCGAGTGCCGCGGGCCGCGCCGTCGCGGCGGCCGCCGCCGCCAACTTGACCAAGGTCAGCCTCGAGCTCGGCGGCAAGTCGGCGGCCATCATCCTCGATGACGCCGACCCGGCGACGGTCGCGGCCGGGGTGCGGTCGGCCAGCCTGTCCAACAGTGGCCAGATCTGCAATGCACTGACCCGCATCGTCGTCCCGGCCTCCCGGGAGCAGGAGTTCGTCGACGCCCTGGCCGACCGGATGACTGCCCTCGTCGTGGGCGATCCCGCCGACCCCGCCACCGAACTGGGACCACTCGTGTCCCGACGGCAGCAGCAGCGCGTACGCGACTACATCGACCTCGGCCAGCGCGAGGGCGCCCGGCTGGTCTGTGGCGGCACCGAGTTACCCGACGGCGTGGACACCGGCTGGTATGTCCGGCCCACCCTGTTCGCCGGCGCCGACAACTCGATGCGTATTGCCCGCGAGGAGATCTTCGGTCCCGTCCTCACCGTAATCGGGTACCGGGACGAGAACGAGGCGGTCGCGATCGCCAACGACTCCGACTATGGCCTGGCCGGCTCGGTGTGGACGGCCGATCCCGAGCGGGGGATCGGGATCGCCGAGCGTGTACAAACCGGCACTTTCGGGGTAAACCAGGGGTACACGATGGATCCGTTCGCACCGTTCGGCGGCGTCAAGGACAGCGGCTACGGCCGGGAACTCGGCCGTGAAGGGCTCGACGGCTATCTCGAGACCAAGTCCATCGCCGTCGCGGCCACCCGGTGATCGAGAGGGAATGACGATGACCACCACCACCTCGCCCAGGATTCCGGCCGCCGAACGCATCGCGGTGCGATGCGTCGACTCCGACGTGCATCCCGTGCCCCGCCGGGGCGAGCTCGGTCAGTACATCCCCGAGCCGTGGCGATCCAGGTATTTCAACACCCACGATGTCGGCGACCTGATCTACTACGACGCTCCCGATTACGCGCATGCCTACGCGATGCGCACCGATACCTTCCCGTCCGACGGCGAATTCGCGGGCAGCGACCCCGATCTCGCGTTCCGGCAGCTGATCATGGAGGCCGGGTCGGATATCGCGATCCTGGAACCCGCGGCATACTCGGCCCACATTCCCGAGGCCAACCATGTGATGAACTGCGCGCTGAACGACTGGCAGGCCAACCACTGGCTGGACAGTCACAACAACTGGCACGAGCGCTGGCGTGGCTCCATCTGCCTGGCGGTCGAAGCCCCGGAGTTGGGGGCACAGGAGATCGAGCGGTGGGCCGGCCACCCGTACATGGCGCAGATCCTGATCAAGGCCGAGCCGCGGCCGTCGTGGGGTGACCCGAAGTACGACCCGATCTGGGCGGCGGCCACCAAGCATGACATCACCGTGAGCTGCCATCTGTCCCGCGGCGAGTACGACGAACTCCCGCTCCCGCCGGTGGGTTTACCCAGCTACAACCACGACTTCATGGTCACGTACTCACTGTTGGCGGCCAACCAGGTGATGAGCCTGATCTTCGACGGGGTGTTCGACCGGTTCCCGACGCTGCGGGTGGTGTTCGTCGAGCATGCGTTCACCTGGATCCTGCCGTTGATGTGGCGGATGGACGCCATCTACAAGGCGCGGAAGGGGTACCTCGACATCAAGCGCAAGCCGTCGGAGTACGTCAAGGACCACATCAAGTTCACCACCCAACCGCTGGACTACCCCGAGGACAAGACCGAGCTGTCGCGGGCCTTCGAGTGGATGGAGTGCGACAAGATCCTGCTGTTCTCGTCGGATTACCCGCACTGGACGTTCGACGATCCCCGCTGGCTGGTCAAGCACCTCCCCGAGCATGCGCGCGAGAACATCATGTTCCGCAACGGGATTCAGACCTACAAGCTGCCGGAGACCGTTCCGGTGCTCGAAGGTCAGGTGCGCGTCTTCTGAGGTTGCAGTTCCGCGCCGAGACCACGGGTTGTGACGGAATTTCGTCTGATCGCATCAGAAACCGTAGTTTCGGCGTCGGGTTGGTGTGGACGGCGCCCTCAGGGCAGTTTGATCGCTGACACGTACATCTCCACCATGGGCCGGTAGAGGTCGACATCGTCGAGTTCGCTGCCCAGCACCACACCCTCACTGGTGGCTATCAGCACCTGGGCGAACGTCGACGCCGGAATCAGCAGCGTTGCGCCCAGGCGTTCCATGCCTGTGGCGATGAACGCGCTGAGCGCTTCGACAACCTCAGCTCGCTTGGCCGCCACCCGTTCCCGAGCGTCGGGATTGCGCCGCAGGTAGAGGGTGAACTCGTGGCCCAACGCGGCGTGCTCGGCGCCCCGGTCACGGCTCAGTTCACGCCAGCGCTTGGCGATCTCGTCGAGCTCAGGCTCCCCGACCTGGCTCGCTGCGGACATCACCTCGGCGAAGTTGTCGAAATACCGGCGCCAGTACCTGTCGCTGACCGCCAGGAAAAGATCTTCCTTGGTGGCGAAGTGGTTGTAGATGGCGCCCTTCGTGTAGCCCGCGACATTGGCGATGTCATCGAGAGATGCTGCGGTGAAGCCCTTTTCGGCAAAAACCGCCTCAGCCGCATCCAGCAGCAGTGAGCGGGTGCGCTCAAGGCGCCGCTCCCGTGTCCACCGCTCGACCATGCACGAGATTCTGCCACAGACCCAAAAAACTTCTTGGTATTTGAGATACCGAGCGGTATATTTCGGACGAGCGCATGGGCAATCCCTTGTAGCAGGGGTTCTTTCGCGATTCGACTCACGGTTCAGTACGCGTGCGCTGATACGGCAACCAGAAGGAGGCAGTGTCGTGAGCGACCTGTCCAGTAAGAGCAAGTCCGCGACGTCCGGGCCACTCGGCGGCGCGGCATCGATCGGCGCCGAGGTGCAGCCCACGGTCAAACCGGTCCAGGTTTGGGCCACCATTGGCGGGGCGCTGCTGGCCTTGCAGCTGTATGTATGGATCAGCTGGATCACCGGCCCCTACTTCGAACGAGTGCCGGGCGGCATCCATGAGCCGCCGCTCTACATGAAGATCCCCCTGATCGCGAATGCGGTCGTGCTCTGGGTCGGTCTGCCGTTCGCCATCTGGTGGTTCTTCATCAGGCCCTGGCGCCGCGAACGTCGAATCACCTTGGACGGCATGCTGTTTGTGTCGATGGGCCTGATGTTCTTCCAGGATCCGCTGCTGAACTACTTCAACACCTGGTGCACCTACAACACCTGGTTGTTCAATCGGGGTTCCTGGTCGTCGAACATCCCGGGCTGGGTGTCACAGGAGGAACCCGGTCGCCAGGTCGCCGAACCGTTGTTGACGAACGTGCCGGGTTACGCCTACGGCGTCCTGTTGATCACCATCGTCGGGTGCTGGCTCATGCGCAAGATCAAGAACCGCTGGCCGAACATCAGCAACATGCGGCTGATCCTGGTCACGTATGCGATGGCGTTCGTCTTCGATTTCGTGATGGAGGCGCTGGTCATGCTGCCGATCGGGTTCTACACCTACCCCGGCGCGATCCGGTCGGTGTCGTTCAATGCCGGCACCTACTACCAGTGGCCGATCTATGAGGGACTCATGTGGGGTGGCGTCCAGGCGGCCCTGTGCTGTCTGCGGTTCTTCACCGACGACCGCGGGCGCACCGTCGTCGAGCGCGGAATCGACCGTGTCCGAGGCGGATTCGCCAAGCAGCAGTTCGTCCGCTTCCTGGCGATCTTTGCCGGGGTCAGCGCGTGTTTCTTCTTCTTCTACAACCTGCCCGCCCAGTGGATCGGCATGCACTCGGACCCGTGGCCCGAGGACCACGTGAAGCGCTCGTACTTCACCGGCGGCATCTGCGGTGCCGGCACGGACACCCCCTGCCCGGACCCGGTTTTGCCGATACCCACCAAGCGGTCCGGCTTCATCAATACGGACGGTCAGCTGGTCCTGCCGGAAGGCGCACAACTCCCGACGGTCGTGCCGTTCATGCCGGAGAACTGATGCCGACAAATCATCACACCGTCGAGCTCGCCGTCGAGGCACCCGCGCCGTTCTACCGGCCGGTGGGTGACGAGGCCGAGGTGTTCCAGGCAGCGGCCCGGCGCGGATTGCCGGTAATGCTGAAGGGTCCGACCGGATGCGGGAAGACCCGCTTCGTGGAGGCGATGGCGCACGAGCTCGGGCGCGAACTGATCACCGTGGCCGGTCACGAAGACATGACGTCGGCGGATCTGGTGGGACGCTTTCTGCTCAAGGGCGGAGAAACAGTCTGGGTCGACGGACCGCTGACCAGGGCAGTCCGTCAAGGTGCCATCTGCTACCTCGACGAGATCGTCGAAGCGCGTCAGGACACCACCGTGGTGATCCATCCTCTGGCTGATCACCGGCGCGAACTGCCGGTCGATCGGCTCGGCACCACCCTGTCCGCAGCGCCCGGATTCCAGTTGGTCATCTCCTACAACCCCGGCTACCAGAGTGTTCTGAAGAACATCAAGGAATCGACCCGCCAGCGGTTCGTGGCGATCGAACTCGACTTCCCGCCCGCCGACATCGAAGTCGAGGTGGTCGCTCATGAGGCGGGGATCGACCGGGGAACGGCAGAGGCCCTGGTCCGACTCGGCAACGCCATCCGAGACCTACAGGGTTCTCCACTGCGCGAGGCGTCCTCTACGCGCATGCTGATCCTGGCCGGCGGGCTGATCGCAGAGGGCTTGCCGGTGCGCAGCGCCGTACGAGCGGCGATCGTGCGGGCGCTGTCCGATGATCCCGACGTGGTGCGCGCCCTCGGTGAGCTTGCTGACGGCGTCCTGAATCTGACGTGACGACGGCCGAACCTCCAGGCCTGCAGCGGTTTCGACTGCTGGCGACCTTCATCGCAGGATGGGCAGTCGACGTGGCGCCGGCCCCGGCCGGTCAGCCCGCCCACACCGACGGCCGCGTCGTCTTCGTATCGGCGGAGCTCTCCGAGGCCGAGCAACGCCGTGAGCTGGTGCTGCAATGTGCCCTGCTGGCAGCGGGAAGCCTGGACCGGCAGTTCGTCCGAGCATTGCGGGGCCGGCCTGCGCTCGCGACGCGTTACCTGTCGACAGAGGGCTGTCGCGCCCTCGCCGAGCTGGCCCCACGAATCCCGCTGGCCGCCAGCATATGTCCTGAAGGTGGACTGGCCTCGGCCGGGCCGGCCGACTCACTCGGGTTGGCCAGATCGCGCCGCAAGGTGGCCGGGCCGCCCGAATGGTTCGGGGTCATCAAACCGTCGCTACTGCTGAAATCCGATGACGACACCGCAGGCTCCGGTTCGGACTCCCGGGACGTACAGCTGTCATTCGCCCCGGCATCGGCCGGTGAATCCTCCGACGATGACGATGACGATGACGATGACGATGACGAAGCGTCATCCGAGGACAGCAAGATCCTCAAGCTTTTCGAGGCGCCGGCCTTCACCTCGCGCGCTCTCTCGGAATTTCTCCGGAAGATGTTCGGCGGCTCCCGCTCGTTCGGCGATGAAGGCGCCGGCGCTGAGCTGCCGATGGGTTCGGTTCGCCGGGCCCGTGGGGCGGGGACAAATGCCAAGCCCTTGCCCACGCGGATCGAGTTCGCCGACAAGGACGGGACCGATGGCGCCGTGGGTGTGGGCGGTGCGCTGTACCCGGAATGGGATACCCACAACAACCGCTACCGGCCCCAGTGGTGCCGGGTCATCGATTTTCCGCTGACCTCCGCGGCGGAGGTGACACCCGCCGGCATGGCGCCGGATCACGTTCTGCGACAGCGGCTGTCGCGAGTGGGCCTGGGGGCGAAGATCTTGCGTGGGCGCGCCGATGGCGACGAACTGGATACCGAGGCCCTCGTCGACTTGTTCGTCGACCTGCGTTCGGGCCATGCGCCACCGGAGCATATCTACACCGAACGACGGAACCTGGACCGCAACCTGGGTGTTCTGATCTTGCTCGACGTCTCGGGCTCGGTCACCGATACCGACACCGACGGTCTGGCGGTGCATGACCATCAGTTGCAGGCGGCCGCGACCCTCGCGGCCACGCTCGAAGAACTCGGTGATCGAGTGGCCGTCTACGGCTTCCGCTCCCAAGGCCGCCAAGCCGTATATCTGCCTGCCGTCAAGACCTTCGAGCAACGCTTCGGTGCCGCCGAGCGATCCCGGCTCAGCCAACTACAGCCATTCGGCTACACCCGGCTCGGGGCGGGTATTCGCGGTGCCGGTGAAATCCTCAGATCTCAAGCGGGAACGCCACACCGGCTGCTGTTCGTACTCTCCGACGGCTTCCCGTACGACGATGGCTACGAGGGTCGATACGCTCAGGCCGACGCCGCCAAGGCACTCGAAGAACTGCGGGCCGACGGCGTGGCCTGCCTCTGCCTGTCCATTGGTGCACCCGCCGATGCCGACGCGCTCGATCGGGTATTCGGCTCAGCCAGTCATGCGGGCGCCGCGACGTTGTCGGAGCTGAGTCCGCGGATGGATGAGTTGTTCTTGTCCGCACTGGCCGAGTTGGCCGCTCCGAAGCCACGGTGACCTGCGTCAGGAGCCGACCGGTCCGCATGCGGTGTCGTCACGTCCCGCCTTACGCAACAACGCTTTGAGCTGCCGCTGTTCGGTGGGCGTCAGGCGGTCCAGTACCCGTTGATCGGCGATGTGGACGGCGTCCTCGGCGCGGGTGAGCAACGCTCGGCCCGACTGAGTGAGTTCTGCGGGCAGTCCTTTTCCCGCCGCGGCCGTATCGGGGCGGTGCACAGCGCCCGCCCCTTGCAGGCGGTGCAGCAACTGGTTGGTGGCTTGCGCGCTGACGTTGGTGAAGCGGGCCAGTTCGGCGCTGGTGAGCCCGGGATTCAATGCGATGATCCGCAGGCAGACGAACTCGGCGAGTCCCAGTCCGAGCGGGGCGAGAACTGCGGCCACCTCTGGCCGCAATGTTGCAGCCACCCGGTGCAGGAGGTAACCCAGCGGCTCGCTGTCGGGGGCAGTCATAGCTGGCATCCTCACATGCGCCGCCCTCGGCGACCATCCAGATCGGTCGCACAGTTTCGCCCACAGCTCAACCAGTTCTCAGCCAGATCTCATTGAATTGTCTCCCGAGCGAGCGTATCAAGGAACTTGATACACCTACTGGGCCGCGTTCCGTCGGTCCGGATGAGAACTGGAAAAGGATGTGTGACATGGGTTTTGGAGGATTTGGTGGCGGCTGGGGTCCGGCGGGATTCGGCGGCGGCAGCTGCGGCCATGAAGGACAGGGCGGTTTCGGCCCGGGAGGGTTCGGCGCATCCGGCTTCGGCGGCGGCCTGGGCGGTGGTTTCGGTGGAGGCTTCGGGCCAGGTTTTGCGCTCAAGCGTGCGGCGGTCGGCACGGCGGCACTGTTGCTCGACGGTCCGGCCACGGCTGAGCAGATCGTCGAGCGCACGACCGAAGCCACCGGCGGAGCTATCACCCCGCCGCTGGACATCGTCGAACTGGCCATCGCGGCGCTGGCCGGCCGCGGTGTGGTCACCGTTTCCGACGGTGTTGCCACGCTGACCGATTTCGGCACCCAGCTGTTGGCCTGGCGCGGAGTCACCAGTGAGACCGCCCACGCACTGTTGGGCAAGGTGGGCAAGTTCGCCGACGTCATCAAGATTCGCACCGGCCTGCACGAGGTCGCGGGTCTGGCCCGCACCATCGCGTTCACTGGCACCGACGAACAGAAGGCCAAGCTCGGTGAGGTGCGGACGAATCTGCTCGCGGCGATCAACGAGGCCAAGAAGGCGCTCCACGGGGTGCTGGCCGAAAGCTGAAATTCCCCGCCGAGGCTACGGTTTGTGACGCAATTACGGGCTGTGGCATCAGAAACCGTAGTCTCGGCGGGATCAGCTCAGTGCAGCACCGAGCCTGGATTGAGGATGCCGAGCGGGTCGAGGGCATCCTTGATGCGACGGGTCAACGCCATCACGTCGTCGCCGAGTTGTAGTGGCAGCCAATCCCTTTTGAGCCGGCCGACACCATGTTCGCCGGTGATGGTTCCGCCCAGCGCGATCGCGAGTTCCATCACCCGGGCGAACGCGTGCCGGGCACGCTCGGTCATGTCCGGATCATCGGCATCGAACACGACCACCGGATGGGTGTTCCCGTCGCCGGCATGAGCGACGACGCAGATCAGCACATCGCAATCCTCGGCGATCCGCTTGATGCCGGCCACCAGCGTCGGTAGGTCGGGTATCGGCACCGTCACGTCCTCGAGAAAGAACGTGCCCAGCTGCATCAGGGCCAGGCCCACCAACCGCCGGGCCGCCGTCAAGGCAGCCCCTTCCTCAGGGTCATCGGTCGCGTAAACCTCGGTGGCCCCGGACTTTTCGCAGGCCTCGGCGATGTGGGCGATCTCCTCCGCCGCCGCGCCGGGTGCATCCGACTGGACCAGCAGCAATGCCTGTGCCGAACGGTCCAGGCCCATGCGGCGGTAGTCCTCGACCGCGTTGATGGTGGCGTGATCCATCAACTCCAACATGGCCGGCCGAACTTTGGCCGTGATCGCCACCACCGCGTCCGCGGCGTCCTCCACCGAGGCGAACACCGCGACCACCGTCGACGCCGGAGGTTGCGCCGGGATCAGCCGCAGCGTGAGCTCGGTGATCACCCCGAGGATGCCTTCAGAGCCGACGAACAACTTGGTGAGCGACAGACCGGCGACGTCTTTCAGCCGTGGGCCGCCGAGGGTGACGGCGGTGCCGTCGGCCAGCACCACCTGCATTCCCAGTACGTAATCGCTGGTGACCCCGTACTTCACGCAGCACAATCCACCCGCATTGGTCGCCGCGTTCCCGCCGATCGAGGAGATGTCGACAGAGCCGGGATCCGGCGGATACCACAGGCCGTGCTCGGCGGCGGCCCGCTTCACCTCGGAGTTCAGCAGGCCGGGTTGCACCACCGCGGTGCGGTTCGCGGTGTCGATGCGGATCTGCCGCATCCGTTCGGTGCTGAGGATGATGCCGCCGTCGACCCCGTTGGCGCCGCCGGCGAGCCCCGAACCCGCGCCTCTTGGCACCACGGCGACGCGGTGTGCACTCGCCCACCGCAGCACGGCCTGTACGTCCTCGGTGCTGGTGACCCGCACCACGGCTCGCGGCACGCCCGCCTCGGGATCGAGTGCGGCATCACGGCGATAGCCCTCGATCACGGCAGGGTCGGTGAGCACCGCGCCGTCGGGTAGGCCGGCGGCCAGCGTGGCGATCTCGGTGTCCGGTACGGACATCTTCAGGAGCTTACCGACCTGCAGCGGCGCCCGCGGTGAGCTGAGCCCGGGCCCGCGCCCAGGTCAGAAACTCCGCGACGGCATCGGCCGTGTAGTGCCCGCGCGGTGAGCCGAAAATGTCGAAGGCGTGCTGTGCGTGCGGGATCTCGGCGTAGACCACCGGCGAATTCGACACCTTGCGCAGTGCGGCGACGAAATCGCGGCCTTCCACCACGGGGATGAGTGAGTCGTTCGTCCCGTGCAGCACGAAGAACGGCGGTGCATCGGGGTGTACCAGCGTGATCGGTGACGCGTCCCGGTACACCTGATCATGGGTGGCCAGCGGCAACTTGACGATCAGTCGCTCCAGGATCTCCATGAACTCTTCGCGCCCGGGACCCGTGGTGCTGAACCAGTCGTAGCGACCGTAGACGGGCACCGCGGCCGCCACCGAGGTGTCGGCGTCCTCGAATCCCGGCTGCCACTTGGGGTCGTTCGGGGTCAGCGCGGCCAGTGCGGTCAGATGCCCGCCCGCTGAACCGCCGGTGATACACACCGCGTCCGGGTCGCCGCCGTACTCGGCGATGTTCTCCTTCACCCACGCCAACGCCCGCTTCACGTCGATGATGTGGTCGGGCCACGGGTGGCGTGGGCTGATCCGGTAGCCGATCGACACACAGATCCAGCCCTGCTCGGCCAGGTGGCTCATCAGCGGATACGACTGCGGCCGGCGCATCCCGATCATCCATGCCCCGCCCGGGACCTGCAGCAGCACCGGCGCCTTGCCGTCGCGTGGCAGGTCGGGGCGCATCCAGATGTCGGCGAGGTTGGCTCGGTGCGGGCCGTAGTGGACGGTCCTACGGGCGTAGCGGTGCCGGCTCATCGCGGTGGAGTACACCTCACCACGACGTAAGGGCCGCACCGTCGACGGGTACTCGTCGGCCAGGGCTTCGTGCACCGGATTCTCGAAATAGGGCCGGGATTGCACACCGCGCCGGTGCACCAGCACCAGCAGTCCCCAGGAAATCACCTTGAGCAGCAGCGAGATTCGGCCACCCGCGGTGCGGTAGTCGCCCCGGATGCCGCGGCGCAGCGCATCGAGCGCCGAGACGCTGATTACCAGCGGGGCGTTCTCCGAGGTCGGCCAGCCGAACGCGAAGGACTGTACGGTGGTGTAACCCCTGCGCCCGAGCGGTTTTACTGCGTTGGCAGCGTTGAGCAACTCGGCGGCGGCTGCGAGCAGCCGTCGGCGTTCAGCCATTCACGATCTCCTGGAGTTGACGGCGGTCGATCTTGCCGGTGCTGTTGCGTGGCAACTCGTCGAGCACGGTGATCTCCCGCGGCACTTTGTAATTGGCGAGGTTCTCCCGAACATACGCCTTGAGGTCGTCGGCGGTGGCGGCGCCGGAGAGCCTCACGAACGCCACGAGTCGCTGACCGTACTTCTCGTCGTCGACACCGATGACCGCAGCCTCGGCGACGTCGGGATGGCCGGCCAGGACCTTCTCCACCTCGATCGGGTAGACGTTCTCACCGCCGGAGACGATCATCTCGTCGTCGCGGCCCACCACGAAGAGCCGGCCCGCCTCGTCCAGGTAACCGACATCGCCCGAGGACATGAAGCCCTCGTGGAAGTCCTTGCCCTTGACGGTGGGGCCCCCGGTGTAGCCGTCGAACTGCGTCGAGTTGCGGACGTAGATGGTGCCCACCTCGCCGGTGGGGACCCGCCGGAATTCGGTGTCGAGAATGCGGATCTCGGTGCCCTCGGCCGGTTTACCGGCGGTGTCGGGTGCGGCGCGCAGGTCGGCAGGGGTCGCGGTGGCGATCATGCCGGCCTCGGTGGCGTTGTAGTTGTTGTAGATGATGTCGCCGAACCGGTCCATGAAGGCGGTGACGACGTCGGGGCGCATGCGTGATCCGGATGCAGCGGCGAACCGCAGCGTGCGGCCGTCGTAGCGATTCAGCACGTTCTCGGGCAGGTCCATGATCCGGTCGAACATCACCGGCACCACGCACAGGCCCTTGGCCCGGTGCCGGTCGACGAGCTCGAGCGTGGCTTCGGGATCGAACTTGCGCCGGGTGACGATGGTGCAGGCCATCGACGCCGCGAAGGCCAGCTGGGAGAAACCCCAGGCGTGGAACATCGGCGCGACGACCACGACCCGCTCTTCGGTGTGCCACGGGGTGCGATCCAGGATCGCCTTCAGTACCTCGGGCCCGCCACCGGAATGCTTGGCGCCCTTGGGAGTTCCGGTGGTGCCCGAGGTCAGCAAGATCACTTTACTTTTTGGGCGCGCCTTGTCGCTCGAGCGCCGCGGTTCCTGGCCGCGGTGCTGCTCGACGAGCTTGGCGACCGTGACGTCGTGGGCGTGGGTGTCGGTCCACGCCACGATCCGTGCGGCGCTGGGCCGGTCGGAGAGGGCGCGGTCGACGGTGTCGGTGAACTCCTCGTCGTAGATGACGGCACTGGTCTTGCCGGCGGACTCACGTGCCCACACCTCGGCCATGGCCGGCGCGGCGAAGGATGTGTTGAGCAGCAGCACGTCGGCGCCGATGCGGTTGGCGGCGATCAGCGACAGCACGAAGCCACGGTGATTACGGGCCATGATGCCGAGCAGTTTGGGTTCACCAGTAGGCAGCGCCTGCAGGCCGGCGGCCAGGGCGTCGGCCTGTTGGTCGACTTGCTGCCAGGTCAGCGTGCCGAGCTCGTCGACCAGACCGGGCCGGTTCGGGCAACGCTGGGCTGACGCCGCAAAGCCTGAAGTGACACTCATGTTTTCGCGGGCCATGGCCGCAGCGATGCGCAGGTACTTGTCCGGGCGCATCACGGTGATGACGCCGGCGCGGCGCATTGTGGTGACCAGGCCGACGGTGTCGGTGACTCGGTCCAGTGGTCCTGACAGCAGATCGAGCGGATTCACCGTTGCTCAGCCGATCACCGGGAAGCGGCGCTCGTCGGCCAGCTTGTCGAGCGCGCGCTGCATCACCCGGCGGACGTGCGCATCGACCTCGTCGATGTCGGGGTTCTCGCCGAATTCGGCCTCGATGTCGATCGGCGGCAGCGTCGTCATCACGATCTTGGTAGGCAACGGCACATTGAGCGGCAGGACCGCGGACAGGCCGAAGGGGAATCCGAACGACACCGGCACGATCTTGGTGCGGGCCATCCGTGCGATCGGGCCGAGTGCCTTAGCGATCCCGGTGCCGCGGGACAGGAACAGTTGGGTCTCCTGGCCGCCGATGCCGACCATCGGCACGATCGGCACGCCGGCGTTGATCGCTGCCTTGATGTAACCGGTGCGGCCGCCGAAGTCGATCTTGTTCGCCGACAGGGTCGGCCGATACACGTCATAGTCACCGCCGGGGAACACCACGACCACGCCGCCCGAGCGCAGTGCCTCGTCGGCGTTCTCATGGTTGGCCCGGATGAAGCCGGTCTTCTTGAAGAAGGCCGCGGTCGGGCCGGTCATCAGCATGTCGTGGCTGAGGGTGTAGACGGGACGCTCGTAGCCGAACTTCTCGTAGAACCCCGTCGCGAATACCGGTACGTCAAGGGCGAACAGGCCGCCGGAATGGTTGGAGACCACCAGGGCGCCGCCATTGGGGAAGCTGTCCAGCCCGCGCACCTCGGCGCGGTGGTAGCCCTTGATGAGTGGCCGCAGCAGGCCCATGACCTTCTCGGTCAGGCCCGGATCCCATTTGGTGATTTCGGACGGGTCGATATCGGTCGCGGCCACAGGGTCCCCCTATGTGGATTGGAACGTGTTCTAGTTTTGCTAGTGTACCCAGGTCGAGGGCAAAAAACCCATTTGCTTTGTGGGTTCATCTACCTACCGCTGAGTAGCTGCTGGCAATCCTCTCAAAACCACAGCTCACGTGGCGTCGCTATGAGCTGAGCTCGCTTATCTCCTCGCCGACGTTGCGCCGGGCCTGGTCTTCCCAGCGCCCTCGGCCGGGTGCGGTGTGAAAGATCGGTCCGTCGAGCAACGCCGCGAGCACGCGCGCCCGGGCGGGCCGGAAGACGTCGTCGGGCACCGACGCGTACTCCTCACGGACCGCGTCGGCGTACTGCCGGTAACGCAGCGCGGGCGCGCCGAGCACCGACAGATCGGCGTCGCTGAGCACCGCGCCGTTGATGTCTCCGGCGTCGACCTTGTGGGACTTGGTCGCCAGGACGAGGCGCGCCACTTCGTCGCGGTCATGGGATCCGCCCAACAGTTCGCGGGCCAACATTGCCGACCGGTCTTCGTTGTCGTCGCGACCGATCTCGTAGATCGCGTCGTGGAACCACGCCGCGAGTTCGACGGCTTCCCGGTCGAAGTGCAGCCCGTCGTCGGCAAGGGCGCCGATCGCGTCGAGTACTTCGCGCAGGTGCACGACGTTGTGGTGCCTGCGGTGGGGTTCGGACCAGCGGGCCAACAGGTCCTCCCGCAGGCGCTCGGTGAGATGTGCAGCCATGCGGCCAGTGTCCTCCGCGATTGACCTCAACCACCGTTGAGGCACCATCATGGCGACCATGGGATTCGACCTCACCGCGTATTTCGACCGGATCGGCTATCAGGGTTCCGCGTCAGCCGATCCGGACACGCTGCACGACATCGTCGCCGCGCATGGCCGATCCATCCCGTTCGAGAACCTCGACCCGCTGCTGGGCATCCCGGTCGCCGATCTCAGTGCAGAGGCATTGGCCGACAAGCTGATAACCCGACGCCGCGGCGGCTACTGCTACGAGCACAACGGACTGCTCGGCCACGCCCTGGACGAGCTGGGGTACGGCGTCGACCGGCTCGCCGGGCGGGTGGTGTGGATGAAGGAACCTGACGCCCCGTTGCCCGCGCTCACCCACAATGTGCTGGCCGTGACGGTTCCCGGGGAGGCCGGACGCTTCCTGGTCGACGTCGGCTTCGGCGGGCAGACGCTGTCGTCGCCGATCCGGCTGCAGACCGGTGCAGTGCAGCAGACCCGCCATGAGCCCTACCGGCTGCTCGAGCTGCCCACCCGCCATGAGCCGGAGTACGAACTGGCCGCTCAGGTTCGCGGGCAATGGCAGCCGCTGTACCGGTTCACCACCGTGCCGCAACCGCGTATCGACCTGGAAGTCGGAAGCTGGTATGTGTCAACGCATCCCGGCGGCATCTTCGTCGTCGGGCTGACCGCGGCATTGGTCACCGATGACGCCCGGCTCAACCTGCGCGGCCGGAACCTGGCCATCCACCGGCACGGTGAGACCGAACGCATCCGCTTCGACACGGCCGCACAGGTTCTCGACGCGCTCACCGAGCGGTTCGGGATCAACCTGACCGATCTGGACGGTGTCGACATCGAGGCCCGAGTGGCGCAGGTGCTCGACAGCTGACGCCGACGAGCAACGGACCACAGCAGGAAATGTCATGTTCCCAGGGCGGCCGGCCGACCATACTCGGTGACCGTGGAGGTTCAATCGAACGGGCGTGACCGGCTGCGGGAACTGCTCGATGCCGTCGTCGACGACGACAACTCCGGCGTCGGCGACATGGCCCGCAGCAGTTACGCCTCGGAGTTTCACTTCTCCCGGGAGGTACGCAGGCTGACCGGAGAACCACCGGCGGCGCTGCGCCGCCGCGTCATGCTCGAGCGCGCGGCCTGGCGGTTGCAGCAGGGTGCCGGGGTGGCCGAGGTGGCCGAGTCCGAGGGCTGGTCGTCGGCCGAGGTGTTCTCCCGGGCCTTCCGCCGCGCGTTCGGGGTGCCGCCGTCACGTGCCGACGATGTGGGATTCCGGCTGACCGCTCCCAACGGGGTGCACTTCCATCCGCCCCAGTCGTTGTGGTGCGACGCCGATCCGGACGAGGCCGCCGGCCCGGACGTCGCCCAGTTCATGCTCGTGCACGATGTCGCCGACACCGAGTACCTGATCAGTGAGTCGGCTGGGCTCTCCGAACAGCAATGGGCGCAGGAGATCTCGCCGGGGCAGGTGGTGCTGGACTGGGACGGTCCGGAGCCCAGCGTCGCGGCGGTGCTCGGGGCGATCGTGTGGACCAAAGAGGTCTGGCTGGCCACCATCGAGGGCCGGGACTTTCCCGCGCGGGCCACGACCAGTCAGGCGACCGCCGAGCAACTCGCCGCGCATCATCGCACTATCGGAAAGCGCTGGACCACACTGATCTCCGAATACTCGGCTGCCGGACGGTTGGGCGACACCGTCATCGATGCACTGTGCGATCCGCCGGAATCCTTTCAGCTGTACGGGATCATCGCGCACGTGCTGACCTACTCGGCGCATCGGCGGGCCGTCGTGCGGGGCATGCTGGCCCGCCACGGGGTAGCCGTCGACCGGGGTGACCCACTCGAATGGATGAGGAAGGACTGATCCGTGAAGACCGTGTACTACACCGCATCGAGCTTGGACGGTTTCATCGTCGACACCGAGGACAGCCTGGATTGGCTGATCTCGCGGAACATCGATCAGCAGGGCCCGTTCGGCTACGACGGATTCATCAAAACCATTGGCGCACTGGTGATGGGGTCGTCGACCTACGAGTGGATCGTGAAGAACCAACCCGACGAGTGGACGTATGAGCAGCCGACGTGGGTGCTCACCCACCGGCCCGAGATCGTGTCCATAGGGCATCCGGTGCAGGTGTTCTCCGGCGATATAGCCGAACTGCATCCCAAGCTGAGGGCGGCCGCGGCGGGCCGGGACGTCTGGGTGGTCGGCGGCGGAGAGGTCGCCGCCCAGTTCGTCACGGCCGGGCTGATCGACGAGATGATCGTCAGCTATGCGCCCTGCTCACTGGGTGCGGGGTCGCCGGTGCTGCCCGTTCGTTCCGAGTGGGCGCTGGCCGAATCTGCGCTCAACGGCGATTTCGTCTGCGCCCGGTGGGTCAGGGCGTAGACGGTCGAGTGAGCCGGGGAACGCCGTTACGAAGAACGAATTCCCTTGATTTGATCAGGAATTCGAGTTGGCGGGCGACATCGTGCAGGGGTTCGACCGATCGCGACGATCGGCACAGCACCACGGCGCCCTCCAGGGCTGCGATGCACATGACCGCCAGGGAGGACGCGTCGGATGCGTCGAAACCGTCGGCGACGAAGTTTGCGGCCAGGGCTGTGCGCCAGCGGTCGAAGATGGCGCCGGCCGTCGCGGCGAGATCGGGTTCTTCGTCCGGGTCGGCGATCGCCACGGCTACCACCGGGCAACCCGCGGTGAAATCGCTTCCGGTGAGCACACGTTCCCAGAACTCGACGAACCGGTGCACCAGATCCCATGCGGTGTCCGAAGTTTCGGCGCCGATGACGTCGCCGATGGTGTCCGCGGCGAATTGGAGCGCCTCGATCAGGATCTGGCGACGTCCGCCGGGGAAGTGGTGGTACACCGAACCGCGGGGTGCGGCGCTGCGGGTGAGTACTTCGTCGATCGTGACGCCTGCCGCGCCCCGCTCGCGCAACACCTCGACCGCGCTGCTGAGCATGCGGGCGCGGGTCGAGCCACGCTTGTTCCGTGGCTTGGCGGTGGTGTCAGGCGACGCGGTCATGCAGGAATTGCGAGGAACAGCGAAGCAGCATCCGAGGGGTGATGGTGCGCACCTGGGTGTGTGGCGTGCGGACCCGACGGGTGAACCGGTGACCGGCGAGGTTGAGTTCGACGACCCACATCGCGCACCGCCCTTCTATGTCTTCCACCATAGAAATGGTGGAATTCTCGCATGGTGTCGAGTATCTAACAAACATGCCTATAGCGAAAAGACTAGCAGGTGAACTGATTCTGAACAGGTTCCCGGCGGGCCGGTGGGCCGATGCAGAATTATGGTGTCTTGCATAATTCTGCGAGCAGGCGTTGACTGCTTCTATGACGACCGATCCGGCCCTGGAAACCCTCACGCTGCAGCGGGACGGCCACGTCCTGCTGATCGGACTGAACCGTCCAGCGAAACGCAACGCATTCAACGTTGCGATGCTCACCGATCTGGCGCTCGCGTACGGGCTGCTGGAATCCGACGACGACCTGCGCGTCGGGGTGCTGTTCGCCCATGGTGAGCACTTCACCGCCGGCCTCGATCTCGTCGACGTCGCACCGCATGTGGCCAGCGGCGAACTGCCCACTCCCGAAGGCGGGCGCGACCCCTGGCGCCTCGACGGCGACTGGACCAAGCCGGTCGTCGCCGCAGCCCAGGGCCGGTGCCTGACGCTCGGCATCGAACTGCTCCTGGCCGCCGACATCCGCATCGCCGCAGAGGACACCCGGTTCGCCCAGATCGAAGTGCTGCGCGGTATCTACCCCTTCGGCGGCGCCACCCTGCGGCTACCGCGCCAGACCGGCTGGGGCAACGCGATGCGGTGGCTGCTGACCGGGGACGAGTTCGACGCGGCCGAGGCGTACCGCATCGGGCTGATCCAGGAAGTCGCGCCGGATGCCGACGCGGCCGTCGCCATGGCCCGCGAGATCGCACACACGATCGCCGATCGCGCCGCACCGCTCGGAGTTCGCGCCACCCTGGCCTCGGCGCACACCGCACGCCGCGAAGGGGACGCCGCCGCGATTGCGCGACTGCGTCCGGTGGTCGCCGAACTGTTCGGTACCGCCGATGCCGCCGAAGGCGTGCAGTCCTTCATCGAACGCCGGGCCGCCAAGTTCCAGGGTCGTTGATTCCCAGCCGACCAAACGCAGAATCGCCCTTCTCCTAGGTGAAAAGGGCGATTCTGCGTCTGCTGGGCAAACGGTCTAGCCGGCGGTCTCCAGCGCGACCAGAGCTGCGGCCACCGCAAAGAACTTGTTGGCCCCGAGCTGGCGCACGGTCTTGATGTTGAACGCCGCAGCGAGATGCTCGGCATCGGCGTCGGTGACCCCGGCCAGTGCCGCCGGCGAAGCGTCCAGGATCTCCTTGAGCGACTTGTCCTCGTAGGCCTTGTCGAGCGACTTGGCCAGATCAACGGAAACTGCCATGGAAATCTCCTTGCGTCTCGGTACCGGATGAACCCGCGCCACGCTAGTTGGCGAACCTGAACATTGGCTGTCGGCGCCGTCTCGCCGAAACGAAAGGCGCCCCGAAACCGCAGTTCCAGGGCGCCTTTACGAATCTCGAGGAGTTTTACTCCGGGGTGTAGCCAAACGGCAGCAGCACACTCTTGGCCTGGGTGTAGGCGTCGATGCCCTCCGGGCCGTTCTCGCGTCCGATACCCGAGTTCTTGAATCCGCCGAACGGGGCGCCCGGATCGAACGCGTACATGTTCACCGCGTAGGTGCCGGTGCGGATCTTCGAGGCGATCTCGACGGCCTTGGGGAAGTCCGTGGTGTACACGCTGCCGGCCAGGCCGTACGGCGAGTCGTTGGCGATGCGCACCGCGTCTTCCTCGGTGTCGAACGGGATCACCACGAGCACCGGCCCGAAGATCTCCTCCTGGGCGATGGTCATCGAGTTGTCGACATCGGCGAACACCGTCGGCTGCACGAACCAGCCCGAATCCAGGCCCTCGGGGCGACCGCCGCCGGTGACGATGCGGGCACCTTCCTCGACGCCCTTCTTGATGTAGCCCTCGACCCGGTCGCGCTGCTTCTCCGAGATCAGCGGGCCGATCATCGCGGCCGCATCGTCGGGCAGGCCGACCGGCATGGCGGCGACGGCGGCCGAGAGTTTCTCGACGACCTCGTCGTAGCGGGACCGCGGTGCCAGGATGCGGGTCTGGCCCACACAGGCCTGCCCGCAGTTCATCAGGCCGGAGAACACCAGCATCGGCAGGGTGGAGTCCACGTCGGCGTCCTCGAGGATGATCGCCGCGGACTTGCCGCCGAGTTCCAGCGTGCAGGGCTTGAGCTTCTCGGCGGCGATCTTGCCGATCTCCTTGCCGACGCCGCTGGAGCCGGTGAAGGTGAACTTGTCCAGCTCAGGGTTGGCGGTCAGGGCGCGACCGGTCTCCGGTCCGCCCGGCACCACCGAGAGCACGCCTTCGGGCAGGCCGGCCTCGGCGAGCACCTCGGCGAACAGGTTTGTGGTCAGCGGGGTCTCACCGGCCGGCTTGAGCACCACGGTGCAGCCGGCGAGCAGGGCCGGGCCGAGCTTGTTGCAGGCCAGGAAGAAAGGCACGTTCCAGGCGATGACGGCGCCGACGACGCCGATCGGCTCCTTGATGACCAGCGTCTGGCCGTAGATGCCGTCGCGGATGTCCTTCCAGTCGTACTTGTCGGCCGCGCCGGCGTAGTACTGCAGGCTGGACACACCCGCGCCGAACTGCATCATGTCGACGATGGTCGGCGGCTGGCCGGTCTCCAGCTTCAGTAGGTGCTTGAAGTCGTCGGCACGCTCGTTGATGAGCTCGACGGCCTTGGCCAGCACGGCCTGGCGCTCCTCGGGCGACATGTGGGGCCACGGGCCCTCGTCGAACGCCTTGCGGGCCGCGGCGCACGCGGCGTCGACGTCGGCCTCGGCGGCCAGCGGGACCTGGCCGACCTTCTCACCGGTCGCGGGGGAGAAGACCTCGATGACGTCGGACGTCGAAGGCTCCACCCAATGGCCGCCGATGAACAGTTTGTCGAATTCCGTCCTTAGGGCGGCTGCGCTCTGTGTCATGGACGTCACATTACCTAGATTTCCCGCAAAAACGAGAACCTGTTCCAGTAGACGGTCACGATGGCTGAAGAACCAACACCAGATTGCTCACCAAGAACTCCCGCAACCCTGGCACCGAGGTCATCCACCAGGCCCATCGTGGGTGGTAGCGCGGAAATGCCGCGATCAGCGCACCGGTGCCGGCCGCCCACTGCAGGCCGTCGGCCGCCGACACCGCGAACAATGACGAGCCGTAGTCATTCTTGGGTCGATGACCGTGTTTGCGGGTGTAGCGCTCGGCTGCCCGGGCTCCGCCCAGATAGTGCGTCAGCCCCATCTCGTGGCCGCCGAACGGGCCGAGCCACACCGTGTAGGACAACACCGCCAACCCGCCCGGTTTCGTGACCCGCAGCATCTCGTTGCCGAGCCGCCATGGGTGCCGCACATGCTCGGCGACATTCGAGGACAGGCAGATGTCGACGCTGTCGTCGGCGAACGGCAGCGCCATCCCCGAGGCCCGGACAAAGGTGCCCGAGGCGGAATCGACCGCCGGGCTCAGGCCGGATGTCGCCGCCCTCGCGGCTCCGGCGTGCGCCTCTCGGGGGTCCGGCTCCACCCCGATGTAGTGCATCCCCGCGGCGTCGAAGGCCGAAGCGAAGTAGCCGGGCCCGCCGCCCACGTCGAGCACGGTGCGTCCGGCAGGGGATCGGCCGGTGGTCGACGTCCACAGATCAGTGACCATGTCGACGGTGTCGGCGGCCAGCGCGCCGTAGAAACGGGCCGGTTCGGTCTGCTCGAACCGGAACTGCGCCAGCAGGCGGACTGACCGGTTCAGGGTTGCCCGGCGGGCGAAGCGCGCCGAGATGTTGCTGGGCTGCACCCGCCCAACCTACTGACCGGTACCCTCAACACGATGTCTGCCCGTCCCGACCGTCGCCTACGGAGCGTCCTGCTGCTCTGCTGGCGCGATACGGGGCACCCCCAGGGTGGCGGCAGTGAGGCGTATCTGCAGCGGATCGGCGCGTGCCTGGCCGACGACGGCGTCGACGTCACGTTGCGTACCGCGCGGTACCCGGGTGCGGCCCGGCGCGAGGTGGTCGACGGCGTACAGATCAATCGGGCCGGCGGACCTTACAGCGTGTACATCTGGGCCGGGCTGGCCATGGTGGCCTCCCGCGTCGGCCTCGGGCCGTTACGCAGGGTCCGGCCGGATGTGGTCGTCGACACCCAGAACGGGCTGCCGTTCCTGGCCCGGCTGGCCTTCGGTCGTCGCGTGGCGGTGCTCGTGCACCACTGCCACCGGGAACTGTGGCCGGTGGCCGGCCCGGTACGCGGCCGGATCGGCTGGTTCGTCGAGTCCAAACTCTCGCCGCGACTGCACCGCCGCAACCAGTACGTCACCGTGTCCCTGCCCTCGGCCCGTGATCTCAACGAGCTCGGGGTAGATTCCAGCCGTATTGCGGTGGTACGCAATGGACTTGACGAGGCTCCCGTTCCCACACTGGAGCTGCCGCGGTCCACCAGCCCGCGTCTGGTGGTGCTGTCGCGGCTGGTGCCGCACAAGCAGATCGAAGACGCTCTGGAAGCCGTCGCGACGCTGCGCACCAAGATTCCCGGGCTGCACCTGGACATCCTGGGCGGCGGCTGGTGGCGGAAACGACTGGTCGAACACGCCGAACTGCTCGGCATCTCCGATTTGGTGACGTTCCACGGGCACGTCGATGAAGAGACCAAACACCGTGTGCTGCAGCAGAGTTGGGTACATGTGCTGCCCTCACGGAAAGAGGGCTGGGGACTTGCGGTCACCGAGGCCGCCCAGCACGGGGTACCGACCATCGGTTACCGCGCATCCGGCGGGCTGACCGACTCGATCGTCGACGGGGTCACCGGGCTACTCGCGGAGGACCGTGACGCACTGGTCGCCGGGCTGCATCAGCTGTTGAGTGACCCGGTGCTGCGGGTCCAGTTGGGTAGCAAGGCTCAGGCCCGCAGTGACGAATTCTCTTGGACGCTCAGCGCGGACGCGATGCGGGCGGTGCTCGAATCGGTGCACGAGGGAAGCTACGTCAGCGGGCTGGTGTAAAGCCGGTCGGCCGTCGTCTCATTGACTGAAACCTCCTGGCCTCCAGGGGTGGGGTCGGCCCTACCGTCGGCACATGACTACTCAGCCGATGATGCAGGCCATGGTCCTCGAAGAGTTCGGTGGACCCGAGGTCCTACACATGGCCGCCGTCGAGCGGCCGCAGGCGGCGCCCAACGGCGTGATCGTCCAGGTCGCCTATGCGGGAGTGAACCCGGCCGACTGGAAGAACCGGGAGGGGTGGCTCGCCCGGTTCTTCGACTACCAGTTCCCGTTCGTTCTCGGTTTCGACGCCGCCGGCCTGGTCGCAGAGGTCGGGGAGAACGTCACCGATCTCGCGGTCGGCGACCGGGTGGTCACGGCATCGAACATGGGCCGGGGCGAGCGCGGTACCTATGCGCAGTTCGTGGCCTCGGACCGGGAGCGGGTCGTGAAGCTACCCGACCATGTCTCCTTCAGTGACGCCGCGGCGCTGCCGACCGCCGGAATCACCTGCTGGGAGGCGTTGTTCGACGTGGGCGGGACCACTGCGGGCTCAACGGTCCTGATCAACGGTGGCGCGGGCGGCATGGGAAGCATCGCGATCCAGTTGGCCACGATGGCGGGGGCCAAGGTGGCGGCCACCTGCGGACCCGCCAACCTCGACTACGTCCGCTCGCTCGGTGCCGATCTCGCCATCGATTACCGCCAGGGCGGTGTCCTGGCGGCGGTGCGGGAATGGGCGCCAGACGGCGTCGACCTGGTTGTGGACACCGTGGGCCAGGGCAGCCTCCTTGATTCGATCGAGATGCTGAAACGCGGCGGGATCGTCACGCCGATCGCGACGCTGATCGCCGACGAGCCGATGCCCGATCCCGAGCGGGCCGCCGAGCTGGGTGTCACCGTCGTTCCCATCATGTCGAACTACGCCAACCAGGAGCGTCAGCTCAACGGTCTGGTGGATGCCATCGCCGCGGGCCGGATCCAGGCGCCGGAGATCGACATCATGCCGCTCGATCAGGCGGGGGAGGCGCATCGGCGGGTCGCCGGAGGGCATGTGCGCGGCAAGATCCTGCTCGCGGTGGATACTTCGCTCTAAGCAGCCGACTGCCGGTAGACGTTGCGCCGCAACACCATTCCTGCCGCGCCGGCAACGAGCAAGGTGAGCCACACCAGGTGCGCGGCGATCATCACGCCGCGATGTGACGCCGCAGGCGCCGAGCCGCCGACGTACTGCACCGCGACCCCACGATCGGACTCGCGCACCACCCAGCCCACCCCGGCCTCGGCGAGTTGTTGATCGGTTGCACCCGAGAGCGCCAGGTCCTGCACGGCCCGGGCGTGTACCCCTTCGCCGGGTACAGTCTGGCCGCCGATGGACAGATCCCCGGTCGTCAACACGTCCGCGCGCAACCACCGGGGCAGAGGGTCGAGCACCGGAGCGCCAGGCGCCCAGGAGAATTCACGCATGCTGTCCGGGGGGAGCACGGTCACCGGCCGGGGGTCAGAGTTGATCTGCGCCGCCGCGGCCGCCCAACTCGGGGGGTACTGCACCGCGCGCATCTGATTGCCGACGCCCCAGGCGAGATCTGGCAGTACCGCGATCAGCGCCGCGCAGCACACCGCGGCAGCGGCGGCGGCCGGTACCCGCAGGCCACGCAAGGTGACCGGCGCGGCGGCGGCGGCCACGACGTAGCCGGGCATGGCCAGGGCCACCCATTTCTGTCCGTCGCGCACCACGCCGAGGCCGGGTATCGCCCGGATCGTCGCGTCGACGAACGCCAACCCGGGGCCCGTGGCCATCGCGGCCGGGATCAGCACGGCTGCCGCGGCCAGGATCAGCAGCGGTACCACCGTGCGGTTGCGCGCCACCACCGGCAGGCCGAGCGCGACGATGCCGACCAGTACAAAGGTGGCAACCAAGGCGAAAAGTGTTGTGCGCGAGCCGGGTACGGCATCACCGTTCCAGATGCCACCCAGGCCGGCCAGGCTGCCCAAGGTGGCCAGGCCGGGCTCGGCGCGGGCCGCGAAGGCATGAACTCCGCCAGCCGATACCGGGGATGACACCGTGCCGCCGACAGCGGCAGCCACCAACCACGGCGTCGCGGCCAAAACCGAGGTTCCCGACGCGAGCGCGGCGACGCGCAGACGTCGCCAGCCGTCGCCGGGGACCGCAATACACACGAGAGCGACCGTGGCGGCCAGCATCAGTCCCGTCGGCGTCAACCCGGCCAGCGCGATCCAGAACACCAGACCCCACATCGCCCCGGAGTCGGACCCGCTCCGTAGCCGCAGCACACACACCGCCACCCAGGGCAGGCAGCCGTAACCGACCAGCAGACTCCAATGCCCCTGCAGCAACCGCTCGGCCACGTAGGGATTCCAGATGGCCAGCGTCGCCGCGATGAACTGGCCGGGCAGGCCGGGTCCCAACACCGTCGAGGCCAGACGTGCGGCGCCCCAACCGGCCAGCCACAGGCCCGCAACGAGCAGGACCTTGACCACGATCCCGCCGTCCAGCACGGTCGAGGTCAGGACGACAAAAAAGTCCTGCGGCAGAGCCCGGGGTGCGGCCTCGGTCAGGCCCAGGGCGGCATCGGTCAGGTAGGAGCGGGGTGTGGAGACGGCGTCCCGCAAAAGCAGGTAACCGGGCCCCAGCAGGGGCCCGGTTACCAATAACGACAGTGCCAGCGCGTAGGCCGGCAGCAGGGCAGAGCGCAGGCTCAGATCAGCGGTCCGGCGGTAGATCGGATGGTCGTTGAGCGGGCAGCTTCTCCGTCTTCGCCTCGGCGCCGGGCACTTGGAATCCCTGGGTATCGAAGAAACCGTGATCGGCGGTGTCGAGGCCGGGATCGATCAGTGTGGACTCGGCGCGGATCGCGAACGAACCCACCACGGCGCCGCCGACGAGTCCCAGCAGGCCCAGCGCGGTGAACGTGATCGGCAGGATGCGGGTCCACAGAGCGACCCGGTCACGCTCGTCCTGGGCCGCTGCGACCTGGGACTCCACGGTCTCCTCGTTGTAGGTGACCTTGTAGTCGACGTAGGTCACCTCGGGCTTGAGGGCGTCACGTGCGTAGTACTGGTAGCCGTGGTCCTGCGCCTTGACGATGGTGCCCGACACCGGGTCGACCCAGAAGGTGCGCTGCGCGGCGTAGAAGCGGTCCATCTTGATCCGCTCATCGGGTTCGCCGGGCACGCCCCACATCTCGGGGCTTGCGGTGACCGAACTGTCGGCGTCGTCCTCGTAGAGCGAGGAGTACTTGACCGGCTCGGCCAGCTTGCCGTTGGAGTCGTAGCCCACGTTCTGGATGAACCGGTAGGTGGTCAGCCCGTTGACGTCTTCTTCACCGTCGTAGTTCGCGTCGAACGCCTTCTGGGCGATCGCGTCGAAGAACGGGTACGTCTTCTTCTCGGTGTCGAACGGGAACCGGTAGGTCAGGCCCTCGTGCGGCAGCGCGACGTTGGTCGGCGGCTTCTCATCCTCGATGGCCCGGGGCTTCTGCAGGGCACCGCCCGGGTTGTTGTCGCTGGACACGGCCAGCGCGGTGCTGCGGTTCATCGTGACGGTGTCCACCAACGCCAACAGCAGGCCGCCGTCCTTCTGACGGTCCGTGCGCCGCAGTGTGCTGCCCACCTGGAGCGTCACCACCTCGGCGTTGGACGGTGATTCCACGCTGACCTGTTGCTGCAGTGCGACCGGCACGTTGCGGTCCACCGAGAACTTCTCGGCCACCAGGGAGGCCGGATCGAAAGCGGTCGCGGTTCCATCGCTGACCAGGCTGGCATCGAGATTGAGCGGGATCTTGGCGATCTTGCCCTTGGTATAGGTGGTCAACAACAGTGCGGCGATGAGCAGAGCTGCACCCAGCCCCATCAGTCCACATGCCGCGATACGCAGCGCCACTGCGCGGTTCAAACCGGGCCTCCTTCAGTGTGGGCCAACTCGTCGTGAGGCAAACCCGTTCGACCCTAACAGCACTATTTAAGTGCATCACTTACTCCCGTGACATCTCCCCGGCGCGTTAACCCGCAGTTTGGCGGGGTTGCCATCGAGCGGCACACTGGTCGCCGTGGCCACCGGAGCACCCGGCCCGGAAACCGGACCGGAATCTCAGGTCGGCGGGACACGTAGCTTCCTGCCGGCCGTCGAAGGCATGCGCGCCTGCGCCGCCATGGGTGTGGTGCTCACCCACGTCGCCTTCCAGACCGGGCACACCACCGGGGTGAGCGGCCGGTTCTTCGGCCGGTTCGACCTTGCGGTCGCCGTGTTCTTCGCGCTGTCGGGGTTCCTGCTGTGGCGGGGGCATGCTGCCGCCGCCCGCGGCCTGCGTCCCCGCCCGCGGACCGGTCACTACCTGCGATCCCGCATCGTGCGCATCATGCCCGGCTACGTAGTGGCCGTCGTGGTGATCATGCTGCTGCTTCCAGAGTCCAGGGGCGATCTGACGGTGTGGCTGGCCAACTTGACCCTCACCCAGATCTACGTACCGCTGACGCTCAGTCCCGGGCTCACCCAGATGTGGAGTCTGTCGGTGGAGGTCACCTTCTATCTGGCGCTGCCGGTGCTCGCGCTGCTGGCGCGGCGGTTACCGGTGCGGGCCCGCATCGGAGTGATCATGGCCGTGGCTGCATTGAGCCTGTTGTGGGTGCGCATCCCGTTCTCCGGCACCACCGGGCTCAACCCGTGGAACTGGCCGCCGGCGTTCTTCTCCTGGTTCGCCGCGGGGATGGTGCTGGCTGAACTCACCGTGAGTCCATTCGGCTGGGTGCACCGGCTGGCCCGGCGCCGGGTGCTGATGGCGGTCATCGCCGCGGTGGCGTTCGGGATCGCGGCCTCGCCGCTGGCCGGTCTGGAAGGACTGCGGCCGGGCTCGGTGGGACAGGTGACCCTGAAGACCGCGATGGGTGCGATCGTGGCGGGCGCGCTGCTGGCCCCGCTGGTCCTCGATCATCCCGGCACCGCGCATCCGATTCTGGGCAACCGGGTGATGGTCACGCTGGGCCGCTGGTCCTACGGCTTGTTCGTCTGGCACCTGGCTGCGCTGGCCATGGTGTTCCCGATGATCGGCGAGTTCCTGTTCAACGGGCAGATGCTGGTGGTGTTGGTGCTGACGCTGGTGTTCGGGTTCGCCCTGGCCGCGGTGAGCTACGCGCTGGTGGAATCACCGTGCCGGGAAGCGTTGCGGCGCTGGGAGTATCGGAATGAGAGCCCGGTGCCGCCGCTGGACAGCTCGATCACCGATGAGCCCGAGCCTGCTCCAGCCGCGCGATGACCTCGTCGCGCACTGCGGCGCGACGTGCCTTACCGGCGTCATCGCGCAGCGGGGTGTCGACGAATTCCACACTTTCCGGGACCTTGTAGCCCGACAGGTGCTCGCGCAGAAAAGCTTGCACCGCTTCACCGTCCAGCTCTGACCCGTCACACGTCTGCACCAGGGCGTGCGGCACTTGTCCGAGATCCTCGTGCGGTACGCCGACGACCAGACAGGACAGTACGTCGGGGTGGGCCGCCAGCGCGGCCTCGATCTCGGCCGGGTAGACGTTCTTGCCGCCCACGGTGAACATGTCCACCCGGCGGTCGTTGAGGTAGAAGAACCGCTGAGAGCCGTCGTCGACGTAATACCCCAGATCTCCGAGTGAGTCCCAGCCGTCACGGTTCTTGGCGGTGCTGCCGACGTAACGGTAGGTGGGTGCGCTGCCGGGACCGGGCCGCATGTAGATCTCACCGGTCACGCCGGGCGGGCACTCCTGGCCGTCGTCGTCGAGCACCTTCATCTCGCCGGCCACCACGACACCGACGGATCCGGGGTGGGCCAGCCACTGCTCGCCGGAGATGAAGGTCAGCGCCTGCAACTCGGTGCCGCCGTACAGTTCCCACAATGCCTCGGGTCCGAGTAGCTCGATCCAGGCCTGCTTGACCGCAGGCGGGCAGGGCGCCCCGACGTGCCAGAACCGGCGAATGCTGGACAGGTCATAGGCTTTCGGGTCGGCGCGGTACACCGGCAGCAGGCGCTGCATGATGGTGGGCACCGTGGTCAGGAACGTCACGCGGTGTTCGGCGACCAGCGCCAGGAACTCGGCCGGGTCGAAGCGCGGCATCAGCACCAGGTGGTGGCCGCCCAGCAGCGCGATGGCGAATGTGGTGAAACCGGTGTTGTGGCTCATCGGCACCGACATCAGCGTGACATCGCCGGGCTGGGCGCCCAGGGGGACGCCGATCAGGGCAGGCACCCGGCTGTCGCCGCCGGCTTCGATCAGTTTCGGGCGTCCCGTGCTGCCGCCCGAGGCCATCGACTTCCACGTCGGTGCGACCGCCTCGGGCAGCGGTGCATCGGACAGGTCGGGATCTGGCGTGAAACCGGCGGGCAGCCAAGGTGTTTCACCGGCGTCGCGACCGACTACCAGGGCCCGGGGGCGCAGTGCGAGGATCCCGGCGAACTCGGCGTCCGGCAACCGCGGCGACAGGGGTTGCGGCACCGCGCCGAGTTTCCAGGTGGCCAGCACGGCCTGCACCCACTCGATCGAGTTGGGCAGGCTGATCGTGACGTAATCGCCCTGTCGCACACCACGTTCGGCGTAGGCGCGGGCAAGTCGGTTGCTGGATCGGTCCAGTTCGTCCCGGGTGAGCGTGATGCCCTGACAGGTCACCGCCGGCCGGTCGGGGTCGGCAGCGGCCAGTTGGCTGACCTGGGTGGGGATCGGCGGGATCGCGTCGGTCATCTCAGTACCCGCCCCGACGGTCGAAGATCCGGCGTGGATTGTCCACCAGCATCGTCGTGATCTGTTCCTCGGTGACGCCGCGCTCGCGCAGCGCGGGCAGCACGTCATTGTGGATGTGCAGGTAGCCGGTGCCGGGCAGGATCGCCGTCACCTTGTCGGGTAGTGCGTCGAAGTGGCACCAGGCATCGTGCGAGAGCACCATCCTCTCGGCGTGACCGCGTTCGCACAGGGTCGCCACGGTGGCGACGCGGTCCTCGAACGGCAGGAACATGTCTGCACCGAAACGGTCCATGCCGATGTAGGAGCCGTTGGCGATCAACTCTTCGAGATAGCCGATGTCGGTGGTGTCACCGCAGTGGCCGATCACCACGCGGGACAGGTCGACGCCCTCCTCGGCGAAGATGCGCTGCTGTTCCAGGCCGCGCCGGGTGGCGGCGTGGGTATGGGTGGAGATCGGTACCCCGGTGTGCCGGTGTGCCTGCGACACCGCCCGCAGGACCCGTTCGACGCCGGGGGTGACGCCGGGTTCGTCGGTGGCGCACTTGAGGATCGCGGCCTTGATACCGGTTCCGGTCACGCCCTCCTCGATGTCGCGGACGAACAGTTCGGTCATCGGCTCGGGCCCGGCCATCGCGGTGCCGGGACCGTTGAACCAGAACGTCATCGGAATGTCGTTGTAGGTGTACAGACCGGTGGCGACGACGATGTTGATCTCGGTTGCCGCGGCGATGCGGGCGATGCGTGGAATGTAGCGGCCGAGTCCCACCACAGTGAGGTCGACGATGGTGTCCACCCCGTTGGCCTTGAGGTTGTTCAGCCGGGCGATGGCGTCGGTTTCGCGGTCCGTCTCGCTGCCCCAACTGTCCGGATAGTTCTGCGTGACCTCGCTGGTCATGATGAAGACGTGCTCGTGCATGAGCGTGACGCCGAGGTCGGAGGTGTCGATGGATCCGTGGGCGGTGTTGACTGTCGGCACGCTGCCGATGCTAGGTGGGTCAGCCCGCTGCGTGTGGGGATTCGGTCCAGTCCCGCGCGGCGGTGCCGGTACCGTCGAGCCCCCAGCTGATGATCCGGCGTGGCACGACCCGGATGATGTCGCCGGACAGGCCGCCATCGGTGGTGCCCGCATCGGGTAGTGCCGTTGCAGTGCCACGGATTTCGATGCCGCGGGCATCGGGTGGGCGCACCGAGTGGACCGTGTCGACGATGAAGGCGACCTGCGGGTTGCCGAGTACGTTGCGCCACTTCTGCGTCGACGCGAGGGCGTGTCCGACGATGTCGATGGTGGCGTCGTCGGGGCCGAGGTGAACCCCGACCGGGCGGATCTGCGGATCGCCGTTACGGCCGACGGTGCTCAGGCGTCCGATGGGTTGCTCGCGCAGGTAGGACAGTTCGGCGGCGGTGAAGGTCATGATGAAAGGCTTTCGTCGTCGGGTTGCAGCTCGTCGTGCTGCAAGGTGTCGTGTAGCCGGGTGAATACCCGCTCGATGCAGTCGAGTTCGTCGGGCCGGATGTGGTCGAAGAACAGTTCGCGTACCGACTCGGCGTGCAGTGGCATGGCGTCGCGTAGTACTTCGGCGCCGGAGGCGGTCAGCACGGCGCGGTAGCCGCGGCGGTCCTCGGGAACCGGTTCACGCAGCACCAGACCGCGTTTGGTCATCGAGTTGATCTGGTAGGTGATCCTGCTGCGCGAGAACACCATCTTCTCGGCAAGTTCGCTCATTCGCAGGCGGTGGTCGGGGGCGGTGGTCAGCAGCATCAACAGGTGATAGTCCATCAGGCTCAGGCCCGTGGCCTCCCGGAGGCGCTCGTCCAGCAGCGTCTCCAAGCGCAGGCTGGACTCGATGTAGGGCCGCCAGGTCCGGACCTCGGCAGTGGAGAGCATTCGCGTCATGTTCCTCCAATCGATCAACTAGTTCAGATCTCAACAGTGTGAAGCATCGCCTTGTCAATACGTCGTTCCCGACCTACAGTCAATATAGTACAAATTTGAACTAAATGAAGGGATGGATGACATGACACACGTCATCGACTGGGACGACGCCTACCGGCAGCAGCAGACACCGGCTTGGAGCATCGGTGCACCGCAACCGGAATACGCAGCGATCATCGACACCGACGGTGCGGTCCGAGGCGAGGTCCTCGACGCCGGGTGCGGTCACGCCGAACTCGCACTGGCGCTCGCCGCACGCGGCCACTCGGTCGTCGGGCTGGACCTGAGCCCCACCGCCGTCGCGGCGGCTACCGAGACCGCCCGAGAGCGGGGGCTGGACGACGTGACATTCGCGCAGGCTGACATCTCGTCGTTCACCGGATACGACGGCCGGTTCTCGACGGTCTTCGACAGCGGCCTGCTGCATGCACTGCCCGCCGAACTCCGCGACGGCTACCTGCAGTCCGTCTACCGTGCCGCCGCCCCCGGTGCGCGGCTCTACATCCTGGCTTTCGGTGCCGGCGCATTCGGCGACCAGGAAGGTCCCGGCCCGACCCAGTTCACCGAAGATCAACTGCGCGAGGTGGTCTCACGTCACTGGCAGATCGACGAGATCCGGCCGGCTCAGCTGTACGCGGCCCTGCCGGAGGGTCGCACGCAGATGCCCGCCTTCCTGGTGACCGCCACCAAGGCCTAGCTCAAGGCCTACCCGCTCACCCCGCGTTGGCCTCGACCACGGCCAGCACCTCGGGGGTGACCGGGTCGAGGATGTCGTCGAAGTCGTGGTGTGTTTGCACGTACTTCGCGACATACGGGCAGACCGCGACGATGCGCTTGCCGGCGGCGCGGGCATCGGTCAGCGCCGCGGAGACCAGGTCGCCCGCCAGGCCGCGGCCGCCGAATTTATCGTCGATCTCGGTGTGGTAAAAAATGCGCTGGTCGCCGGAGTCGACATAGGCCTCGAGGCCGGCATGTTCGCCGTCGACGGTGATCTCGTAATGGCGTGCTTCGGGAATGTTGCGGACTTCAGCCATGTCCCAACTATGCCCCAGTAGCACTGGCACGATCATGCAGATGGCCGTCACCGCAACGTCGACGTGGGCGCCGCTGGCATCGCCGATCTACCGGGCGCTGTGGATCGCACAGTTCGTCTCCAACCTCGGGACGTGGATGCAGACGGTGGGCGCCCAGTGGATGCTGGTCGGGGATCCGCGCGCCCCGGTGCTGGTGCCGTTGGTGCAGACCGCCACCACGCTGCCGGTGATGCTGCTGGCGCTGCCGTCGGGCGTGCTCGCTGACCTGGTCGACCGCCGTAGGCTGCTGCTGGCCACCCAGGGTGCGATGGCCGCCGGGGTGGCGGCGCTGGCGACGCTGACCGGGGCCGGGCTGGCCACACCGACGGTCTTGCTGACCCTGCTGTTCCTGATCGGCTGCGGGCAGGCGCTGACCGCTCCGGCCTGGCAGGCGATCCAGCCGGATCTTGTTCCACGCGAACAGATTCCCGCCGCCGCCGCGCTCGGCAGCATGAGCCTGAACGGGGCCCGCGCGATCGGTCCGGCGATCGCCGGCGCGCTGGTATCGCTGTCCGGCCCGACGCTGGTGTTCGCGCTCAACGCGGTGTCGTTCGCCGGCATCGTGGTAGTCCTGCTGCTCTGGCGCAGCCCCGTCGCCGAGCAGCTGCTGCCGGCCGAGCGACCGCTGGCCGCGCTCAGCGCCGGTGGCCGGTTCATCCGGAGTTCGCCGATCATCCGGCGGATTCTGCTGCGGGCGATGTTGTTCATCGCGCCGGGCAGCGCGTTGTGGGGCCTGCTGGCCGTGATCGCCGAGCGTCAGCTCGGGTTGTCGTCGTCGGGATACGGGCTGCTGCTGGGAGCCCTTGGGGTCGGGGCAGTGCTCGGTGCGCTCGTCCTGGGCCGGCTGCAGTCCGCCTTCGGCCTGAACGCCTTGCTGATTGTCGCTGGGCTTGGATTCGGCGGGGCCACTGCAGTTCTCGCGCTGGTGCACAACTTCGGCATCGTCCTGGCCGCGCTCGTCATCGGCGGCGCATCCTGGCTGCTGGCGCTCTCCACCCTCAACGCCTCGATGCAGTTGAGCCTGCCCGCCTGGGTGCGCGCCCGCGGGCTGTCGGTGTACCAGCTGACCTTCATGGGCGGCCAGGCCATCGGCTCGCTGGTCTGGGGCCTGGTGGCCGGCACGACCAGCACCGTGACGGCGCTGCTGATCAGTGCCGGCCTGCTGGGGTTCTGCGCGATATCGGCCTGGTGGTGGCCGTTGCACACGCGTACCGGCGATCTCGACCTCACGCCCTCCGCGCATTGGCCCGAACCGGCGCTGGTGTTCGAGCCGGCACCGCCCGATGGTCCCGTCCTGGTACTGACCTCCTACCGGGTGGAACCCGAACACGAGGCCGAGTTCTTCGCTGCCATGGGCGTGCTCGGCAGGTCCCGGCAGCGCACCGGGGCCACGCAATGGCAATTGTTCCGCAGCGCCGAGCGCGACGCGGTTTTCGTCGAGGCGTTCGTGGTGCGGTCCTGGGATGAGCATGTGCGACAGCACCGCACCCGTCTCACCGGCAATGACCTGCTCATCGAGCAGTCGGTGGAACGGTGGGTCGAGGGTGAGCCGATTTCGCATCATCTGATCGCCGTGCGAACTCCTTGACTGTGAGCGCCATCACAGTAATATGACCAGTGGTCATTCAACCTGGAGGCGCAGATGCCAACGGTCACCTGGGCACGTGTCGATCCCGCTCGTCGGGCCGCGGTCATCGCGGCTGCCGAGGCGGAGTTCGGGGCGCACGGATACTCCCGCGGCAGCCTCAACGTCATCGCCCGCAAGGCCGGCGTCGCGAAAGGCAGCCTGTTCCAATACTTTGCGGACAAGCGCGACATGTACGCATTCATCGCCGATATTGGCAGCCAGCGCGTGCGGGCGTACATGGAGGAACGCATCCGCGCCCTCGATTCGAGCCGCCCGTTCTTCGAGTTCCTCACCGACCTGCTCGACGATTGGGTGGCCTACTTCGCCGACCACCCCCAGGACCGCTCGTTGCACGCCGCGGCGAGCTTCGAGGTGGACACCGATGCCCGCGTCAGCGTGCGCACGGTGATCCACCGTCACTATCTCGAGGTGCTCCGCCCTCTCGTCCGGGACGCGCAGAACCGGGGTGACCTGCGGGCGGACGCCGATACGGAAGCGCTGTTGTCGCTGTTGTTGATGATCATTCCGCACCTGGCGCTGGCGCCGTATGTGCGCGGGATGGATCCGGTTCTCGGCCTCGATGAGCCAACCCCGGAACAGCCGGCACTGGCCGTACGCCGCCTCGTCGGGGTGTTGTCGGCCGCATTCTCAGCATCCGATCAACCAGCCCGGCAGACCTGAGGAGGTCAATTCCCATGTCACACACACAGTTCGGTTCGCTTGCCAAAGGCGGTCTCAATTGGGACAGCGTGCCGTTGCGCTTGTTCGCCGGAGGGAACGCGAAGTTCTGGGATCCGGCCGACATCGATTTCTCCCGTGACCGGGCGGACTGGGAGGCGCTGACAGATCGGGAACGTGAATACGCCACCCGTTTGTGCGCCGAGTTCATCGCCGGTGAGGAGGCCGTCACCAAGGACATCCAGCCGTTCATGACCGCGATGCGGGCCGAGGGCCGCCTGGGCGACGAGATGTACCTGACCCAGTTCGCCTTCGAGGAGGCCAAACACACCCAGGTGTTCCGCATGTGGCTGGACGCCGTCGGTATCGCCGACGATCTGCACAACTACTTCGACGAGCTTCCGGCGTACCGGCAGATGTTCTACGAGGAGCTGCCGCGGTCGCTGGATGCGCTGTACACCGACCCGTCGCCGGCCGCTCAGGTGCGGGCGTCGGTGACCTACAACCACATCGTCGAAGGAATGCTGGCCCTCACGGGATACTATGCGTGGCACAAGATTTGCGTCGATCGCGGGATCCTGCCCGGGATGCAGGAGCTGATCGGGCGGATCGGGGACGACGAACGTCGGCACATGGCGTGGGGCACGTTCACCTGTCGCCGTCACGTCGCCGCCGATGACGCCAACTGGGCAGTGTTCGAGGAGCGGATGAACGAGCTCATCCCGTTGGCGCTGAGGCTCACCGAGGAGGGCTTCGCCCTCTATGCGCCGGACATCCCGTTCGGCTTGGTGCAGGACGAGTTCATGCAGTACTCCGCAGACAAGGGAATGCGCCGGTTCGGCACCATCAGCAGTGCCCGGGGCCGACCGCTCGAGGAGATCGACCTGGACTACTCCCCGCTGACGCTGGAGGACACGTTCGCCGACGAGGATGCCCGGGCGTTGGCGACCACCGCCTGACCGGCACCCGCCACCTACATCCGCCGACGCTACGGTTTATGACAGATTTCGCTGGGAATTCGTCATAAACCGTAGTGTCGGCGCGTTATCGGGGGGCTGGGGTCGCCCCGCCCCATGGCGTTGACCCCCAGTGCGGTGTCGGCGAACCCCTCTGCCGCCGACACCGCAGCCGTGCGCACTGCATTGTGCACAGCCGCGCGAACACAGCTAAGCCAGATGGCCGGGCTGCGAACTGACTGCGTAGTTAATGCACTCAGTCCTGCACGATCCTGGTCCGCAACCTGTGGTCCCCCATGTAGCAAAGGGCGTTCCGGGGCGTGCGCCACGCGTGCCGGTACCGTAAGTACCGCATATGTGCGTTGTCAACAGCTACGGCAAATATTCTGGCGCCGGTCCAGCTCAGTCCTGGTCGGCGGGCCCGGGCGTCGGCGGGGTGGCGGTCGCCTCGGGTGTTGGTCGAGGGGTTCGCTCAAATGTGATCGTGGATGCCGCGACGAAGGTGATCGACAGCAACGCCAGCAGCTGCACCCACGGCGAGTGTCCGACATAACCGTCGACCGAGCGCCAGGGGTACTGACTCAGCGTCGCGCCGGCCAGCGTGAGCCCGCCCGCGGCCGCGGCGACGGTCAGTCCCTGCAGCCAACCGTCGCGATCACGCAGTAGGTAGCGCACTCCCAGCGTGGCACCGGCCACCAGCAGTCCAGGCAGGCCGGAGATGGCCGTCCCCACCGCGAGTACCGCGGCCGCGATCAGGTTCGGAGATGGCTGCCATGGTCGCACGGGATCGAGATCCGGGCTGCGGCGCCGGGCCGGCCACAGTGCCAGCAGGGCCAGTATCGGGAGCAACGTGAGACCGCCGATCAGCCCGACGCGGTACGGACGGTTCGACGGGAAGGACAGCGTCACCGGCCCGTCCTTGCCGGCCGGGATCACCCAGCCCTGCTGCCAACCATTGATCTTCACCGGCGTCAGGGCGACGCCATCGGCGGTGCGCGCGATCCACCCCGGATTCACGCTTTCGGGTACCACCAGGGTCCGGGCTTTGTCTGATGCCGGCACCTGCACCTGCCGGTGGTCTGGTGACCACACCGGGGTGGCGACGGGTGTTGTTGTGGCCGTGCGTAGTTGGGCGGCCGCCCGCGTGTTGAGCTCGACGCCGTCGACCACGAACGCTGCACCGGGGCTCACCAGGAGTTCCTGTTGCCCGGCGGGCAGGGCGATCGGACCGGTCCCGCATGGCAGGGCCGGAATCGGGTCACCATCGAGCAGCGCCCCCACGGTGGTGCGCACCGAGGTCTGGATGAACTGGCCGGCCACGCCGATGATGGGACCCTGCCCGCACGGAAGCGACACCGTCCGTTTGCGATTGGCTGCGGAATCGGCGGCGGCGATGGGTTTGCCGTGGATGTCGAGGACGGTCAGTTCGGCCAGCCCGGGCGGCTTGAGCTGGTCGAAGCCCAGGGAGGTGCGGTCGATGATGTCGTTCCACCCCAGCAGTGACACGGTGATGGTGTCGGTCACCCGCGGTTTGAGCTGTGCGGTCTGTGGCTCACCGTTGCCGGGGAGCTTGTGAGTCTGTGGACCGTCGCCCAGGTCGATCGCGACCAGTGTCGGGTGAGCGGGCGGTTGGCCGGCGCCGGGATCGATGCGCAGCGCGCCGACTTCGGTCGGCGCAGGCAGTTTCAGCGTCAGCGTAGGTGGTGCCTTGAACTGAACAACGCGTTGCGGTGCGGTCCATGATGTGCGCGGGTCACCGTCGGTGGCGGCATAGGACGAACCGAGCACGTCGATCGGGTCGGCGTCACCGGAGGCGCGGGTGGTCCCGGGTTGGGCGACGAGATCGGCGAGTTTGGGTCCCTGACGGGACCGGATCCACACCGTCGGCTCGACGTCGGTGGGCGTCGGCACCGTGAGCGTGCGGCTCAGGTTGACCTGCTCCTCGGAGGCCAGCGCCAGCGCCGCCGCGCACCGGACTCCGGTCGGACTGTCGGCGCACCCGGGCCTGCCCAGTAGTTCGGTTCCCAGGTCCCATTGTGCGACAACCGAATCCGCTGGAGGCGCGGGGACTTCAACGGTGTGCCGCAGGTTGATGGGATGGGCGAATCCCGATGCGTCGTACTGCGTCACGGACAGATCGGTGATGCCGAACTGCACACCGGCAGAACCGTCGTTGGTGGCGACCGCGGTGACTCGCACCCACGGTGTCTCGCCGACCGGCAGCGGGATGGTCAACTGCTGGCCGGCGGTGTCGAAGCGCAGGCTGCTCGTGCCGGTCGCGGTGGCCACCTCGATGCGGCGCACCTGGGCGCCGACGGCCGTCGCACTGGGGGTGATGGTCAGCGTCGCGTTGGTGACCGGGTGATCGAAATCGACCTGCAACCACTGGCCGACAGCGGCCTGCAGGGCGTTGGACACCCACGACGTCGAACCGTCGCCGTCGATGGCCGCGACGGGCCCGGTAGCCGGTGCGACGTTGGGCAGCGCGGTGGAGTCCGCCGCCGAACTCGACACCGATACGCGTCCGCCGTTCCACTTGCCGTAGACCGGCGCCGCCCCGTCGGACGGGTAGTCCGGGACGCGGTTGTGGGTGTGGCGGGCGTCGTCGGGGGTGCGAATCGCCGAGGCGTGGTCGTCGACGCGGCCGTAGTCGATCTCGCGCGCGGTCGGGGTGTCGGTGACGATCACCCCGGCGGATCCGTCCGGTTGTACCGGCAGGCCGGCCCGCTCGGCGTCGGCGGTCAGCAGCATCGGCCCCAGCGGGGTTCGGCCGGCCAGGCGGCGGCGCTCGTCGAGGCGCAGCAGCGCCTCGGGTGCGCCGGCCACCCGGGTCATCGCGTCGGTGTCGACCAGATACGGTGCGGCCGGATTGGTTCCGCCGGTGTCCACCCGGTAGATCTCGACGGCGGGATAACGCGGGCGCAGGCCGCTGTCGGCGACGAAGCCCTCCAACGTCCCCGGCCCCGCCGACTCGCCGAACTCGGCCATCTTGGACAGCCCGGGAGATCCCTCTATCGAACGGTGCACCAGTACCGGCCGGGCCGATCGGGACACGTCGGGGTCCAGATCGTTGCGCAGCACGACATACGAAATGCCTTGCCGGGCAAGGGTGTCGGCGAGCCCTGCGGAAGGGCGGCCGGCGGCGAACAACCGCTGCACCGAATCCAGCGCGCGGATCGTCTCCGGCGGAGTCAGCGGGATCGAATCACGCACGCCCCACGGACTCGACCCGAGCACCTGCAACGGTTCGTCGTGGCTGTTGCCCCAGGTCTGGGTGGCGAACGGGGCACCCGGTGCGACCAGGACCCGGCCCCGGTCGGTGTTGTGTTCGTCGAGCCAGTCCGCGGCGTCGTGCCAGTACTGCGGGATCGCCGTGAAGGTTCCGGCGGGGGTGATCCGGCCGGTCCAGGCGAGCGACGTTCCGGCTGCCAGCGCGGCGAGCACCACGATCGCCACCGCGACGCGCTTGTCGCGTTCGGGCCGGGCGAAGGCCCGCACCCACACCCGCAGAGGGGCGCTGCCCGGCAGCGGGATCCGGCCCAACAGATGCGCCAGACCCAGCGCCAGCGGGAGTCGCAGCACCGGGTCGAGCTTGGCCAGGTTGCGCAGCGGCGTGCCCGTTCCGTCCAGGAAGTCCTGAACAGCGGCCCCAACCGGGGAACCGAGCCCCCCGGAATAGCCCAGGCCCAGCAGCACCACGCCGATCAACAGCATCGTGATCAGGCGGCCCCGCGCAGGCATCGAGCGCAGCGCCAGCCCGGCCAGCCCGGCCGCCGCCACCAGAGTGGTGGCCAGCACCGCGACCGTGCTCGTCACCAGTGACGCCGCTGCGGTGGCGGTCGATGCCACGAACGGGGTCCAGGTATGGGTGCCGCGCAGCATCTCGGTCAGCGACATCCACTGTGTGGTGACACCCGAGGATTCGATGAAGTCGAGGAATGGCGGGCTGATCCGGCCCAGCATCACCAGCGAGATGACCCACCAGGCGACGGCCAGTGCCGTGCAGCCGAACCACCACGCGGTGAATCGCCACCACAGCCGGTTCGGCCGGTGACACGCCCACCAGATGATCGCGGCCAGGCAGCCGGTCAGGGTCGCGACGGCGTTGACCGCACCCATCAGCGCCACGGCGCCTGCGGACCGGGCAGCCATCAGCCGCAGATTCCGATCCCCGCGAAACGCCAGGATGATCGGTAGCAGCACCCACGGTGCCAGCATCATCGGCAGCGTCTCCGACGAGATCGCACCGAGAGTGGTCAGCACACGCGGTGACAGCGTGAAGGCGAGTGCGCCCAGGACACGCGAACTGGGACTGCCGATGCCCAGGACTTCGGCCAGGCGCAGCATTCCCCAGAAGCCCACCGTCAGCAGCAGTGCCCACCACAGTCGTTGGGTAACCCAGCCGGGAATCCCCAGCAGATCGCCGGCGAGGAAGAAAGCCCCGTGGGGAAAGAGGTAGCCGTAGGCCTGGTTCTGCGCCTGCCCGAACGGCAGGTCGCTGTTCCACAGATTGAAGGCGCGAGCCAGGAACCTCAGAGGATTGGCGGTGAGGTCGAGCTTGGTGTCGGGCGATACCTCTCCGGGCGCCTGGGCGAAAGTCAGGAGCAGTGTCGCCGCGGCGACCACCCATAACCAGCGCCGCGACAGTGGCAGGTCAGCCGCCCGCCGCGTTAGCGGCACATCCAAGCTAGGACCGGTCGCCGTACTCGACCCTGTTGAGCACGGATGATGCCGGGTCGCCCGCTTGCAGCGGAGGCTTCGTGTCCTGCTGCACCATCAGCGTCACACCGAAAACGGCAGCCGCCCCCAACAACAGGCCGACGACAATGCTGGCCGCAGAGGGTACGACGAACCGATTCACCCGGCCAACCTAGCACGGCGACATCCCTGATCCGTGTGAGGCGGACCTGGGTCGACACGCAGAGAATCGATTACCGCTAGCTCAGCGGCTAAGGTCGGGCCCCATGGCTTCACCGCGTCTCGTCGCAACTTTCGCAGCGTTGTCCGGGCTGTTGCTGGCCTGCTCCCCGAGCGCTCCGGCACCGGAGTCTCAATCTTCGGACACGAAGCCGATGTCCACCCACGCGCCGATGCCGGCAGCACCGGTGTGTGACCTGGCGGCCCTGTCACCCCGCGACAAGCTGGCCCAGCTGCTGACCGTCGGTATCAAGGACGCGGCAGACGCCCGTTCCGTGGTCGCTGACCAGCACGTCGGCGGCATCATGATCGGCAGCTGGACCGACCTGTCGATGCTCAACGACGGATCCCTCCCCGATATCTCGGCCGCCGGCCCGTTGCCGCTGGCGGTCACCGTCGACGAGGAGGGCGGCCGGGTTTCGCGGCTGGCCTCGTTGATCGGCGAGCAGCCTTCGGCGCGGGTGCTGGCCCAGACCAAGTCCGCCGACGAGGTGTACGGCATCGCGCTGGAGCGCGGAAAGAAGATGCGCGGCCTCGGGATCACCGTGGACTTCGCGCCCGTTGTCGACGTCACCTCGGATGCCGACGACACCGTCATCGGCGACCGGTCCTTCGGGGACGACCCGGCCAAGGTCACCGAGTACGCCGGTGCCTACGCCCGCGGACTGCGGGATGCCGGGGTGCTGCCGGTGCTCAAGCACTTCCCGGGCCACGGTCACGGCTCAGGTGACTCGCACACCGGCTCGGTGACCACCCCGCCACTGGAGGATCTGAAGGCCAACGATCTGGTGCCCTACGCCACCCTGACCACCCAGGCTCCGGTGGCCGTCATGCTCGGGCACCTGGAGGTACCGGGCCTGACCGGTACCGATCCGGCCAGCCTCAGCCCCGCCGCGTACCAACTGCTGCGTTCGGGCGGATACGGCGGCCCGGGCTTCAACGGTCTGGTCTACACCGACGACCTGTCCAGCATGGCCGCGATCAACCAGCGCTACGGAGTGGCTGCGGCAGTGCTCAAGGCCTTCCAGGCCGGAGCCGACAACGCGCTGTGGATCACCACCGACGAGGTGCCCGCGGTGCTGGACGGCCTGGAGAAGGCGCTGGCCGATGGTGAGTTGAACCAGGCTGCGGTGGATGCTGCGGTGCAGCGCAATGTGGATGCCAAGGGCGGGGTGCACTGCTAGCTCACCGAGGTCACGACCTCGAGAAGCGGTGCGCTGTCATGGTTCACAGCGAGTAGACGCGATCGGCGTTGTGCACGCCGATCATGTCGACGATGCGGATCGCGTCGGACTCAATGCAGTCCCGGTCCGCACCCACTCACCCAGCGTGAGCCCCATGGTGCGCCGCCACAACACCGAACCCAGCAGGTGCAGCTCGCGTGGCCCGAAGGCGTCCGAGGAATACAGCTGTTTGGCGAACGGCGCACTGAGCTGCTGCCCTGACCGTCAACCGGACGCTTATTCTGTTCGGATGGCAGGTGGAACCAAGCGGCTGCCGCGGGCCGTACGCGAACAGCAGATGCTCGACGCTGCCGTGCAGATTTTCTCGGTCAACGGCTATCACGAGACGTCGATGGACGCGATCGCCGCGGAGGCCGAGATCTCCAAGCCGATGCTGTACCTCTACTACGGCTCCAAAGAGGAGTTGTTCGGCGCCTGTCTGAACCGCGAGCTGACCCGGTTCGTGGACGTGGTGCGCGGGGAGATCGACTTCACCCAGAGCCCCAAGGAACTGCTGCGGAGCGCGGTGCTGGCGTTCCTGACCTACATCGATGCCAACCGGGCGTCGTGGATGGTGCTGTACACCCAGGCCACCAGCTCGCAGGCGTTCGCCCACACCGTCCGCGAGGGTCGCGACCGGATCATCGACCTGGTGGCCCGGTTGCTCAGTACCGGCACGCGTAATCCTCAGCCCGACAGCGATTTCGAGATGATGGCGGTGGCGCTCGTAGGTGCCGGTGAGGCGATCGCCAGCCGGGTGAGCACCGGGGACGCCGACGTCAACGAGGCCGCCGAATTGATGATCAACCTGTTCTGGCGTGGCCTGAAGGGCACCCCGTCGGACGCGGGAACGCAGTCGGTCACAGCAGGCTAGCGGCCGTTGCCCGCGCACTCTGCATCTCATAATTGGTGTCCGGACACCCCTGATGAGGGCAGTACGCTCCCGGTATGGGTTCCGAGCTGAAAGTTGCTCCGGCCGTATTGCGGTCGGCCGCTGCCGCTGAGACCGCGGTCGGTGGGGCCATCACCGGCCTTCAGGTCGGGCAACCACTTAGTGCGGCGGCAGCGGCGATGCCGGGCCTGCAGAGCGGCGCGGCCTGCGGTCAGGCCTCCTCGATCGTGGAAGGCGCCGCCACGGCCGTCGGTGGCGAAATCAGTGCGCATGCAGGCAAATTGACCGATGCCGCCAGTGCCTATCAGCGCACCGATGAGGAGTACGCCCGTCGTCTGAATTCAGCGCTACCAGCGGGTTGACATGTCGGTTTCGATCTCTCAGGTGGAAGCCTCCCACCCGGAGGCACTGGTGCAGAGTGGCGCCGACATCGGTACCCGGGCAGCCACTCTGGCCGCCCAGATGGATCAGCAACGGGCCACCATCGACCAGCTGCGCGCTTCTTGGACGGGCACCTCGGCCGATGCCGCCATCGCCGGCGCCACCGCGTCATTGGAACGTATGCAGCGGCTCCATGACTCTCTGTCCGCACTGCGCTCGGCCTTGCAGGACGGCGGTACCGAACTGGTGCAACAACGCAGCCGCATCGTGGGCACCGTCGACAAGCTGAAAGGGCAGGGTTGGCAGGTCGCTGACGACGGAACCGTGTCGGTCCGTCCCGGCAGCGTGCTCGATCTCTACGCGAAGCTGAGTCCGGTGAACCGGATGCTGGTGCAGGCGATGGCCGCAAAGGCATCGGCGCAGCTGAAGACGATGTTGGCGCAGTTCGAGACCACCGACAACAAGGTCGGACAACAGGTACGGGACGCCGTAGCGGCGCTCAATGCGCCCGATCCCAAGCAGGCGCCCGATCCGAACAGCCCCAAGGCACTCGTCGAGCGTCTGGCCGGGATGACGCCTGACGAGCGGGCCGCATTCCTGGCGGGCCTGAGCCCGGAAACCCTGCACGAGATGGTGCTCGCCGACCCGCAGGTGATGGGCAACACCGACGGTGTGCCGTTCGATACCAGAATCGAAGCCAACAACATCAACATCCGCAACGCATTGGATGAAGAGCTGAAAAAGCCGTCACCAGATGAGGCCCGGGTCAAGCAGTTACGAGCCATGCTTGAACCGATCGAGTTTCCTCCCGGTAGCGGCACGATGGTGCCACGAAAGTTCGTCGGATTCTCCACCGAGGGCAACGGGCGGATGATCGAGATGATCGGCGAGATCAAGCCGGGGATCAAGGGCGTCGGTGTGGTGGTTCCCGGCACGGGCACCAACCTGAACGGCAGCGGCTCGAACCACAAAGCGGCGGTGGAGTTGGCAGATCAATCGGAATCGCCTGTCTTCCTGTACATGGGCGACGACTTCCCCCAAGATCTGCTGACCGACGCGACGGACCCGTCGTACGCTGCGTCGATGGCTCCCAAGCTGGTGTCGTTCGGCCATGAGATCGACCGGGAGGTGGGTGCGGGGGCGGCAGGGACACCGGTTACCTATATCGGCCATTCCTACGGTGGCGCGATCGTCGGAACCGCCGAGCAGATGGGGTTGCGCGCCGATCGCGTCCTGCATGCCTCGTCGGCGGGCACCGGCATTCTCTCCGGCGAATACACCAACCCGAATCCGGACGTTCAGCGCTATTCGATGACCGCGCCGGGAGATCCGATCGGGCCGGTTCAGTCGCTGCCCCGTGACGCCACCGATCAACAATGGATCGACTCGATACCCGGGATTCCGCACACCGTCGACGGGCAGGTGGGCAATCCGCTGGGTGGCCTGCCCTCGGCGACTGACCCCGACAAAATACCCGGTGTCACCCGCCTGGACACCGGGTACTACGGGCTCGGGGGTGGCCACCACGGCGAGGTGATCGTGGGGCAGAACGCACACGGAGAATACTGGAACGACCCTAAATCAGACGCGTTCAAAAATATGGTCGCCGTCATCAGTGGTGGCGAGGCCACCGGCTACGTCGAGCGCGGGATCGAGACCAACTATATGGATATCGATATCGGTGACGACGGGAACTTCCGGGCCGAGGCGTCGGATACGGCACGCGGCTTCGGCGCACCCAAAATTCCGGAGTTGCCCTGGGATGACGACGGATCCTACGAAAGACGCCAGCACCCGTGGGACAATCCGCGGGTGACCGACAACCCCGGCCGCGGGCCACAGATACAGGTCAAATGAGATATCTCGCAGCACTTTTCCTGGCTCTGGTCGTGATGGTCACCACTTCGTGCGGGCCGTTGCGCAAGGATGATCCGCACATGGACGATGAGGCGACGATGGAACCCATCACCTTGACTGTCACCGAAGCCTCCCGAGTGGTGGCGGGCTATGTGTCGATGATCGTCGGCAGGCCCATCGATCCCGATCCCGCCTTCGCGGCCTTGCATGGCTGCCGAACAAACGATGCGTTGATGCCCGACGGGCCACCCTGGCGGGTGTACCGCCATGCCTCGATTCCCGATCCCGCACCCGAACTCGTCCAGGCAGCCCTCACCCGTATCGACACCCTGCGCGATCAGGGGTTCAAACCCATCCCGTGGACCCGCCCAGAGCCGGAACCGCCGAACAACAAAGCCTACGAGGACAGTCGCGGGTACAGCGTCTCGGTACAGGCTGAAGTCAGTCCCGCCGGTACCTACAGACTCGACGTGTCCGCGACCTCGCCGTGTGCGAATGAGGATTAGACCGCCGTACCCTCCACCACGCTGAATGGCGAGGCCGTCTCCACGACGCGGGTGAGCTGGAAACCCGCCTGCTGGTAGAGGCGGCGGTAGTCGTCCGCGCTGCGTTCCCTCGCGGCGATGCCGACCAACATCTCCATGTCGATCCACTTGCCGAGGAACTCGCGGTCGTGGTCGGGGATGACCGCCTCGATGAGCAGCAGGGTGGTCCCCGGTGTGGCGGCGGCGCGCACATTGCGCAGGATGGTCAGGGCGTCGTCGTCGGGCCAGTCGTGAATGATGTTTTTCAGCAGGTAGGCGTCGGCGCCGGCGGCCACGCTGTCGAAGAACGACCCGGGAACCACCTGAACCCGTTCGGCCACACCGTATTTGCCCAACATCGCCGGTGCGCCCTCGACCACCTGCGGCAGGTCGTAGAGCATGCCGCGGGCCGTCGGGGCAGCGGTCAGAACCGCGGCGAGCAGCCGGCCGTGCCCGCCGCCGACATCGGCGATGGTGCCGAACCGGGTGAAGTCATAGGCGGCCGTGACCGGGGCGATGGCCAGCTCGGAGATGCTGGTCATCGCGTCGTTGAAGATTGCGGCGAGCTCAGGCACGGATCCGATGTAGTCGAACGTCGCCTGGCCACGCAGCTTGGGGATGACGGCCTCACCGGTGCGGACCGCGTCGCCGAGATGGCTCCAGTGCTCCCGGTGCTCCGGTGAGCCCACGAATTTCGCCATCGCGCCGACGGACACCGGCGCATCGGTGCGCAGGGTGTCGGCCAGCGGGTTCAGTGCATAACGTCCGTCGCGGGTGCGGCGGAAGACGCCCTCGCTGACCAGGGCTCGCATCAGCCGGTCGAGGGTGTCGGGGTTCGCTTCGACCCGGCGCGCCAGCTCGTCGGGACGCAGCGGGCCGTCGGCCAGCGCGTCGGCCACTCCGAGCTGTGCGGCGGCCGCGATGCCCTGGGCCACCCAGGCGCCCAGGATCAGCTCCAGCATCGCCGCGGGCGGCGGTACCGCGCGTCGATACAGCCGATGCAGATGATGGCGGACGCGTTCGACCGCGCGAACCAAACGAGCGGGCGGCACCTTGGCGGGAGTCACCGGATGACTCTAGGGCAGGTGAGCGAGGCGCAGGTCACAACGGCCGGTCTCGATGGTGAACAGCAAACCGAACTGGCGTCGGAACCAGTCGCGCCGGCCGCCTAGAGTGGTGCGAATGTTCATCGCGACCGAAGAGCCCGGTAATGCCTGACACAGGCACCGGTGGCTCGTCGCTGGACCAGCTTTACCAGCTCAACCGCGAGGTGGCCGAGTCACGCTCGGCCCGGCTGCTGGTGACGAACAACCTGGCCACCTACCTCACGCTGATGGAACGCCACCTGGACCGGGGCACCAAACTCACCGAGACCGATCTGGTGGTCCGGCTGGAACGCGACCTGGCCGACCTCGGCTCCGAGACCGAGCAGTCGGGCCTGGCCGTCATCAAATACTGGGCCAGCCAGGGGTGGCTGCACCGGATCACCGAGCAGTCCGGCGACGCCGAGCGCAACGTCTGCTACCTGACCTACGAGGCCCGGGCCGTGGTGGATTTCGCCCGCCGCATGCGCCGTGAGGACACGATCGCGACCGGCGGTTCGATCACCGGTATCGCTGCCGGTCTGCACCGGGTGGCCGGCCAGGTCAGCAACGACCCGGACCGCATCCGCGCCGACATCGAAGCCGAGATCGCCAAGCTGCGTGACGAATTGGATGCCCTCGAGCAGGGGCAGCGGCCCGAACCGGACCTGGTCGACGTCGAGGATGAGGCACGGGCCATCGCCTTGCAGATGGAGCAGATCGTCTCCGACATCGGGCAGTACGGCGCCATGCTCAACCGCATCACCACCCGACTGTTGGACGCCTCCGCCGATACCGATCTCGGTTACCGTGAGCGCCAGCGTCAGTTGTTCGACGACTACGAGTCACTGTTCGCCTCCCGTGAGAGTGCCTCCTACACCGCTTTCACCCGGATGATCCAGGACCCCGAGCAGCGGGCCGCGCTGGTGACCGATATCGAGGCGGTGACCCGTGAGCTGCCGCTCCTGGACCCGGGCCTGCGTGAGGTGATGACCGGGTTCTTCAGCCTGGTGTCGGCGCAGACGGCAGAGGTGGGCCGGACCCGGCAGCGTTGCGCCCGCCGCATCAAACGCTTCGTCGCCTCCGGCACGCTGGAACACAGCCGTGGCGTCACCCGTCAGCTCAACGATGCACTGGCCAGCGCGCACGAACTGCTCAGCGTCTCGCTGGCCGACAGCCGGATCGGCGTCGAGGTGCCGCTGGTCCGCACCGATCTCAATTCGATTGGCGCCGTTGCCTTCAAGATTCGTGACGCGATCCCGCCGTCGCAGGCGGAGTCCGCCGACGGCGAGGTGAATCTGTCGGCGTTCTCGGCATTGGCGTCCCAGGTCGACGCCGCCGAGCTGGCCGAGTTGATCAACGGCGCGGTGGCGGCCGGGCCAGTGTCGCTGCCCGACGCGATAGGCATGCTGGACTCGGCGTATCTCGGGCATGTGATCGTGCTGTGGTCCTGGGCACTCAAGCAGCACGCCACCGCCGACGTCGAATCCGTCCGGGTGCGCTTCCGGTCCCTGGAGGGCACCGACCGTGAAATCGAAATCCCCCGACTGGTTTTCACCGAGCCGATCCCTACTGCCAGTGAGAGCATGCTATGACCGACACCCCGGAAACTTCTCCCGTCTCAGATGCAGTGCCGGTCTCAAATACGGCGATCGACTTCGATGCCCTGCCGAGCATCGACACCGTCGAACGCTCCACCGATCAGCGTCGCGCGCCCCGCTTCGACGGGGATGTCAGCGAGTTACCCGACCGGGCCTGCTGGGCCCTGCAGCACCTGCTGTCGCGGCGTTACGTCAGCAAGGACAATCACTCGGAGCTGTGGTCGTGGGTCACCCGGTATCGCACCGAGCTCACCGTGCGGCTCTCGGAACTCGATATGCGGCTGTGTATCTCGGACGATCACGACATCGCCTACGTCGAGCAGGCCGACTACGAATCGCAGTGGCGGCGCCGGCTGCTGCGACGCGAGACCCTCAACACCTACGACTCGATCCTGGCCCTGCACCTGGCCAAGCTCATGCGGGCGGCGGCGCGCGACGAGAACGTCCTGATCAGCCGCGACGAGATCCACGAACTGTTCGCCGGGGTGAACAACGACACCGACCGCGACACCGCGTCGTTCGACAAACGGATCGACAACGCGATCGAGCGGCTCACCGACATCGACATGCTGGCCCGCAACCGCGAGGACGAGGACAGCTTCACCATCAGCCCGGTGGTCAACGCGATCATGACGGCCTCGATGATCACCGAACTGCAACAGCAGTTCGAGCAGCTCAAGCGGGCCGCGAACGGCACAGTCGATGACCCCGACGACACCGACGTATCCGAACGGCTCTCCGACGATGTGGACGCTCATGGCTGAACCGACCAACCAGTTCGCGCTGTCCCGTCTACAGGTCATCAACTGGGGCGTGTTCGATGGGTATCACTCGATCCCGTTCAGTCAGCACGGCACGCTGATCACCGGATCCTCGGGCAGTGGTAAATCCTCACTGCTGGATGCGATTTCGTTGGCTTTCCTGCCCTCACACCGGCGCAACTTCAATGCCTCCGGCGATACCACGGCCGCAGGGGCGGGCACCGGCAAGCGCACCGTGGACAAGTACGTCCGCGGTGCGTGGGGCGAGCGACGCGAGGGCACCAGCCGTCAGATCATGTACCTGCGCGGGACAGGCCCGGCCTGGTCGGCGGTCGCGGTCACCTACAGCGACCGCACCGGGCGCTCGGTCACCGGGCTGGTGCTCAAATGGCTTGCCGCCGAGAAGACCTCGGATCCGGGCAGCCGGTACTACCTGATCGACGCCGACCGCGACATCTTCGGCCTGTGCAACCGGTGGGCGGCCAACGGCTATGACGCTGCGGTTTTCCGCGACGACGGCTGGACTGGTGGCCGCAGTGAAACCCAGTACCTGGCCCAGCTGTACGCGAGCATCGGCATCCGGGCCTCGGAGGCCGCCCAGCAACTGCTGGGTAAGGCGAAATCGCTGAAAAGCGTTGGCGGTCTCGAACAGTTCGTCCGCGAGTTCATGCTCGACGAGCCCGCCAGCCTCAGCGGTGTGGAAGAGGCCCTGGACCAGATCAACCCGCTGGTCGAGGCCCGCGGCCTGCTCGACGTGGCCCGGCGCAAGCGCAACACCCTGGGCAACATCGCTGCGGTACAGGCGCGTTACGCCGACGAGGCGGCCAAGTTCGGGGTGATCGACACGATCGACAACGCGATGGTCCGCGACTATGTCGACCACCTCCGGCTGGCCCAGTCCGGCCCGGAGATCGACAATCTCGACGATCAGATCACCCAGCTCGGCGCCCAGCGTGACGAGTTCGGTTCCCAGCAGCGTCAGTTCAAGAACGAGCACAACTCACTCATGGCGCAGATCAACACTGTCACCGTGGATCTCGTCCCGCTGCAACAACGTCTGACCGAGGCCGAGCGGATCAGTGAAGAGGTATCGCGCCGGCGCAGCGGCTACGAGGACAAGGTCACCGCACTGGGGTTGACCCCGCCGGACAACGGTGAGGAATTCTGGTCGCTGCGTGAGACCTTGATGGACGAGGCCGACCGGCTGCATCGTGAACTGTTCACCGGCAACCAGCCCTACGTCGAGGCCTCGGCGAAGGAAGTGCGGGCCCGCGAGGCGCGCGAGAGTATCGAATCTGAGTTGGAGCGGGTGCAACGACTGGGTTCCCCGCTGCCGCGGACCGAATATGAGATGCGGGCACGTATTGCGCGGGCGCTCGACATCTCCGAGCGTGATCTGGTCTACGTGGCTGAGTTGATGGAGCTCAAGCCCGAAGAGTCGCGGTGGCGGCTGGCCGTCGAAAAGGTGTTGCGCGGGGCCGGCCTACGTCTGCTGGTGCCCGATGCCTACATGGAACGGGCGCTGCGGTTCGTCAACGAGAACGACATGCGTGGACGGATCCAGTTGCAGCACGTCCAGCACGGATCTCAGTTGCGCACCCCGCCGCCGCACACCCTGGCCACCAAACTCCAGCTCGCCGACCCGACGCACGACAGTGCGGTGGAGGCGCTCAACGTGGTTGCAAGCATCGGTGATCACGTATGTGTCGACGGGCCGGGCGAGTTCACCGAACAGTCCCGCGCCGTCACCGACCAGGGCCTGCGCAAGGACAGCGGCCGGCTGTCGATCAAGGACGACCGGTCGCGGCTGCGCCCGTCGGACTACATCTTCCTCGGCGGTACTGCAGCCAAAGTCGAAGCGCTGCAAGATGATCTGACTGCCGCGCAGGACGTGTACCAGACGGCACGCAGTGCCCGCGAGCGGCTCGACGAGCACCGCGGCCAGTTGCAGTCCCGTGAGAGGGCCTGCCGGGCGTTGTGTGACCAGTTCATGCAGTGGAGCGACATCGACACCGACTCGGTCGACGAGATGCTCGAGCGGCTGCAGGACGAACACAATCTGCTGGTCTCCGACAACCCCGACGCCGAGCGGCTGCAACAGCGGGCCGATGAATGCTGGGAACGCGTCGAGAAGGTCATCCAGCAGATCGGGTCGCTCAACGAACGCGAGACCACGCTGGACCGCAGGCGAACTGCGCTGCTGGAACTGAGCGAGCTCCTCACCGAGCGGCTCGGCTCCCACGTGCTCCCGCAGCATGCCCGCGACACCATCGACGGATATGCCGCCGACATCGCGCTGACCCTCGAACTGCTCGAATCCGAGTCGTACCGAAGCGAACTGACCCGGGTGATCAGTCGCGAGCGGGACCGGCTGCGGGCGGACCGCAACCGGTCGCACGACGAGTTGGCCGGCATCATGGCCGCCTACGACAGTTCGTTCCCCGACGCCATCCCCAACGACAGCGATGTGTTCGACGAGCGGGTGCACGACTACGTGGCGCTGTGCCGTCGTATCGACGAGCGTGAGTTGCCCGACGCCTACGAGCGTATGCAGCGGCTGATCACCGAGCAGGCCCCGGGCGCGATCCTGAACCTGCACATGATCGCCGACAACGAGGCGCGGCGGATCACCGAGCAGATCGCCCGCGTCAACACCGGGCTGGGCGCGGTGGAGTTCAACCGCGGCACCCGGCTGACCCTGCATGCCGGCACCCGGCACCTGGCCGCGGTCGACGAACTCAACGAGAAGGCTCAGCGCATCTCATCCCGGGTGTCCTTGGTGAGCTTCGGTGATGAGACCGCGATGTTCGAGCAGTACACCGACATCCTGCAACTGCGGAAGTTGTTGGCCGGCAACACACCCGAAGATCGCCAGTGGACCCGTGATGCACTGGATGTGCGTAACCGGTTCGTGCTGTACTGCGAGGAGCGCGACGCCCGGACCGGCGAGGTCATCCGGACCTACAGCAACTCCGGTGACAACTCCGGCGGTGAGCAGGAGAAGCTCATGGCCTTCTGCCTGGCCGGGGCGCTGAGCTTCAACCTGGCCAGCCCGGACAGCGACGACACCCGGCCGCTGTTCGCCCAGTTGATGCTGGACGAGGCGTTCTCCAAATCGGATCCGCAGTTCGCCCAGCAGGCGTTGTCGGCGTTCCGCAAGTTCGGCTTCCAGTTGGTGATCGTGTCGACTGTGCAGAACAGCACGACCATCCAGCCCTACATCGACAACGTGGTGATGGTGTCCAAGTCGGACGCGTCGGCGCCGAACGCCCGGCCGGTCGCGTCGGTCACCTCCGCATCGATCTCCGAATTCGCCGATCTGCGGCGCACTTCGGGGGACGCGGTACCCAGCGCCTAGCTCCACTGGGCGGTGGACAAACCCGAGAACCTCGCCGACCCGGCGCGCCCTTCTGGCCGCCGATCACTGACTAGGAAGCACACGTCAGGGTCCGTGAACATGTCTCCTGGGGACCTTGGCCGCGCGCGGCTCGGGGATGCCTTCGGAATCCGTCGAACGGGCACATTGGGCTCAATGTGACGGCGGAGGGTAGTACGGCGGCGCGGGCAACAACTTCTTGTTGTGCGCGTCGGCGGCCATGTAGGCCCACACGACGCCTCCGATCCAGGTGAACAACCAGAGGAACCAGGTCATGCCGAGGGTGAAGAGGCCGACCAAGAACAGCAGCACGTTGATGCCGAATATGATGAAGGCGCCAGGCACAGTCGCGTAGAGCATGCCCAGGCATCCAAACAGTGCGGCCAGCAAGGCTGCGAGCCCCGGGTTTTTCGCGGCCACGGGCGGGGCGTGCACGGTCACGTGGACCGCGGGTGCCGGGTAGTACGGGTAGGGGTGTGGGCCGGTGCTGCCGAGGTAGCCGGGCGGCGGGCTCAGATTGGGCTGGAGCAGGGGCTGCGGAGGTGGCGGCGGCCCTAGCGGTGGCACCGCCGGCAGATCGTTCTCGTCGGCCTGGCTCATTGCTGCCCCCTAGCTTTTCGGTGAGGTGAGGCTACCGCCAGCGCGAACCAGATGTGAGTTGCTGGGCCAATGTCTTTGCATGCAGTAGGGCTCTGCAGCGGTCCTCAAAACCCGCTATTCGCGCCTTTGTGCCGGCGGTCGGCGGTCGGCGGCGGAGCCTGGTGGTCGTAGACGGCCACCAGCTCCCCTCGCGCAGTGGCTCAGCGCAACGGGCTGACCGTCGCCGACAGGTGCGGGTAACCCTTCGACAGATTGCGCAGAGTCAGCTCCCAGCCGTCGGCGTCGCGCTCGACGTAGAGCCCGGCCTTCGCCGGCAACACCACCGGCTTGGCGAACCGCACCGAATACTTGACCGCATCGGGCAGCTGTCCCTCGATGTTCGCCAGAACTGCTGCGGCGCTGAACATTCCGTGGGCGATGACAGTGGGGAAACCGAACAGCTTGGCGGCGATCGCGTTGGTGTGGATGGGGTTGTGGTCCCCGCCGATCGACGCGTAGTTCCGGATCTGGCCCGCCGTGATGTTCAGAACGGCGTTGGGCGGCGGCAGTTTCGGCTGCTTCTGCGGCTCCGGCTTGGGTTCACCGGACAGGCTGGTCCGCTGCTGGTGCAGGAACGTCGTCACCTGGTGCCACGCCGTGTCGTTGCCGACCTTGAGCTCGGTGACGATGTCCACCAGCAGGCCCTTGCGGTGCTCACGCAGGTTCTCCGCATGCACGGCCGCGCTGACCGCGTCGGTCACCTTGATCGGCTTGTACTGCGTGATGTGGTTCTCGATATGCACCGAACCCATTGCGGCGAACGGGAAATCGAATCCGGTGACCAGCGACATCACCGTCGGGAAGGTCAGCGCGAACGGGTAGGTCAGCGGCAGGGTGTCGCTGAACCGCAGCCCCGTCACCTGGGCATAGGCCGCGACGTTAGCCGGGTCGATGGGCAGGTCCTCGACCGTGATGGTGTGGGTCGGCAGGGTTTCGTCGCGCGGGATGAACGGCAATGCGCCGACGACGGCACGGAGCATGTTGTTCACGTGCTCACGCCCCCGGCATGGCTTGGCCGCAGACGCGGATGGTGTTGCCGGTGACCGCGTTTGACGCCGGGCTGGCGAAATAGGCGATCAGCTCGGCCACATCCACCGGCTGGCCGCCCTGGAACAGCGAGTTCAGCCGGCGGGCGACCTCACGGGTGGCGAGCGGGATGGCGTCGGTCATCTTGGTCTCGATGAACCCGGGTGCCACGGCGTTGATGGTGATGCCCTTCTCGCCCAGCACCGGCGCCAATGCTTCGGTGAGCCCGATCATCCCGGCCTTCGTGGCGGCGTAGTTGGTCTGCCCGCGGTTACCGGCGATGCCGGCCATCGAGGACAGGCCGATCACCCGGCCGCCTTCGCCGAGCGTGCCACTGGCCACCAAGCCCTCGGTGAGACGCTGCGGGGCAAGAAGATTCACCGCGATCACGGAATCCCAGCGACTCTCGTCCATGTTGGCCAGCAGCTTGTCGCGGGTGATGCCGGCATTGTTGACCAGCACGTCGACCTTGCCGCCATGCTGTGCGGTGACATGGGCGATTATGGCGTCGACTGCATCTTCTGAGGTGACGTCGAGCGTCAGGGCGCTCCCGCCGACCTTCTCGGCGACCTTGCCCAGATCTTCGGCGGCCTGGGGAACGTCCACCGCGACCACGGTCGCGCCGTCACGTGCCATCACCTCGGCGATAGTTTCGCCGATGCCGCGGGCCGCACCGGTCACCACGGCGACCTTGCCGGCCAGCGGTTTGTCCCAGTCCGCCGGCGGCGTCGAGTCGGCGGCGCCGACCCGATAGACCTGCCCGTCGACGTAGGCGGACTTGGCCGAGAGGATGAAGCGCAGGGTGGACTCCAGGCCCGTTACGGCGGGCTTGGCGTCGGCGGCCAGGTACACCAGTGATGCGGTGGCGCCGCGCTGCAGTTCCTTGCCCAGCGAGCGGGTGAAGCCCTCCAGGGCGCGCTGCGCGATCTGGGCGTTGACGCTGCCGGCCTGATCCGGGGTGGTGCCGATGACGACCACGCGGGCGCACGAGGCGAGGTTGCGCAGGACCGGGGTGAAGAACTGGTAGAGCTCCTTGAGCCCGGCGGCGTCGGCGATGCCGGTGGCGTCGAGCACCACGCCGCCGAACGAGTCGGCCCAGCGGCCGCCGATGTTGTTGGACACCACGTCGTAGTCGCCGGCCAGCGCGGCGCGCAGGGGCTCCACGACGCGGCCCTCGCCGCCGATCAGCAGGGAGCCGGCCAGGGGCGGCTGCCCGGCGCGGTAGCGGCGCAGAGTCTCGGGCTGCGGTACGCCCAGCTGCTTGGCCAGGAACGATCCCGGCCCGGAGTTGACCACTTGGGAGAACAGGTCGGAAGCCACTTCAGCTGCCTTTCGCTTCGCAGTACTGCGTTGTCCATACCGAACTTACTCCAGAGTAAGAACAGTGGGTAATATAGCCCCGGACAACCCGACAGTGGAGGGCAAACAGATGGCCAACAACACGACCCGGCGACGCGTTGCCGTTTTGGGTGGCAACAGGATTCCGTTCGCGCGGTCCGACGGCGCCTATGCCAACGCCTCCAACCAGGACATGTTCACCGCCGCGCTGGACGGGCTGATCGAGCGTTTCGATCTGGCCGGTGAGCGCCTCGGTGCGGTGATCGGTGGCGCGGTGCTCAAGCACAGCCGCGACTTCAACCTGATGCGCGAATGCGTGCTGGGCAGCGCTTTGTCGCCCTACACGCCGGCCTTCGACCTGCAGCAGGCCTGCGGCACCGGCCTGCAGTCCGCGATCGCCGCAGCCGACGGAATCGCCGCCGGCCGGTACGAGGTCGCCGCGGCCGGTGGTGTGGACACCGCCTCGGATGCCCCCATCGCGTTCGGTAACGACCTGCGCCAGGTGCTGCTGGGCCTGCGCCGGTCCAGGTCCAACCTCGACCGGCTCAAGCTGGTCGGCAAGCTGCCGGCCGCGCTGGGCGTGGAGATCCCGGTCAACAGTGAGCCGCGCACCGGTATGTCGATGGGCGAGCACGCCGCGGTCACCGCCAAGAAGATGGGCGTCAAGCGCATCGACCAGGACGAACTGGCCGCCGCCAGCCATCGCAACATGGCCGCCGCCTACGACAGCGGCTTCTTCGACGATTTGGTCACCCCGTTCCTCGGGCTGTATCGCGACAACAACCTGCGGGCCGATTCCACGGTAGAAAAGTTGGCGAAGCTGCGACCCGTGTTCGGCGTCAAGGCCGGTGACGCGACCATGACCGCGGGCAACTCGACCCCGCTGACCGACGGTGCCTCGGTGGCGCTGCTGGCCAGTGAGGACTGGGCCCAGGCTCACGGCCATGAGCCGCTGGCGTACTTCGTCGACGCGGAGACCGCCGCCGTCGATTACGTCAACGGGCCCGACGGCCTGCTGATGGCACCGACCTACGCGGTGCCCCGACTGCTCGCCCGTAACGGACTGACACTGCAGGATTTCGACTTCTACGAGATCCACGAGGCGTTCGCCTCGGTGGTGCTGGCCACGCTGGCGGCGTGGGAATCCGACGAGTACTGCAAGGAGCGCCTAGGCCTCGACAAGGCGCTCGGCAGCATCGACCGCACCAAGCTCAACGTCAACGGTTCCTCGCTCGCCGCGGGTCACCCGTTCGCGGCCACCGGTGGCCGGATCGTGGCGCAGTTGGCCAAGCAGCTGGCGGAAAAGAAGAAGCAAACGGGTCAGCCGGTGCGCGGACTGATCTCCATCTGTGCGGCCGGGGGACAGGGCGTCACCGCGATCTTGGAGGCGTAGCTTGCGGAGCCCGACCATCAGGCTGGAGGCGTAGCTTGCGGAGCCCGACCATCGAGCTGGAGGCGTGACCAGGCTTGACCGCCGCCGCGAAAACATCCGAAAAGTTTCTTTTGGGGATGTGTAACGGCCGCGGCATAGAGGTCGATACATGGGTAGCTCCGTGTTGCCGTCTGACCCCCCGACCCGACGGCAACACGGGGCGACCTAGCTTCTAACTCTTGGCAAAATTCGGCCGTACTTTTCTCTGGTTTGAGGGGTACCCGAGGCGTACGATCGAGCCTACGACGGGTTCGGGAGTGACTGATCCAAAGAGTCGGTACAGGGGTGAAAGACCGGCTGCGTGAGACGAATTGAAACGCCCCCAGGTGTCCTCCCGAACCCGCCCTTTTTGTCTTAATCCCCCTCCTCTTCTTGCCCCATGCGGCCCGCTCTCCGCATAGCGTGGTGCCATGGAGATCAGCCTTATCGCCTCACTCAGTGACACCGGCGGCCGCTCGCCGGTCGACGCCACGGTAGAGAATCTCGCCCAGCTGCACGACGAGGGATTCCGGCGGGTCTGGATGACGCAGATGCCCTATGAACCCGACCTCCTGACCGTGCTTGCGGTCGCGTTTCGTGAGGTCGACGGGATCGAGGTGGGCACGGGCGTCATCCCGATCCAGAATCAGCACCCGATGCTGCTGGCCCAGCGCGCGCTCACGCTCAGCCTGATCAGTGGTGGCCGGTTCCTGCTCGGCCTCGGCATGACGCATGCTGCGGTGACCGAGGGCATGTGGGGTATTCCGTGGGACAAACCGGTGCGGCGGCTGCGTGAGTATCTGGACGGGCTGCAGCCGCTGTTGGCCGGCGAACCCGCCGATGCGCCGGGTGAGACAGTGACCACGCGCGGTGCCCTGCAGATCCCCGGGGCGCCGGCGCCCGACGTGTACATCGCCGCACTGGGGCCGCAACTGCTCAAACTCGCGGGCCGTCGCACGGCGGGAACCGTCACGTGGATGACGGGCCCGACCACCCTGGCCGAACATGTGGCCCCGACGCTGCGGGAGGCGGCCGGGGACCGTCCGGTCCGCGTTGTCGCGGCACTTCCGGTCAGCGTCACCGACGATGTCGACGGGGCCCGTGCCCAGGCCGCCAAACAGTTCGCGATGTACGGGCATCTGCCGTCCTACCGGGCCATGCTCGACCGGGAGGGTTACGCCGGACCTGAGGATGCCGCGATCATCGGCGACGAAAGTACTGTGGCAGAACGTATTCGGTCACTCGGAACGATTGGCGTGGACGAATATGTCGGGGTGGTGTTCGATGCGTCGCCCGAAACCCGGGCCCGCACAAGGGCATTGCTGCGCTCGCTTGACAATTCCTAGGCCGAGCCGGGTTGAGGAGCGGGCTCGGGCTCCGGCTCGAGCAGTTTGCGAACCGAGGTACGAGATCCGTAGGGGCGCAACATCCGGCTGGCAGGGCGGGGTCGCACGATCTGCGGCCACCAGAACCACCGGCCGAGGAGTGCCGCGATCGACGGCGTCATGAACGACCGCACGATCAACGTGTCGAAGAGCAGGCCGAGGCCGATGGTGGTGCCGATCTGGCCGAGGACGATGAGATCGCTGAAGATGAACGAGGACATGGTGGCCGCGAACACCAGACCGGCCGCGGTCACCACCCGGCCGGTCCCGGCCATGGCGCGGATGACGCCTGTTTTGAGCCCTGCCCCGATCTCTTCCTGGAATCGGGATATCAGCAGCAGGTTGTAGTCCGCGCCGACGGCCAGCAGCAGGATGATGGCCAGTGCCAGCACGATCCAGTACAGCTGGATGCCGAAGATGTACTGCCACACCAGGACCGACAGACCGAACGACGCTCCCAATGACAGCACGACCGTCCCGACGATGACCATTGCGGCGACCAGGCTGCGGGTGATGAACATCATGATGAGCAGGATGAGGCTGATCGCGGCCAATGCGGCGATGAGCAGGTCGTATTTGGCCCCGTCCTGAATGTCCTTGTACGCCGAAGCGGTTCCGGCCACGTAGATCTTGGCGTCCGACAGGGGAGTGGCCTTGATCGCGTCGAACGCGGAGTCCTTGATCGCGTCGATGTGTGAGATGCCCTCGGGCGTAGCGGGAGTGCCCTCATGCGTGATGATCATGCGGGCGGCCTTGCCGTCGGGCGACATGAACAGCTTCAGGCCGCGCTTGAAGTCGGGATTGTCGAACGCTTCCGGCGGTAGGTAGAACGAGTCGTCGTTCTTGGCGGAGTCGAAGGCCTGTCCCATCGCGGTCGAATTTTCGAGGGCTTCCTGGGACTGCGAGTTGGTCCCGGCCGTGGTTGCGTAGTTGGACAAAGTTAGGTCCCGGTTGCGCTCCTGGATGGCGATCTGCGGCGGTAGCAGCGCCACGAGTTTCGGCTGGAGGGCGTCGAGCTTGTCCAGGCTCGCGGTGATCTGCCCGAACTGGTCGCTGAGCTTGTCGATCCCGTCGAGCGCGTCGAAGACCGACCGCAGCGCCGCGCACATCGGGATGTCGAAGCAGTGCGGTTCCCAGTAGAAATAGTTGCGCAGGGGCCGGAACTGATCGTCGAAATTGGCGATCTTGTCGCGCAGGTCGTTCACGATCGCGACGGTGTCGTGGAAGGCCTGGGTCTGCTCGTGGGTGGCGGCGGCACTGGCCTGCTGCAGCGTGACCTGCTGCTTGAGGATGTTGATCGTGTTCGATAGCTCATTGGCCTGTTTGAGAAGATCGGCCGCGCGGTCCTGCTGGTAACCCAAATTCATGATCTGGCTGGCGCTTTGCGCGCTGATCTGAAATGGGATGGAGCTGTGCTTGATCGGCGTGCCCAGTGGACGGGTGATCGACTGGACCAGGGCAATGCCGCGGGTGTGCAGAACGGCTTTGGCAACACGTTCGAGGACCAGCATGTCCGCGGGGTTGCGCATGTCGTGATCGGTTTCGATCATCAACAGCTCTGGGTTCAGTCGGGCCTCCGAGAAATGGCGTGTGGCGGCGGTATAGCCGACGTTGGCCGGTGCCGATTCCGGTAGGTAGGGGCGGCCGTCGTAGCTGGTCTTGTACCCCGGCAGGGCGAGCAGGCCGACGAGCGCGATCAGGCACGACACCACCAGGATGGGACCGGGCCAACGCACGATCGCGGTACCGATGCGGCGCCATCGCGGCGCCCGGGGGTTGCGTTTCGGCTCGAGGAGTCCGAATCGGCTGGCGATGGTCAGTACGGCGGGTCCCAGCGTCAGTGCGGCGACCAGCGTCACGAGCACGCCGATGGCGGCGGGTATGCCCAAGGTTTGGAAGTAGGGCAGCCGGGTGAAGTGCAGGCAGGCCACGGCGCCGGCGATGGTCAGTCCGGAGCCGACGATGACGTGCACCGTCCCACGGAACATGTCGTAATACGCGGTCTCCCGGTCCATGTCACGGCTACGTGCTTCGTGATAGCGGCCCATGATGAAAATGCCGTAGTCCGTGCCCGCGGCGATTGCCAACAGTGTCAGCAGATTCGTCGAATAGGTGGACAGGCCGATGACCCCGGAATGCGCGAGCGCTGCCACGACGCCGCGCGCAGCGGCCAGTTCGATGAGGACCGTGACGAGCATGATGAGCATGGTGACCAGCGAGCGGTAGACCACCAGCAGCATCACTGCGATGACCAAAAAGGTTATGCCGGTGACCTTTTCGGTGCCCTTGCTGCCGACCTCGAAGTTGTCGGTGATGAGCGGTGCGGCGCCGGTGACGTAGGCCTTGACCCCGGGCGGTGGCGGGAGGCTCGCCACGATCTCACGGATGGCGTCGACGGATTGGTTGGACAACGCTTCGCCCTGGTTGCCGGCCAGGTACACCTGCACCAGCGCGGCTTTGCCGTCCTTGCTCTGTGAGCCACCCGCGGTGAGCGGGTCTCCCCAGAAGTCCTGAATGTGCTCGACGTGCTTGGTGTCCTCGGCCAGTCGTTTCACCAGCGTGTCGTAGAAGCGGTGGGCGTCGTCCCCGAGCGGCTTGTCGCCTTCGAGCACGACCATGGCTGCGCTGTCGGAGCTGAACTCGTCGAAGACCTGACCGATGTGTCGCATCGCCATCGTGGATGGCGCGTCGGGCGCGTTCAGGCCTACCGAGCGCGCGGCACCGACGACCTCCAGTTGTGGCACAAGGATGTTCGTCAGTGCGGCGATGGCGACCCACACCAGCACGATCGGTACGGCGAGCAGGCGAATGGTCCGCGCCGTCCTGGAACCGACGACTTCACCTTCTGCGTGCTGCCCGCTCATGCTGACTTGTCCAAGCAGGCGATGTAGCCGTTCACGTTCTCGGTGGACCTTTCGTCCTTGACCACACCGTTGACGGTGATGCGGCACCCGATGGACTCGCCGTCCCCTTGCGCCCGCAGGTCGGCGAACATGGTCGGGTCATCGGTGACCAGCGTCTGCGACCACGGCAGCGTCACGTCTTCGGCCCGCTGGGGTTGTGCGTCGATGTCCAGGTAATTGATGGTGGCGACCGAACCCGGCGATCCGAACACTTCGAAGAGAACCCGCTTCGGGTTGTATCCGGTGTTCTCCAGGGCGTCGGCGCTGGGGCGTGACACCTGGTTGTCCGAACCGAATATGCCGTGCAGCCGGCTGACGGTGAAGGCGACGACCGCCACCACGAGCACGGCAACGATCACCGTCCAGCGCCGCCGGACCAGGCTTCCTACCGAGATCCCCTGCATCTCAGAGCCTTTCGACAACGATCGTGACCGCGCCGTCCGGCGGGAGTCTTGGCCGTTCTAATGCGTCTGAACGGTACCGTACGGTACAGTCTTGGCGGGGGCAAGAGTTATGGCCAGTTGACTTGGCTTCCTCCGACGAAAGGTCCTCCGCGTGTCGCCCGCTTCTACGCAGGATGTATCGGCCCAGGTTTCGCAATGGACCGAGCGTGAGGCGGAGTTGCTGGCGGTGACCCTGCGGCTGTTGCAGCAGCACGGATACGACCGGTTGACCGTGGAAGCCGTCGCGACCGAAGCCAAGTCGAGCAAGGCCACGATCTACCGCCGGTGGCCGTCGAAGACGGATCTCGTCCTGGCAGCTTTCATCGAGGGCACCCGGATCCAGCTGGTCCCGCCCCGCACCGGCTCGTTGCGGGCCGACCTGCTGAGCATCGGCGCGTCGGTGTGCACCCAGGCACGGGAGCACGGCAGCACGATGAGCGCGATCATGTCCGAGGTTGCGCACAGCCCGGAATTGAGCGCCGCCCTACAGAACCAGTTCGTTCTGCAGCGCAAGATGCTGATGACCGAGGTGCTGACGGACGCGGTCGACCGGGGAGAGATCGACGCCGCGGCGGTTCACAACGAACTCTGGGATGTGATGCCGGGATATCTGGTGTTTCGATCCCTGATCCCGGGACGTCCGCCGACCGAGGAGACGGTTCGGGCACTCGTGGACGATGTCTTGATGCCCAGCCTGACCCGCTTCTGACTTCGCAGCGCGGCGGGGTCGGTGGCTCAACGCAATCCGCGCAGCGCCCAGATCGTCAGATAGGCCAACCCGAAGAACGCCGCGACCGCTATCGCCACGCCCGTCGACTGCACGTAGGACAGCGGTGAGCGCATCCAGTCGAACGTCGCCGCGACCACCGCATCGGGCCGGGTCACCAGGTCCCAGGAGTTCCATCGTTGGAAGCGGCCGATGACCACGCCGACAGCGCACGCCGCCACGGACAGCACGACGACCAGCCAGCCCCAGAACGAGCCGAATTCGTCGTCAAGGCGCTGATGCACCAGCAGCAGCGACACCACGCCCAGCAGGATCCCGGTCCACGCCGCGAACCCGTACTGCAGCACATGGCGCCACAGCTCGTAGCCCTCGCCGAGATGGACCAGATCGGTCACCAGATACGGGGCATTCGGCAGGAACGCCAACCAGCCCAGTCCCAGCGGCAGCAGCCACAGCCGGCGCTCGACCAGATCGAACGCGATCGCGAAGACCATCGGGATCCACGCGAGTACGAGGTTCCACACCAGGAACTTGGTCGGATACGACATCGGTGCGGCCGGATCGGTGATCCCAAGGGCCAGGGTGAGCGCGGTCGTCGCCATCAGGGAGACGACCAGCAGGATGCCGCGAGCTTCGGTCATGGGACCAGTTTGCCTGGTGCAGGTTGCCCGCCGAATGTTGGCTTGTGTTCGACATTTTGGCCGAAGGTGACACATAAGCCAACATTGGGCCGAGAAACAAAATCGCCCCCGGGGTGACCCGGGGGCGATTTCGCACGAGCTTCTTAGAACGCAGCCTCGTCGAGCTCCATGACCTCGTTGTCGATGGTCTCGATGACCTGACGGGTGCTGGTCAGCAGCGGCAGCATGTTCTTGGCGAAGAACGAAGCGGCAGCGATCTTGCCCTCGAGGTAGGTGCGCTCCTCGCCGGTGGCGCCGGCGTCGAGCTTCTCGATCGCCACAGCGGCCTGGCGGGCCAGCAGCCAGCCGAGCAGCAGGTCGCCGACCGACAGCAGGAAGCGCACCGAGCCGAGACCCACCTTGTAGATGCTGGCGGCGTCTTCCTGAGCGGCCATCAGGTAACCGGTGAGGCTGGCGGCCATGCCCTGGACGTCGGCCAGTGCGGTGCCCAGCAGCTCACGCTCGGTCTTGAGGCGGCCGTTGCCGGTCTCGTTCTTGATGAACTGCTCGATCTCGCCGGCCACGAACGCAAGCGCCTGGCCCTTGTCGCGGACGATCTTGCGGAAGAAGAAGTCCTGCGCCTGGATGGCAGTGGTGCCCTCGTACAGCGAGTCGATCTTGGCGTCGCGGATGTACTGCTCGATCGGGTAGTCCTGCAGGAAGCCGGAACCGCCCAGGGTCTGCAGGCTCTCGGTCAGCTTGGCATAGGCCTGCTCCGAGCCGAAGCCCTTGACCACCGGCAGCAGCAGGTCGTTGACCTTGTGTGCGAGCTCGGGCTCGACACCGTGCAGCGTCTTGGCGACGTCCTTGTCCTGGAAGGTCGCGGTGTACAGGTACAGCGCGCGCATGCCCTCGGCGTAGGACTTCTGGGTCATCAGGCTGCGACGCACGTCGGGGTGATGGGTGATGGTGACGCGCGGGGCGCCCTTGTCCATCATCTGGGTCAGGTCGGCACCCTGCACGCGCTCCTTGGCGTACTCGAGAGCGTTGAGGTAGCCGGTCGACAGGGTCGCGATGGCCTTGGTGCCCACCATCATTCGAGCCTGCTCGATGACGTCGAACATCTGCGCGATGCCGTTGTGCACCTCGCCGACGAGCCAGCCCACGGCAGGCTTGTCGTGCTGGCCGAAGGTCAGCTCACAGGTGGCCGAAACCTTCAGGCCCATCTTGTGCTCGACGTTGGTGACGTACACGCCGTTGCGCTCGCCCAGCTCGCCGGTCTCGAAGTCGAAGTGGAACTTCGGCACGAAGAACAGCGACAGACCCTTGGTGCCCGGGCCGGCGCCCTCGGGGCGGGCCAGCACCAGGTGGAAGATGTTCTCGAACAGGTCATCGGAATCGGCGGAGGTGATGAACCGCTTCACGCCGTCGATGTGCCAGGAGCCGTCTTCCTGCTTGACGGCCTTGGTGCGGCCGGCGCCGACGTCCGAACCGGCGTCGGGCTCGGTGAGCACCATGGTGGCGCCCCAGCCACGCTCGGAGGCCAGGACGGCCCACTTCTTCTGCTCTTCAGTGGCGTTGTCATAGAAGATCTGCGCGAAGGCGGCACCGCCGGCGTACATCCACACGGCGGGGTTGGCGCCGAGGATGTGCTCGTTGAGCGCCCACAGCAGAGCCTTGGGGGCGGGCACGCCACCGAGCTCCTCGTAGAGGCCGACCTTGTCCCAGCCGCCGTCGATGGCTGCGCGCACCGACTTCTTGAAGGGCTCGGGCAGCGTGACGGTGTGAGTCTTGGGATCGAACACCGGCGGGTTGCGGTCGCCGTCGACGAACGAATCGCCGATCGGGCCTTCAGCCAGGCGAGCCATTTCGCTGAGCATCTCGCGGGCCGTATCGGCGTCCAGGTCGGTGTAGTCACCGGCGCCGAGGGCCTTGTCGAGGCCGAAGACGTCGAACAGGTTAAAGACCTGGTCACGGACATTGCTCTTGTAGTGGCTCACTTTTCCTCCTTGTGAGAATGCCACCTGAGGTTGGGTACTCGGGATAAGTTACCCACCAGTAACTGCGGCCAACTATACCGTTCGGTAACTTCAACGCAAAGAGACTCTGAGCAATTTCTGCGGGCTAACCAACCCAGTGGTTGATCGAAGCTTGTACCCCCTGGTCAAAACGCCTCTGGTCTGCAGTTTCGTCACAATGTGACGATCCTCACGAATATCACCATTAGGGTGGGCGGATGCGTCGAATCGCGGTGTGGGGTACAGGAAACATGGGTGCGACAGCCATCCGATCGGCCACGGCATTCCCGGGGCTGGAATTGGCTGCAGTCATCACGTCATCTGAGGACAAAGCTGGTCGCGACGCTGCGACTTTCGCCAAGCTCGACGCCCCGACGGGTGTCATCGCCACCACCGACGTCGACGCGGCGCTCGCCCAGTGCGACGCGGTCGCCTACATGTCCTCCGGCGATATCCGTCCGGAGGAGGCCATCGCCGAAATCGAGCAATGCCTGCGCGCGGGCAAACAAGTGGTGACCCCGTCGCTGTACTCGCTCTACGACCCGGCGTCGGCTCCGGCCGAGTGGGTCGAGCGGCTCACGGACGCCGCGGCGGCCGGCAACTCAGCCCTTCTGGTGAGCGGCGTCGACCCGGGTTGGGGCAATGACGCTCTGGCGGTGATCGCCGCCGGGCTGTGTACCCGGATCCGGACCATCCGGTGTCAGGAGATCTTCGACTACTCCACCTACAACCAGCCGCATTCGGTGCGGGTGCTGTGTGGTTTCGGTGGCTCGATGGACGAGACGCCGATGATGCTGCTGCCCTCGATCCCGACCATGGTGTGGGGCGGCAATGTCAGGCTCATCGGCCGCGGCCTCGGACTGGAGATCGACGAGATCACCGAGACGGTCGAACGGCTGCCGCTGACCGAGGCCGTCGACAACGTCATGGGCCGGTTCGAGGCCGGTACGCAGGGCGCGTTCCGCCTCCAGGTCATCGGTTGGGCCGGCGGTGTCGAGCGGGTCGTCATCGAGCACATCACCCGCATCGACCCGGCCTGTGCGCCGGACTGGCCGGAGCCCGATGAGGGCGTGGGCGACCACCGCGTCATCATCGACGGCGATCCGCAACTGACGATGGTGGTTCGCGCCGACGTCCCGGGCGGGACTCGCGCCGACGGCGGCAACACCACCGCGGCCAACCGTCTGCTCGGTGCGATCGATTGGCTGGCCACCCAGAAGCCCGGCATCTACGACGGCCTCGACGTGCCGTTGCACCCACCGCTTCCAGCCGAGGTGGAGGCGACCCGCTGGATCTGATTGATCACCCGACGGCGACATCGCTCGCGAGACGATCGCGATTGTCGGGGAAGCGCTCGTGATCGGGGTCAAGGAAGTCGAGGAGGTCGACCATTGCGATTTGTATCGCTCTGAGTCGGTCGGGGTTGTCCGGTTGAGGTGATGTTTGCAGGCCCGCCTCGAAACGCGAGAACCACCGTGCGAATTGGTCATCGTCGAGGCGGCACCGGAAGGTCGCGTAGCCGATAGTGGTGCCGAGCGCCGCGCCGTTGCCGTCGCCTTGAATCATGATCTCGCCGATCGCCCGCTGCTCAACGCGATAGATGTACCGATAATCTTGGTATTTGCTCGATGTTTGGCTGAAGAGGTCCTGGATCTTGCGAACCCGGACGATGAGCTCCTTCGCTTCTCCGACGTCTGCGATATCGGAATACAACATGTCACGCCGCAGAATTTCCACCCAGCCGAAGAACTGTCCGACCAGAAACAGGCTGCTCGGTAGGTAGTAGCTGTCATTCGGCCAGCTGAAGGTGCCCCGCTTGCTCAGGGTGTTGTAGAGGCGGCTTTGCAGGTCGAATGCTGACTCCAGCAACGGATCACGGAATCGGGCTACCAGGCGTGCGGCCTGAGCTGCTTTCGACTGCGCTTCCTGCTCCCGCGCCAGATGGGCTTGCAGTTCGGCGAGCCGCCGTTGCTGCGCGGCATTCCACACCAGCGTGAACATGACACCCAGTAGCGACATGCCGGCTACGACGAAAGACGTGTTGGCGGTTGAGGCATTCATCTGCAGATCCCTCCACGCAAGCGCTCCCTTTCGCACGGTTCTGTGCGCCGCTGCAATCAGATTGCGCCACACAGACCGCAGTTGCTTGCGTAGTTCGCTACTCGAATGTGGCGCGAGCTCACCCCCACCGTTGCTGACGCAAGCATCTGCTGACCGCCCAAATCTAAAGTGCCGCGCAGTGCCGCGGCGATACTCACGGGCGCGCGCTGTTCACGTTGGCACACCGGGCGATGACAGGCCATGACGAAGCCGATTACAACATCTGCGAGGGCGAGCAGGTCTGTGCGATGCTCGTCGGCTGGAATTCCGGCGACGGCCACGTGCACAACAAGTGTCTGGTCGAGGCGATGCAACGGCGCTGCGGGTTCGAGCCGGGCGAGGTTCGCGTGGTGATCCTCGATTCGCAACCGATCCATATCAAGCGACAGGAGTACCGGCTCGTCGACGCTGCCACCGGCGAGTTCGAGCGAGGCTACGTCGACGACATGGTGGTCAATCAGCCTTGGGCAGATTGCCTTCCGATGCACGTCAGCTGTGGAGCGGCAGCCGGCATGTCCTGATTTTTCCTGCCGACCAGACGCGGAGGTACCCGAAAACCAGCGTTTCCGGGTACCTCCGCGTCTTCTCGCGCGAGGGTCAGTCTGCCAACTGCTCCTCGGCAGCCTCGGCAGGTGTCTCCGCCGCGGCTTCCGCCACGGGCGGCTGCTGCGGCTCCTCCTGCTGCGGAGATTCCGCTGACTCCGACGACTCCGCATCGGGCAGCTGACCCACCAGATACTCGGCCAGCCCTCCGATGGTCGGGTAGTCGAACACCGCCGTCGCGTTGAGCGTGAACTTGCCGCCGAACTGAGTGTGCAGCCGGTTGCGGAGTTCGATCGCCATCAGCGAGTCCGTGCCGAGATCCAGGAAGCGGCTGGTTGCGGCCGGCGGTGAGGCGAGGCGCAGGAAGTTCTGCACCTCCTTCTGCAGGAACTCGGTCACGAACCCGGCACGCTGCGGCACCGGGATCTCGAGCAGCTGCTTGAGAACCTCGCTGTCACCGACGATCTCACCGACGGCACTCGGCAACACCAGATCGAGAATCGGTGGACGCGAGCTTCCCAGCACCTTCGCGGCCCGCTGCCAGTTGGCCTTGATGACGGCCGCCTGGCCGGTCCCATTGGCGACGACCTCGGCGAGGGCGGCGAGCGCCGCCGACGGATCCAGCGGAATCAGGCCCTGAGCACTGATATTCGCGGTCGCCGCCTCCGAGGATGCCATGCCGCCCTGACCCCAGGGTCCGAAGTTGATGCCCGTGGCCGGCAGGCCCTGCGCCCTGCGCTGCGCGATCAGACCGTCGAGCAACGCGTTGGCCGTCGCGTAGTTGGACTGCCCGGGTGAACCGAACAAGCTGGACACCGAAGAGGACACGATGAAGAAGTCCAGCTCGTCGTCCTTGGTCAACCGGTCCAGGTGCCCGGCACCGAAGGCCTTGGGCGCCAACGTCGTCCGGAACCGCTCCAAACTCTGCTGGCCCAGCAGCGCATCGTCGAGCACGCCGGCCAGATGTGCCACACCGGCGAGCGGCGGCAGCTCCGCCCGGATCCGCTCCAGGAGCTTCGCGACCTCGGCCTCGTCGCCGACGTCGGCGGTGAAGACGTGGATTCGGGTCTTGTAGCGGTCGGTGATCTCCTCGATCAACTTCTGCGCGTCCGCATCGGGTGCGCGCCGACTGGTCAACACAATGTCGCCGGCCCCGAGCTGAGCGAGGTAGCTCGCCGTGTGCAGGCCGATCGCGCCGAGGCCACCGGTGATCAGATACGTCCGATCGGCCTTCGGCTGCAACGCGGTCGGGATCTGCAGCACGATCTTGCCGATGTGCTTGGCGGTCTGCATGCGGCGGAACGCGGCCCTGGCCTCGGTGAGCGGGTAGATCTCCGCGGGGAGCGGCGTCCACTCGCCTGCGGCCAGCCCCTCTGACACCTCGGTGAGCAGGTCGCGAATGCGGTCGGGTTCGGTGAGCATCACCGTGTCCAGCGCGACGATCTCGTAGGCGATGTCGGGGCGGACCTCGGCCATCTGCTCAGCAGTCCAGATATCGCGCTTGGCGATCTCGGCGAACCGGCCGTTCTGCGCGGTGGCCCGAAGCGTCGCCTCGATGAACCCTTCACTGGTCAGGCTGTTGAGGACCACGTCGACGCCCTTGCCGTCGGTGTCCGCCAGGATCTGTTCGGCGAAATCCGTTGTGCGCGAGTCGTAGACGTGTTCGACGCCGAGCTTGCGTAGCGTCGACCGCTTGAAGGTGCTGGCCGTGGCGAACACCGTCGCCCCCTTGGCCTGTGCCATCTGGATGGCTGCCAGGCCCACGCCGCCGCTGGCCGCGTGGATGAGTACCTTGTCGCCGGGCTTCAGGTCGGCCCAGTCGAACGACAGCCGAACCGTCAGCGCCGCGGCGGGAATCGTCGCGGCTTCCACACCGCTCACCCCGTCCGGGATCGGCGCCAGGAACTGCGCAGGCACGTTGAACCGGCTGGAGAAGGCGCCCTGCATGGAGCCGTAGACGCGCTGGCCCACCTCGAGCCCCGTGACACCGTCACCCAATTGCGTGACGATGCCGGCGAAGTCGCCGCCGATCGGCCCCGGATCGCCCGGGTACAGGCCGAGGACGTTGAGCACATCGCGGAAGTTCATCCCCGCGGCCTCCACCCGTACCTGGACATAACCCTCGTCCGGCGCGGGCACCTCCTTCTCGGTGATCCGCAGGTTGTCGATCGCACCGCGTTCGGTGGGCGCCAGGACGTAATCGCTCCCGCGCGGCACCGTGAGATGCCCACTGCGCGCCCACGGCAACAGCCGTGAGGCCAGCAGCTTGCCCTGCCGCACAGCGATTTCCGGCTCATCCACCGGAGTGGCCAGCAGATTCGCCAGCGCCTGTACGGCCTCTGGTGAGCCGTCGCAATCGATGAGCCTGGCGCGCAACGCCGGTTCCTCGTTGATCGTGGTGCGCCCGAATCCCCACAGCGCCGCCTGCACCGGATCCACCGGCTCACCTGATTCGGTGGCCACGGCCCGCTCGGTGACGATCCACAGACCATTCGGAAGCTTCACACTGCCGTTCTGTGAACCGCCCTGCACCGTGTGCACGGCGCTCAGCAGATTCTCGATCTCGGTCTCGAGGCGTGCGGTGCCATCGGCGCCGGCCTCCTGTGCACTCGGCGTGGCGGCGCGCCAGACGACACCGGAGAACGGCAGACCGCGCTCTGCAGCCTGCGCCAGTACCTGTCCGAGGAGTTCCGGATCGGCGTTCCGGTTGAGCGGGATGCAGCCCGGCACCTTGGCGGCGAGTTCGTCGAATCCGGCGACCAGCCAGGTGCCGCTTGCGTTTTCGGCCCCAGGCTCCGACGGCGGCACCGGTACCTCATGCCAGCCCAGGGTGTACAGAAGCCGGGTGGCGTCGCCACCGAGACCACGCAGCAATGCTTCGCGAGGTGCGCGCTTGACGGTGAACTCGCGAATGCCGCCCAGGTGACGGCCATCCCGATCGATGTAGTCGAGATCGAAGACCTGGGTTTCGCTGTCGAGGGCGCTCTCGTGCCACCTGGCGCGGCAGTAGAACCGCCGGGGCATCTTCTCCTTCAACGTCACCTGGCCGTACCGCAGTGGCAGGAACAGATCGTTGATGCCCTGCTCGGCCGCGAGCAGCGCGGGGAACGCGGGGAAGGCGACGCCCGTGCACAGGTCCATCAGGACCGGGTGCATCGGCTCGGTTCCGAGTTGTTCGGCGAGTTCCTCGCCGACCAGGATGTCGCCGATCGCCTCGCCCTCACCGAGCCACAGCGACTTCAGGGAACCGGACCAGGTTGGGCCCCAGGCCAATTCCAGATCGGCGAAGGTCTCGAACAGCTCCTGCGGACGCATCCGGTTCAACCGCTCGATCGTCTCGTCGATCGGATCTTCCTCGGTGGGGGGATCTTCGGTGCTGTCGCCCACGCCGGCGACAACGGTGCCTTCGGCATTCAGCGACCAATCTGCGTCACGTTCCCCGTAGGGGCGGCTGTGCACCTGGAACTTCCACCCACCGCCGTCGTCCAGCGGATGCAGGGTCAGCTGCACTTCGCGGGAACTCTTCTCGGGCAGGATGATCGGCTCGTAGAAGAAGACGTCCTTGGCGTGGGCCGGGGTGCCGACGGCGGCCAACGCCATCGCGGCATACGTCGCGCCGGGGACGACGACGGTGCCGTAGATGACGTGGTCGGACAGCCACGGCTGCGACTTGACGGAGATCCTGCTGGTGTACACCGAGTCGCCGGACGCGAGATCCTTTGCACTGCCCTGGATCCCGGCGGACGCCGATCCGACCCCGCCGTCCATGGCGATCCCGGCCGACTTGGGCCAGAAGCGCCGGTGCTGGAACGGATATGTCGGCAACTCGATCTTGTGGCCGGGCTTGCGCTGCACCGCTGCGAAGTCGGGTCGGTGGCCGCCGACATAGGCTGCGGCCAGCGCATCGGCGACCTGGCGCCGATCGCCGATGCCCTTGCGCAGGGAGACGATCGCCCGCGGTGCGGCCAGGTGCTCCGGCCATACCTGTACCGCCGCGCTGGTCAGCACCGGTTGCGGCCCGATCTCCATCAACACCGAGCAGCCCAGTGCCGCGACCGTACGGACGCTTTCGGAGAATTGCACCGGCTGACGCGAATGCCGCCGCCAGTACGGAGCGTCGAGCGGGGTCTGGGCCGTCAGGATGGCTCCGGTGCGGTTGCAGACCAGGGGGAGCGTCGGTGCGGCGAACTGCACCTGCGCTGCGTACGCCTCGAACTCATCGAGCACCGGATCCAGTAGTTCCGAGTGGAACGCGTGGCTGGTCTGCAGCCAGGTGCAGCGGATCCCCTCGTCACCGAACTGGGTGACGATCTCCTCGAGGTCGTCGCCCGGGCCCGAGAGCACGGTGTTGGGCCCGTTGTAGGCGCCGACCGAAACCCGCGGGAATTTGTTGGCGATCTCCTCGACGTGCTTGGGGTCGGCGAATACCGCCACCATCCGTCCACCTTCGGGCAGGCTGCCGAACAATCGGCCCCGCTCGGCCATCAGTCGGGCACCGTCCTCCAGGCTGAAGACCCCGGCGACGCATGCGGCCGCGTACTGGCCGACGCTGTGGCCCAGCACGACATCGGGTTCGATGCCCCATGACTGCCACAGCCGCGCCAGACCCATCTCGACGGCGAAGAGCGCCGGCTGTGCATATGACGTGTCCCGCAGGCTTTCTGCCGCACCGCTACCGGTCGCGAACATCACCTCGAGCAACGGACGTGGCAGCATGCCCCGGATCGCGTCGGCGCACCGCGTCACGGTCTCGGCGAAAACCGGCTCCGTGTCGAACAACTCGCGTGCCATCCCCGGGTACTGGCTGCCCTGCCCGGTGAACAACCATGCCGTTGTCGGCTGGTTCGTGTGCTCGCCACGCACCACACCTGGTCGCGTCCGGTTGTCGGCCAGGTCGGCCAGACCCTGGCGCGCCTCCTCGATCGAATCCACGACCAGCGCAGCCCGATGCTCGAAGTGCGACCGCCCGGTTCCGGCGGTCAGGCATACGTCGGTGAGGTCGGCGTCCGGGTGAGCACTCAGCCACCCTTCGTAACGCTGTGCCAGCGCCACGAGTGCTTCCGGTGACCGCGCGGACAGCGCCAGCACAGCGACCTGCTCGGCCGGAGCCGGCGACTCCGTCGCGACCTCGTCGGTCGGATGTTCCTCGGCGGCGGCGGCGGCGGCGGCGGCCGGTCGTGCGGGCGCCTCCTCGATCAGCACGTGCGCGTTTGTGCCGGTGAACCCGAACGAGCTCACGCCGGCGCGGCGCGGCCGGCCGTTGGTCTGCCAGGGGGTCGCCTTGTCCACGACCTGTACCGGCAGTGAATCCCACGGGATGTGCGGCGACGGGGTGTCGAAGTGCAGGCTCTGCGGCAGCATTTCATGCTGCAACGACAACACGACCTTGATCAGACCCGCTGCGCCCGAGGCGGATTCGGTGTGACCGATGTTGGTCTTGACCGAGCCCATCAGCAGCGGCCGGTCGGTATCACGCGAGGTGCCGTAGGCGGCCGCAGCCGCCTGGACCTCGATCGGATCGCCGAGCGGGGTTCCCGTCCCGTGCGCTTCGAGGTAGTCGACGTCCCCGCCGGTCCACCCGGCGCGGGCCAGCGCCGTTCCGATGAGCCGTTGCTGTGCACCACCATTGGGCACGGTCAAGCCGCTGGACGCACCGTCCTGGTTCACCGCGCTGCTGGGGATGACCGCACAGATCCGGTCTCCGTCGCGCTCCGCGTCACTCAGCCGCTTGAGCACGAGAACGCCGCAGCCCTCACTGCGTACGTAGCCGTCCGCGGAGGCGTCGAAGGTCTTGCACCGCCCGACGGGGGAGAGCATGCGTGCGCGGGATGCGGCGACGACTGTCACCGGGGAAAGAAGGACGTTCACTCCGCCGGCCAAGGCGAGGTCGCAATCGCCGGAGTGCAACGCCTGGCAGGCCTGATGGATCGCCACCAGCGCCGAGCTGCACGCGGTGTCGACTGCCATTGCCGGGCCTTCGAATCCGAGTGCGAAGGCAACCCGGCCGGAGATGGCATTGAGGGCATTGCCGGTGATGAAGTACGGCTCGATCTTGTCGATCGACTCCGACGACAGCAGGTGCGCGTACTCGTTGGCGGCCACCCCGGCGAAGACGCCGGTCCGGCTACCGCGCAACGCGGCCGGCGAGTACCCGGCCCTTTCGAGCCCCTCCCAGACCGTTTCGAGCATCAGCCGTTGCTGCGGCTCGATCCAGACGGCCTCACGCGGGGAGATGCCGAAGAACTCGGGGTCGAATCCGTCGATGCCGTCGAGGAATCCGCCGAAGCGCGTGTAGGTCTTGCCTGCTGTCTCGGGGTCCGGGTCGTAGAACTCGTCGATGTCGAATCGGTCTTCGGGTACTTCCCTGATGGCGTCGACGCCGCCGGACAGCAAGTCCCAGAAGGCTTCCGGGTTGGGTGCGCCGGGGAAGCGGCACGACACGGCGACGATCGCGATGGGCTCGTCCGTGCGTGCTGTCACGGCTGCCGGTTGCGGCGCCGGCTTGGCCTGTTCGTTGAGTCCGAGCACGTCGCCGAGCAGATATTCGGCTACGTCGGAGATCCGGGGGTAATCCATCACCAGCGTGATGGGGATCTCCGCGCCCACTCCCTGCTCGATGCGGCGCCGCAACTCGACGGCCATCAGCGAGTCCATGCCGAGGTCGAAGAACCCGGCGTCCTCGCGGATCTCCGATGAGTCCACGCGCGTCACCTCTGCGACAGCGTCGCGCAGGTGGTCGGTCAGGAGCTTCTTGCGTTGCTGCACCGGAGCATTGGCCAGGCGTTCGACCAGCTGCGTCTTGCCGGATGCAGTGGTGGGCGCCGCGTTCGAAAGTTGTGCCGGTACCTCACGTTCCAGCTCTGCCAGGAATCCCCGCCGGCCCGCCTGCTGGTACAGCGGCAGGAAGCGGGCCCAGTCGATCCGGGCCACGACTCCCTGCGCCGAGGAAGCCGCTACGACGTCGGCCAGCCCGGCCAGTGCGTCGGCGGGTGGCAGTGTCCGGACACCACGCTGATCCAGCCGCGCACGAGACTCCGCGTCGGCCATACCCGCGGCCCATGGACCGAAGTTGACGCTGGTCCCCGGGATATTCTGCTCGCGCAGTCGCCAGGCCAGTCCGTCGAGGAAGGCGTTCGCCGCACCGTAGGCGGTCTGACCGTATCCGCCCCAGACCGAGGCGATCGACGAGGTGCTGATGAAGAAGTCGAGCTTCGCCTCTGCCGCTGCTTCACTCAAATGCCAGGCACCCCAGACCTTCCCGGCGAAGACGCGATCTACCTCGTCGTCGTCCAGGTTGGCCAGCGGGGTCGTGCCGAGCTCGCCCGCGGCGTGCACGATGCCCGCCAGCGGCGGCAGCTCGGCAGCCACGGTCTTCAACAGGCGTGCGACGTCGTGCGCATCGGCGACGTCGGCAGCCACCACGCGGATGTCGCAGCCGTGCTGGTCGCCGAGTTTGGTGATGCGTTGCGTGGCGGCCTCGCTGGGCGCGCGGCGGCTGGTCAGCACCAGGTGCTTGGCGCCGTGGGCGGCTAGGTATCCGGCGATCTCCAGGCCGATCGAACCCAGTCCGCCGGTCACCAGATACGTTGCGTCACCACGCAGTTCCAACGGTGTGCCGCTCGGCAGGTCCTCCCGGCGAACCAGCCGGGGGACATAGACCGCCTGATCGCGCAACGCGATCTGGTCTTCCCGCCGGGCCGCGTCGGCCGACGTCGTGATCCGGTTGAGCAGCGCGGTCCACTCGCCGGCACCGCCTTCGGACAGGTCGGCCAGTCCGCCCCACAGCTGCGGGAGCTCCAGCGCCGCGGCGCGACCGAATCCCCACAGGGCACTCTGTTCCGGCGCCACGGTGTCCGCATCGGTGACGTGTTGTGCGCCGCGGGTGATCAGCCAGATCGGAGCCCTCAGGTCGGCCTCGGCCGCGGCGCGGAAGAGACGTCGCGTTCCGGCCAGGATTTGGTGTTGCATCCGCAGCAGTGACCTCATCGAGGGCACGGTCTTGGCTTCCGGTTCCCCGTCGAGGGCTGCCACGTGAAGGATGCGAAGTGTTGAACCGTCTGCAGCCGCAGTGCGCAACGCATCTGCAAGTTGATCGGTGTCCGCGTCGGACGTCGGCAGCGCGAGGAACCGGTGCTGCTGCCCGCGCGAGGTCAGGGCGTCGACCAGTGGCTGGACCGCCGGGGTCTGCTCACCGATGAGCAGCCAGGTGAACGACTCTCCGGAGTCCGCGCCCGACAGCGGAGTAACCGCTTTCTCCCAGCGGAACTCGTAGCGGTCGTCGGCGATGGACTCGGTCGATCGTTGGCGGTTGTGTTGCGCTGCCAGCTTGGTCAGCACGTCCAGGGTCTGACCGTCACCGCCCGCGCCGTCGAGCAGTGTCGCGAGTTCCTCGAGGCGGCCGTCTTCGAGAAGGCGAACGGCCTGGGTGCGCGGACCGGCAACGTGCTGTCGCTGGTTGGGCTCTTCCCGATTGTCCCGATACCAGTACTGGCGATGCTCGAACGGGTAGGTGGGCAGATCGAGCTTCCGCGCGTGCGGGTGCCGGAACGCGCTGAATTCGGGCAGGTGACCCAGGACGTACGCGTCGGCGACGGCCTCGGTGATCTGCCGCTGGTCGGTGGTGTTGCGGCGCAGTGACGCGATCACCCGCGGCGCGGTGGCCTGGTCGGGCCAAGCCCCCAGGGCCGTGGCGGTGAGCACCGGCCGTGGCCCGATCTCGACCAGCAGCTTGCAGTTCATGTCGGCAAGGGTGCGCACGCTCTTGGCGAACTCCACCGGTTGGCGGGCATGCCTGCGCCAGTAGGCGCCATCGAGCTTCACGCTCCTGCCCAGCGCCGCGCCGGTGCGGTTGTCGATCAGAATCCGTTGTGGTGCGTTGAAAGTGAAACGGTTTGCATACGTTTCGAATTCGTCGAGGATCGGATCCAGCAGCGCCGAGTGGAATGCGTGGCTGGTTTCGAGCCAGTCGCACCGCACGCCGTCGGCGGTAAGTCCGGCGACGGCCCTCTCCAGTTCCTCCGCGGACCCCGACAGCACCGTGTTGGGACCGTTGTAGGCGGCAACCGACAGCGTGGGGAACTCGTCGATGAGGCTCTCTACCCGCTCGGCGGCGGTGAACACCGCGACCATGCGGCCCCCCGCGGGCAAGCTGCCGAAGAGGCGACCTCGTTCGGCCATCAACTGGGCGCCGTCCTCCAGACCGAACACGCCCGCGACGCATGCGGCCGAGTACTGGCCGACGCTGTGACCCAGCACCACGTCGGGTTCGAAGCCCCACGATTGCCAGAGCCGGGCCAGGCCCATCTCGACTGCGAACAGGGCGGGCTGTGCATACGAGGTCCTGCGCAGTGTCGCTTCGGCATCATGTTCTTCACGCGAGCGCTCATCGGCGGCGTCCAGATCGAAGATCACGTCCAACAGGGGCTTGTCGAGCTTGTCGGCGACAGCCGCCGCGCAGCGCTTCAGCGTCTCGGCGAATACCGGCTCTGAATCGAACAGCTCCCGGGCCATGCCGGCGTACTGGCTGCCCTGGCCGGTGAACAGCCAGGCCGTCTTGGGCTTGTCGTGGGATTCGCCGCGAATCAGGCCCGGCGCCGGGCGATCGTCGGCGAGCGCGCCGAGTAGTTCGATGGCGGATTCCCTCGAATCGACCACCAGCGCTGCCCGGTGCTCGAGATGTGCCCGTCCGACCCCCGCGGTGTGGCACACGTCGGCCAGGGTGGCCTCGGGGTGAGCGCTCATCCAATCGCGATATTGCTCAGCGACCTGCACCAATGCGGCGGGTGTGTGTGCCGAGAGGGGGAGAATGCCGAACCGTTCCGGTTGGGGCTGCTCCACCGGACCAGCTGCCGCCGGTTCGGGCGCTTCCTCCAGGATGACGTGGGCGTTCGTCCCGGCGAATCCGAACGAGCTGACTCCCGCGATGCGTGGCGTGCCGTTGCGCTCCCAGGGGGTGGCCTCCTTGACCACCTCGACCGCGAGTCGGTCCCACGGGATGTGCGGCGACGGGTTCTGGAAGTGCAGGTGCTGCGGCAGCAACTCGTTCTCGAGGGACAGGACGACCTTGATGACGCCCGCGATGCCGGCGGCGGCCTCCAGATGGCCGATGTTCGTCTTGGCCGAGCCCATCAACAACGGCTGCCCGGGTTCGCGTCCGGTGCCGAGTACCGCACCTGCGGCCTGGGCTTCGATCGGGTCACCCAGCGATGTCCCGGTGCCGTGCGCTTCCAGGTAGTCGACCTCTTTGGGTTCGAGGCCGGCGCGCTTGAGCGCATCAGCGATGACGCGCTGCTGAGCGACGCCGTTGGGCACCGTCAATCCACCCGACGCGCCGTCCTGGTTGATCGCACTGCCGCGGATCACGGCCCGGATGTGGTCACCGTCGCGGACGGCGTCCTCGAGGCGCTTGATGACGATGACGCCGCAGCCCTCGCCGCGCACATAGCCGTCGGCAGCCGCGTCGAACGTCTTGCACCGGCCGTCCGGTGCCAGCATGTGGGCACTGGAGAAAGTGATCATGGTGGCGGGTGTGAGCAGGACGTTCGCACCGCCGGCCAGGGCGAGATCGCATTCGTTTAAGCGAAGTGCTTGGCACGCTTGATGGATCGCCACCAGCGACGAGCTGCACGCGGTATCGACCGCGACCGAGGGTCCCTGCAGACCCAATCGATAGCTGATCCGGCCCGCGGCCGCGGCATTCGAAGTCCCGATGGCCATGTAGGCCTCGATCTCGGGGTAAGTCAGCTCGTCAGAGGCCATTCCGAGGTAGTCGTGGGTGGCCAGACCCACGAACACGCCAGTGTTGGTGTCAGCCAATGCTGTTGGCGCGGTACCCGAGTGTTCCACCGCGCGCCAGGCGGTTTCCAGCAGGAGCCGGTGCTGCGGGTCCATCAACCGGACCTCGCGTGTCGACATGCCGAAGAACGGCGCGTCGAATCCGGTTACGTCATCAACGAAACCCGCACGGCGGGTCACCACCTTGCCTGGTGTGCCGGGCTCCGGATCGAAGAATTCCTCGACGTCCCAGCGGTCTTCGGGTACGTCGGAGATCCCTTCGCGTCCCGTCCTCAGCAGGTCCCAGAAACCGTCGGCGTCTGGGGCCCCTGGAAAACGCGCAGCATAGCCAACGATGGCAAAGCGTGCGAACTGTTCGTCTGGACGTTCAACGGATTTCATCCCGTTGTCCTCCTCGCATCGGCGTGCAGAACTACACCTCCGCGCACCCCCCGAAAGCGCTTGAAGATCAACTTCGATCCACTATTGCATGCGAACCTGTGGCGCGCGCGACTCCCCTTGCCCGGTCAAACTTCCCTCAGCAAGCTCTCTGAGCCGTCTTGGTGGAACGACGGGTATGTTGATGCCCCGGGGGGTCCCGCCGGCCCGGAGAGTGGCCGTGCGCAGAGCACTACTGGGAGGGCCTGAGTTTTGCGGATCGGTAAGATAACTGTTGGCGCACTTGATGAATGGTCGCTGAGCCCTGGCTCGGTGACCTCCTGGCATCCGACGGCCGCGGCTCAGGAAACGGCAAGAAGCGCACCGGTCAGCTCGGTGCCGGTTAGCTACATGCAGGGCCAACATCTGCGTAATTACAGCCAGCGTAAAGCGGCGGGATTGAACTTCTCGCGGCAGATCATCGCTAGCTGTGAGGTTGCTGGACAATGTGATATCTCGGCCATGGACCACGCCGTGAATACATACCTGCGCAGGCACGACACATTCCGGAGTTGGTTCAAAGAAGGCGATGACGGCCAATTCGTCAGGCATGCAATCGAAAACCCGTCCGATATCGAGTTTGTGCCGGTCGACCAGGGCAACTTGACCGTCGACGAAATTCACGCTCACGTCGTGGGCATACCGAATCCCCTGGAATGGGGCTGCTTTACGTTCGGCATCATCCAGAACGAGGAACACTTCACTTTCTTCGCTGCCATGGATCACGTCCACGGAGACGCGACGTTGATCGGCACCACAATGATGGAAGCCAACGGAATGTATTCCGCGATGAGCGGCAGCGGTCAGGCCCTCACGCTTCCTGATGCAGGTAGCTTCGATGATTTCTGTATCCGCGAGCGTGAGTACACGTCGGCGTTGACCCTGGAATCGCCTGGAGTGCGTGCCTGGATCGACTTCGCCGAGAACAACCGGGACGGATTTCCGGAATTCCCGCTGCCACTGGGGAATCCGAACGAGTCGACCAGCAGCGCCTGGTCCACTGAGGTCCTGATGGATCCGGCACAGACGGAACGTTTCGACGGTGCATGCGCGGCAGCCGGCGCCCGCTTTGTCGGTGGGTTGTTCGCATGTCTGGGCCTGGTAGAGCACGAGTTCACCGGTGCGCTTACCTACTACGGCCTCACGCCGAGGGATTCCCGCACAGGCGGCGACAATTTCATGACACAGGGTTGGTTCACCGGACTGATACCGATCACCGTTCCGGTGGCGGCGGCCTCTTTCAACGATGCGGCCTGGGCGGCGCAGCAGTCTTTCGATTCGGGCCTGGACATGGCGAGAGTTCCGTATTACCGCGTGTTGGAGTTGGCGCCGTGGTTGAACTGGCCACAGCCGAACTTCCCGGTATCGAACTTTCTGCACGGTGGAGCGGCGCCGCTCAACGCCATCCTCGCGGCGGGCGACATGGGGCTGGCAAACAACATCGGAATGTATCCGGACAACCGGTTCTCATACCAATTGACGATCTACATCTTCCGGTACGGCGAAGGCACGGTCATGGCGATCATGCATCCCGACAACCCGGTCGCCAAGAAGTCGGTCACCCGCTACTTGGGGGCGATGAAATCGGTGTCGTCACGAGTTGCTGACAGCGGGCACTGGGGCCGGGTCGCGTAGCGGAGAGCAAACAATGGTCATCGATTTTCCGCTTTGCTCCGCCTTCAAGGTGAAGGTGAGGGTGACATGCGACGGTTAGCCGATTTTGTGGTGCGGTGGCCCTGGGCAGTGATCGGGACCTGGGCCGCACTGCTGATCGCCCTGCCGCTGACGTTCCCCTCCCTCGGCGCGATGGCCGAGAAGCACCCGCTGGCAATCCTGCCCAACGATGCGCCGTCGAGCGTCACCGCTCAGAAGATGACCGAGGCGTTCCACGAATCGGGCAACAACGACCTGTTGTTGGTGGCCCTGATCAACGAGAACGGGCTGGGCTCCTCAGACGAGGCGACCTACCGCAAGCTTGTGGACGCGCTGCGCGACGACGTGACTGATGTCGAGAGCGTGCAGGATTTCATCGGCACCCCACAACTGCGACAGTTCCTGACCAGCAAGGACAAGACCACCTGGGTACTCCCGGTGGGCCTGGTGGGGGAGTTGGGCACACCGCGGGCAATGGACTCGTTCAACCGGGTTTCCGACATCGTCAAGCTCAGCACGGCCGGCAGCCCGCTGGCCGTGCATCTCACCGGTCCGGCGGCCACTGCCGCCGATCTCACCGTCGCGGGGGAGAACGATCGACTCCCGATCGAGATCGCGATCGCCGTCCTGGTCCTGGCCGTGTTGTTGTTGGTCTACCGCAGCGCTGTCACGATGCTGCTGCCGTTGATCACGATCGGGTCGTCCCTGCTTATCGCGCAGGCACTGGTGGCGGGCTTTTCCCAGCTGACCGGTGCGGGTGTCTCGAACCAGTCCGTCGTATTTCTGAGTGCGATCATGGCCGGTGCGGGCACGGATTACGCAGTCTTTCTGATCAGCCGTTATCACGACTATCTGCGATCGGACAACGATTTCGACCAGGCCGTTCGGGCCGCGATGATGTCGATCGGGAAGGTGATCTCCGCATCTGCCGCGACGGTGGGGCTGACGTTCCTGCTGCTGAGCTTCACGAAAATGGGTGTGTTCAAAACGGTCGGGGTGTCGGCCGCGATCGGTATCGGCGTGGCGTATCTGGCCGGAATGACCCTGTTGCCGGCCATCCTGGCCCTGGTCGGGCCCCGCGGCTGGGTCAAGCCCCGGCGCGAGCTGACCGCGCGGTTCTGGCGGCGTTCGGGAATCCGCATCGTTCGCCGACCGGTTCCGCATCTCGTCGCCAGCCTTCTGGTGTTGGCGCTGCTGGCCGGCGCCGCGATCTTTGCCCGCTACAACTACGACGATCGCAAGGTGGTGGCCGCGTCGGCGCCGAGTTCGATCGGGTACGCCGCGGTGGAACGCCATTTCCCCATCGCACAGTCCATTCCCGAATACATCCTCATCCAGTCACCGCACGACCTGCGCTCACCGCGTGGTCTCGCAGACCTGGAGCAGTTGGCTTCGCGTGTCGCCCAGCTACCGGACGTCGGCCTGGTCAGCGGCATCACCCGGCCCCTGGGTGAGGTACCCGCGGAATTCCGGGCGACCTTCCAGGCCGGCATCGTCGGCGACCGGCTGGCCAACGGTTCCACCCAGATCGACCAGCGTTCGAGCGACCTCAACCGACTGTCGGCCGGGGCCAACACGCTGGCCGGCAGCCTCGCCGACGTGCGCACCCAGATCAACCAGATTGCGCCCAGTCTCCAGAGCGCGGTCGACGCGGTCTCCTCCGTGCGCACTGAATACGGTGGCGACAAGCTCGTGAAGGACGTCGACACCGCGGCCAAGCTGGTCGACAGCATCAACGCGCTGTCCAACTCCATGGGTTACAACTTCTCCGCCGTCAAGAACATATTCGCCTGGATCGGGCCGGTGCTGATGGCGTTGAACGGCAATGCGGTCTGCGATGCCAACCCCTCGTGCAGTGATAGCCGCATCCAGATGCAACGGCTCATGGACGCGAACCAGGACGGCAGCCTCGACAACATCAACGATCTGGCGCACCAGCTCCAGGGGGTCGGCGCCGGGCAGACTCTCAACGCCACGGTCAAGAAGCTGAACGCGGCACTCGCCAGCGTCACCAAGGCGGCCAATGCCATGGGGATGAACAAGCCCGGCGGTCCGCAGTCGGGCTTGAAGGACTTGCAGAGCGGCGCCAACCGTCTGGCCGGTGGAAGTCGCGAAGTGGCCGGCGGGGTGGACGAACTCGTCAAGCAGGTCAAGGTGATCTCAGCTGGGTTGGACCAGGCCTCGGCATTTCTGCTGACGATGCGTAGCGACGCCGCAGATCCGGCGCAGGCGGGGTTCAACATCCCGCCCGAGGTGCTGAACATGGAGGAGTTCAAGAAGGCCTCCGCGGCGTACGTCTCGCCGGACGGCAGGTCGGTGCGGTATCTGGTGCAGACGAAGCTCAACCCGTTCAGTCCCGAGGCCATGGACCAGGTCAACGAGATCCAGGACATAGCCCGGGGCGCGCAGCCGAACACCACGCTCGCCGACGCCTCGATATCGATGGGCGGTTTCCCCGCCGGGCTGCGGGATACGCGTGACTACTACCAGCAGGACATCCGGTTCATCATCATCGGGACCCTCGTCGTCGTGATGCTGATCCTGATGTTGCTGCTGCGTTCGATCGTCGCGCCGATCTACCTCGTCGCGTCGGTGGTGATCTCCTACCTGGCCGCACTGGGCATCAGTGTGCTGGTGTTCCAATCGCTACTCGGCCAGCAATTGCATTGGAGCGTGCCGCCGTTGGCCTTCGTGGTGCTGGTCGCGGTCGGAGCCGACTACAACATGCTCCTGGTGTCGCGAATGCGGGACGAGTCTCCGCACAGCATTCGGTACGGCATCATTCGCACACTGAGTTCGACCGGAGGGGTGATCACCGCGGCGGGCCTCATCTTCGCGGCCTCGGTCGCCGGTCTCATGTTCTCCAGCATCGGCATGGTGGTGCAGGGCGGCTTCGTGATCGGAGTCGGCATCTTGCTGGACACCTTCGTGGTGCGCACCATCACGGTGCCGGCCATCGCTGCGCTCATCGGCAAGGCCAACTGGTGGCCGTCACGAATGGGCGATCAGAAATCGCTACGCACACCGGCAACCAGCGCGTGACCAGGGCAGGAAGCGCGCACACGTGATGTATGGAAAACTCGAAACGAAGCAAAGCGGGCAGGTGCCAAGATGAAGAAGCTACTCGCAGGACTGACGGTCCTGGTAACTGCCGGTGTCACAGGATGTTTCGGCGTTGGATCGGCAGCCGCCGATGACACCCAGGCCCCCGGGACATCGAACGGCGGTGCGCCCGCACCGGCAGACCCCGGGACCGCGTACGCCCTGGGTGGCGCCCACGTCCTCGGTATTCCCTATGACGAGTACATCCGGATGACGGGTGAGCAGTGGTTCCCCGGCATGAAACGGGTGAAGGTCGATTACCCCGCGGGGCAGGTTCAGGGGCACACCCTGGAGCGTCTCTTCCCTGGTATCGGGCCGATCGGAGAGCAGATCTATCCCGGTCTGGGTCTCGACGGTCCCAGCATCGGCGAGTCGGTCGACGAGGGAGAAGGAAACCTCGACGCCGCCATCCGCAGTGGCGGCAAGGGAAGAGCGATGGGGCTGTCCGAGGGCGCGCTCGTGCTCAATGCGGTGAAGGCGCGACTGGCCAACGATCCGACGGCCCCGCCGCCGGACCAACTGTCCTTCGCGACGTTCGGCGACCCGATCGCCAAGCATCCCTTCGGGGAGAGCTTCCTGACCCAGAACTTCCCGGTCGGCAGCGTCGTGCCGTTCATGGACTACCGCATCCCGGAGCCCGTGGAGAGCCAGTACCACACCGACCAGTTCATCTCGGCCTACGACAGCATCGCCGACTGGCCGGACCGGCCCGACAACTGGATGAGCGTGATCAATGCGGTCGCCGGCCTGGCCACCGGTCACACCGCGATCGCCTTCACCAATCCGAGCAACGTTCCGCCGCAGAACATCAGGACGACGGTCAACTCCAAGGGTGCGACGACGACGACGTACCTGGTACCCGAAGAGCACCTTCCCTTGGTCTTGCCCTTCAAGTACCTCGGATATGACCAGGGCACGCTGAATCAGCTGGACGCGATACTGCTGCCCCGGGTGAACGCGGGTTATTCGCGAAACGACGACCCGGCCACCGCTCCGATCACCGTGGATCCGGTGCATGGTTTCGACCCCGCGGAGGTCACCGCACCGGCCAACGACGCGACGTTCGGCGGTGGCACCGACCCCATGTCGGAGATCGCCAACGGTGCGTTGTCCCTGTTGTCCGGCGGACACTGACAGCGGCGCGCGAGCCGACGGATTCGACGATTTAGTACGGACGTGACATGACGCTGACGACGACTTCGCCCCAATCAACCATTCTCTCGATGCTGCACGGACGTGCCAGTCTGCGTCCGGACGACGTGGCCTTCACGTTCACCGAGTACACCGACGACCCGGCCGGGGTCTCCGAGACCGTGACGTGGTCGCAGCTGTCCCGTCGGACGATGAATGTCGCACGGCAGATCCGCCTGAACGGTTCGGTCGGCGACCGGGCGGTGATCCTCGCCCCGCAGGGCCTGGAGTACATCCTGGCGTTCCTCGGTTCCATGCAGGCCGGGTTGATCGCGGTTCCGCTTCCGTTGCCCCACCGCGGCTCGACCCACGACCGGGTGAGTGCGGTCTTCGTCGATACCGCGCCGTCGGTTGTCCTCACGACCTCTGCGGTCGCGCAGGATGTCGGCGACTACGTGGATCAGTCACGCCTGGACACCGCACCGAAGATCGTTCAGATCGACGCCTTGGACGTGGATGCGCAGGAAGGACACGGCGACGCTCCGAACTTCGGCACTGTCGAGTTCCCCGATACGGCGTATTTGCAGTACAGCTCGGGTTCTACCCGGTTGCCGACCGGGGTGATGATCTCGCACCGCAACCTGCAGGCGAATTTCGAGCAGTTGATGCGCTGCTTCTTCTCGGATACGGACGGCAAATCGACGGCGAACCGCACGATCGTGTCGTGGTTGCCCTTCTATCACGACATGGGGCTGGTACTGGGTGTGTGCGCACCCATCCTGAGCGGCTATCGCGCTGCGTTGACGAGCCCGGTTGCGTTCCTGGAGAAGCCGTCCCGCTGGATACGGGCGCTGGCCGAGAATCCCTCTGCCTTCTCGGCAGCGCCCAACTTCGCCTTCGACCTCGCCGCCCGCAAGACCAAGGATGCGGACCTCGCCGGACTCGACCTGGGTGGGGTGGTGGGCATCATCAATGGCGCCGAGCGTGTGGAGCCTGCCACTTTGGAGCGCTTCGCCGACAGGTTCGCGCACTTCAACTTCCGGGACCACATGCTGCGTCCGTCGTACGGGATGGCGGAGGCCACCGTCTTCGTGGCCACCGGCACGTGGTCTGAGTCGGCGGAGGATGTTCATTTCGATGTCGACGAGTTGGCGGCGGGCCGCGCTCGCCGTTGTGCGGCCAGAGCCGGCACAGCGCTGGTCCAGTACGCGCTGCCGCAGTCGCCCGTGGTGCGGATCGTCGACATCGACACCAACCGGGAATGCCCGCCGGACGCGGTCGGAGAGATCTGGGTGCACGGCGACAACGTCGCGGCCGGCTACTGGAGCAGGCCACCGGAGGAGCAGCAGTGCTTCGGTGCCACCCTCGTCGACCCGTCGCCGGGTACAGCCCACGGACCGTGGCTGAAAACCGGTGACCTGGGCTTCGTCTCCGGCGGTGACCTTTTCATCGTCGGTCGGATCAAGGATCTGCTGATCATCCGCGGGCGCAATCACTACCCCGAGGACATCGAGGCGACGGTCCAGCAGATCACCGGGGGCAGGGTCGCGGCGATCTCGGTTCCGGTGAACAGCACCGAGAAGCTGGTCACCGTCATCGAGCTCAAGAAGCGAGGCGAGTCCCCGGTCGAGGCGGGGCACTGGCTCACCGCGATCAAGAGCGATGTCACCTCCGCGATTTCCAATGCGCACGGCTTGAATGTCGGAGATCTCGTTCTGGTTCCTCCGGGGTCGATACCCACCACGACGAGCGGCAAGATCCGCCGCGCCGCCTGCGCGGAACAGTATCGGCAGGACGAATTCGCTCGGTTGGACGCCTGAGCGCCCAGCGCTGCGTGAGATTGCAGTAGTGCGGTACCTGGTTCGGCGGTCCGTCGACGGCGCCCGTTCAGATGGCGTTGCCGCCCAAGGAGTTCCATGCCATGTCGAGCGCCGCGGTGCGGTGCGGGACAGTCTGCATCGGTTCTGGCGGGCAGACGACGATATTCCGTGACTGGGCCGGGCGCTGCACGGCTGAGGTCGGATCATGGATGAGAAGGCGCTGTGTGAAGATGGAGGTGTTATGAGCGCAACAGAACTGAGCCCGACAACGCTGCGTGAGGCGTTCGGCCACTTTCCGTCCGGTGTCATCGCGATTGCTGCCGAGGTAGAGGGCACTCTGGTCGGCTTGGCTGCCAGCACCTTCGTGCCGGTGTCGCTCGATCCGCCGCTGGTGTCGTTCTGTGTGCAGAACTCTTCGACCACCTGGCCCAAGCTCAAGGACCTCCCGTCGCTGGGGATCAGCGTGCTGGGCGAATCCCATGACGACGCGGCCCGCACGCTTGCCGCCAAGACCGGGGACCGGTTCGCCGGGTTGGAGACCGAGTCGCGCGAATCCGGCGCCGTGTTCATCCACGGAACCAGCGTGTGGCTGGAGAGCGCCATCGAGCAGTTGGTGGAGGCCGGCGATCACACCATCGTTGTGCTGCGGGTCAGCGACATCACCGTCAATGCCGATGTCGCGCCAATCGTGTTCCACCGCAGCACATTCCGCAAGCTCGGCGCCTGACCTCCCGGCGCCTTCGGGCTTCGGATCACCGACTCAGGGCCGTGCGGCCAGTTCGTCGCGGTATTTGGCGATGCGTTGTTCGATCTCGCCGGCATCGTCCGGGCGGCCCTCTTTCCGGGCCAGGTCGGCCCGGAGTGACAGCTCCCGGATCGCGGTCCGGATCTCGGTGACGCTGTGAGTCTGTCCCATGCTCATGAAGCTGCCTTTCGACGCTGATTGGCTGCTTTCTTGAGCCTACGCGCCGAATCCCGGCGTGCGGTTCAGATCTCCTGCAAGCCGATGATGACCTTGCGGAACAACTGGGCGCCGGCCTCTTTCTGGATGGGTGGGCACGCGACGTTGACGATCATTCCCCGGACCAGGCCGTAGTAGTCACACACGTCCTTCTTGCTGGTGGTCACGGCGAAGGAGTCGTCGGCCGCCGACTCGGGTGCATTGGTCACCATGTTGTCGACCGTGCCTGTGGTGGTCTCGACGACCTGCCCGAACTTCGTGACCGTCGTGGTCGTCTTCGCGTTCTGGCAGCGTTCATACCACTGGCGGGCGTAGTCGAGGCTGTTCGGATCCTTGGCGGGGAACACGGTGAGCACGAAGGACGTCCTGTCATCCCCATCCTGTGCCTTGTTGCCGCCTGGATCGTCGACCGGGAACATCAACCGCGAGATGCGGGCGTGCTCGTACCGCTCCGGGTCCTTTTTCTCGTTGAAGGTGAAATCGTATTTGCCGGTTTCGATGGGATCGTCTTTCCAGGTACACCCCGGCGGTGACGACGTCTCCGTGTATTCCCGGTCCGGGTCGTAGGTGCCGTCCGACTGCCGCACCGACTTGGACGAGTCGTAGTCGGTGTAGCCCGGCGGATACAGCGAGTTGAAGTCGATCGCGTTGAGGATCATCGTCGGCGGCTTGTCACTGAGCAACGGCTTGCGGTCATGGGGACTGTCCGCCTGCTCGACGGGGGCCGACCGTGGCCAGGCCAACCAGGCCACCAGCGCCACGACGAGCAACACCACGACCGCGAGCCCGACGCTTCCGGCGATGATCGTCCGCCGGGACAGCTTGCGGGGGTTCGCGGCGCTGGGAGCTGCCGAATACGACCACTGGTTCGGCGCGCCGTCGGGCCCGGTCACGGCTGCGGTCCTGCCGTGTCGCACAGGGCTGCGGTCAGTCGGCCGAGCGGTGTCCCGTCGGGTTCGCAGTAGCCGGGCTGGCCGGCCTTGCGAAGCTCCACGTGGTCGGGATACTGCGGTGCCCCGTTGGCTTTGGTGCCTGGGCCTGTCCCGGGTGCCGGGGGACCCGGCGGTGGCGGCGGTGGCGGCGGTGGCGGCTGGTTGGGGTCAGCGGGTGGCTGCTGTTGCTGTTGTTTGGCCTTGTCTTCCTGCTCCTTGGCTTGCTTCGCGGCCTCGGTCTTCTGCGCCACCTCCCGGTCGCGCAGCGTGATGCATTCCTTCATGCGGGATTCGTCGTCCACGTAGGGGCAGGGCCCGGTTTTGGACTCCGTGAAGTCGATGCCCCCGCCGGGTGCCCGTTTGTAGTCGTAGCCGTCGGGAGTCTTGGTGAGGGCACCGGCCTTGAGCGCTGCGAGCTTGTTGGACAACCGCTCTGGCGTCTCGCCGACGAAGGCGCGGACGTCGGCGCTCGCGGACGGGAACGTCGTGAAGCATCCGGTGTCGCCCTTGGCCGCCTCCGCCGCGGGAGTGAGGATTTCGCGGGCCTTGGTGAAGTGCCCCTGTTTGAGTTCGTTGTCGCTCAGGGTTTCCGACACCAGGGCGAAGTTGCCGCGCGGCGGACACGCGCTCGGCTCCTTCTCGTGTGCCGCCTTGAATTCTTCGAAGGCACCGGGGATGTCACCGCGGAGCATGAGAAGGTCTCCGGCAGCAAGCTTCTCGCGGAAACCGCGCCCGAAGTTGCCGACATCGATCCACTCCAAGGTGTTCTGCATGGCGCCGTCATCGCGGGCCGCGAACTGGCGCGGGAGCTTGTTGCCGAGGATGCCGACGCTGGCGACCTTGACTGCGAACAGGAGCAGCAGGACAAGCACGGGTATGGACCACAGCAGAAGCTTGCGCCGCAACCGCAGGCGGCTGGGCCGGTTGCCGGCGGGCCTTGTCGGCTCGGGCTCTTGAGCCTGGCCGGTTTCGGCAGGTGGGAGCGTTTGCGTCATTTCGATACCGCCCCCCGTTTGCGCCTCAGCCAGTGTCCCACCAGTCCGTACAGTTCGACACCGAGCAGCACCGCGGCGATCGCAGTGAAAAACCAGTAGAACTCGGTCCGGTCCGGGTGCGGCACTTTGGGAATCACCGGGTCGGCGGGGACGGCCTGGGGCGCAGCCGAGGGGAGTTCGTCGGCGCTGAACAGTCCGCGCTCACGTTTGTGGAACGGAATCCCCAGGCTGTCGGCCGCGGTGTTGAGCGCCTCCTCGTTGAGCGGTACGTCGACCGTGTCGTAGTTGGCGCCGGCGTAGATCCGCGGTTTGACCTCGTTGGTGCTGTAGCCGAACACGGCTCCGCCGGACACCTGGGCCTGGGGGATGTCGAAGGCCCACTCGCCGGGATCGCTGCCCGCGCCGAAGACGAAGACCAGATTCGCAGATCCGGGATACGTGCGCGATGCGGCGTTGAGTTGTTCCTTCAGCAGCGAATTAGCTGCCGCAACATTGGTTTTCACCACTGCATCGGCAGACCGGTCCCCATAGGGCTTGAAGTTCTGCAGGAACGGCGCAAGGCTCCACTCGTCGCGCGAGATCGGCCAGTCGACGCGGGCGGTGTCGGCGTAGGAGATCACGCTGAACCGGGCGTCCGGATACTTCGTGAGTACCACCTGGGCGTCGTTGATGGCGCCCTTCATACGTGATTCGAGGTCTCGGTAATCAGTCGATCCCGAGCTGCCGAAACCGTCGGCGGTCATGCCCGCCGAGCGGTCGATCACCAGGAACACGTTGATGTTCGATTCCTCTGCGGTGCTGGTGAGCCGGGGCGGGCGTTCGGCGCGGGATTCGTCACCGAGACGGGTGGCCGCCAGCCCGAGACAGACGATCGCCAGCACGGCCATACCGAGCCGCAGCCATGCCCTTCGCTCCGGCATCCTGCCCTGCCTGCGGGACGTGGCGATGGTTGCCCCAACCCGCAGGCCGATGGCCAGGAGTGCGAGCACGACGATCAGCCAGATCGGAAACACCGGGGCGACACTGAGTTTCACAGCCGCATCCCCAATCGTGCCGCGGCGAGCGCGACCGTCGCGATCAAGGCAATCTGCAGCAGAATGTCCGGAACATCCCACTGGAACGGATGCAGTTCTTCTTTGCGCTCGTCATCCAGGGTGGACTGCGGCGGGTTCGACAGGATTTTGTCGACCGCACCGGACAGCTCGTCCTTCTGATTGTCGATCTTCCTCGGAGTGGGGGCGTCGTTGAACCCGCCCACCTCGGTGTAGAGGTACTGCCGGCCGCCGGAATCCTTGACCAGCTTGTCGACTGACTCGCCGGTGAGGGTGCCGGGCACGATGGTGTTCACCTGGATCTTGGCGTCCTTGACGATCCCGGCCAGCATGGCGTCGGAATACGTCGGGGGAGTGTCGCTGTAGCTCTTGGTATCGCCGACGTAGATGATCGCCCGGCCGCGACCGTTGTCCGACCCCACCGCGGGCAGACCCATGGCGCACATGGCGAGGGTGTCGTTGATCGTGCCCCGGGCGGAAATGCGGTCGAAAAGTTCGGTGTCTGTCGAATAGGCCGCAGTGGGATCGTCTTTCGACGACGCACCTTGGGCAACCTTGGCGATTTCACCGAGTCGCTGTGACACCCACGGGAGGTCCGAGGTGACCGGGAAGTTGCGATAGAACTCCTTGGTCATTCCGATGCGTTGGTTGCCGAACCCGTCCACCTTGTCGCGGAAGATCGTCATCAGCTGATCGATGGCCAACCCGTCGGACATGGTGATGCTGTAGTACGGCCCGAAGCACAGCATGATGTCGACGTGCGGGGTGTCCGAGCCGGCCAGTTGGGGTTCGTAGGTCTTCGTCGGTCGAACGGTCGCGCCGATGAGCATGAAGACGGCGATGATCGCCATCACCAGGGCCGCGACGGAAAGGCGTTCGTGCAGGCGTAGCGCGCGTTGATACTCGGGAAGCGTGGTGAGGCGGTACGACCTTGCCAGGTAAGGCAATTCGCCCTGCCAGCCGTACCGTGTGCGTCGCGTCGCGTACCACACCGCAACACCGATACCGGCGATGATCGGTAGCAGAAGCAGGGGCCATTTCAGGTCCATGTCAGCACCGCCGTCCGCGCCGCGTCGACCACACTCGGTACGGTGCGCGGGTCGGCCTCATCGAACTGTCCCGGATAGGTCATGGCCAGGACATTCAGGGCAGCACCGGCCAAGGGGCTCTGCGCGACATCGGTGGCCGTCATGCGTCGCGCCTGATAGCCGGTACGAAAGTCGATGAAATTTCGGAAGATTCGGCTGATTTCGTGGAATGCATCGCGGGTGGACAGCTGACCGTCGTGATGCTGCTGCTCAACCTTGCTCAGGGATCGGGAGAACTTGAACCGCAGCACCCGGTAGCTGATGGCGCGGAGGACCGGGACGCGTCGTAGGACCTCGATCGGCAGCGTCCACACGATCACCCCGACGATCCAGCCGATGACGAGCAGCACGAGCAGTGCAGCGCCGATGACCCACCACACCGAGTAGGTCATTGGGGGGAACAGGAATTCGAGTGAACTGTGCATCAGCGCCGTCCCTCGCTCAGCACGGAAAGGGCCGGGGCGATGTCGGCTCGCGACGCGATCCGCACACACGGACTGTCGAGTTGCGCGATGAACGACTGCCATTCGGCCATCCGTGCGGCCTCGGAGTGGCGGTACGCGTCGAGCACCTTGGCGCCCAGCACCGACGGTGTCAGAAGGGCTCTGCCGGTAGCGACGTCGAGTACCTCGTCCGCGGTGCGCGGTTGGCCGAGGATGTCGAGGTCTTCGATGAGGATCCAGTGAATTGCGTTGCGCCCCCGCACCGTCATCGCGGCCGCGACGAGTTCCGGTGTGACCTGTGGCTGATCGCAGACGATGTAGATCGAGTACCGCTTGTCGAGGGTGCCGGCGACGAACTCCAATTGCCTGACGATGTTGGACGGATTGCCGACCTCGATACTGACATGGCTGAGCAGGGTCAGCATCTGCTCCAGATGGTCCTCACCGGTCTTGCCCGGCTCGATGGACGATCCTCGGTCGTCGCCGTAGACCAGGCTGAGTTTGTCCCCTTGCGCCGAGGCGACCAGACCGACCGCCCCGAGGGAGAGGATCGCCAGGTCGCGCTTGCTCTCCCCGCTGGGGGCGTGGGCGAGCAGGTTCGCCCCGGTGTCGGCGATCAGCAGGAACTCCTGGGTCTTCTCCGCGACGTACCGGCGGACGACGAGGTGGGTGTTGCGCGCCGACGCCTTCCAGTCGATATCGCGGACGTCGTCGCCGAAGGTGTACTCACGCAGGTCGACGAAATCGTCGCTGCGGCCGAACTGCAAGGAGGTGTGGCCGCCCTCCAGCACCCGGTGTGACCGCAGCCGCATCCCGACGGCCCGAGGGTCGAAATTGAGTTGGGCGCGGACCCGGTTGAGAATGTCCCCCATCGTGGCTCGCTACGGCGTCGGCACGCGGTGCAGGATACCGTCGACGAGATACTCCGGGGTGATGCCTTGGGCCGAGGCCTGGAATTTCAGGATGATCCGGTGCCGGAGAACACGTTTGGCGACGGCCTTGACGTCATCGGGTACCGCGTACGGCCGGCCTTCCAGCAGGGCGTGGGCGCAGGCCGCCCGGCACAGGGCGATGGTGGCGCGCGGGCTGGCGCCGAACTGAATGAGATCGGCCAGCTGGGGCTCCAGGTAGTTCTTGGGGTACCTGGTCGCGTTCACGATGTAGCTCGCGTACCTGACGATCGAGCGGTCGATGAACACGCGCTTGAACATGGCTTGCAGCCAGAGCACCCGCTGGGTATCGAGTTGCCCGTTGCCGGCTTCCGGATGCGCGTCGAACACCCCGCCGGCGATCCGGGCGACGACTTCCTCTTCCTCCTCGGCCGTGGGGTAGGTGAGGATGTCTTTCAGCATGAAGCGGTCCATCTGCGCTTCGGAGAGCTGGTAGGTGCCCTCCTGGTCGATCGGGTTCTGCGTCGCGAGCACCAGGAACGGGTTGGGCAGCGGATAGACCGTTCCGCCGATCGTGGTCTGACGCTCCTCCATGGCTTCCAGCATCGCGCTCTGGGTTTTCGCCGAGGACCGGTTGATCTCGTCGAGCAGCACGACGTTGGCGTGCACGGGTCCGAACGAGACCTTGAACTCACCGTTCTTCTGGTCCCAGATCTGACCGCCGGTGATGTCGCTGGGCAGCAGGTCCGGGGTGCACTGGATGCGCTGGAAACGCGCGGCCAGACTCTCTGCGAGGGTCTTCGCCGCGGTGGTCTTGGCCAGGCCGGGAACACTTTCCAGCAGGACGTGGCCGGATGCGATGAGGCCGATCAGCAGGGATTGCTGCAGGGTTTTCTGACCGACGATCTTCGCTGACAGCGCGTTCTGCAGGTATTGGACCGTCCCGCCGACCCGTTGGAGGTCCTCATGGGACAGCTGAGGTCCGGACAACTGCATGCGTATCCCCCGTCGCAGCGAGCGTGATGTCAGCTGAGCCTAGCAACGGCTAGCTGGGGGCAGCCACACCAAAAATGTTGCCCACCGACCCCTGGGGATCGGTGGGCGAACGGTGGGTGAACTCCGGCGATTACCGCCTGAACAGCTTGTTGCCCAACCACACAATCGGGTCATACTTGCGGTCGGCCACGCGTTCCTTCATCGGGATCAGCGCATTGTCGGTGATCTTGATGTTCTCCGGGCACACCTCGGTGCAGCACTTGGTGATGTTGCAGTAGCCCAGCCCGAACTCGTCCTGAGCCATGTCCTTGCGGTCCACGACGTCGAGCGGGTGCATGTCCAATTCCGCTATCCGCATGTGGAACCGCGGGCCGGCGAACGCCTCTTTGTTCTCCTCGTGGTCACGCACCACGTGGCAGACGTTCTGGCACAGGAAGCATTCGATGCACTTGCGGAATTCCTGGCTACGCTCCACGTCCTCTTGCTGCATCCGGTACTCACCGGGCTGCAGATCCTTCGGCGGGGTGAATGACGGTATCTGGCGGGCCTTTTCGTAGTTGAACGAAACGTCGGTCACCAGGTCGCGCATCACCGGGAACGTCCGCAGGGGCGTTATGGTGACGGTTTCGTCCGGGTCGAAGGTCGACATCCGGGTCATGCACAGCAGCCGGGGGCGGCCGTTGATCTCTGCCGAACAGGATCCGCACTTGCCGGCCTTGCAGTTCCACCGCACCGCGAGATCACCGGCCTGGGTGGCCTGCAGCCGGTGGATGATGTCGAGCACCACCTCGCCGTCGTTCACCTCGACGGTGTAGTCCTGCAAGTCGCCACCGGTGTCGTCGCCGCGCCAGACGCGCAGGTTCGCGTTGTAGGCACTCATGCTCAGCCCTTCCGATCGGGGTGCTCGGCCAGTTCTTGTGCGGTGTAATACTTTTCGAGTTCGGACAGTTCGAACGTGGCGAGTAGGTCTTCCCGCATCGGCAGCTGCTGCTCCGGCGTCACGGTCACGTCCGGCACCACCTGATCCTCGCCCGACGCGCGGCACACCAGCAGGGTGTTGCGCCAGTTGGCGTCCATGTCCGGGTGGTCGTCGCGGGTATGCCCGCCGCGGCTTTCGGTGCGCGCCAGTGCGGCCTTGGCGACGCACTCGCTGACCAGCAGCATGTTGCGCATATCGATGGCCAGGTGCCAGCCCGGGTTGAAGACGCGACCACCCTCGACGCTGACGTTGTGCACACGGGTCCGCAGTTCGGCCAGCTTGGTCAGCGCTTCCTCGATCTCTTCGGCCTTGCGGATGATGCCGACCAGGTCGTTCATGCACTGCTGCAGTTCGGCGTGCAGCGTGTACGGATTCTCCGGGTTCGCGTGAGATTCGAACGGCGCCAACGCCAGTTCGGTGGCCTCGATGAGTGCGGCCTCCGACACCTTGGGTCGCTCGGGCAGTGCCTGCACGTAGTCGGCGGCACCGAGTCCGGCGCGTCGGCCGAACACCAGCAGATCCGAAAGTGAGTTGCCGCCAAGGCGGTTCGAGCCGTGCATACCACCCGAGCACTCGCCTGCCGCGAACAAACCGGGCGTGCCGGCTCCACCGCTATCCGGGTCCACCTCGATACCGCCCATCACGTAGTGACAGGTGGGGCCGACTTCCATCTCGTCCTTGGTGATGTCAACCTCGGCCAGCTCCATGAACTGGTGGTACATCGACGGCAGCCGGCGCTTGATCTCTTCGGTCGTCATGCGGGAGGCGATGTCGAGGTACACCCCGCCGTGTGGCGTTCCGCGGCCCGCTTTCACTTCGGAGTTGATGGCGCGGGCCACCTCGTCGCGGGGGAGCAGGTCAGGGGTGCGCCGCGCGGAGTCGTTGTCCTTGAGCCACTGGTCGGCTTCTTCCTCGGTCTCGGCGTACTGGCCCTTGAACACCGCGGGGATGTAGTCGAACATGAACCGCTTGCCCTCGGAGTTCTTGAGCACTCCGCCGTCGCCGCGGACACCCTCGGTGACCAGGATGCCCTTCACCGACAACGGCCAGACCATCCCGGTCGGGTGGAACTGGATGAACTCCATGTTGATCAGGCCGGACCCGGCGCGCAGGGCCAGGGCGTGGCCGTCGCCGGTGTACTCCCAGGAGTTCGACGACACCTTGAATGACTTGCCGATACCGCCGGTGGCCAGCACGATCGCGGGGGCCTCGAACAGCACGAAGTTGCCGGTCTCGCGGTAGTAGCCGAAGGCGCCGGCGATCCGGTCCCCATCCTTGATCAGGTCGGTGATCGAGCACTCGTGGAAGACCTTGATCCGGGCCTCGTAGTCGCCGAGTTCCTTCTTGTCCTCCTGCTGCAGCGAGACGATCTTCTGCTGCAACGTGCGGATGATCTCGAGTCCGGTGCGGTCGCCGACATGGGCCAGGCGCGGATAGGTGTGCCCGCCGAAGTTGCGCTGGCTGATCCGGCCGTCCTTGGTCCGGTCGAACAGCGCGCCGTAGGTCTCCAGCTCCCACACCCGGTCCGGGGCTTCCTGCGCGTGCAGTTCGGCCATCCGCCAGTTGTTGAGGAACTTGCCGCCGCGCATGGTGTCACCGAAGTGCACCTGCCAGGAGTCCTTGGTGTTGACGTTGCGCATCGCCGCGGCGCAGCCGCCCTCGGCCATCACGGTGTGGGCCTTACCGAACAACGACTTGGTCACCACCGCGACCCGCAGACCGCGTTCGCGTGCCTCGATCACGGCGCGTAGTCCAGCCCCACCGGCACCGATCACGACCACGTCGTAGGAGTGCCGTTCCAGTTCCGATGAGCCGCTTGCGCGAGGACCATCAGGTTCCGATGAGCCGCTTGCGCGAGGACCATCAGGTTCCGATGAGCCGCTTGCGCGAAGAGCATCAGGAGAAGTCATGCAGTCTTTATCCCTTATTTGTGTAATTGGTTGTTAACCAATAAATCTCAGGTCCGAGATGGTTCCGCTGGCAACCAGCATGATGTAGAAGTCCGTCAGCATCAGGGTGCCCAGCGTGATCCATGCGTACAGCTTGTGGCGGACGTTGAGCCTACTGATCTGCGTCCACATCCAGTACCGCACAGGGTGTTTGGAGAAGTGCTTGAGGCGTCCGCCCGCGACGTGACGGCACGAATGGCAGGACAGCGTGTAGACCCACAGCATGATGACGTTGCCCAGCAAGATGAGATTGCCGAGCCCGAAACCGAAGCCGCTGGCGGTCTTGTCCGAATGGAACGCGATGATCGCGTCGTAGGTGTTGATGAGCGAGATGACGCCGGCGATGTAGAAGAAGTACCGGTGGGTGTTCTGGATGATCAGCGGCAGCCGGGTCTCGCCGGTGTATTTCGCGTGCGGTTCGGCGACCGCGCATGCGGTGGGCGACTGCCAGACGGAGCGGTAGTACGCGCCGCGGTAGTAATAGCAGGTCAGCCGGAACAGCAGCAGGAACGGCAGCGACAGGGCCGCATAGGGCAGCCACCACACGTCGGGAAGGATCTGTGGCCAGAAGTGGCTGGCCTCGGGGGTGCAGCCCTGGCTGACGCACGGTGAGTAGAACGGCGTCAGGTAGTGGTACTGCGGTACGTAGTAATTGCTCTGCAGGAAAGCGCGCACAGTCGCATAGATGACGAACGCGGCGAAGCCGAGATCGACGACCAGGGGCGACTGCCACCACCGATCGGTCCGGAGGGTGCGCTCGGGGATCTGCGCTCGTGTGGACGAGAAGACCCCGGTCGCGCGACGGTCAGCAGTGGGTGCGCTCACGGTTCCCTTTCTTCAGTTTCAGTTGTGCTTCGGGCGGCAGGCGCCCGTGAGCTCAGCGATATCCGCCGAGACCCTCGTCAGCGACGTCCTGCCAGAACTCGCTGCCGTATTGGGTGTCGGGGATGCCGATCTTTTCGCGGCCTGGTTTTTGTCGAGTCACGCCGTGACGCATCTCCAACTCTTCGGCATCGATGTCCAGCCGCTCGATGTCGTTGAGGATCCGCTCGGCGTCGTTCACTACGCGGCGCATGGCGGGGGAATCCCCGTACTTTGACGCCAACGTGGTGACGCAACGACGCATGTCGCCGATCAGGTTGTGCAGTTCGGAGAACTCAGTGGTGGTGGACAAGTGACCTCCTCGGGCTGAAGGTGTCGGGGCTCACAGTACGACAACCAATGCTAGCCACATCACGATCGGGACGTGATGCGCATCACGTCAGGATCCTCGACTTGCCGTTGACGAGATGAGCCCCGGGAACCGGGGTCGTAGTGTTGGTTTCGCCGGCTTCGCGGCCGGCCGAAGGACATCTGAGCAGGACATCTGAGCACCTGGAGGACCTATGAGTGAGACCACGTTGCAGGAGCGGGCCGCGGCCCTGCTGGCGCTGCACCAACCCGGCAACCCCGTTGTGCTGCCCACGGTCTGGGACGCCTGGTCGGCCAGGCTGGCGGTCGGCGAGGGGTTCTCCGCGCTCACGGTGGGCAGTCACCCGCTGGCCGAGTCCATCGGCAAGGCCGATGGCGAGGTGATGTCGTTCGACGACCTGCTGACCCGGGTACGTCAGATCACCGACGCGGTCAATGTGCCGGTGTCGGTGGACATCGAATCCGGCTATGGCGAGCGGCCGGAGCGGCTGATCGAAGGCTTGCTCGACGTCGGCGCGGTCGGCTTCAACCTTGAGGACACCGTGCACAAGGAGGACAAGCGGCTGCGCAGCCCGGCTGAGCATGCCGAGTTGGTCGGGCAGTTGCGCGCGGCCGCCGATGCCGCGGGGGTGCACGTGGTGATCAACGCGCGCACCGACCTGTTCCTGCGCAAAGACGGCGACGCCGCCGATCGTGTGGATCGGGGGATCGCCCGCCTGTCCGAGGCGGCGGCCGCCGGCGCCGATTCGCTGTTCCCGGCCGGCCTGGCCGACCCGGAAGGGTTGGGGCGCTTCGTTTCTGCGGTGCCGCTGCCGGTCAGCGTGACTGTTCCGGCCGATTCCGCAGACCTCGCCGCGTTGGCGGCCATCGGCGTGGGGCGCATTACCTTCGGACCGTTCCTGCAGGCCGTGCTGAGCGCGCGGGCCAAAGAGGTGCTCGGGCGCTGGCGGTAGTCATCCCCTGCCGAGCCGATCGGCCATTTTGTGCAAACTGCCGCTTCTCGACGTGCGTTCTGTGCCAATAATGACGCACTGATACGTCGAGCAGGCGGGATGCAGCGATGGGTTGGCGCAGAAGAAGTGTGGTGACACTGGTTGCCGCCGGTGCGGTGGTGCTCAGTGGGGTCGGCGCGGCGCCGGCTGGGGCGACGACGATGGTGCCGTTGTCGAACCACATCCGGGGGTGCGATTTCCAGAAGGGGCTGTTCCTCGACGGTATGGGGTCGGGCAGCGGGGGCGGGTTCGCCCACGTCGGATCTGACGGCGCTCAGGTAAGTGCCCAGGTGACGCTGCAGTCGGCCACGGCCGACACCGACTACCGGGTCAGGCTCATCCAGCTGCCGCGGGCGAGTGTGGCGACGTGCAATCCGGGAGATCCCGGTGTGGCGGGCGCAGTGCTGCACACCGATGCGGCCGGCTCCGCCACCATCACTGTCTCCGGACCGGCGATGGACGGTGCGACCGAGGCCTGGGTGTCGGTCGAAGGCCCCCCGGCACCCGGACGGATACGTAGCGACGTGTACAGCTCAGATTACCCGGTGAAGCTCTGAATCATCCGAAAGCCGTTGGAATCCAAGGGATTCCACCGGCTTTCGATGTCGGATCGGAATCACCTGAGTCGGACGCGGACGGCCAGCGCCGCGCACCCGATGACCACGGCGCCGCCGAGCACCGTCGACCAGGCCAGTCGTTCGTGCAGTAACAGGGCGGCCCAGCCGATCGTCATCACCGGCTGGATCAGCTGCACCTGGCTCACCTGGGTCATGGGCCCGATGGCAAGGCCGCGGTACCAGGCGAAGAAGCCCAGATACATGCTGACGGCCGCCAGGTAGCCGAACGCGGCCCACTGTGCCGGCGTCGCGTGCGGCGGTTGCTGCACGACGGCCAGCGCAGTCAAGCCCAGCATCACCGGCGCCGCGACCACCAGGGCCCAGGACACGGTCTGCCAGGCGCCGAGTTCCCTGGCCAGCAACCCGCCTTCGGCGTACCCGACGGCCGCGGCAAGCACCGCCCCGAACAGCAGCAGGTCCGGCCAGCTCAGATGGCCGAGTCCGGCGCCGTGCACCATCGCGAACACCACTGCCGCCAGGGCCCCGGCGGCGGCCAACGTCCAGAACGCGGCCGGCGGGCGTTCATGTCCGCGGAGTACCGCGCACACCGCGGTGGCGGCCGGAAGCAGTGCGACCACGATGGCACCGTGGCTGGCCGGAACCACGGTGAGCGCATACGAGGTGAGTAGCGGAAACCCTGCGACGACGCCGGCTGCCACCACGGCCAACCGCACCCACTGCCCGCCTCTGGGCAGTGCCTGCCGGGTCAGCGCCAGGGCGGCCACCGCGATGGCGGCGGCGACGACGGCGCGCCCGGCACCGATGAACAGCGGGGACAGTCCGCCGGTGGCGAACTTGGTGAACACGATGGTGAACGAGAAGGCCGTCACGCCCAGCAATCCCCACCACAAGCCAGGGTGGGATAGCGCCGACGAACTATTCCGAGTAGCGCTACTCTGTATCAACATGGATAACGATAGCACTGAGCGCATCGTGTCCGGCCTGCGAAAATGGATCACCACCGCGCCGCCGGGTGCCCAGCTACCGTCCAACCGCGCTCTGGTGGCGGACTATGCGGCCAGCCCGGTGACGGTGGCCAAGGCCATGCGCACACTGCGCAGCCTGGGTCTGGTGGAGAGCCGGCCGGGGGTCGGGACCTTCGTGCGTGCGGTGCGCAGCGCGCGTCTTCCCGACTACGGCTGGCAGACGGCCGCCCTGCGGTCCCCGCAGGCGCGGATCCCGGCACTGTCGACTCCGCTGCGTAGCGTCGCGCCCGACCTGATCGCGTTGCACTCCGGCTATCCCGTCAGCGAATTGCTTCCTCAGCGACTTGTCCGCACCGCAATCACGCGGGCCGCCCGCGGGGACGCTGCGCTGAGCCCGGCGCCGGCACCCGGCCGGCCCGACCTACAGGCCTGGTTTGCCCAGGAACTGGCTGAGGCGTTCGGCGCCGGTGTGACCGCGCCGACAGCGCGTGAGGTGATCGTGCTGCCCGGGAGTCAGAGCGGTCTGAGCTCGATCTTCCGGGCCCTGGTCGGGTTCGGGCAGCCGATGTTGATCGAGTCGCCCAGCTACTGGGGAGCCATTCTGGCTGCGGCCCAGTGTGGTGTGCGGTTGGTGCCGGTGCCGAGCGGTCCGAGAGGGCCTGAGCCCGAGGAACTTTCGCGCGCTTTCGCCGAGAGTGGTGCCCGGGTGTTCTACGCCCAGCCGAATTTCTCCAATCCGACTGGTGCCCAATGGGATCCTGAACTCACCGGCCAGGTGCTGGAGGTGGTGCGCAGTCGCGGCGCCTTCCTGATCGAGGATGACTGGGCGCATGATTTCGGCATCGACAGCACCTCCAGACCGGTGGTGGCATCCGACGACGCGGGTCACGTCATCTATCTGAGGTCGCTGACCAAGAGTGTGTCGCCGTCGATCAGGGTGGCGGCGATGGTGGCCAGAGGTCCTGCGCGCGACCGGATTCTGGCCGATCGCGGTGCGGAGTCGATGTATGTCAGTGGGTTGTTGCAGGCCGCCGCGCTGGATGTGGTGACCCAGCCGGCCTGGCGGACGCATCTGCGTGACGTGCGTCAGCAATTGCGGGCCCGGCGTGACCTGTTGATCGCCGCGCTGACCGAGCATGCGCCCGGCGTGCAGTTGGAGCAGGTGCCCCGCGGCGGGCTGCACCTGTGGGTGCGCCTGCCCGATGCGATCCACCTGCAGCGACTGGTGCGTGAGTGCGAGGCCGAGTCGGTGCTGGTCGCGGCGGGCAATGAGTGGTTTCCCGCCGAGCCGTCCGGACCGTACCTGCGGCTCAACTTTTCCGGGCCCGATCCGCAGCGCTTTGACGAGGCTGCCCGGGTCATCGGCCGGGCGCTGGCGCATCAACTGGGCTGACCGGCGTACCGCGCCGCAATCTCACATGTGCGGCGCGCGGACCGTGAGCACACCGTGACGGGCGATTCACACAGGGCGACATTTCGGCAACTTCAGGTTCCTAACCTCGCCGTATGTCGTCAACACAGAACGTCGTGGTCATCGGACACGGCATGGTGGGACACCGCTTCGTCGAGGCGTTGCGGTCCCGTGACGCCGCGGGCACCTGGCGGATCACCGTCTTGTCCGAGGAAGCTGACGCCGCCTATGACCGGGTCGGCCTGACCGGTTACACCGAGCACTGGGACCGGGGCCGGCTGGCTCTGCCGGGCAACGACTATGCCGGTGACGACCTGGTCGACTTGCGGCTGGGCTGTGCGGTGGCCGAGATCGACCGGGACGGCAGGACCGTGCGGACCGTCGACGGTCAGAGCATCGATTACGACGCGCTGGTACTGGCGACCGGCTCGTATGCCTTCGTGCCGCCGGTGCCCGGTCACGACCTGCCGCACTGCCACGTCTACCGCACGCTTGATGACCTGGACGCCATCCGGGCCGGCGCACTGGCCGCGCGTGACTCGAAAACGCCGGTCGGTGTGGTGATCGGTGGCGGCCTGCTCGGCCTGGAAGCCGCGAATGCGTTGCGCGCGTTCGGGCTGGCGACCCACGTGTTGGAGATGTCGCCGCACCTGATGGCGGCCCAGCTGGATCCGGCCGGCGGCGCACTGCTGAACCGGATGATCCGGGGTCTCGGCATCGAGGTGCACACCGGAGTCGGCACCGAGAGCATCCAACCGGTGCAGAGGCACAAGCCGCTGAAGAAATCCCAGACCGACGACTCGGTGCGGGTGTCGCTCAATGACGGCAGCAGCGTCGACGCCAGCGTGATCGTGTTCGCAGCCGGTGTGCGTCCGCGCGACGAGCTGGCCCGTCAAGCGGGTCTCGACATCGCGCAGCGCGGCGGCGTGATGACCGATTTATCGTGTGTCACAAGCGATCCCAGTATCTACGCGATAGGTGAGGTGGCCGCGATCGAGGGCCGTTGCTACGGCTTGGTGGGCCCCGGCTACACCAGCGCCGAGGTGGTCGCCGACCGGTTGCTCGGCGGCGCCGCCGAGTTCCCCGAGGCCGATATGTCCACCAAGCTCAAGCTGCTCGGCGTCGACGTGGCCAGCTTCGGCGATGCCCAGGGCCGGACGCCCAACTGCCTGGACGTCGTCGTCAACGATCCGGTGAAGAAGACCTACGCCAAGCTGGTCCTCTCCGATGACGCCAAGACGCTGCTCGGCGGCGTCCTGGTCGGTGACGCGTCGGCCTACGGGGTGCTGCGTCCGATGGTCGCCAGCGAGCTGCCCGGCGACCCGCTGTCGTTGATCGCACCGGCCGCTGAAGGCGCGGCTGGGGCCTCGGCTCTCGGTGTCGGTGCACTGCCCGATATCGCGCAGATCTGCTCGTGCAACAACGTGACCAAAGCCGATCTCAAGGAAGCCATCTGTGGTGGCTGCACCGATGTCCCCGGCCTGAAGAAGTGCACACTGGCCGGCACGTCGTGCGGCTCCTGCGTCCCGTTGCTCAAGCAGTTGCTGGAGGCCGAGGGGGTCGAGCAGTCCAAGGCGTTGTGTGAGCACTTCAGCCAGTCACGGGCCGAACTCTTCGAGATCATCAGTGCCACCGAGATCCGTACGTTCTCCGGTCTGATCGAGAAGTTTGGTACCGGAAAGGGTTGCGACATATGCAAACCCACCGTCGCATCGATCCTGGCATCCACCAGCTCCGATCACGTGCTCTCCGGTGAGCAGGCCTCGCTGCAGGACTCCAACGACCACTTCCTGGCCAACATCCAGAAGAACGGCAGCTACTCGGTGGTGCCTCGGTCGCCCGGCGGTGAGATCACCCCCGAGCAGCTGATCCTGATCGGTGAAATCGCAAGGGATTTCGACCTTTACACCAAGATCACCGGCGGCCAGCGTATCGATATGTTCGGTGCCCGGGTGGAGCAGTTGCCCCAGATCTGGGCGCGGCTGGTCGAGGGTGGGATGGAGTCCGGGCACGCCTACGGCAAATCGCTGCGCACCGTGAAGAGTTGCGTGGGCAGCACGTGGTGCCGGTACGGCCAACAGGATTCGGTGAACATGGCCGTCGAGATCGAGAAGCGTTACCGGGGCCTGCGCGCACCGCACAAGATCAAGATGGCCGTCTCGGGGTGCGCGCGTGAGTGCGCGGAAGCCCAGAGCAAGGACGTCGGGATCATCGCCACCGAACAGGGCTGGAATCTCTACGTGTGCGGCAACGGCGGGATGTCACCGCGGCACGCCCAGCTGCTGGCCGGCGACCTCGATGACGAGACACTGGTCCGCTACATCGACCGCTTCCTGATGTTCTACATCCGCACCGCGGATCGGTTGCAAAGGACGGCCCCCTGGTTGGAAGGTCTTGATGGCGGACTGGACCACCTGCGCGAGGTCGTGTGCGACGACTCCCTCGGTCTGGCAGCCGAATTCGAGGCGGCAATGGAGCGCCACGTCGCCGGCTACGCCTGCGAATGGAAGGGCGTGCTCGAGGACCCGGAGAAGCTTTCCCGCTTCGTCTCGTTCGTCAATGCGCCCGACGTGGACGATCCGACGATCACGTTCACCGAGCGGGCCGGCCGGAAGGTGCCGGGCGCTACCGATATCGGGATGCCGAAGGTCCGTGGATTCCAGGAGGCGAAATGACATTGCTCGACGACGGCAAAGACGTTTACACCCCCGGGTTCTCGGAATGGACGACGGCCTGCCGCTATGACTATCTGATGCCCTGCCGGGGCGTCGCGGTGCTGCTGCCAGACGGTTCGCAGGCGGCACTGTTCCGGCTCGACGACGGCTCGTTGCACGCGGTGGGAAACATCGACCCGTTCTCCGGTGCGGCGGTGCTGTCCCGCGGGATCGTGGGTGATCGTGGCGGGTGCGCGACGGTGCAATCGCCGATCAAGAAGCAGGCCTTTGCGCTCGATGACGGTCGTTGCCTCGATGACACCACCGTGGCGATCCCGGTCTACCGGACCAGGGTCACGCCGGGCGGGTTTGTTCAGCTCGCGGCCTGATCGGTCGCCCGGCTCCAGTGGGCGTCGCGCCCCTGGAGCTTGCGGCGCTCCACGGCGCCGCGTCGTTCGAGCACCGTCAGATTGCGGTACACGGACTCGATCACGACCGGTGCACGGAAATGCTCGTGCATGTCGTCGCGTAGCTGTGCGGTCGTCATCGGCCGGGACGTGCGTGCCAGAGTGTTCAGCAGGTGTTCACGCAGACGTTCGGCCGGGACCCGGTTACCGGGTCGCACGGCCGAGTACGCCGCCGTGGCGGGCAGCGCCCGCCGGTGTTGTCACCTGCACCTTTACCTGCACTCCCGCCGAATCGCCCGATGATCGCGATAACGATAGCTGAGTATTCGGGTCCGATCTGACACGGCGAGCCGCCGGCAAAGACGGAAGAGTTCAGTTGAACGGTCAACTACCTGTACAGAGGTGGTTTCGCCGGGAAATTTGCCAGAATTGCACCATCGGTGAATGTCATCAAAGGTGTGGTGCGCCTCTCGCTGGCTAACTAGAATAGTTCGCTGGGTGTGTTTAGACTCCCTCTCAAGGAAGCGTCGTCAGAGGGGCTGACAAGGGATGTTTGGGCGTTCGGTATTGAATCTGGTGGGGGCGGCAGCGATGCTGGGCGCACTCGGGGCAACGTTGGTGCCCTTGGGTTTGAATGCCGTGGATCGCGCCGGTGAACCCATCCCGTGCGGTAACGGAGCACATCCGGATTACCAAGTTGCCGCCCAGCAGGACCGGCTGAACCTGGATCAACACACGCTCGCCGGGCCGGGATACATGGCCAGTGATTACGTCGAGCAATGTTCGGCGATGGTCAGTGCGCGACGATCTGCGACGTTCTCGGTCGCGGGTGCCGGCGGAGCTCTCTTGATCGCGGGGTGGGCCGGGCCGCTCCTGGCGCGGTCGATCCGGCTACGCCGCAACGGGCAGGCTCAGTACCCCGGCGCGACGGAAGCGGTTCGCAATCAGCCGGACCATGCCGGGGTGGGTCCCCAGTGGTTCACTGACGAGGTCGGCGCCGGATTCACGCAGCCGGTCCTGGAAAAGCCCGTCGGCGAGCAGGTAGGACGCCACAGCTATGCGGCGATGGCCGCGGCCGCGTTGCGCGGAGACGGCTTCGGCAACACTCGGCGCGCCGGTGGCGGCGAAGGCCAGTTCTACGCGATCGCCGGTCATCGCTGACAGCAGCGCGGCGGTGCGCCGAAGGTCGGATTGGGCATTTCTGTCCGAGGTGCCTGCGGCCGCCAGGATCACTGAATCGCCTGGCCGCCATCCCGATTCGACGAGTCGATCGGCCAGAACCCGGACCGTTCCCGGGCAGGGGCCCAGCGGCTTGGTGACGGTGACGGCCGGGTGCTCGCTGGCCGCCACGTGGGCGGGTACGTCGACGCGGACGTGATATCCGGCGGCCAGGAAGGCGGGCACCACCACCGCCGGGCAGTCGGTGGGCAGGGACGTCAGAACCTCACTGGGGGTCGGCCCGACGACGTCGACGAAGGAGACGTGCACCGGCCGGCCCAGCAGGTCGGACACCCGCGCGGCGAGATCGCCGATCATCGCCACCCCGCCCGGCTTGCGGGTTCCGTGCGCCACCAGGACCAGGCTCATGGTGTCCGAGCCATCTCGGCTTCGTCGACGGCCAGCCGGTAACCCCGCTTGACCACCGTCGACACGATGTTCTTGTCTCCCAATGCAGTACGGAGCCTCAGCACCGCGGTCTCCACGGCGTGGGTATCGGTTCCGGTGCCCGGCAGCGCGCTGAGCAGATCGAACCGCGACACCACCGCCCCCGGCCGGTGCGACAGTGCACGGATGGTCGCCATCGAGGCCGGCGACAGCGACTTGACCGCGCCGTCGACCAGGACGCAGGTGCCCCGGATCTCGAGCGAGTGTCCGGCGACCCGGACGGTCCGCGCCTGTAGCAGCGGCAGCTCGTCGGTGATGTGACGGGCCAACGCGCCCAACCGCATCCGCTCCGGCGCCGAGGTCGGCACCCCCAGCCTGACCAGCGGTCGCGCGGTGACCGGGCCGACGCACATGGCATGGACGTCGGTGCGCAGCGCTGACAGCACCCGGTCGGCGATATCCATTTCGGTGGCCCGCATCAAGACCGAGGCAACCGCCATGGCTGAGGTGAAACTGACTGCGTCGAAACGTCGTTCGGCAATCCCGGCGACCATCTGGTCGAACTCACCGCCGTGTGGCGCGGGATGCCAGCGATAGACCCGGATCGGCACCACTTCGGCGCCCGCGGCCCGCAGCTCGTCGAGAAACTCGGGGAACGGATCCCAGTCGTCGGTGGCCCCGTGCAACTGCACGGCGATCCGTTGCCCCGCCACACCCTGTTCGAGGAGGTAGCGCAACACTTCCCGGGAGGATTCCGATTCGGGTGACCATTCCTCGGGCAGGCCCGCGGCCCGCAGCGCCCCGGTGGCTTTCGGGCCACGGGAGACGATGCGGGCCTTGCCCAGCGCGTCGGCGAGTTCGGCGGCCAGGCCCCACCCGTCCGCCGCGGCGAACCAGCCGCGGAAGCCGATCCCCGTGGTGGCCACCACGATGTCCGGTGGCACGGCGATGAGCGACTCGGTGTGAGCGCGTAGTTCATCGTCGTCGGGCAGCGGAACCATTGTGATGGCGGCCGCGCTGGTCACCGTCGCGCCGCGCCTGGTCAGCAGCGCGCTCAGCTCGTCGGAACGTCGGGCGGAGGTCACCGCCACACGAAAGCCGGTGAGCGGTGCCCAGTCGGGCTCGTTCATGGGTTCAGTGAAGGTTTCTCGTGTTTCCAAGTGATTACCCGGCCATTGCCGAGGCGTGTCGGTCTTCCGGGGCCGTTGTGACGCCCGTCGCAGCAGGCCGGCGGACGTAGCGGAACCAGGTGCATATCGAGGCCAGCACGTAGAAGGCCAGGAAGATCCAGAATGCGGCGGTGGCTGATCCGCTGGACAGGTACGACTGGCGCAGGGCCAGGTTGATGCCGACACCGCCCAGGGCGCCGATCGCGCCGGCGAATCCGATCAATGCGCCCGACATCGACAGGGACCACCGCTGCCGCTCTTCCTCGCTGACCTGCAGGGAGTGGCTGCGGGCCTCGAAGATGGACGGGATCATCTTGTAGACCGAGCCGTTGCCCAGGCCGCTGAGCAGGAACAGGGCGATGAACCCGATGACATAGCCGATCATCATCAGGCCGTTGGCCGCACCGGCGGTGTGATCGTCGAGCACGCTGATCGCGACGAGCAGTCCGGCCGCCAGGATCATGCCGCCGAACACCGCCAGGGTCACCCGTCCGCCGCCGATCCGGTCGGCCAGCTTGCCGCCGTAGACCCGCGACAGTGAGCCGAGCAGCGGGCCGATGAAGGCGATCTGCGCGGCATGCAGGGATGCCTGTGCCGCGGTCTGGCCGCCGGCGGTGAAGTTGATCTGCAGAACCTGGCCGAAGGCGAAGGCGAAGCCGATGAAGGATCCGAAGGTGCCGATGTAGAGCAGCGAGATCACCCAGGTATCACGTTCTACCAGAATCGCTTTCATTGCTTTCAGGTCGATCTTGTGCTGTTCGAGGTTGTCCATGTAGAGCGCTGCGCCGATACCGGCGACGGTCAGTGCGACGAGGTAGACGGCGCAGACCCAGTACGGGGCCCGGTTGCCCGCCGTGGCGATGACCAACAGGCCGACCAGCTGGATCATCGGCACGCCGATGTTGCCGCCGCCGGCGTTGAGGCCCAGTGCCCAGCCCTTGAGGCGTTGCGGGTAGAAGGCGTTGATGTTGGTCATCGAGGAGGCGAAGTTGCCGCCGCCGAAGCCGGCCAGCGCGGCACAGAGCAGGTAGGGCCACAACGGCAGGCCGGGATTGGCCAGCAGCACCATGGTTCCCACCGTGGGGATCAAAAGCACGAAGGCGGAGAACACGGTCCAGTTGCGACCACCGAACGTCGCGGTGGCCAGGGTGTAGGGGATCCGCAGGCATCCGCCCACCAGAGTGGCCGTCGCGCCCAGCAGGAACTTGTCCCCGGCCGTGAAGCCGTATACGGCCTCGGGCATGAACAGCACCATGACCGACCAGATGGACCAGATGGAGAAGCCGATGTGTTCGGCGAACACCGACCAGATCAGATTCCGGCGCGCGATGTATTTGTTTCCGGATTCCCAGGCCAGCGTGTCCTCGGGATCCCAGTTGGTGACGCGATTCGACTTCAGCAGAGTGGGCATGGCGCACACGCTAGGAAGCGTTTATTGCCCTGATGCGCCCTGCGGTGACCCGGCCGTGAAATTCCGCTCACCCGCTTCGCGGAAGGTGTGTGAGCCCGTGTTGTTCTGGTGGTTACCAGACGTCCCCGTCGCGCCAATCGCAGGTGATCTCGGCGGTGGTATCGAGTTCCAGGCCTGCCGGCAGATCGATCGGCAACACGAACAGCGACCGGTCGTCCTCGGGTGTGCGCGTCACACCGGCAGGCCGCAGCACCGACGTCGTGCCCTGCCAGGGCACCCACCCGCGGGCGAGGTACATGTCCCTGGCCGCGTCGGACGAACTGAGGGCGCCGAGTTGGTAGGCGCCGCGCAGGACCTGTTCGACGGCGTCCATGACGGCGGTCGCCAGGCCTTGGCCGCGCCAATCCTCGCGTACCGCCACGGCTTCCACGTAACCGCAGCGCAGCGGGGTGTCGCGGTAGATCAGCCGCCGCTGGACCACTGCGGCATGCGCGATCAGGGCGCCGTGGTGGCAGATGAACGCGTGCATGCCGCCGAGTGAGTGCTCCCAGTCGGCGTCGCTGAAATCGCCCTCGAACGCCTCGATGACCATGCGTCGGGCACCCTCGCGGGTCTCGTGGTCGAGATCGGAGGTGTGAACCAGGCGCGCGGTGTGCAGGATCCCGCCTCGGACGGACGGCGAGCTCACATCCTGGAAAGGCACACCCATGTTCTACCAGCGCCACGCGCCGGTGTCTCTACCTTGGCCGGGGACTAACCCTCGAACGGTCGGCGCGGGTGTGCCCAGTGCAACCGCACGGTCTGCCCGGGGCGGACCTGTCCCAGCTTGTCGATGTCTTCGTCGGTCACCACACCGATCACCGGGTAGCCGCCGGTGACGGGGTGGTCGGGGCCGAGGATCACCGGAAAACCGTTGGGCGGTATCTGGATTGCTCCGCGGGTCGCGCCCTCGCTGGGCAGCTGACGGTCCGGCCAGCGGTAGTCCAGCGGCATGCCGACCAGGCGCATCCCGACCCGGTCGCTGCGGGTGGTCACCTGCCAGTTGGTCCGGATCAGGACATCGGGATCGACGAACCAGTCGTCGCGCGGGCCGGGCACCACATTGAGTTCCAGCACGTCGTCGCTGATCGACGCGACCGGGGCCTGATCCGTTTCGGGCAGGTCGGTGGTGTGCTCACCGACAGGCAGAATGTCGCCGGGTTGCAGCGGAGCCGGCCCGATCGCCGACATCACGTCGTAGCTCCGTGAACCCAGAACCGGTTCGACGGCGATGCCGCCGCGGACCGCCAGGTAGCTGCGCAGGCCCGAATGCGGGGCGCCCAGGGAGATCACCTGGCCGTCGTGCACATGGTGAATACTGTTGGTGCCGAACGGTATTCCGTTGACGGCCGGGTCAGTGTCGGCGCCGGTGACCGCGATCGAGACATCGCCGCCGACCACCCGGGCGGAGAACCCGCCGAACATCACCTCGATGGTCGCGTTCTCACCGGGGTTGGCAACCAGGCGGTTCGCCAGGGTGTGGGCCCGACGGTCGGCGGCACCTGAGCGGGTGACACCGAGGTGGGCCATTCCTGGGCGGCCGAGATCCTCGACGAGGGCCAGGGGTCCGGTGCGCAGTACTTCCAATCTGGTGGTCATGGTGTGCTCCTCGCCGACTAGCCGATGGCCCGGAACTGCACCCACGTACCGGGGGTGAGCAGCGCCGGTTGGTCTCGATGAACGTCGAACATCACTGCGTCGGTGCGCCCGATCAACTGCCAGCCACCGGGCGACTGTCGCGGGTAGATGCCGCTGAACTCGCCGGCCAGTGCCACCGCCCCGGGCGGGACGCTGGTGCGGGGTTCGGCTCGGCGCGGTACCTGTAGTCGTTCGTCACCGCCCACGAGGTAGGCAAATCCAGGTGCGAAACCCATGAATCCGACCTGCCACTGGCTTCCGGTGTGTGCCGCGATCACCTGTTCCGGGGTCAGCCCGGTCAGTGTCGCCACGTCGCGCAGGTCGGCACCGTCATAGACCACGTCGATGGTCACGTCGGCCTGGCCGACCGGGCGGACCGGGGCTGACCCGGGTTGAAGCTGCAACTTGCCCAGCCGTTGCCGCGTGGGCGCCTGGTAGCGGGGATCGGCCAGTTTGATCAAGATCGTGCGTGACGCCGGCACGATATCGACCACACCCAGGAGTTGGGCCGCCGTGAGACTGGCGGTCCACGCCAAAACGTCGGCAGTGCTGTCGAACTCGAGCAGCAGAGCCTGATCGCCATAGTCGCGAGGGGTGCCGGGGTTCAGGCTGGGTCCCGTCGCGTCCATCACCTCTGATGTCACACTCATGACCTGAAGCTACCCGCGAGTAGCTAAGAAAGCGCCCGCTCTATGAACCTTGCCAGAGGTGCCTTATCGAAGCCTCAAACGGCGAGCTGATATGTGGGCTCGCGACGCTTGATTGTGGCGATCACGCGGTAGGTGATCGGCAGCATGATCACCTCGACCGCGGTCTTGTAGATCCAGCCCAGCGCGGTGTAGGTGACGAAGTCGCCGAAGGTGCTGATGCCGATCGCACTGGCCGCGATACCGCAGAAAACGAGGGTGTCACCGAGTTGGCCGGCGAAGGTGGATCCGACCAGGCGGGCCCACAGGTGCTTCTCCTTGGTGCGTTCCTTGATGGCGACCACGACCCAGGCGTTGATGGTCTGCCCGACGATGAACCCGGCCAGGCCCGCCACGATCAACTGGGTGTAGGCGTGGACGATGTTCTCGAAGTGCTCCTGGTTGGTGTAGAAGTCCGCTGCAGGTAGATAGATGGTGACCCAGAATGCGAGCGCGGCAAGGGCATTCATGGAGAACCCGAGGAAGATGGCGCGGCGGGCGGCCTTGAATCCGTACACCTCGGAGAGCACGTCGCCGATCACGTAGGTGAGCGGGAAGACGATGAACCCGCCGTCGGTGATGATCGACCAGTTGCCGATGACCGGTCCGAAGGCGACGCCCTTGGTGGCGGTGACGTTGGAGACGATCACCAGGGCCGTGAAGATCGCGACGAGCACCGGATAGTAGGCCGAGCCGACGATGGCGGTGCCGCGGTGCTCGGAGTGTTCCTGGGTGCTTGTCACCCGGTCATCTTGTCAGGTCAGCGCCCGGTTGAGCAGGGGCGGCAGGTGGTCGGCCACCAGGGGGTAGGACAGCGGCGAGGCGAATGCGATGGCGCCGGACAGGTCTTTGGGGGTGAAAACGTGCCGTTTGCGGGTGGTGGCCTTGAGCTCGGCGATTCCCGGATCGGCCAGCAGGGCGTCGCGTTCCTCATCGCTCTCGGTGGTCCAGATCAGCACATCGGCGGCGTCGAGCACGGGGGCGAAGTCCGAGCGTGGGATCAGCTCGGGTGTCGGGGGCACGACGAAGCCCATCTGGGTGAGAAATTCGGTACGCCATCCCGTCTGGGTCTGCACACTGTCGCGGAACAAGGTGCCGCTCAGCAGCATGGCCTTCTTGCCGGCGAACCGCGGGTTGTTGGTGGCCACCGCTTTGAACCGGTCGTCCACGCCGGCGACCAGTCCCGTCATTGCGTCGTTCTGGAACAGTGCCTGGCCGATGAGGGTGGCCTGGTCGCGCCATGGTCCGAAGAACGCGTCGGGGCCGGGCTGCGCGATCGTCGGGGCGATCTCGGAGAGTTTGGCGAAGGTGTCGGCATCGAGTCCGGCATTGGTGGCCACGATCAGGTCCGGTTTGAGCGCTGCGATCGCGTCGACCTGGATCCCGTCGGCCAGGCCGAGCACGGTGGGCTGGGCGGCCCCGAGCTTCGGTTGCGCCCAGGGCCACACCGCGAACGGCTCACCGCCGAACCACTCGGTCGTCGCGACCGGCACGACGCCGAGGGCCAGCAGGTCGTCCTGCTCGGAGAATCCCGCGCTGACCACCCGTTGCGGTGGCCCCGGGATGTTGGTGTCACCGAACAGGTGGCGGACGGTCACCGAACCGTCTTTCGCAACTACGCCGGGCTTTTGCGTGCTACATGCGGCAACCAGGGCCATCCCAGCGGTGACCGTGAAAAACCGTCGCCGCGACCAGGTTGTCGCCACTTAGCCAGGGTAACCGTTTAGCTACCCGGTGGCGAAGGTCCCGAACAATCCGCCGAACAGGACCGAGGCCAAACCCAGTGCGACCACGATGTTCACCACGGTCGCCGCGGCGAACAACAGGACGGGCCGCCATCCGGCTTCCTTCAGGCCGCGTAGGGAGAACTCCAGCCCGATGGCCACGAAAGCGAAGATCAGGAACCAGGTCCGGAGATCGTTCACGGTGGCGATCGCGGCCTTGCCGTTGGCGGCGAACTGCAGATACAGCGTGCCGATCACCGATGCGGCGATGAAGCCGAGCACGAATTTGGGGAAGCGGTCCCAGAATTCGCGCAGGGACGGGCGTGCCACCGCCGGGTCAGGGTTGTCAGACTTGCGTTCGACTTTCAGGGCGAAGTACGCGGTGAGGGCGATCGCGACGATGCCGATCAGTGCGTTCTGCGTGGTTTTGACGATCGTGGCGATCTGCAGCGCCTGTTCACCGGCGATCGTGCCTGCGGCGGCCACGGCCGCGGTGGTGTCGATGTTGCCGCCGATCCAGGCTCCGGCGACCGCGTCGGACAGTCCGAACACATCGGCGAGCCAGGGCAGCAGGAAGATCGAGGGTAGTGCGAACACGATGACGAGCGATGCGGCATAGGCCAGTTGCTCTTTCCGGGCCTGAACCGCGCCCGCTGCGGCGATGGCCGCGCTCACCCCGCAGATGGAGACCGCCGACGCCAGCAGCGCCCGCAGTTTGTCATCGAGGCCGAGCCGGCCGCCCAGCCACCAGGTGAACCCAAAGACGATCGAAATCAGAAGGAGCGCTTGGATGATCGCCGGTCCCGCGGCAGTGGCGAGCACCTTGAGGTTGATCGACGCTCCCAGCAGGACCAGGCCGGTCTTGATGAAGAACTCGGTGCGAAACCCTTGGGAGAGGGCGTCGCGGAGGGCGAACCTGGCCAGGATCGCGTTGCCGGCCAGGCCGAGAGCGATTGCATAGACCGGGAATTCGACTGATTTGGCGACTTTGGCCAGCGGTGTCCCGGATGCCCAGTGGGGCACCTGGGTTTCCAGGAATCGGGTCGCCGCGCCCAGCGCGATGACCACGAGCGCACCGGCGACGGCGTAGCCGATCTTCGGCGAGCGCTGTTCGGATAGTTCCTCGGTGCTGGTCATGGGATCACGCTGCCGGGGATGGCGCCGACGAGCACGAGGGTCAGTAGGGTGAGGCCGACGATCACGGCCAGCCAGTCTTCGTTCACGCGCGTCAGGCTAGGTAGCACCCGGTTCCGCAGGGAGGCTTGCGATCTTCGCGAGTTCAACCGGTTACGAACTCCGCCGGTGCCCCATGCAGAATCGTCGGCGACGGGTTATTGTCGATCGCGCCTATTGGGCGTCCCCCGGTTCTATTCTCGGGTGAACGGGACCGATTGAGGAGTGGTCATGCGGAGCATGTGGCGTCCGGTGTTACTCGGACTGACCGGTTTGACCATCCCGATCGCCATTTCCATTGCCGCCGCGCCGGCCGCCGTCGCCGACTGCGTCGATGCCGGCGGTTCCACGGTGTGCGCACAGGGCAGTGTCCGCGGCGGGGGACCGACGCCGCCGAAGGCCGGTCCCTACTACCCGTATCCGTGTGCCAACGACTGGTATTGCGGCGACTGGGGCCTGGAGATCAACCTCGACCCCGGCCGGCCTGACAACGGCGGTGGTGGAGGCGGCGGCGGTTGGCGCCCGGGCCGTCCATGAGCCTCAGCTCATTCATCCGAGTCGACTTAGGAGCCACGATGTTCAGCCGTGTGATCGCCTCCGGCGCAATCAGCCTGTCGCTCTTGGCCGTTGGCGCGCCCGTCGCTGCTGCCGAGGGGCCGAACTGCACAGCCGCCGACCTGGCCGGGGTGATGGCCGGGGTCCGCGCGGCCACGTCGGCGTATCTGTTCACCCATCCCGACGTGAACGCGTTCTTCACCAGCCTCAAGGGACAGTCGAACGACCAGATGGCCGATTCGGTGCGGGTCTACCTCCAGGACAAGCCGCAGATCCGGGCCGAACTGACGGGGATCCGGCAACCGGCGACTGATTTCCGCAACCGCTGCGGATAGTCGCATTCACAACATGAGGTAGCTCAGGTCCGGACCAACCCACGCAGGAGCACCGCCAGGCCGTATTCGAATGCATCGTCGGCACGCGCCGGCCTGGGTGCGCCGGTGGCCAGTGCGGCGGTCAACTCCGGGCCGACTGGATCCCCGGACTCCCACGGTTTGTCGGGGGCGGTGAGGTCGAGGGCCGACCCCAGCACGTAGTTGTCGACCAGGGTGATGGTCCGCAGCGTGTCGGTGGGGCTGAACCCGGCGCGGGCCAGGGTGACGGCCAGTGCGTTGTACATCGTCAGAGCCTGGCGACTGTTGACGGCATGCGCGGTGAGCAGGGGAATCAGTCGCGGGCAGCGGGCGAAGCTGTTGCGGTACGAGCGCATGATGTCGGCCAGGGTCTCCGCCCACGGCCGGTCGGCGTCGATGTCGGGTAACTCGACTTCTGACATCGCCCGTTCGCGGAGCAGTTCGACGATCTCCTCGCGTCCCGAGACGTGGTTGTACAGCGATGACGGGCTGACCTTGAGCTTGCGGGCCAGTTCGGGGATGGTGAATCCACCCGTTGTACTGACGAGATCCATTGCCGCACTCGCGATCCGGTCCGTTGACAGGATCGGTATCGATGGACGCCCCATAAATCTGTCCCCCTTGATTTCATCCCACCGCTTTACAACGGGGTGGTCTGGGTCACAGAATAAACGAATTCTATTCGCTTTAGGAGTCGCATGACCACTCTCTTCCACGGCGGTGCCGTCTGGACACCCTCGACCACCACCGATGCGCTGCTCGTCGGCGATGGAGTGGTACAGGCGGTGGGTGACGACGCATTGGCATCGGCGGCCGATCGGAAGATCGACCTCGAGGGCGGCTTCCTGATGCCGTCGTTTGGTGACGGTCATGCGCACCCGCTGTTCGGCGGTCTGGAGTCGGCGGGCCCCGCGGTTCGACCCTGCCGGTCGATCGACGAGATCGTGGCAGTGGTCAAGGAGTTCGCCGACGCGAACCCCGATCAGGAGTGGATCGTGGGCGCGTCGTATGACGGCAGCCTCGCCCCCGGTGGCTTGTTCGACGCGCGATGGCTCGACGCGGCGGTCCCGGACCGACCGGTGGTATTGCGGGCCTGGGATTACCACACCGTCTGGGTCAACTCGGTTGCGTTGCAGCGCGCCGGTATCACTGCCGACACTCCCGAGCCGGTGCTCGGTGAGATTCCGCGCCGTGACGACGGCTCACCGCTGGGCACCCTGCGTGAGTGGGGTGCCACAGACCTGGTGACCGCGGCCATGCCGGCCCTTGACGACGCGGTGCGGATCGGCGCTTTGGGCACGGCCGCCGACTACTACCTGGCACGCGGGGTGACGTGGGTTCAGGATGCGTGGGTTGAGCCGGCAGAACTGGACGCCTACCTCGCTGCTGCAGGACAGGACGCCCTACGCATGCGGTTCAATCTGGCGTTCTATGCCGATCCGCGCCACTTCGATACGCAGGCAACCCAATACGCCGCGGCCAGGGACCGGGTCCAGGCGTCGGGCTCTCCGCTGTTGACCGCGCAGACGGTGAAGTTCTTCGCCGACGGCGTGGTGGAGAACGAGACCGGCGCACTGCTGGAGCCGTACTGTTCGGGCCTGCACTCGCACGGCATGCGGTTGTGGGAGGGCGACGCACTGGCCGAGGCGGCCAAGAAGGTCGACGACCTGGGCCTGCAGATCCACATTCACGCCATCGGTGACGCCGCGGTCCGCCAGGCGCTGGATGCCATCGAATACGTTGCGCGGCACAATGGTCCGCGGGACCGGCGGCCGGTGATCGCCCATGCTCAGCTGGTGGACGACGACGACCTGGGCCGGTTCGCCGAGCTCGGGGTCATCCCGAACATGCAGCCGTTGTGGGCGCAGATGGATGCCCTGATGACGGTGCTCACGATCCCGCGGCTCGGGGCGCAACGGGCGGACCGGCAGTACCGGATGCGCACGCTGGAGAGTTCCGGTGCCGCGCTGGCGTTCGGATCGGACTGGCCGGTTTCCTCGGGTGCGCCGCTGGATGGCATCGCCGTCGCGGTCTCGCGGTGCACATCCGAGGGTGAGCCGGTGGGTGGCTGGACTCCGCAAGAGGTCCTTCCGGTCGAGCACGCGTTGTCCTCGTACACCGGAGCCGTGGCGTATCAGGCGTTCTCAGAGGGTAATTGGGGCCAGATCGTGCCGGGCGCGAGTGCTGACCTGGTGTGGTTGGACCGTGATCCGAGGTACGTCGCCCCATCGGAGCTTCCCGCGGTGAAGGTGCGCGCCACCTATCTGCAGGGCACGCAGGTCTATTCGGCCGCGGAGTGAGAGGAACTGGTTTGTCCGATTTGGCTGAAGTTACCGAGACGCGGCTGCGCCGCGCCCTGGGGCTGCCGTCCTTGGTGCTGTTCGGCCTGGTCTACATGGTGCCGCTCACCGTGTTCACTACCTACGGCATCGTCACCCAGACCACCGGCGGCAGGCTGTCGGTCGCATATCTGGTGACGTTGGCCGCCATGGTGTTCACCGCGCGGTCCTACGCCAGGATGGCCGTCGCCTACCCGGTGGCAGGGTCGGCATACACATACGCGCAGAAGTCTTTCGGCGCCCCGGTCGGATTTCTCGCCGGCTGGTCGCTCCTGCTGGATTACCTTTTTCTGCCGATGATCAACTATCTGGTGATCGGGATCTACCTGCATGCCGCGGTGCCGGCGATTCCGGGCTGGGTGTTCGTCCTGGTCTCGATCGCCGCGGTGACGGTGCTCAACGTGGTCGGCATCGTGTCGGTGGCGAGGGCGAATTTCGTCATCATCGCGGTACAGGCGATCTTCATCGTGACGTTCTTGGTGCTGGCCAGCTCCAAGGTGTTCAGCCTGGGCACGGTCGACCTGATGGCACCGATCCACGGGGACGGTAGCGCAACCGGATTCAGCCCGGTGCTGGCCGGCGCGGCGATCCTGTGCCTGTCATTCCTGGGCTTCGATGCGGTATCGACGCTGTCAGAGGAAGCCAAGGACCCGAAGCGGTCTGTGCCACGGGCGATCATGATCGCCACCGCGGTGGCAGGCGTGATCTTCGTGGTGCTGTCCTACCTCGGTCAGCTGGTGTTCCCCTCCAACCAGTTCGCCGACGTCGAGTCCGGATCCCTGGACCTGATGATGACCGCGGGCGGGCAGTTCCTGCAGACCTTCTTCACTGCGGCCTATGTTGCCGGTGCGCTCGGATCCGCGATCACGTCGCAGGCTTCGGTGTCCCGGATCCTGTATGCGATGGGCCGCGACGGCATTCTGCCGCGCCCGGTGTTCGGTCATGTCTCGCCGCGGTTCGCCACCCCGGTGTACGCGATCCTGGCGGTGTCGGTCGTGTCGTTGCTGGCCACTGTGATCACCCTGGCCACGCTGGCATCGCTGATCAGTTTCGGTGCGCTGGTGGCGTTCTCGGTGGTCAACCTGTCGGTCATCAAGCACTATTTCGTCGACCGGCGCGAACGTGACGGCGCCCAGATGATCAGCAGCCTGGTCCTGCCCGTGATCGGCTTCCTGCTGACGGCGTGGCTGTGGACGAGTTTGTCCGGGTTCACGCTGATCGTCGGGATGTGTTGGCTAGCAGTGGGGTTCGTGTGGCTTGCCGGGGTCACCCGTGGTTTCCGGCAGCCGACACCGGTGCTGGATATGAAGGAGTGACCCCGGCCCGCCGCTGAGTGTCAGGCCACGCTGATGGTGACGTCGATGTTGCCGCGGGTCGCCTTCGAGTACGGGCAGACCTGGTGGGCGTCATCGGCGATGGCCTGCGCGGTCTCCCGATCGACGCCCGGGATGGTGACGTTCAGCCGCGCCCGCAGGGAAAATGCTCCGTCGGTGTTGATCAGGTCAACTTCGGCGTCCACGGCGGTCTCGGCGGGCAGCTTCACGTTGTGCTTGCCCGCGGTCAGGCCCATGGCGCTCAGGAAGCACGCCGACCACCCGGCCGCGAACAACTGCTCGGGATTGGTGCCGGAACCGGTGCCGCCGGGCGGGGTCAGCTGGATGTCCAGGTTGCCGTCGGAGCTGTAGGCCTCACCCTGACGCCCGCCGGTGGTGTGGGTCTGGGCGGTGTAGAGCACGTTGTCGGTCTGGCTGGTGGTCACGGCGTTCTCCTTCGAGTGGATGGTCGGATCCAATTGGATGCGTTAGAGATGAACGTGGAGGGTCGTACATTTCATCCCATCCGATTAAATCGGATCCGATATAATTTTGACCATGGCACCCGAGTCTCCGCAACTGTCCGATTTCCTGTGCTTTGCCATCTACTCGGCCAACCTCGCGTACGGCAAGGCCTACAAGCCGATCCTGGACAGAGAGGGCATCACGTACACGCAGTACATCGCGCTCGTCGCGCTCTCGGAGCAGGATCACCAGACGGTCGGCAGCCTGGGGGACAAGCTGTTCCTGGAGTCCAACACGTTGACGCCGATCCTCAAGAAGCTCGAAGCGCTGGGATACGTGACGCGGCAGCGTGATCCCAGCGACGAGCGTCAGGTGGTCATCAGCCTCACCGACGCCGGCCGCGAACTCCGCGAGCAGGCCCTGGAGATGGACCTGCTGGCGGCGACCGGTCTGTCACTGGACGAACTCAAGACCATGCAGCGCGGTGTGTCCACGCTGCGGGACAATCTGCGAAACTACGCGCGATCCCCGGTTGATCCTGCGGCCACGGCGTGAAAGTTCGGGTGGGCTGCGTCCTCGGCGCAGGGTGAACGGCGACAGTCTTCGGGGATGACCAGGACCGGCGTGGTGGCGTGTGCGACGACTGCGCCGGCCACACTGCCTTCCAGATGTCCCAGCAGACCGTTGCGCCGGTGCGGGCCGACCACGATCAGGCTCGCGTTGTGTTCGTGAGCGGCCTCGACGATGCCCTTCCAGATGGGCGCTGCCTCCACGGCCACGCTACGCGCCGAGAAACCGGCCCGGGTCGCCAGTGACGCTCCGTGGGCAGCTGTCTGCTCAGCGGCCCGGCGTACCTCGGTGGCCCGGTCGGCGTCGAAATGCGTTGTCTCCACAGGCGTGAAACCGACATCTACGGGCTGCCACACGCACACCACCAGAGCAGCGCGGTCGACGGACAGTTCGGCCGCGGCCTGTTCGATGGCGGACGCGGCACGTGGTGTTCCGTCGTAGGCGAGCAGCACCGGCCCGGCGGAGGCGCCGGGCGTGCCGCGCTCGGATGGCAGGGCCGGACGGGCCCGGTCAGGTGGCGCAACCGGCGCGGTCAGGCCCGGACGTAGGCGCGCCAGCAGCGGTGGCGAATACCAGGCCGGGGATTCGCCGTCGAGGAACAGGTCGAGGTCGGGCCGCTGAGGCCGGGCCCCGCTGAGTGCATAGACCGCCACCCCGAAGATCGCACCGCCGACCGACAGTCCGAATCCGATCCACAAGGCGTCGCCCGTACCTGCGGTCAGGCCACCGGCGGCAGTCGCGGCGAAATGGGCGAAGATTGGCGCGACCATGAAGGCGGCCACGGCCCGCAACAACTCGATGATGGCGAAAACCCGTTGGAGGCTATTGGACTGCAGTGAGAACCCGGCGACGAACAATGCGGGCGCCACTGTGGCGCCCAACGCCAGCCCGGTCAGCGCCGAGGCGAGCAGAGCCAGCGGTTGGTTCGCCGGAATCGCGAGCCGGAACACCACGATTCCCGCCGCGAGCAGCCCCATGCCGATGAGCGGAAGGTAGTGGATCGAGCGCTTGGAGATGACGGTCCCGAACACGAAGGCCATCACGATGGCACCGCCGAGTTCGGGCAGGAACAACAGACCGACCCGCACCGGGCTGTAGGTCTGCATGAAAACTTCTGCCGTCAGAGCCGTCGCCGCCACCGACGCGGCCGCCGCGAACAGGGCGACGCCGACCCCGGCGACGGGGATCGAACTGGTCAGCATCGTGCGGACGGTCAGCAACGGGCGGCGGGCCCTGAACTGGTAGACGATGAGCACCACGATCAGCGCCAGCCCACCGAGCATCGGCACGCTCACCGCGGGGTCGGTGAAATCGTGGCTGGTGAGTTGCGCTGCACCGATGAAAGCGGCGGCACAGCCGACCGATGCCAGGCCGATGGCCTTCAGGTCACGCGGTGCGTCGAGATCGGCCGGCGGCGCGTCTTCGAACGTCAGGGCCGCCATGATCAGGGCCCCGACGGCGATCGCCGCGACGATCCAGAACAATGGGCGCCACGCGAGGGCCTCGGCCTGCGCACCGCCGATGAACGGGCCGAGAGCGACGGCTCCGAACACGGCCATGTTCATGATCACGGCGGTGTAGCGCAGCTTGTCCCTGGGGAAGCCGATGGTCAGCGGCGGAGCCGCGGCGATCAGCAGCATGCTGGTGGCCAGCCCTTGCAGGATGTGACCGCCGATGAACATCGCCCCGTTGAGCGCGGAGGCCGCCAACATGGAGCCCACGACGAGTACCACCGCATAGGCCAGCAGCATCCTGCGCTGGGGCAGGTGCTGAGCGAACTGCACTGCCAGGACCGTGCCCACCGCATAGGCGGCATTGCCCAGGCCGAAGCCGAGGCTCATGGTCTGGGTCGAGATGTCCAGCTGCTCGGAGATGATCGGGACCAGCGGGTCGACGGCTGCCGACAGCGCCAGGTAGGGGATCAACGCCAACGTGACCATGGTGGCCACGGCGGGATATCGGCCGGCGAGTGGTCCCTGACGCATCAGCGCCACCCGAAGTGGGCTGTTGGCAGTGTCCGGCGCCGGGGCGCCGCGTTCGGACAGTCAACTATCGAGTTCGATTGGCGCACGTGTCCGTTTAACCGTCCACCCCGCAGCGGTTATTCCGTTGTCGGCGAGTTAATTCCGGATTGTGAAGCGACTCACGAAAATTTGCATAGAACAACGATGTGTTGTATGCGGGGCCGATTGTGCTGGGAGGTAGAGGCTTTCATGAAGTTCACAGTGAATTGACAGCGAGCTGACTCGTGACGTCTCTTATTCTCTCGAAAGACGTTGTCAATCAGTGCTACTGGGCGGCTACGGCTTGAGCTGAACCTTCAGATCCTCGCCCGAGCGGGAGAACGCCTTGGCGTACCCTTCGGCGGCGTCATCGAGCGACATCGTGGTGGTGAAGATGCCGTCGACGTCGAGGCGGCCAGCCTGCAGCAGCGGGATCAGCTCAGGCCAGGTCTGCTGCACCGGCGCGGTGGTGAAGCGGATGGTCAGGCTGCGCAGCAGGCAGCCCAGCGCGGGCATCGGGTACGGCTGCAGATCGTGCACGCCGACGATGGACACCGTGCCGCCGGCGCGGGCGGCGTCGATGGCGTCGTTGATCGAGGCGTCCATGCCCACCGCGTCGATGACGGAGTCCACGCCGAGACCGCCGGTGGCCTCCCGGATCGCCTGGGCCGAGGGCGGGGCGAAGGTGATGGCTCCCGAGGCCTCCGCGCGTTCGCGCCGGGCCTCAACCGGGTCGACGGCGAAAACCTTTGCCGCGCCAAGGGTGATGGCGCTGCGCAGGGCGCACATGCCGACCGCGCCCAGGCCGATCACCGCGACGGAACCGCCGACCGGAATGTCGGCGCGTTTGGCCGCGGCCCAGCCGGTGGCCAGGTTGTCGGTCAGCAGCAGAGCTTGCTCGGTGCTGATGCCCTCCGGCATCTTCAGTAGCTGGAAGTTCGCAGCGGGTACCGCGAGAAGTTCGGCCTGGGCGCCGCCGAGGAATCCGGTACCGAAGATCTGGGGGCCCTGCACACAGCGGATCGGGTCATGGGTCGCGCAGCCACTGCAATGCCCGCACCCCGCCACCGAGGACACCAGCACTCGGTCGCCGACGGCGAATCCGGTGACCTCCGGGCCAATTTCGACGATCGTTCCGACGGCCTCATGCCCGACGGAGACCGGATCGGCGATCGGGTAGTGGCCCTCCAGGAAGTGCAGGTCCGAGCCGCAGATCGAGGCGGCCTCGACCTTGACGATGGCCCCGTCGGGACCGGGCAGGACCGGGTCCGGCCGGGTTTCGACGCTGACCTGGCCGGCGCTGTCGACGACGACTGCGCGCATACTCATGCCTCCTGCACTGTGAAGTCTGACCAGATGGGTTCGTTGATGGCAGAACGGTATTCGCTCAGCCGCCACGGGCTGACGGTGTGGATCTCACCGTCGGCGTTCTTGAAATACGAGTGTTTGACCGAGGGCTGTGCCCACACGGTTTGGCGGATGGCCTCCTGCGAGCGCCGGTGCCATTCCTTCGTCGGCTCGGGCAGCGGCTCCATGGTCTGCAGGCCCTCGGTGATCAGATGCTCCAGGCACTGGTTGATGTAGCGCATCTGCAGCTCGGAGTTGAGGATCAGGCTGCCGCCGTGGGCCAGGTGCGTCCCCGGACCGTAGGTCATGAAGAAGTTGGGGAAGCCCGGCACCGTGATGCCGCGGTAGGCGTAGGGACGCTGTCCCCACGCGTCGTGCAGGTCGATGCCGTCACGTCCGGTGATGGTCATCGGGAACAGCACGTCGGTGGCACGAAAACCGGTGGCGTACACGATGATATCGGCGTCGTACGTCTGGCCGTCGGCCGTGACGATCCCGGTCGGCGTGATTCGTTCGATCGGGGTGCGGATCAGGTCCACGTTGTCGCGTTTGAGCGTGCCCAGCCAGCTGCCGTTGTCCTGCAGCGTGCGCTTGCCGGTGGCCGGATAGTCAGGAAGCGCCTTGGCCAGCAGTTCGGCATCGTCGCCGACCTGGGTGGTGATCCAGTCGGTGAACATGATGCGGGCGATGGCGTTGATCTCGCTGACCGCGTTACCCTGGTCGTCGTAGTCGGGGTCCACCCGGGCGGCGTCCAGGCCCTTGTCGGCTCCGGGCCACAGCAGCAGGAACCGGTACCAGCGGCCGTAGTACGGCAGGTGTTCCATCGCCCAGCGCACCCCGTCGGCGACCGGCTCGTGGTACATCGGGTTGGGGAACATCCACTGCGCGGTGCGCTGGAAGACCGTGAGGTGGGCGACCTTGTCGGCGATGGCCGGGGCGATCTGGAAGCCGCTGGCGCCCGCGCCGATCAGGGCGACCCGCTTGCCGGTGACGTCGACGTCGTGGTCCCACGCCGCGGAGTGAAATGCCGGTCCCGCAAAGGTTTCCGCGCCGGGGAAGTCAGGGATCTGGGGCCGGTTGAGTTGACCGACCGCGGTGATGACGGCGTTGGCCTGCAGTGTCTCGGTGCCGGCAGCCGAGCGCACGGTGACGCTCCACATCCCGTCGTCCCATGCGGCGGAGACCACCTCGGTGTTCCACCGGATGTTCTGTTCGAGATCGTGGCGGTCCACCACGTCGCGGAAGTACTGGCGCAGTTCGTGCTGTTCGGCGAAGAAGTGGTCCCAGTGATTGCTGGGTTCGAAGCTGTAGCAGTAGAAGTGATTGGCCACGTCGACGCGGGCGCCGGGATAGCTGTTCTCCCACCAGGTTCCACCGGGGCCTGCGTTCTTCTCCACGATGGTGAAATCGATACCGGCCTGCTTGAGGCGCACCCCGGCCAGCACCCCGGACTCTCCGCAGCCGATCACGATGACACTGAAGTCTGCAGTGTCCTGCAGTGTCGTGGGCCTGCGCGGGTCGACACCCTCGAGGTCGAGCTCCTCCAGCATCAGTGGCAGGTTGTCCTCGTCGACCGGCTCGCAGGCCGCCCAGTCCAGCATCTCCCTGACCAGTTCGGCGGGCAGCGGGTCGGGGACCGGGCAACCGCGATCGCGGTAGTCGGCGACGATCGGCAGGGCTACTTCACGGACCCGCGCTTTGTCCTCTTCGCTCATGAAGCCCTGGACCTCGTTGAGGAACAGTCCGGCCTGTTTGAACTCGCGGATGTAGCGCGGGTCGCCGGTGATGTGCACGAGCGAGAGCAGCAGCGTCGGGACGCTGACCTGCTCTAACGCCGCCGCGATGTCGGCATCGGGCGTGGTGAATGGCTGGCCGACATGGAAGCTCCGGGTCACGCGGCGTTACGCTACTGCGCGTAGCGTTATGTGGCAAGAGGTGAACGCGGTCGCATCGTTGTAGGTTCCAGTCCGGTGCGGCGAACTCCGTTCTGGAATGGCAGAAGCGCCGTCGAAACCGGAATCGTGAAAGCTTCGAGAACCTCGAAAGTTCGTCGTGATTGCGGCGTTGAGCAGCGTATTATGTGACATCCTGTGCGAGTGTCAGCCGGGGGCCGACCTTCGGGGATCGTGACGTTCCTGTTCACCGACATCGAGGGTTCGACTCGTCGGTGGGAAGCTGACGCCGACCAGATGCGGGCAGCCCTGCTGGTGCACGACGAGGTCCTGCGCTCGGTCATCGAGAAGCACGCTGGGTTTCTGTTCAGTCACACCGGGGACGGCGTGGTCGCTGCTTTCGCGTCTCCCGAATCTGCTGTCGACGCTGCGGTCGCGGCCCAGCGAGAACTCGGGCTGCCTGTGCGAATGGGGATCGCGACCGGGGCGGCTGAACTGCGGGACGACAACTACTTCGGCACGGTGCTCAATCGGGCTGCACGGGTGATGGCCGCCGGGCACGGCGGCCAGATCCTGTTGTCGGACTCGACGGCCAACCTGCTGAGCGGCCTCGACCTGGTCGATCTGGGGCCGCGACGGTTGCGAGACCTGCCGGCCCCGATCACGGTGTTTCAGCTACAAGCGCCCGGCCTGGCCACGGACTTTCCACCCTTGCGGACCCCGGACCCGACCCCGGGGAACTTGCGCCGGGCGGTCACCAGCCTGATAGGCCGTGACACCGAGGTCTCCAATATCCGAGTGGCGGTGCGTTCGCATCGGCTGGTCACACTGACCGGCGTAGGCGGGGTGGGCAAGACGCGCATTGCTCTGGAGGTCGCGGGACGCCTCGCCGACGAATTTCCCGATGGGGTCTGGTTTTTCGAACTGGCCGCGGTGGCTGATCCGGCTGCGGTACCCGATGCGGTGGCGACGGTATTGGGCATCACTCAGCAACCGGACAAGAGTGTGGCCGAGAGTGTCGCCGCAGCGTTGGAGGGCCGAGTCCGGCTGCTGGTGATAGACAACTGCGAACACGTGCGCGACGCCGCCGCCGACTTGATCGAGGCGATCCTGGCGAAGTCGGCGACGGTGAGGATCGTGGCTACGAGCCGCGAAGGACTGCGAGTGGCCGATGAGCAGCTGTGGCTGGTGCCCTCGCTGGATGTGACCGGAGGCGTCGACTCGGCAGCCGTGACGTTATTCACAGAGCGTGCCCGTAGTGTGGCACAACGATTCTCGCTAGCCGGGGCCGATGAAGCCGAGGCGGTGATGGAGATCTGTCGCCGTCTCGACGGGATCCCGTTGGCCATCGAGTTGGCGGCCTCGCGGATAGCGTCGATGACACCAACAGAGGTGCGGGATCGTCTCGATGACCGATTCAAGCTACTGGTCGGGTCACGGCGGGGTTTGGAACACCACCAGACGCTGCGCCACACGGTGGCGTGGTCCTTCGATCTCCTCGATGATCCTGAAAGGGTGTTGCTGGAGCGGTGTTCGGTGTTCGCCGGGGGCTTTGACCTCCAAAGCGCCTGCGCAGTAGCGGGATTGGATTTCCCCGACGAGTACGCTGTCCTCGATTCGCTCGACGCCCTGGTGCGCAAGTCACTGCTGATCACCGAACGTTCCTCAGGCCGGACCCGGTTTTCGATGCTGGAGACGATCCGCCAGTTCGCCGGGGAGCAACTCGTCGCGCACGGTTCGGCAACCGAGGCCCGGACCGCGCATGCTCGCCATTTCGCCGGGCGCGAAGCCGACATTCTCGATTTGTGGGATGGTCCCCGCCAACGGGACGCCTACGACTGGTACACCCTTGAGCTGTCCAATCTACGGTCTGCGTTTCGGTGGGCAGTGGACCAAAGTGACCTCGACGTCGCCGCCACCATCGCGACATGGACGGCATGGCTTGGCTTTTGGATGCACAGTTACGAGCCGATAGCGTGGACCGAGGAGCTCATCGAGCTCGCCCGTCCCGCCGACCATCCGTCACTCGCATTCCTGTATGCGATGGCGTCGTTGTGCTGGTGGCCCGGACGGATCGAGGCAGCTGTCGGCTACAGCGACGCCGGCCAGTTGGTGATGGGCAGTGGCCGTCACGACGAGGTGCCGTTCGGCTTCGAGGGCGCGCTCGGCGCTGCATACCTGCACTCCGGCCAGCCCGAACGGCAGGTCGAGTGGTGCCGCGCCCGGCTCGCATTGGGTCACGACACCCACGGGATCACCAAGGCATTCCTGACCATTGCGCTGACGGTTGCGGGGTGTGACGAGGAGGCGAGGGCCGCCGCGAACGGCCTGATCGAGGTTGCCGAGGCCACCGACAACCCGGCTGCGCTCTCGTTCGCGCTCTACGCCTACGGTTACGCGTTCGGCGACACTGATCCCGCCGCGGCGCTGGACGCCCAGCGTCGCGGTCTGGTGATCGCCCAGGAGAGCGGCAACCGCAATACCGAAACACGCATCGCCGGCAGTCTGTCTCGCCTCGAGGCCGAGTACGGCGACCCGCTGGCCGCGCTCGACTATGTCGCACTGGCGGTCCGGAATTTTCACGACGCGGGCAACACCACCATGATCCGTTTCCCGCTGGCTGTCCTCGCTGCCCTTTTCGCCCGGCTCGGGGGCGATGAACCAGCGGCCATCATCGCCGGGTTCGCGTTCAGTCCCCTCACAAGCACGGCCTACCCCGAGCTGGGCACCGCGATCACTCACCTGCGCGGGGTCCTCGGTGACCAGGTCTACGAATCGATCGCCCGCACGGGCGAGACGAGCAGCGTCACCGCCATGGTGACCTACGCATACGACCAAATCGACCAGGTACGAGCACAACTGAAGGCCGTCACGAAATAGACAACGGACTGGAGCGCTCGGTATCGAAGGCGTCCCTTCGGCACTCTTGGTTGATCTGAAGATCTCTGGTGCCCGCAGTCACTCTCGCCGACGCCGCAACAGCAGGTACATCAGACGCCCAACCAATCCGAGCACCGTCGCCAACACGACCACAGCGGCCACGTAAGGAAAAACGTACTCGGCTCCCGATGCGAAGCCGTCCCACACGCTCGGCGGACCCACCGTGACATCTACTACGAAGCGGCGGCACACCCGGTCGCTGTTGTCGGACTCAACCAGACTGATCCGCGCAGTTCCCGTCTGCTGCGCCCGGTACCTCGTCGTATTGGTGCCATTGCCGATTCCGGCCGGCGGCTTTCGGGCTGGTTCGTAACGCTGGCCCAGGTACTCCACGGCCTCGGGGCCGGAGTTGTGCTCCTGACGCCACTGGCACCTGGTCTGGTCGTAATCGTCAGCGAGCACAATGTCGAAGAGCTGACCGCTCCGGAGTTGGACATGGCCACCGTTGTCGTCATCGGTCGCGGTCACATCCGGCTGCGGCGCACAGCCACCCACAATCAGCACAAGCCAGCACAGAACTGAAAGCATCACCCAACGCACGGGCCAGGCCGTCCCACTGACATCAAACAATCGTATGGGCCGGCTGCCACTGCGGTTGACGCAAACGTGCACCGAACCGCATCTGATCAGTGACGTACTTCGCCGCCGGTGATCCACTCCTCGTAGAACGGCGGCATCTCGGATGCCTGGCCGGAGAACTGCGGTGGCTGCTTGTCGAGGAAGGCTCGCACACCGGCGTGGCCATCACCGATGCTTGTGTAGAACATCGCCAGGGAATCCACCCGGTGTGCGTCGACCGGGTGCGGCTCGGTCGAATTCCGGTAGAGCATCTGCCGCATGAGCGCAACCGAGACCGGTGAGCGGTCGCGCGTCCACGCGTCGGCCAGCGCCCGTGCCTCGGCGATCAATGCGTCCGGTTCGTGGACAGCCTGCGCCAGCCCGATCTCGTGGGCAGCGTCGGCAGTGAGAATGTCGGAGCGGTACACCAGGTCCAAAGCCGTTGGCATGCTGACGATCCGGGGGAGGAACCAGGTTGAACACGCCTCGGGAGTGATGCCGAGCTTTCCAAACACCAGCCCGAAGCGGGCCTTGGACGACATGAGCCGGGCATCCATGGCCAGCGTCATGGTCGCGCCGATCCCTACTGCGGCCCCGTTGATCGCGGCGATCACCGGCTTGCGGCAGGCGTAGATCGCCAGGGTTACCCGGCCGCCGGTATCCCTGACCCGCCGCAGCTCGGGGTTGTCGAGGTCGGTCATGTCGGCCAGGCTCGGTGACTTCGACTCGTCGAGGCCGAACACGTTCCCTTCGCTCGACAGGTCCATGCCGGCGCAGAACGCGCGCCCCTCGCCGGTCACGATCACGGCACGCACCGCGTCGTCGTCGTTGACCGCCACGAAGGTCTGCTCCAACTCGTCGGCCATCTCGACGGTGAAGGCATTGAGGTTGTCCGGGCGATCGAGGACGACGGTGAGGATCCCGTCGTCGAGCTCGTGCCGGATCGTCGTGAAGTCCACGGATGCTCCTTCTCGGGTCGGTTGGTACTCAGCTTGCCCAAAGCGGGTTTCTGGCGGCAACGGGCCCCCACATGCCGGGTCAAATGTTCGTTGTCGGCGGTAGACCACCGCGCAACGCCACCACGGACTACCTTCGTGGGGTGGACTTTGACGAGTACCGTGCGCACGACGCCACATCCTTGGCGAAACTGGTTGCTGACAAACAGGTTTCAGCGTCTGAGCTGCTCGCCGCCGCCCGGGAGCGGGCGGCGGCGGTAAACCCGAAGATCAACGCCATCGTGCGCGACGTACCGGCTTCGCCGACGGACGATCTGACTGGTCCGTTCGCTGGGGTCCCGTTCCTGATCAAGGACCTTGCGCAGGACTACGCGGGTTTGCCCACGTCGGCCGGTTCACGTGCCCTCATGTCGCTGAACGCGGCCGAGCACGCCACGGTCGTTCAACGCTGGATCGACGCGGGCCTGGTCATCTTCGGGAAAACCAACACCCCCGAATTCGGCGCGAAGGGAATCACCGAGCCGGAGGCGTGGGGGCCGGCCCGCAACCCCTGGGCTCTGGACAGGTCGCCAGGTGGCAGTTCGGGAGGATCTGCGGCTGCCGTTGCAGCGGGCATCGTGCCCTGCGCCGGCGCCAACGACGGCGGCGGATCGATTCGCATTCCGGCGGCGAGCTGTGGGCTTGTCGGGCTCAAACCGGGCCGCGGGCTGACGCCGTCGGGTCCGGTGACCGGAGAATCCATGCACGGCGCGGCCGTTCAGGGCGTCGTCTCGCGGACGGTGCGTGATACCGCGGCGATGCTCGATGTCCTCAGCGGCGGCGAGCCCTGGGGGCCGTACGTGCCGGGCCTGCCCGCTGAGGCGTTCGCGTCCTGCGTGGGGGCGGATCCCGGGAAGCTGCGGATCGGGCTGCGGGTGCCGACGGCGATCAACCCGGCGCCGCACCGCGAGGCGTTCGCAGCCGTGGAGGCAACGGCGGCCGCGCTGACCGAGATGGGCCACCATGTCGAGGAACTGCCCCAGGCGCCGTTCGACGACGCCGCGCTTGCCCGCGACTTCCTGCTGACCTGGTTCGTCTACAGCGCATGGGAGCTGGCCGAGGCCAAGCGGCTGACCGGCGCGGGTGACGACTCTTTCGAACGTGACACGCTGATCATGGCGGCGATCGGCCGCGCCACGAGCAGTCTCGACTACCTGGATGCGGTGCAGCGGCGCCACGAACACACTCGGCGGCTGAGCACGTACTTCGAGTCCTACGACCTGCTGTTGACACCCACCCTGGCCACCCTGCCGCCGCGGATCGGCGAGTTCGATCTCCCGGTCGTGCTGCAGCACGCTGCCGACGCGCTGATCAAGACCCGTACCGCAAGCCTGTTGCGCTACACCAAGATCGTCGACGACATGGTGGACAAGAACCTCGGCTGGGTGCCGTACACGCAACTGGCGAATATCACTGGGCGCCCGGCGATCTCGCTGCCCTTGCATTGGACGGCAGAAGGTCTGCCGCTCGGCGTCCAGTTCGTCGCACCGCTTGCCGGTGAATCGCTGCTGGTCAAGCTGGCGGCCCAGCTCGAGCAAGCGTTGCCCTGGGCCGGTCGCTTCGCGCCGATCTGACTGGTTGCGTCATCCGGCCCTCGCCATACCCGTACGGCAGCAGGTAGCTACTCGGTCAGCCGGCTCGGCGCTGCTTGCCGCCAGGAGTCGAGCAGAATATCGCGGAGCTCTTGCCGACCCTCTAGTTCAGCCAACCGCACCCGCACCCAGGCCGAGGCGGCCTCGTGTTGTGGGACCCAGAATTTGTGCGGTTCGGCGGCGATCAGTTCCTCACGGTCAAACCGGGGGCAGCGCACCGCAAATGAGGTCTCGTCGTCGGGTACGGTGACGAACATCTTGCCCGCCACGTCGAAGGTGGGATGGCCCCAGCGCTCCTTCTCGGTGGTCTCGGGGAAGGAGAGAGCGATGCCGCGCACATCGTCAGCGTCGAGCACGGGTTACGGACCTCCGATCGCGCCTGCGTATCCGCTCCGGCAGCCTACCGGGAGGCATGGTTGTGGCCGGCCAATGCCGGCACCAACTCCTACGTCGCCGGCGTGATACCCGCTCCCGCACTCTTGACCGAAGCCTTCGCGCGTTTCTCGGCAGGCACTCGTTTGCCGCTGCGGACGAACCCGGTTGCCGAGATCGACACCGACAGCACTGCATCCTCGCCGTTGACGAACGGGTGGAACCCGACGCCCGCGCCACCGCGGCCCTTGACCGGGATGTCGGCGACTTCGGTGACCTTCCAACCTTTTTCGGAGGTCGACAGGATGGCCTCCCCGTTCTCGCAGCTGATCGGGAGCGCCGCGATGACCTCGTCACCCGGGTCATCGGCGGTCAGCTTCACGCCGGCCACGCCGTTGCCTGCCGCGCCTTGCGGATTCACCGCGGCGGGATCAATGCGCAGGATCTTTCCGCGTCGGGTCACCAGTGCCAGGTGGTAGCCGGGCGTCAGCACCCCGGAACGCAGTAGCCCGGTGATGTCCGGCGCCACCGGTATATCTCGGATCTTGAACGGCAGGCCGTTCCCGTTGGTGAACTTGACCCGGCCATCGGTCCACACCGCCCAACCCAGACCCGCGGTGAGCAGGTCACCGTGGCTGTCGGAGAACACACCACGGTCGTCAAGGCGCCAGGAGGCGTTGACCTTTCGCTCACGGGGGCCGTCCTCGTCGGCACCCGAAGTCGTCGGGGTGGCCTCGAGGTCCAGCACGGTGCGACGGTCGAACTCGGGACCCTTGAACAGTTTCGCGGTCTCCACCAGCTCCTTGTCGATCACCTTTCGGCGCGCATCGGGGTCAGAGACCAGTTCGGTCAGCTCGGCGAACTCGGCGTCCAGCTTGTCGGCTTCGGCCTGCAGCTCGATCACATCGAGCTTGGTCAACCGTCGAAGCTGCAGCGCCAGAACGTAATTGGCCTGCTCTTCGTCGATCTGGAACCGCTCCTGCAGGCCCTGCCGGGCGTCGTCGACGGTGTCGGAACCCCGGATCACGGCCACGGCGGCGTCGATGTCCAGGTGGATTTTCATCAGACCCGCCACCAAATGGCGGCGCGCGGCGACCCTCTCCAGCCGGTACTCGCTGCGGTGCAGCACCACCGAGTCACGCAGGTGCAGGAATGCGGAGATCAGTTCCCGCACCGACCACCAGCGCGGCACCCGGTCCTCGTCGAGGGCGACCAGGCTGGCGGCGAACGTCGACTCCAGCGGTGTCAGCGCCAGCAGTTGCTCGCGGATGGTCTCGGCGCTGTGCCCGCGTTTGGCGGTGACCACGATGCGCAGCCCGTTGCGGCGGTCGGTCAGGTCCGACATGTCGGCCACGCCGGACAGCTCACCGGACTCGACCATTGCCCGGATCCGGTCCTGCACAGTGTTACTGGCGACGCCGGGTGGTAGCTCGGTGATGATGCAGTTCTTGCCGTCGACCGACACCGTGCCGCGCACCGTGAATTGGCCGCGGCCGGTGGTGATGTACTCCCGCAGGCCGCTCGCGCCGACAACCGTGGCCCCGCAGCCCCAGTCGGGACCCGGGATGAGCTTCATCAACGTGTCGTCGGTCGTGTTCGGCCTGGCCAGCAGGGCCCGGCAGGCGGCCATCACCTCACGCGGATTGTGTGCGGGCACCTTGGTGGCCCACCCTTCGGCGATGCCCATGGCGCCGTTGCAGAGCAGCACCGGCCACTGGGCCGGCAGCATCGTCGGCTCGGTCCACTCGCCGTCGAACGTCTGCACCATCGGTACGGCGTGATCGTCGAGTTCCGCGGTCAGCGCGGCACCGGGAGCCGACAGCCGCATCTCGGTGTAACGGTCTGCGGCGGGAATGTCACCCTGGATACGCGGGAACGCGCCCTGTCCGTCAATGACTTTCACGCGCTGGAACTCCGCGGCCATCAGCGCCGCGGCCCCGTACATCGACGCGCCGCCGTGCGGATGCAGGTTGCCGGTGACCGCCGAGCAGATCTTCGAGGACTTCTGCGGCTTGTTGCCGGGCAGCAGTTTCGAGTCGTGCATTTGGTAGAGCAGGCGTCGCTGGCCCGGCTTGAGGCCGTCGAACGCAGAGGGGATGGCGCGGTCGCTGACGCTGTAGAGCGCAAACGTCAGCTGGTAGTGGTTCCAATAGTCGTCGGCGCTCTGGTCGAGCACCAGGTCGGGATTCTGCTCAGGGAGGTCCAGGGTGGCAGTCACAGTGTTTTCCTACGTCCTAGGTCAGGTCGAGCGCTGAGGTGTCGACGCGGGCGGCGACATCGGCCATCCACGTGCGCCGGCCCTCCGGTGGTCCGCCGAACAGAGTGTGGTGCAGCTTGGCTTCACCGTCGTCGAGATTCACCCGAATCACGGTGCGCCGCTGCGGATCCAGCACGGTGTTCCAGAAATCGTCGGCATCCATCTCACCGAGACCCTTGTTGCGCTGCACCTCCACTTTGCGTTTGGAGGTGGCCTTCAACTGCGCCACGGCGGTGTCACGCTCGGATTCATCCTGGCAGTAGATCCGCTCCTGGCCGTCCTTGACGACGAACAGCGGCGGCAGCGTCACGTAGACCATCCCGGCCTCGACGAGTGGCCGGTAGAAGTCCAGGAACATCGAGATCAGGCTGGAGTTGATGTTGCCACCGTCGGGATCGGCGTCGGAGGCGAACAGGATCCGGTCGTAGCGGCACAGTTCCGGATCGCAGTGATCGCGCACGCCGCAGCCCAGAATGCGTTCGATCGAGTCGAACTCGTCTTTGCCCCGCGCCTTGCTCAGGGCGAACCCATAGACGTTGGGCGGCTTGCCTTTCAGCGGGAAGGCCGCCTGGAACGTGGCGTCGCGCGCCGCTTTGATCGTGCCCAGTGCGGAATCGCCCTCGCACAGGAACAATTCGGCGCCCGAGCCGCGGCCGGTCTCTCGGCTGGGCAGCAACTTCGGCGGCAGCGACAGGTTCGTCCCCAGCCCTTTGGCTTTCGATGCCGCGCGGGACCGGGCCTTCGCGCCTTCGGCGCTGCGCCGCGCCCGGGCGGATTCCAGCGCCAGCTTCGTCCACAGCGACACCGCGTCGTTGTTGGCGGGGTTGGCCGCCCAGATGGTGACGCTGCGCGCCACGTCCGGGGCCATCGCCACGTTCAGTGACCGCGAGGACACCGCCGTCTTGGCCTGCGAATCCCAGGCCACGTCCGGTGCGCGGGTGTCCACGGCCAGGGCGGTGACGGCGGCGAAGTCCTGTGGTTCCGGGCCGTCCTCACCTTTGGCCAGACCGAGGTCGCGGATGCGGGACGCGCGGTCGGCCAGGGCCTCGGAAAGTCCCTTCATCGCGGCGGTGAGGTGCGAACCACCGTTGGGGGTGCGCACGGTGTTGCAGAACGCGGCCACGGTGGCCGGTTCGGCCGGGCCCGCGGTCAGCGACCAGCGGAACGGGGTCGTGCCGCGGCCGGTGGTGTACTCACCGCGGCCCTCCACGGCGGCACGCACGCCGGGCACGGGATTGTCTGCGGTGGTGCACATGAGATCCAGCAGGGTGTCGGTGCCCCACGGGCCGCTGAACGGTTCGATGAGGGCAGGCGGGACTTCCTCGCCGGGCCAGCCCTCGTCGGCGACGACCAGGTGCACCCCGGGCGACATCCGCGCCGCGGCGTGCGCCCGCAGCAGTACCTCACCGATGTCGACGGTCGAGTCCGGCACCACGGCCGGGTCGAACAGGATGCGCACCGTGGTGCCGTGTGCGTCGGGCTTGCGGTTGCCGGTGCCGCGCAGTTTCTGCGTGTCCGAGCGGGTGAACTCCGCGTCCGGATCGAAGTCCTTGCCGTCGAAGGTGCCGGGGTAGCCGCCGCCGAAACTCTGCAGATAGGTCTTTCCGGCCCGGCGCACGGTCACATCGGTGCGCGCGGAGATGAAGACCGCGGCGGCGGCGCCGATGCCGTTCAGGCCGGCACCGGTGCTGGTGGCGTCGGCGTGGGCGGAGAACTTGCCGCCGGCCCGCGCGGTGCCCAGGGTCTTGACGATGCCGTTCTTGCCGGTGGGGTCGGAGTCGACGGGCAGGCCGCGACCGTCGTCGGCGACACTGACCGAGCCGTCGGCATGCAGGGTGATGGTGACCGTGGACCCGCCGTGGCTGGGATCGGCGACCTCTTCGATCGCGTTGTCCACCAGCTCGCGCAGCGCCGTGTTGAGCACGTCGAGGCCCAGGTTCACCGCCGGCCGCAGGCGGGTGTGCTGGACATCGTCGAGCTCGGTGATGTCTGCGGCGTTGTAACTCACTGCTGTCCCTTCCATCAACCGCCCCGATCGGCGGGCGGCCTAAGCATTCTGCCTTGAGCGGCAGACAGGGACCCACCGGCGCGGTCGAAGGAATGGACGCCGAGACATGTCCGATGCGAGAGAGTTATCGCTTCGGGATTGCGCCGGCCCGATAACGCACACCCCTGACGTCATCTCATCAGGAGCCGATGTTGACCCGATCAACCGTCGTCCTTGATGAGCTGTGGCCGGTCTGACATGGGTGTGGCCTCTGGATTGCCGACCCCGCCCGTCGCAGACGTCGGGTGACAGTCTTGACGCCCCAAGCGAATTCAACGCAGTGTGCCGGGCTACCCCACGTTTCTGCAGACGCAGCTGTAGAAGCCGCTCGCAGAAGAAAAGATCTTCAGACAGCGGAAGGGGAAGCCGGAGCACCCGCCGAGGCACCGTCCACTGCTGTAGGGGCCGCATCCCGGAGACGAGGCGTCTTCGTCCGTCATGTCGGGAAATGCTTCGAGCAGGATCGAAGCCCGCTCTTCTGGTGTGGCGGGAATTACGTATTTCTCGCCGTCGTCCTCCTTGACGAAGAACCCGTAGGGGAAGCGCACCGCGCCGAGTGAGACGGATTTCAGGTCGTTGAATACCGGGTGATCGGAGAAATCCTCATCCGCGGGGAACAGCATCAGGCCGTTGTGTTCAGTCATCATTTGCGTGGGCTCCTGCCTGGTCAGTGTTGCCGACGAGCTTCTTTCCCACGGTATTTCCGCCAGCCGCGCCGGAGCGCGCGTAGCCGACTACTTGAGTTTGTCGAGGAACCGGCGATGTCGCGGTACGACGTCAGTTGGGAGGACCTGCAGCGCACACACTCAGGTGATCGACCAGAACTCCAGCAGGGTCCGGATGGTCGCCACCAGCGGTAGGGGCTGATCAAGCATCGGGTGGTGGCCGGCCTCGGCGAGCTCGACGAACGGACCGCGAAGCTGCAGCATCGACCGGATCTGGGCGGCCATCCGGGGCGGGACCACCCCGTCCTCGCACCGCAAATACCCGACCCGGCAAGGGATTCGGGCAAACGTGTTCTCCAGCAGCTCTTCGTCGGTGGCCGTCTCGTCCATGAGATGGCCGCCGAAGATGTCCGGATCGAACTTCCACACCCATCCGTCGTCGGTTTTGCGCACGGACTGCACGGCGATGTGGTGACCGATGTAGGGCAGCGTCACGTCCTGCTTCGGTACCGCACGGAATCGGGCCAGGATCTCGTCCTCGGTCGGGTATCCGGCGGTGTCGCGACGGCGGTTACGCAACCGGACCTCCTCCGGGGCGCGATCGCGTAGCGGCGAATCGATGACCAGGATGCTGTCGATCTGCGCGCCGTAGCGGGTGGCGGCCGAGGCACCCACCCAGCCGCCCATGCTGTGGCCGACGATCGTGGGCCGCGCCGAGGACCCGGAGGCCTCCGATGCGGCGAGGACCTCCCGGGCCCAGATCGACAGGGCGTATTCGGCGCGGGTGCCGCTGTCGCCGTGCCCGCTCAGGTCGGGTGCGACGACGCGATGGGTGCGGGCGAAGAACGGAGCGATGTGATCCCACCAGCCGGAGTGGGCACCGCCGCCATGGACGAACACCAACGGCGGATTGTCCGGATCGCCCCAGGTCCGTACATGGATGGCGCAGCCGTCGACGTCGATTGTCGAGTGTTCGGGTGTCTGTTCCAGGGCGGAGGTGAACCATGCCGGGGCATTCGCAAAGGGGTGCGGGGCCGGGGACGGTTCACGCCGGAACATGGGACTCACTTCGCAATTCTGTCTCATGCCCTGGATCCGATCGACACTTGCCTGACAAATTCTGACAGCGCCGAGGTGGCGGCGGCCGGCGCTCAGGACACCGCGAGGCTCGTGCCGAGCGCGATCATCATCACCGCGATCAGCCCGTCGAGGATGCGCCAGGTGATCGGGGTGGCGAACAGTCCGGCCAGTCGGCGGGCGCCCAGCCCCAGGCCGGTGAACCACACCGCACTCGCGGCCACCGCGCCGGCGCCGAACAGCCACCGTTGCTCGTGGTGTTCGTTGGCCAGCGAGCCGAGCAGTACCACGGTGTCCAGGTACACGTGCGGGTTCAGCCAGGTCAACGCCAGGCAGGTGACCAGCACCTCGGCCAGGCGGGCCGGGGTGCGTTCGGACGGATTGAGGGTCGACGGCCGGAACGCGCGATGCGCGGCGAGCAAGCCATAGCCGATCAGGAACGCCGCGCCGCCGAACGTGGCCACCGTCATGGCGTCGGGGTGCGCGGTGATCAGGGCGCCGACCCCGGCGATGCCGGCGGCGATCAGGATCAGATCGGAGACCGTGCACAACGCGATGACGGCGACGATGTGCTCCCCACGGATGCCTTGACGTAAGACGAAGGCGTTCTGCGCGCCGATCGCGGCGATCAGCGCCATGGTGGTGAGGAATCCGATGAGCACGGGTGAAGCCATGCGTCCGAGGCTATGGACGTGCGGTGATCAAGTACAGCTAATGTTTCTTCATGTGCATTAGTTGCACTTATTCGGACCGGGCGTTTTTCCGGTTCCACGGCACCAAAGCTGTAGGTTCTCAATCTCCGTGTCGGAATTCTCAAGTTGATGTCGCGCGGATGTCGGTTTCGACATGAAGATGAGAACGGTTCGCCCGGAATGCATGGCTAACCGCCAAGCTATCTACCCGACCAACCTGGACCCGGGCCGCTGACCGCTCGGTGGCCGCTTGCCGAGTGACGTGACGGATGGTGGCGGCCCTTCAGCGTCGCCGAGTACAGAGATCGGGCCTGACCGCGTCGGCTTCAGAGCCTGGATGTTGTTCCGATGCAGGTGGGGACTTCGGGGTTCAAGTCCCGCCTCGCCATGGTAGAGCGGTTCTACGAACTGCCGAGGCAAAGGTCACGAACTAGAAATGGTTCGTGACCTTTGTGTTTGTCACTAGCTGCAGAGCTGACGCGGCCGGCTGCGGCCGGTCGGGATGCGGGCCGAGTTAGTCCCGCACTAGACATAGAAGACCTCCGCGCTGTGGCATCGGGATGTGATTGCGCGACGGCGAGTGGCTGCATCAGACAGCGCAATTCGAAGGCGGAGTTCTGCGGACGATTTACTTGGCAGAACTGCCTGGCCACTTGGCGACCCATCACAAGTGGGCTAGGCGGTGAAGTAAAGCCGGATGGGGATATCCGAGATCTGGTGAGACGCCCGACGAGAGCATCTGCGGTGGCAGCAAAACGATGTTTCGCGCGGCAGGTGACTCTTGAAACCGACCACATTTCTACAGCGACGTCGTGCAATCGGTTCAAACAGTCGCTATCACTTTGACACTCAGAATGCAGAAATCGGGGTGAAGCGCCTCCTTCGATACCGCGCACTCGATATCCGACGACGTGATAGATGTCACTTCGGCCGTACACGTGGCTCCGGTGTATTCCTCCACAAGCGGATCGAATTCTGCAAGAACAAGGAGGTCGCCTACGCGGAAGTTACGATCATTACGCCGGAGTTCGTGCGTGCGGTCTCCCGCGACGATTGCATGGAAGAACTGGGGCCAACTCTTAAGTGAATGCGTTTGTGCCATGGCTGCCCTATTCGACCGGCTCGAAATCTGAGAAATCCATATTGAATTGACGAATGTCGCTCGAACACTGAGCGGCGTCGGTTGCAAACTCAAGCGTACTCCAGTCACGCTCGGTAGTGGTAGCTGCTGGTCCGCTGAGAGTCGGTGTACCCTCTTCGCCCCAGAAATATGTGTTAGCCAAGCGACCTGCCTGGGTGCGGTCAGCTCTTTGTAACGACTCTGCGAATGTTGCGGCCATGGCTGCGACGGTTCGGATACGTTGATTGCTGCTCAGGTAATCGGCTACGTCACTGTCCATATAGAGAACGGCCAAAACGCGAGAAGTTTCCACCTCCGCATTAACAGATATCAGCGGAATGGCTGCAATTGAGTGAACGCTCAGAGACATGCTACGAGAAGTTAGTGCGACGTCGAGTTTCTGCATGTCGGACCGCAGATTTCGCTTAGATACCTGTCGCTTGGTTCGTACAGTTCTACTGTGGCAAAAAGCAATGCCTATAGTTCCCGTGTCGGCCAAGAAGGTCCTGCCGGCTGTGCTCTCCGAGAAATCTATATTTAGGCCCGAGTATTCGCAGCATTGCTGGAGGACGACCTCGCCGCCAACGACAAGCCTCCGGTGGAGGGCTACTCGCAGTCTCTTGTCCGGTGGATGATCTAGCGACAAGTAGCCGGCAACTGCAGAGCAGAATGCACTAGAAATCGACTCGACAGGGCTGGGAAGGTACTCTTTTCGCCAGTTCGCTTTGAGTCGGTCTTGGGTAACGTTCTCCGAGCGACAAGGCTCACTGAAGTATCCTCCGGTCCATCGAATACTGTCGGGCTGACGATGGATATTCGACTTCGCCGCAAATTCAAGAGCCGGATGGAGGTTTTCCGAAAGAACACTCCTTATGGCCGTCAGTTTGTTTGTGCCATGCCTTACGATAATTCGGTCGGGCGGCACAGCATGCTCGGCGGCAAGGTTATCGATATCAATATTCGACGGATAGAAACCGCCGGATTTGTACAACAGAAATGCTAAGAGTCGGTTCTGGAACGAAGTTTTAGTCTCTGCGAATATTCGAGTAAAGCTGGGTCTCCGAAGGTGGAGGTAGACGGTCGTGTCATTGCGTAAACGATTGCGGAGGTTGCTCAAAACGTTCTTCACCTGATCACGCATATCGCGATTTGACCAGATTTTGTCGAGAATATCGTAGGTATTGTCTGGGCTATCTAGTGCTGCGACTTCGCGTAGCCGCTGTACAAGGGTTGAATGTTCGGAAAATAGTTCACTTAGGATTCGGTCTTGACGAAAGTTCGCAATGCGCAACCTGAAAAGGTCAATCAGCGCTCCGTCGCCTGAGCCAGACACGATATACGTGGTGCGTGCTTGTCCGAGGTGGGGCTGAGCCAGCGACTCGTTTCGCCAGTACGACAGGGAGCCGTCGGCGTCGCCTGGGTCTAATCCCTTCTCCAAACCGAATCCAACGGCGAGAATGACGTGGTCAAAATGCTCCTGCCCTCCGACTGCTCGCTGAGCCCTTGGTGTAATAGAAACTGACGGATCTACCGCGCTTCGCGGATAGCCGACCCACTCAATATCTACGCGACCGGGATTGTTTCTTCTCCGTGTCCGCGGTTCATACAACAGGCGGCGCGGTTTGACGCTATCGGTAGACACTTGCAAGTGTTGTGTGTTGCAGAAGATGCGAACATCCTGGCTGAGTGACCTTCCTTTCATGACATCCCGCCACGACTCGAGAACTTCCACGACGACGTCGGAGGCACGGCCAGCCGTCCAATTCATTACTGGCAGGGCTGCGCTGTACGACTCACTGCCGGCACGAGGCCAGTCGTAGATATGTGGATGTAGCCAACGTGAGTCACAGCCTCGTTGAAGCGGAAGGACTGTATCTCGGCGTTCGAATAGCGTTATTGAAGCCGGTACCTTCTTCTGTACCAACGCTGCGGCCAGCGTGAGGCCGGCGAATCCACCGCCGACGATTGCAATTTTCTGGCCGGGTAAGGACCCTGGGTCGGTCACCAGCGTCTCCGACCGAATCAAGTCCCAAGCGAGGTTAAGAGCCCGAACCTGTTGGCTGTACACGGTAATCCCGGTGTCGAAGCTCCCAATCATATAAATCGGAAGGTTCGGTGCTAACCGGAAGCGGCGGAGGTCATCTTCAGCCTCTAGCGGGGGCGTAATTGGCGAGCTCACGTGTCAGATCGTATGCGCAGAGGTGCCCACGTTCGGAGGATTCAACGTACGAGCGCGGTGGCGGCGTACTAACTCTAGGGTGTGCACGTCACCGACGAACGGGCGAGAGTGTTTCGACCGCAAGTACAAACTTAAACCTGGCGATAAAGCCGAAGTGGTGTTCCGTAACGGCGCGGGCAAGCTCAGCTGCAGAGACTGCGCACAGCGCGACCTGCTCAAACGACAACCACAACTACGTCCTTCCAACCCCGCCCAACTACGCGCCATCGACGCCAACCGGGTCAGCACCGTCACCAACCGTCAACACCTCAATGCTGTGCAGAAGGCCGGGGTCATCTCCGCCCGCGAAAACCGCAACAATGACAACGGCAACCACTCCGCGTCATCGAACAAGAACCACGATCAGAAGAAGAAGCAGAAACCCAAAAAAGACAAGAAGAGCAAACAACACCACAAAAAACCCAACTGACCCTGAAACCAGCAGGAGACCGACCGCAATGGCAGGCAACGAACTACTCGCTCAAGCCACCATGATCCCGGACTACCACCAAATCTCTTTCGTGGCATTGGGTTGGGACGAGGTTCCCGAACTCGGTGATGAATACCCCGTGGAGTTCATTGCCGACGAATCCAGCGTCAACATTTTCACCTTCGCCGACGACCAAGACGAACACGCTGATCGCACTGTCGACATCTACGTCTACCGCGGCACCGACACCACCAGCCTAGGCCGACTTGTCTTCGACACACCGCTGAACTTCCCCGAACCCGAACTCACCTTCGGCAGCATCCTGGCAATCGCGGACTATCACCACCACGTCCCGCTCAGGCGGACAGGCTCCATACCTATCCGCGTGCTCACCCAAGAAACCCAACCCGGCAACGGAACCGACATCATCAACGTTCTCGTCGACGACAGCTAAGCCCGCCACCAGCCGGGCCGGGCCCGCACTTTATCCGTATCGCGATGCTGTCTCGTTTCTAGACAAAACGAGACAGGCTCCAAACCGCCGCCGCCCCGGAGCATCCCGCCAGGTCGCGGTGTCTCATTTCTTGTCTCACACCATCTGTCTCAGATCCTGGTCGTCGGTGGGTAATGAGACAGTCATCGATATGACGGCGATCCTGGGCTATGCCCGCGTCAGCACAAGCGGTCAAGACCTCGACGTGCAACTCGTTGTGCTCGCTGCCGCCGGCGTCGACGACGTGGATCGGGTGTTCACCGACAAGCTCTCAGGCGCGGTGAACACCGAGCGGCCCGGCCTGGCCGCCATGCTCGACTATGCCCGCGCCGGCGACACTGTGATCGTCGCCGCGGTCGATCGCCTTAGCCGCTCGGTCGCTGAGTCACCCGCACCATCGCCGAACTCGGCGTCCGGCGAATCGTGTTGCGCGCCTTGCGTGAAGGTATCGACACCGAGACACCTACCGGCCGCGCTGTCGCTGCGATCATGGCCACACTGGCCGAGCTTGAACTGGAGCTCGGCCGTGAGCGCCGCGCAGCATCACGAGAATCCCGGCGCTCCCGCCAACTGCCGGCCACCAAGCCGCCCAAACTCAGCCCCGATCGGCAGGAACAACTTCGTCGCTTGGCCGCTACCGGCGAACCCGTGCGAGAACTCGCTGCTGCCTTCGGGATTGGACGTGCTACCGCCTACCGCTACCTTGCCAAGCCCAACGATCAATCGGGAAGTTGAGTTATGACCACCGCTGACCTGCACCCATCCACTCATCTACGTGCCGCGGCATGGGTCCCCGATGACGTCGAAGATCGGCCGTGGGAGGAAGCCATCGCTCTCGCCGCAGATTGGATTTGGGAACGCAGCCAAGACGATGGACTAGCGCCGATGCTGGTGAGCAATGCGCAAAATGCCGCGAGCTTCGGTTACGCCGACCTCGACGAAATCATCCAGGCGGGCGGTCACGCCACCCCGAAGAGCCGTACCCGCCCCGATCGAGGACCAGTTCTAGCGTTCGTGCCAGACGAACGATCGCTGCACTTCGCAATGGGTGTGGCGCGCGGCTACTCCCTTGCTGTGGTCGAGGGTTCCGTGCTGTCTCTGACCGAATGGGCCGCCGGCGCGACAGCGATCAACCTACTGACCGGCCAGACCACCACGTCCGAGGTTCCGGCGGACGCTCGTAAAGATCTCGACTCGGTGATTTTCTACGGCGGCCGCAACGGATGGACCGGTGCAGATGAAAAGGCCCAGGTAAGACGGTATTTGAGCGGCTACATCAACAGTGGCCGACTCACCCCCGACCAGGCCGCCGCCTACGCCTTGTCATCGCAGTCTGTATCTGACCGGGGAGCCAAGAAACTCCGCGAACTCCTCAGCCGCTGACGGTCGACCTCAGCTGCAGCAGCAATACCGATTCACTTCGTTAGAATGACAAGGCTGGATTGAGCCCGGTAACTCCGGGTCTGGCACTGATCATGGTTGTGGTGGCTGTACTGCTCAACGTCGTACCAGCGCTCGTTTCTCTATTCCGAGATGGCAAGCGAAAGGAGGCGATGCGTGTGACCGCTAACCGCACTGGAAGTCAGATGCTCACCGCATCTACAACTGTTACTTCGGCCTTGATGACGAACATCGCCGCCGCAGCTGTAGTGCCGGGCTGAGTCCAGCACCACTTCAGAACGTGTCGATTTTCGCACGATGCGCCGCCTGCATGCCGGCCCTTAAAGCCCGGATCCGTGCCGTTCTAGTAGCGTTTCAGCCTTGCTGACATAGCGTCCTGTATTGCACCGATAATCGGGGCTTACGTCAACGGATTCGGTGATTCATGACCCTTCATCGCACTCTGGCAATTTTGTAGACGGTGCGACTTACGGGCATGCCGCGACTGGTAGCCGTGTCCAGAATGCGCACGGGCCTGGGCGCTAGGCCCAGGCGTTGGCGTTCCAACTCTTCGGCCCCTTCTGCCTCCGCTGCTTGGCGGCTGTCGACCTCGTCAGTGATCCAGTAGGACGAGGTGGGAATTGACGACGGTGGAGCAGATGGAAGACGTAGGGCCTCCGGGTGCGCCATCTGATTCGGTGCCGCACTGCAGCCGATGACGCCGGTCCACTGTTTACCTGACCACTCCGCGTAGTAGTGGGGCAGGAGTTCCTGATTGAGATTCCGATATGCGTCGGGGACTACGCGGTACCAACCGTAGCCGGGGTCGGTGATCTTCTTCACCCACACTGGGGAGCCACAGATGATTGGGGTGCCGTAGTTGTCGTTGATGCGGCCGTCGCAACGGAACACGGCATCGGCCCATTGTGCCCACAGGTGTTGCCCGCGGCAGACGCTATCGGACATCAAAATGTCGAGGTGGGTTCCCCAGTCGGTGTCGATTTCTGCGAGTTCTTGCCGTTGGCTCCACTCGGCCTCATCGCGGAGACTGTCGGCAACCAATGCCTTCAGGATGCGACCTGCGCTTCCTTCTCCTGACGGGATCCACGTTGCAGAGGCAACCGTGTCGAAGCTGCCGGCCAATAGATGTTGCCTATGGCCCGTGAGGAAAAGTCCAAATCCGCCGTAGCGGCCCTGCCACCACAAGGTTTCCGGATAGTGTTGATTGCCGACCATCAATGTCCCACATGTCATCGGCATCCGTACTGCCACATAGCTTCCGGCTGTAGCGTGCGGTAGCGACCGGAGATGACGATGGTCGGCTGCCCACCGAGTCCAGTCATGGGCCATGTGATGGGGGGATAGCGACCGTGTGGACTCGCGGCTGCTCGCTACTTTTGCCTGGATCGCATACAGGTTGACGCTGGCTTCGCTCGAGACTGAATTCTTCGGCGCCGTACGCGTACTGCCGAGGTTGGCGTGGAGATTCGATACTTTGGTCTGCGAGATATAACTCATGTGCGGCCTATCGACCACATTGAGGTCTACTGATTCCAGAGTGCGCGCTGAATCTCGCTGTGACGATATTGCGATGCGCTCGCCCAGGCTTTGCGAGACGACATCGTCTCGTTGGCGCTTCCACCACCGTGCCATCGCAGGTCACCTTCCGTGCTCGATGGTTGGCTCTGTCGAACATGCCCCCGGGAAGCGATTGAGCGTCCTGCATGACACCGAGTCCCATGCGGTGCGGGAATCCTGCGCCGTGTCCCCGCACCGCACCCAATATCAAGCCACGTTTCTGATCGAGTCGATCATGGCGAGGAACGCGGCCGCTTCACCGGAAAGCCATGCATCGAACCCTTTGCGCCGTGGCCGCTTTGGTGCCTGATGAAGCTTCGCGCGCCGGACGTCAATTACGGCTGGGGCCGCGTCGACCTCTGGATAGGCGAGTTCCATCAGCCGGATGGCGGCCTGGATTCCATCGCGAGATAGTTCGGCGTCCTTGAAGTGCGGCCACACCAGCAGTGTTTCGCGGTTGCTCTGGAAGGTGAACTGCGGTGACACTCGGACGTCGAGGCCGCTGTCATGCCAAAGCGCCGGACGGGAGAACACCTCCAACTTCTTGCCACCCCGCCAGTCGTTCCACCCGGTGGCGAGCGCTTCGTAGTGAGGTCGGCGTTTAGGGATGCAGTCGTCAACGGCGCGGCGCACCCGCAATTCGTCATCGCCATTGGCGATGCCCTCGGTGATGGCTACGCGGAACTGGCGATAGAAGTCGTGGCTGGGCTCGTAGTGACCGAACTCGTTGGCGATGACGTTGCGCACAGCGGTGATTCGCCCACTCGACATCGACGAAGCGAACTCGACGAAGCCGCCGAGGCTGATCCTGGGATCTGCCATGCCTTAGCCTTTCGGCGGGTAAGGATCGTTGCCGGGCGCGATTGTATTGGCGTCGCGAATCTTGCTGTCACGGCCGTGGATTCTGACTTCACCCCCACCGCTGTTGCGGACGATGTCGCTCGCGCGTTGAGCAGCTTGATTCTGGGTGTCGGTATGGGCGCTGGCGCGAGTCGCGTCTGGTTTCTTGACGTCCCAGCCGCCGTTCGGATTCGGAACGACGTGCCTACTGTTGGGTGTCTTACTTTTTGCCATGTTGTGCTCCTCGCACTTGGCTAGGCGCGGTGTTATCCGTGCACGGCAAAGCTCGAGGTCGGGCAATCAGCGGGTTGCCGCTGCCCCCGGCGTACGCCGGTGTTACCGTCAAGGCCTGCGTGCGAAGCAGCCAAGAGGTTCCAGACCAGAACTCCGGTCCAAACCGGCTGGTCTGGACCTTTTGATCATAAGCGGGGGTGCCGACGTCAGCGGGGACCGCGAACCGGTCACCGCTGCATCACGTGTGGATAACTTTTGATGGGTCCCTGTGGGAATTGGGGATGCCGCAGCAAAGGCGCAGATCAACGCTGTTGCGGCTGAATCCCATTAGTGTAATTTGTTGGGGATAAATTCCTGCGCATTTGTCTCACTCCCGGGCGTGTCGCGAGCCGAGTTTGGCAATGTTGGAAGTAGCCCCGACTCGGGCAGGTACCACGAAGTTTTACAAGAGGGCTAGGTTTCCCGCGAAGCCCCCCCCAGAGTTGTTCGCCGCGTGGTTCTGGTTACAGGTCGTGGCTCTCACCGCGTTCCCGGTCGTGACACCTGCTCACTAAGCCCGTTCCTCGGCGCGCAACCGTGCGATCGACATGGCGGCCTCTTCATCGCCTATGCGCATCGATACCGTCGGACGCGGCGCGGGCCCACGGGTTCGCGCCGGAGTCACCCTGCCAGCGCCGATCAACCGATCCAGCGGGCGTGGCTTGGCGGGAACGAGGCGGGCGACGACCACGCCACAGTCGGAAAGGGTGATTTCCTCACCCTGTCTGACTCGCGCCAACACCTTCTCGGTCTCCTGACTGAGCATTCGGATCGAAACGTCGCCCACCTCACCAATGTGCTACACAGCTGCTCCTTTTGCCATCGAATTTCTGCAGGAGGCGTGGGCCGCAAGGAATGTCGTCGTCTAGTGAGTGGATAAGCGGTCCCAGGGTGCGCTTTTAGCCACTCAGGCCTCTATCCACCGTATTCTGCGCCACATCGCGGACGACCCCGCCCAGCTCGACGTTGTATCCGTCGAGCGCACCGCTGACATCGTCGCCGCAGAGCAGATGATGGAGTAACTCTCTGGATGGCGATACAGCTTCGGCCAGGTGGCCTGAATCGATGGCGTCGCTACCGACGCCTACCTCGCCGACGACGGGGATGCCCTCGAAACTGCCTTCTATGTCGGCCAACTCACCGACGGTGAATTCCAGCGAGCGGCCGACCGTCAACTCGAGACCATCCTTCCGTCACGTGCGCGCACGTGGCCGACCAACGGGTCCACTGCGTGCATTCGAACGCATTTCATCCCGAGACTCTGAACGTAGTCCGCGGCTCGGCGGTGCTGTTGCTTCCGAGCCATCGCACGCCGTCTCTGAGGTTCAGGTACTGATCCAATGCGCGCTAGCGGATCCTTTTTGCCGCTAACTGGAGGCGAGGTCGCCCTTGACGTCTTCAGAGAGCGAGTTTGTCTGGTTGCTGCGGTGGTCGAAGGTGTCGCGGCATTCGCCTAAGACGTCGATCATCACGTGAGCGACGGGTGGTTTGTCGGGCTTGGGCGGTGGGATCACCCACACGCTCACGTCCACGTTGTTGCGCTTGAATGTGGTGGCGTGAGAATGGAATTCGGGATCGACCTGCCAACCACGTTGGCGCAATCTATTCAGCACGGAGTCCGATGAGACCTCGCGAGATCGATCGGAGCCGGGCATCCATAGCTTGAGCCTGCTGTGGCCCTGGAACGGTGGTTTGCCGTAGTCGTTGCACGAGTCGTAACCGAACTTCGCGTCAGCCACCTCGGCGCCAAGATCCGCAATCACCTGGCGCGACACGTCGATGACTTGGCGGCGAGCCTCCTCTGGGGAAATCGGATTATCCACGGCGCCAGAGCACCCGACCAGGCAGAGCAGCCCCGCTAGCGTCCCGGCGATTCGTGCCCGTGTGAGTCTCAATGGTCGCTGCCCTGTTTCTCTCGGTCGTCATGGCTAACTACCTCAGTGATAGTGGTCGTTGTTGGACTTGTGCACCAGCTCCGGATCGAACCCCACCTTCGGTGAGACACCCGGTATGGGGAATGGCAACCCGGGAGTCTGCACGCGGTGGGGAGCGGTCATTCCGTGCTCTTGGAGCGCGTCGCCGTGTCCGGAGACGATGTCGGCGATGCTGAACAGCGACTCCGACCCCTTCTTGAAGTACGAGGTGTGCTCATCAAGGATGTCGCGCGGATCGAGGTTGATCCCGGCTACCTCGGCATGGAATCGGGTCGAGCCGTACCCGTCCATGGCGGGGTCGTTACCGAGGCCGACTCCAGGGATGTTGACGTGTTCGCGCCCCATGCCGGTGACGAAGTCAGTTGATGCCGCACCCACAAACAGGTGACCGTCGGGCGGTAGGTGAAAATCGGCCGCCGACTGGGCCAGATCTGTTCCGGGGCACCCGACCAGGACGATGTCGTCGGCGCGCATCCCATACCCGGCAGCGGCGTCGGCGACCGTCGTCGACCCATATGAGTGGCCGATGACGGTGGTGTGCGCGGGGTTTCCTTCGTGGGTGACGTCGAGGGCGTTGACGTCGGGCGCCAGCAGCTGCGCTCCGTCGCGTGCCATGAAGGGCTCGGTGACTCCTATCATGTTGGTGTCCAGGTCGGCATCCAGGTCCGGGGCGTTGTAGCCCATCCACTGGACGACGGCTGTTGAGTTGTGCGTGTCTGCTTTGTTCGCTTCGTTGTAGACGTTGACCCCGGTCCCGTCGGACAACGTTCCGCCGGCCACCGAGGTGGTCAGGCCCGACACCATTACGGTGGTGTTGGCGGCGGTGTCGGGGTTACCGATCGCGATCGCCGCTGCACCCTCACCGTCGAAAGCCTCGGGGTCGTACTTCATCAGCAGGACCTCAGGCGTGTTGCCGTTGGCGTCTACGGCGTTGTCGGCATCTGCCTTCAAGCCTTCGGCAACCTTGACCGCATTGTTGTAGCGGGTCATCATCTGTCCCGCCATCCCGTATTTTTCGGGGTGGGCCAGGACTTCCTCTTTCGTCACGCCACGAGCTTTAGCCACCTCGGCGGGACGATTGAGATCCTGCATCATGATGGACAGGTTCGCCGTGCTGCGGTCTTGGATCGGTATCCCGTTGAGGTTGCCCAACTTCTCGGGCCAGTCATCGATGAGTTGCCGCCGCTTGTCTGGCGGCAGCGAGTCCCACCATTTGTTGACCTCTTCAGCGCTCTTGCCGACCGGGATCTCAGCGCCGGTGTCGTATGGCGGAGCTTGTGGGGGACCGCCGGGCCCGAAGTTCTGCGGTGCGGAATCCAGCCCACCGACTGCGGTGCGCAGATTCTGGTTGAGTTGCCGATCGGCGGTGTCGAAATTCGCCAACTGTGTCTTGAGGCCCGCCGAGTTGGTGGCGGCGAGCTGCCGAAGTTTCATAGCGTTTGCGGGACTCATCTTGGCGTACTTTTCCAGCTCGCTTCCGGGCCGTACCGAGACTGTGCCGTCGGGTGCGACCTGCCAGCCTTTGGACTTCAACTGGTCAACGGCCCCGAGCAGGCTGGTGCGGGTTTGAGTCAGGGCAGCGCCGCCCTGTTGCATGACGGATTGAGCCCGGTTCAGGGCGTCGTGAATCTGCCGCATGCGCGCCAACGTGGGTTGCGCTTTTGCGATCGCCGCGTCGGACGCGGTGCCTTGCCAACCTGACCGCAGCCCGTCGATGTTGGCGCGTTGACTGTCGATTCGGGAGGCCAAACCCGTTGCCTTCTGGCCAAGTTCGGTCGCAGAAGCGGTCAACGTCTCGGGGTGCGATCCCTCAACCTGGGGGATCGTCACCGTCACGGCGTGAGCCTTCGGGCGGATGGTGATCGCGCCGCGGAGCTCGCGCTCACTGGGTGAACCTGCGTAAGCGGCGCCCGAACTCCTCGTCTATGCCGTGATAGCGATCGGCAGCGGTTGACAACTTGTCGGCGTGTTTTGTCAGGTCATCGCGGACTGCGCTCAACGCGGTATCGACTGTCGAGCCGGCGAACTGACATGCGCCTTCACTGAGCAGACCAGCTACCCCAGCGCCCGCACTATCCAGCGACTGGCCGGCGCCCAGACCGGAGACGAACTCGCCCACGTCAGCCTGGGCACGTGCAGCATTGCGCAGCGACTCTGGATTGACACGCAACGTCCCTCCCATGAACAAGAGTTTAAGCGTGTCGGCAACGCTTGGAACGCACATATCTCAGGGAAGAGAACCAGGTCGCAGAGCTGACTAGTACATGCCCAGTCTCGTGCAGCTAGCGCCGAGCATTAGGCTTGGTTCACGGTTTCATCAGTCCTACGATCGTCTGAGATGTGCGCCTCAGTCGAGCAGGTGATCGGATGCGAATTCCGCCGGTGAACCCACCACGCCTGGGAGATCCTCTCAACTCCGACGAGTTTCACTACGTCAAGCGGGCGAGTGCCGATCATCAAGCGGCGATGTGGAATCGGGTGCTCGCCGATGACCCGATCTTGGGCCCGATGACGGGCCTGGTGGTCGGTGTTGCACCCATCCGTGATCGTGACGGGCGTTACCCCCTTGTTTGGGTGCGCGCGTGAGTGAGACGGTCTGCGTGAGGCTCATCGGCCCGTCCACGGTTCGCGGGCTGTGACTGGTCGCGCATATGCAGCCCAGGCGCCTGGATCAAGCCGACGAACAGTTGCTCAGGTCAATTGCTGCAGCGAGGTCCCGGTAAGAAGTAGCTCCCAACCGATTTGCGGTACAAAATCGGCGGTCTATTTTGCAGTGCGGATATTGCGGATATGCGCTGGTAGTCGTACCCTTTGAGGGGTTTTCCTGGTGTTGAACAAAACTCTGATCGGAGAAAGTTCTGCAGGAGTTAGGTGTCGGCTTCTCAAACGGGGCCGCGTAATTTGCTGACCATGATTCACATCCACGCTAATTCCGCCAACTAAAGCCGTTTACATGCTTATATAGGGGTAGAAGCCAATGAAAACCATTGTGATATATATTTGCGCAAAATCTATTGAAATGTTGCAGGAGAATGTGACAAGTCGAAGTAGTGAGTAGCGGCTTATGTTTGGGTTCTCCGCTGCGGAAGCTAACTAGCATCGTAGTGATATTTGCATTTCAAATTAGCAGCAATGACAATTTAGTTAGCTCGTCGATGGTTCGGTCCTAAAGGCGGATACTTGGCCCTGAGATCAAACTCGGAACGGGGGCACTGATGATTACCGGCACTCCTGCAGGTCGAGTAGCGACAGCAACCCCACCTAAGGCTATCGGCGCCAAGCGACTGTCCACGCGTGGGCCTGCTCATTCGCATGTGGAGCTCGTGGTTTCGGGCATTCTCGGATGTGATGGTGGGGCGAACCGTCATGGCCGTTGATGTCGAAGTGGAATCCGCGGTCGTCATGTATCGGCCTGCAGCTGGGGCAAAGCGATCGGTGCCCGCTAGGGTGGTGTCTCCTGCTGCGTTGTTCGGCGGGTATCCGTGGCGCACGTTCCGTTGGTATTTGGGTCAGCGTCACTATTCGGGCACGTACTGGTCGGCTACTGAGCGCGACCACGTGATCTACGAGTCCCGGTTGGAACTCGCAAACCTGCTGCTGGCCGATTTTGATCCTTCGGTGAGGCATATCGCGGCGCAGCCTTTCATGTTGGTGGCTCGCGTGGACGGGAAGCCCAGCCGACACATCTTGGACTACTTGTGGGACAGCGACGATGGACCGGTGGTCGTTGATGTGGTCCGTGCTGAGCGGCTCGCCGTACCGAAAGTCGCCAAGTTGTGTGAGTGGACGAGGGCGGTCGTCGAGTCGCGGGGCTGGACATATGCGGTCGTCAGTGAGCCGGATCGTGTCCGGTTGGCCAACATACGATTCCTCGCCGGGTATCGGCGGGACTGGCTGTTCCGGCAGGACATTCTGAATGAGATTCGAGCTCGACGTGAGGAGCTCGTCGGGCTGCCGATCAGAGATGCCGAAGCGTCGATGAAGGAGTTTCCTAAGCCGCTGGTGCGCGCCGCTTTCATGCATCTTTTGTGGATTCACGAATATTCCGTCGATCTGAACCAATCACTTTCTCCATCAACACGATTAGAGGCGAGACCATGAAACGTGCAGGAGCGCGAGTTGGCATGGGAACGCGATTCGCCTACGACGGCGAGATCGTCCAGATCATGGAACTGCACTCGGTTGACGGAATACCGGAGGCAATTACCTGCGATCTGCGAACCAAAACGGTGCGCCGGTTCGCACTGGGTGAACTCATGTATTCCCCGAGGGCCCGTCTCCTCGGCGCCGATCTAGCGGCTGATGACAACACTGCGGGCGGTGACACCACGGCTGTAAAGTGGTCGGCAGCGACGGAATCCGCGAGGGTAGAAGCACGTGGTCGCGCTGCTCATGTACGTGAAGTATTGACCGGCTATCGATCGGGATGTGCGGAGACGGCGCAGCCTGGGGAGCCGCGGGCGCGCTACCGATTGACTCGTCCGAAGCAGGCAAGACTATCCGCGAAAGCCAAGGAGCTTCACGTTTCTCAACGCACACTTGAGCGGTGGGTGCGAAACTTCGAGACTGGTGGCGAAGTCGGCCTAATATCGGCCAGGGCGATTCGACCAGGCCTTGACAGCAAGACATTTGAGCTGTTTCAGCAAGCTGCACTCGACGTGATGCGCGAGCACGTAGAGATGTCCAAACCGAATGCGCAGTTCGTCATCTCGCATGCCCGGGCGCGATTAATAGCCGACTACGGCGCCAATGCCGTGCCGATACCTTCCACCGCGACCGCGTACCGGATCGTCAACAAGCTCGAGCGCGTGCACCCGGTCCTTCATGGCAGTGCCAAGCGGAATCGGGACATCGCCTCTCGTTCCCAGCAGCCGTATGGGAAACTTCACCCGGCACGGCCTGGTGAGTACTTGCTGATGGACACCACGCGGCTGGACGTGTTCGCGATGGATCCCAACACGCTGCGCTGGACATCGGTGGACCTCACAGTGGCGATGGACTGGTATACCCGCTGCATCACGGGATTGCGATTGACGCCGTCATCCACCAAAGCAATCGACGCAGCGGCAGTGCTGTATCAGTGTTATCGACCGGCTCCGGCAGGGCCGGACTGGCCCGAGGATGCGGTGTGGCCCCCACACGGGGTACCCCGATCTGTGCTCGTCGAAGGAGAGGCGCTCGATCCCGCGAGCGCCTGCACGGCATCGCCGGCGATAGTTCCCGAAACAATCGTCATCGACCACGGCAAGATCTACGTGGGAGAGCACTTGACCAGTGCCTGTAGACAATTGGGCATCTCGATCCAACCGGTCCGCCTACGTAAAGGTCAAGACAAGGGTCCAGTCGAGCGATTTTTTCGCACGATCCGCGAAGGTGTCCTGCAAGAGCTGCCGGGCTACAAGGGCCCAGACGTCTATTCGCGGGGCCTGGATCCAGAGAAGGACGCCTTCTTCTTCATCGACGAACTGGAAGCTCGCCTACGCCGATGGGTAGCCACGATCTATCACCGCAAGGGACACCGCGGGATCGGTGAACCTGGACTATGGGCACTTGGCTTCTCACCTATTCAGATGTTCGAGCATGGCCTCGCTCGCGCCGGCTACATTGAAGCGCCGCGTGATCCACATTTGGCCTACCAATTTCTCAAGGTGGAATGGCGCACCATCCAGCCCTACGGGATCCAAGTCGACAATCGGGTCTACCGTGGCAAGTGCCTCGGCGGCTATGCCGCTGGCGAGGAAAGCTCATACAAGGGGCAAAAGGGACAGTGGCCCTTCCACATTGACCCTGACGATGTGCGGTATCTGTACTTTTTCGATCAGAAGAACACTCAGCAATGGCACACCCTGGTGTGGACTGAAGCCGAGGTGTGCGATGGGCCGATGAGTGAGGATGGGCTGGAACTGGCTCGTGCTCGGGCAATGAAGAAGCACCGCTACTTCGACGACAAATTGGCGCTGGCCGAGTTCCTCGAACACCATCATCTCAGCCAAGCCCGCACACCGGCCGAGCGACGCATCGCACTGCGGCTTTCCCGTGAACAGTCCACTCTCAGCCAGGATGCGCGTGCCGCCGACGAGACACCCCGACTACCCACGGTGATCCAGCCTCTCGACGGCGACGAAGCCTACGCAGGCGAGGATGGCCACAATGCGGCGGCCCTCGCCGACGGTCTTGATGAGGACCCGCGTATCGACCAGGAACACTTCTACGACGACGTGTGGGAGGACTTATGAGTGCCGCAGCTGTCCTGCCTGGAGTTCGATCAAACCTGGATAACCTCACGTTGTCTCGAAAAGAGGGCTGGCGCGAAACCGTCGAAGCACCCAAACGGGAGCGCCCGGAGCCGTTGACGAGAGCAGACATCCGCCGTTTGAGCGAATCCGCCGCTGACATCTACAACCAGCGACGGAACGACTGGCACAACAACATTGGCCCGCTGCAGACGCCGCAACTTGCGACGCTACACGACACATTGTGGGACATCATGGATAGCAACGATCGCGACGGAGACCGCGTCAAAGGAGCCATCGCCCTCGACGGATATCCCGGCCTGGGTAAGAGCACCGCGGTCGAGGCCTTCGCTAAAGAGTTCCACCGACGCGAAGTGCGGCGCCACGGTCAATTCACCCGTACCGGAGATGAGCGATGGCCAGTCTGCCGGATCGGCATGCGAGGCAACACCAGCATGAAGGATTTCAACCGCGCAATGTGCGACTTCTACGCCCACCCCGGTATACGTGCCGGCTCTGCCGACGAGCTAGGCCGGTATGCCCTAGACCTGGTGCTCAAATGCGAGACTCGCTTGCTCATCATCGATGATCTGCACTTCTTGCACTGGCAGCAGCACGGCGGTATCGAAATCAACAACCACTTCAAGTACATCGCCAACGACTTTCCCGTCACACTGCTGTCGATCGGGATCGGTTTAGGCGAGCGCGGAGTGCTTCTGGCTGACGCATCGTTCGACGAAGTCCTCGCACAAACGCTGCGACGCACCACAATGCCCGAGATGCGCATCTTCGAACTCGACACCGAAACACAGCGCCGACAGTGGCACACATTGTTGGTCACGATCGAGGAACGCTTGGTTCTCGCTGATAAACATCAAGGGATGCTGGCTGAAGACCTGTCTGACTATCTGTACATCCGTACCGGGGGGTATATCGGATCGCTGATGGAACTCATCCGACGTGCGTGCGTTAGAGCGATCCGCAAGAACACCGAGGCACTGAACAAGGCCTTGTTTGAACAAGTTCGGATCGACAGCGCGGCCGAAAAGGCGCGCAAAGAACTTGCTGCGGCGTTCCGAACCCGCCGCCGGACCACCAAGCTGCAACTGCAATGACACGGACCCTGCCGCTGCGGGTGGGGCCCGAGTCCGGCGAGGCGCTGGATTCCTGGTTGGAAGCGCTCGCCGTCAGATTCGACGTCCCGCTGGGAGACATCTGCCGCCAGCTCGGCCTACCACACCAGCAAGATCGCCGCCCCCGCTGGCTCCTCTGGGTATCCGCCGATGAGCGACGTCATATTGCCGAAGCCACCGGGATCGATCCCGAAGGTGTTGTGCGCTGCACGCTGAGCATCTTTGACCACCGAGCTATCGAAATCAACTACACGAAAGCACTTTTGAACCCAAGTTTTCCCTTCACCCGCCACGCCGGGTCGCGCTACTGTCCACTGTGCCTTAAAGAGTCGGGTGGCCGCTGGCGACTATGCTGGCGCTTGGGGTGGACATTTGCCTGCGTCCGTCACCATTGCCTGCTAGTTGACGATTGCCCCCGATGCGGCCAACCCCAGCGGATGACCCAGTCACGCTGGCTCACAGTGCCCTACCCGAACAGATGCCTGCACTCGAATCGCACTGGACCGTGCAACGCCGACCTTACCGACGCACCAGTGATCACTCTGACAGACACAGACCAGATTGTTCGCAGTCAGCGGATGATATTCGACATCATCGACGCGGACCGTGCCGAATTTGGCGTCTACCGCGACGGCCCATGCCATGCGCGCGACGCGCTGCGCGATATCAAAGCTCTCGCCGTCCGCGCCTTCATGTACGCGAATCGTCATGGTCTATCGGCAATTACACCGCCAACGCTGGTGGGCGAAGGGGCGCAGCATGATCCGCCGCCTAGACGGTCAACGAGGTACAACAGCAATCGAGCCAACATAGCGCCAGCCCGCGCTGTTGAAGCTGCCGTGGCGATCACTGCGGCGCTCAATATCCTGCGTGAGCGCAACGTTGCCGACGCCGGCGAGCATGCCGCGTGGATGGATGAGCGACGAGTGCGCCCGTGCTACCCGAAGGAATTGAATACCTGTGCACAGGAAAGTCCGCTGGTCGCCGCGATACTGATCAAGGCCTTCGCTCCCCGTCGAGGACCTTGCACACAGCTGCGGTACAAATCGCCGTTGGCGTTCCCGGTGGTTCCCAGCGAAAGCCAAGACTGGCTGCAACGCCTGGCAGAGCGTGTGCCAGCGGTGTTTTGGCCTGCCTGGGCAGTACGCCTCACCCCTGCTGATACAGGGAGTTACACGCTCCCACTCGCGTTGTCGTGCGCGGTGCTACTCGTGGGCACCACCTGCAATCCTAGCGATGCAGCCCGGTTGCTGGGCCACGCAACTAATGGCGCTACCGTAGGTCGGCACCTCATGGCCCTACAGCCACTGCCACAGTGGAATGACGTTTGCCTTGTGCTGGTCAGGGTCGCGCACTATCTCGCCACCCACCCTGCTCCGATCGACTATGCGCGTAGGCGCCGACTCGACTATGAGGATCTCCTCACAGAAGACCGGTGGAATGAAATATGCCGGGAAACAGGGGAGTTGCCGGGAAACGGCATGCGACGGCAAATTGCCCGCCTCTACCTCTATGAAAAGATCAGCGGGCTCCCGGCGAGGACCGCCACGTTCATGGCTCACACCAAGAGCACGATCGGCTTCTGGTTACGGGTCTTCAACTTCCCGGCTGAAGCCTCCGCGCCGTTCGCGTCGATTCTGCTCGGCGAAGCCCGACAATTCCTGTCTAGCAAGGGTGTTGACGAACCTCTCGTCTGGCATCCGCCACTCACCCTCATACACGACCTGACCCTACCAGGCATCGATCTTGAACGTTTTGGCCGGAGCGACCTCAGTCGTGCTCTCAATGAGGGACACACCGCCCGAATCGGGCGCATCGCGCGCCGCCTCAACACGAGTACCGCGGCGGTTCGTTGTCTGCTCGACGTCGAAATCGACAAGACAAGCACTACCGCTGCCTCGTACCATATCTCGCCCCATCCCGTTCGCGACCGACTCTGCACCGAACTCACGCCGGCGATCCTTGAGGACCGCTATGTACGACAAGGACATTCGCTCAGTGCCATCGCGCGAAGCTTCGGTGTCTGGCCGCCGCTCGTTAGGAAACTCGCAGAGATGTACGGCATCCCGTTGCGGGGCCGTCCCACCCGTACAAGCGACTGGCTCTTCACGGAGTACGCAGTGAAGCGGCGCACATGCCGCGACATCGCCACTGAGGTAGGTGTAGGTGAAGTCACTGTGCGGCATTGGATCAAGCGAGTCAAACCGGATTGGCCACCACTTCCGGCGATCACACACCGCCAAATTGGGGTGCGCACTTCACGGGCACTTCTCAGCCCAGGCACCATGACAGATCTACAACGACGCGAATTGCGCCACTTTGCTCGAGCCCTCGACTATCCAACTATCCACGCGGCAGCAGATGCGCTGGCCATCAGCGAAGGCAACTTACGGAAACAGATTCACGCCGTCGAACGCCGGTACGGTACCGGCCTGATCCAGCGCGCCCGAAGAGGGATGGGACAGCGACCGACGCCCGACGGGATCCGACTCGCCGAAGCGGTTCGGGTGACCATCGGCCTGGAATAGCTGCGCTTGCGTTTGGTGGTTCGAGACCGAGTTCCACGGCAGCACGATGAGCATGTGGGGGCCCCATGCCAGTGGTATCCGCACTGGCTGAGTTGCAGATGTAGTGCAAGGGCGCCGGCGATGTGGAGCTGAGTAGAGGCCGCACAGCCCTGATCAAACAGCGAGGCAATCGACTCGTCATTTCAGGACAGTCGTCATGCAGGGTCCAAACCCGCTTAACTGAATCACGTCGTGACGAAAATGCTGCCTATGTGGAGCTAGAAACGCCTGGCCTTCCCGGGATGTACCGATCGAAGTACGCCCCAATGATGGCCGCACCCCGGATCCGCGCCTTTACGCGTCGTCTTCACTGAGAAGCTCGCCAACCGAAACCCCGAGCACTTCCGCGATGTCATACAGCCGCTCGGCCAGAATCCCGCGCCGTCCATGCTCCATCTGGATCAACTGATTGCGAGCAATCCCAGACTCGAGAGCAAGACTCTCCTGCGACAACCCCCGCTCAAGCCGCAGGGTCCGAATCCGATGACCCATGAGTTTGCGGCGACGCTGCCACTGTTCGCCCCGATGCGGGTCGTTTTCCGGGGCGCGTGTCGGCATCCCACTAGTAGGACCTACACGTGCATAGAAGTCTGCACCGCTAGAAGCGCAGAAAAAAACGTAACGCTAGCAGTACATTGGTTTGATGGGCGCAGGCAGAACCTTGCCGCTCCGGGTCGAGCCCCTACCTGGGGAGGCTCTGGATTCCTGGCTCGAAGCCCTCGCACAACGCCACGGCGTGTACTTCGGTGATGTGCTCCACCGGTGCGGCATCGCATCCACGGGCCCCGGTGGTTGGGTACGCCTCCTCGACCGCGACACCTTCGGGCGTATCGCAGACGTGACCGGCTTCAGCCCCTGCGATATTGATGCGATGGCTCTGCCTCGTAACCCTGGAGCGCGGACGGGCACGAGCACGCGTCTGGCGAGGAATTTGCCGTCCGGACCCTGGGACTGGCGGGCAAACTCCAGATACTGCCCACACTGCCTCAACGGCAACGGTGGGCGATGGAAACTCGTGTGGCGTCTGAACTGGACGTTCGCATGTCTCGACCACAACTGCCTGCTGGCCGACGCGTGTCCGGAGTGCCACTGTGACCAACGCCGAATTGCGCACTCCATGAGTCACATCCCACATCCTGGCCTGTGTCGCGGTGTGCGCCAACGAGATACGACAGGAGCGTTACACACCTGCGAAGCGCATCTCGCCTCCGTGCAACCGATCAGTCTCTCCAATAGCCCCATATTCGTTGACGCGCAGCAACAAGTGATGGGCATGCTTCTGGCTGCGGCACCGGTTGCTCCTCAAGATGATCACGGGCCGCTCGCCGCACTCGCCACCTTGAGAGTCCTCGTCAGGTGGGTCGCCAAGACGATTGATTACGCTCAACTGGAACCGCAGACCGTTCTAGCGGCCGGTGAATCTGGGCTCCCCAACCTCATGGCGCCCTATTCTGGTCGAGCGGCTCCGAATGCAGCTGCCCAAACGGCCGCTAGTATCGTTACTGCGCTATCAATCCTTAACGCGCCCAATATAACCCAAGCTGCGCACACCTGGCGAGACTTTATGATCGCGGCCAGCCACGGACGTATCCACCGGCTGACGAAATCTGACCAAGGCGCGCTCATTCCAAGCATTCGCTCGGCTCACAGCCGCGCTTACGCTGATGCCAACGCGCAGCATAAACTTCGTCGGCGCTTCAGCACATCGGCTGCCAGGCATAACCTGCACGACCCCGCGCCTGTTCCGGGCGAAAGGCGACTCGGCAAAGCCCAACAATATTGCGCGCGTTGAGCTGTCGAACTCGACTGAAATGCGGAACGGGAACGGGCTGCCGCAGACTGACGGAGGCGATCATGGAAACTTGGTCCAACGGGAATCGCAGAGCTCGTCCGAAGCAAAGTCGAGGCCCAGGAGAACCAAGTGCCCGACACGGCGCCTGCGAAGGCCAGGGTCCGACTACTTGAAGAAGTCGGCAGCGGAGCGTTCAATCACCTGTTTCGGCTAGAAGCGACGCGGCCACCTGGCCGAGAGCCTCGACAAAGATCGCCTGAATCATGCGGGGGTTGTTCCCCAAACTCTTGACAATCGCCCGAAATACGATGGAAACACCGGAGATTCCGCTATTGGGAGCCGCATGCACTGCGTGTTCACGGCAGTTTCGATTGTGTCCACCGTGTCATCGAGGGGGCGCCCAGATCCCCTGAACCGCTCACGCCGCACCATCATGGCACTGTGTTTGCGGTCCGTGGTGGTCAAGGACTCTTTGGCGGGCGACTGGTACTGATTGCTGGTCGCAGTAGTGCCAACCCCATCTCTACGTTGCGGTGAAGGTGGTACCGCGAGTGGGCGTTCAGTGGTACTGGGAGCTCCTTTATAGGCGCAATGACTTGACGCGTCGACACCGGACCGGTTCGCGTTTCCAACCGGGCGAGTGAAGGATTGGTCCATGTCCACTACGGGGCGAACAGCTGATCTATATGCGCAGCTCGACGCTGCTGTCGAGCGCATCCCAACGACTTCTGCTCACCTCCGACTCTTCCTCTTGGTTGCTGCAGGCAGTTTGTTCAACGTGATTGAGCAGTACAACGCGCGTTATGGAGCGCCGTTCTCACGGACGCAGTGGAATCTCTCCGCGACGGCGGTAAGCGCGTTGTCGACGGCAACGTTCCTTACGATGGCTTTTGTTTCGTTGGCCTGCGGCGGTCGCTCGTACCTACCTCGCTCTGCCGGTATCGCGTGGGGTGATCGGTCTCGGGTCGGCGGCGAAATCGGTCTCGAGTACACGGTGGTGTATGAGGTGGTGAAGGCAGAGGGCCTTCCAGGTGATCGCGATCGGGCGGTGTTCGGACTTCATTTGGTGGTATGTCTCGGCCGCAACATGTCAGCCACCTGGGGGATGTGGAAAATCGAGACGATGCAGGGTGTGGCCGACCGGACGGAGTGGGCCGGAACGTGCGCGGGTGAATTCCGGCCAGCGACTGTGTGATTCATTCTCTGCGCCCGGTGACTGCGAGGGTGACGCCGACGCTGACCATGGCCAGCCCGCCAGCGCCTCCGATCGCAGCCATTCTGCGGGGTGACTGAGCGAACCAGTTCCTAGCGGTACCAGCGAGAAGTGCCCAGACACTGTCGGAGAGCAGCGCAATTGCCGGGAAGACGCTGCCGAGGGCCAGCATCTGCGTGACCGCATGCCCGCTGGCCGGATCGACCACTTGTGGCAGCGCGGCGAGAAAGAACACGATCGTCTTCGGATTCGTCACTCCGACCACGAAGCCGTCGGCCATCACCCTGCCTGGTCGTGCAGATGGGTGCCCGGCAGCCAGCATCTCGCTCATCCGTCGCCGATGTCGAATAGCCTGAATTCCCAAGAACACTAAGTACGCCGCGCCAGCCCACTTCACCGCGTTGAACGCCAACAATGAGGTTTGCACCAGTGTTCCGGCGCCCAGAGCAACAGCGATGATTTGTATATAGGCGCCCATAGCGTTGCCCGCGACGGTCAGCAACGCCTCGCGTCGGCCCACCGTCAGCGCCCGACCGACCGTAAACAACACGCTCGGGCCCGGAATCACGATCACCAGAAACGAAATCAGTGCGAACGCGAGCAGATGGGTCATCGTCGGCATCTCGTAACGGTAACGTCAGCCCACGCAAGCAACAACAGGGTCAAGATCGTCAATCGATCCATAGTGGCGGCATCTCCCGAGCGGACCGCAACTCCTAGTAACCGCATCGAACCCAGCACACTGCTGCGTTCCTGACGGCACGGTGACCTGGATCTTAGGCAACCTCGGGCACCTGCCTGGCATCCGGGTCGAAAAAGCGCCGACACCGCCCGACTGGGAATCGTGGTGGCCGCGACCTGGATGCGCTGTTGCCTCGATGGGCTGGAGTGCCGGCAGCTCAGCTGATGTGTCGCTTCTCTCGCTTCATCACGTCCCTCACTGAGGCTTTTGGCGGCTGATCATCGCAACCACGAGATCCTGACCGGTCACCTGAGCGTGAAGCCGGCCTGCATCATCGGCTCGTCGAAGTCGATGTGATGCCCTTGAAGCCAGTGCATCGAGCGCGCGCCGTCGCGGGCGGCTCGCCTGAAGGCAAAGGGCAGCAACGCATCCCGAAAGATCCGCGCCACCGGGCCGGCGGCTTTGGTGGTAGCTGAGCGCGCTCCGTGTTTGACGATGCGTTGCACCCGCGCCCGGCGCACCGATTCAAACATTCGGAACGCCGGTTCGACATCCGCGCTGTCCCGCAGACATTTGGCGAGGATCACCGCGTCCTCAACAGCCATGGCAGCACCTTGTCCCGCCGAGGGCGCGGTCGCGTGGGCGGCGTCGCCGATGATCAGCATCCGATCGTTGCGCCAACGCCGGACCACCGGCATGTCGTATGTCGCCCAACCGAACATCGGCCCGGGCGCGGCGTCGATGATGGCCGGCGCAGGACCCACATCGCCGTCCATCAGTTCATGCAACCAGCAGCGCCACTGTCCATCGGTCATTCCTGCCGTGACGCGGTTGGCCGGCTCCCGGTCCATCGGTGGATTGGCGAACCACACCGCTCCGCCATCGGGTACGGCCATCCACGCGAAGAAGCAGCGCGTGCCGAACTGCATCCGGAATTCTCGGGCGGGCATGTCGATGGGGAAATTGGGAATGTAGCCGCCGATGTTGAGGACCGGAACATATCGCGGCGGGATTGCGGCGGGATCGATCAACATACGGGTTCGGGAGTGGATGCCGTCGCAGCCGATCAGCAGATCGCCGGTTGCCCGGCCACCGTCGGCGAAACGTGCTTCAACACCGTGGGGTGTGCGTTCGGCGTGGATAAGTTCTTTGTCGTGCACGATGCCGATCTCCTCGCCGGCCGCAATATCCGACAGTGCGGTGTAGAGCTCGTCACGGCGCATCATCTGCGAGAGCTGTTGATCATCGCGCGGCGCGGCCAACGGCATCCGACCCAGGTGTCGCCCCTTTCCGTTGATGAAGCTGATGGTCTCCAGGTCGAATCCCAGCGATTCGATCGGTTCGGCGATCCCGATTGCTCGTAGCGCATCCATGCCGTTGGCTTGAAATGTCAACCACGAACCTCGGTTTCGCTGAGGCGATGTTTCCCGTTCGTATACCACTGCTTCGATGCCGACGCGTTTGAGGGCGATTGCCAGTACCGGTCCGGCCACGCCACCTCCGATCACGATCGCACGCGTCATGGCCGGCCGCCTTCCCACAAGGAGTTGGATAACGTACCTTGATTATCAAGTGAAAATTAGTATGAAAGTCGAGTTGCTTGATTGTCAAGACAAGTTGGGGCTCGGACTGACCTGCCCGAGGCGATCGCCCGCTATCAGGCTGCGGTCGACGACTTCGACCGCGAGTGCGCCCGCGTCCTAGGAGTCAACGAAACTGATCTGCGCTGCCTGGAGATCCTGATCCGGGAGGTCGGTGACGCGACGCCGCGGTATCTGGCTGATGGTCTCGGGCTCACGACTGGGAGTGTGACGGCGATGCTGGACAGGCTGGAGAAACTGAATTATGTGCAACGGAAGCCACATCCAGATGACCGCCGGAAAGTGATCGTCGCACCGACTCCTCATGCGGTGAGCCGGGTTGATGAACTCATAGCCCCATTGGTTGCCGACGGAAACAACTTGCTCGGCGGCTACAACCAGTCCGATCTCGCCTTAATCTGCGAATTCCTCACTCGGACTGCCGATCTGCAAGACCAACACACGATGCGGATTCGGCGGCAAGGCAACTAGCCGGACGAGCGCTTGAGCATCGCCAACTGTAGGGATCATCGACATTCCTCACCACGGCCAGCAATCTTGGACAAGCCATAGTCTCTACGTGTGGCCGATGACGTCAGCGCGGTTGGATGTTTGAATGAACCAGGGAAACCTCACCTTTGGAATGTCCCCGGCTACGTACCCTCCTTCGCCTTGTCTCCACTGAAAAACGCACGCGGGGGGCGTCTGTCATATGGGCAGCAATGGACTCGGTTATCCGACAATGGATTTGAATCGGCTCTCACCCGGAGTGGCTGATCCTGGCCCTGTCCCGCAGCAATTCGGACAACTACCGACAAGCTGACAAGTCGGCCCCGGTCGCTAGCTCCCTGAGTCCGGGACGATGGGGCTTGCCGGTATGAGACAGATGGCGCTTGTTCTGCTTCCACAGACTTCGCGATTGACGATAGTCTTTGAATCATGTTGTAGCACTGCTGATTTAGACGATCACATGAAAACTGACTACGCCAGTCCTTCCTAAGCGAAAGTTCCTGACCTGTGTGATTGCGAAATCGACATACGTCAGTATCGTTCGTGGCAGTAAGGACAAGCTGACACCCACTCCGCAGTCACGGGGTGGGTGTCAGGATTGGAATATGTAGGGTTGGCGCATGGCGATGGCACACGACACGGAATTCGTCCTCCGCGCTGCTTGCGTGCTAGTCAACACCGGCCGAACCCATGGTGACCAGCTAAGCGAGCAATCGCAGCTCGACGAGTACCTAACCGAGTTCGGCATGACGGGTTACCGTGACCACGACGATCGCGAACTTCAGGCGGTCAGGAAGCTCCGCGTAGCGGTAGGTCGTATTTGGGCCGCCGCGCCCGAGGATGAACGCGCGGTTGAACTCGTCAATGCGCTGCTGCGGCAAACGCGCGCAACGCCATGGTTAACTCGGCACGCCGAGATGCCGCAGTGGCACCTGCACCTGGCGGCTCCGGATGCGCCATTGGCTACCCGCCTGGGTGCGGAGATGGCTATGGCCTTCGCCGACCTGATTCGTGGGGACGAATTGCGCCGACTCAAACTGTGTGCGGCGCCGGACTGCGATGCGGTCCTGATCGACCTGTCACGCAACCGGTCTCGCATATTCTGCGACACGGGAAACTGCGCTAACCGACAACATGTAGCTGCGTATCGCGCACGCCACACAGCGATTGAAGTATGTGCTCGCTAAGCGAAGCCGGCCGCTTCAGACATGCGATACGAGCTGCGCCGGTATGTTTCCCGGCTGTTACGCCAGTTTCGTGGAAATGCCGTTGCGGTCGCATCGCCGCCGGAACTGCGTGAAAGCTGTACTAAGTCACCGGCTTCTCAGCGAGGCAAGCATTCCGTCGAACATCGACCGTAGATGATCGCGCATGGCCTCACGGGCACGCGCTGCGTCGTTGGTCCGGAGTGCCGCAACGATCGACTCGTGTTCCTCGATGATTAACGCTGATGATCCAAGACCGGCGCTGACCAAGTGTAGCCGCTGATTGTCGCTGAACACCTGCTCAAGCGCGCCCGAGAGCCGCGCGCTGCCGGAGGCGCCTGCGATGATGCGATGAAAGTCATAGCAGCGCTCATCGAAGGTCTGTGCTGGCACATCGAGGTCAATCGGACTGGTACACAGCTCCTCTAACTGAGCCAGGCTAGTGGCGTCAATTGTTTGTGCAGCCCGCTCTGCGGCCGCGGTTTCGAGTACTTCTCTCATGAAATAGATGTCCTGGGCGTCAGCAAGGCTGAGGGTGCGAACCATGTGCCCGCGATAGGGGAGGACGGTGATCACGCCTGCTCGTTCGAGTGCGACGAGCGCCTCGCGTACCGGCGTCCGCGAGACGCCGTAACGCTCTGCCAGCGCAGCGGTGTTGAGAACATCGTCGGGCGCGAATGCCCCTGTCGAGATCTCTAAGAGGATCTTCTGACGCACGTCTTCGGATAACGGGACCTTGCGTGAGTTCCGTGTGCTGCGTCCGTCGACCGTTCCTTGAGTCGTGCGGCGGGTAGGCGTCGCCGACCCATCCCCTTGTTTAGTCGACGCTTTGCTTGTGGCCATCCATTCACTCCTCGGCACGATTCTGATCGAGCTGGACATCACGGTAGACGGTGGAGCAGCGACGGCCAATATTTCGTTGACATTCCGGCAACATGTTGCTTGTATGTCATCGGACCGAGTGGTCGAAATGGCCGATAGGAAGGGAACACGATGTCTGCTGATAGCCTGACAATCCGAAAAATCTGGAGTCAAGTCGAGGAGACGCGGCTGGTCGCCGGGACAGCCGATGATCAGGGGCCGCTCCGCAAGGTGGCAGTATGCGCCGTGGTGACGAATCCCTACGCCGGCGAGGGGTACGTGGCCGACCTGTCGCAGATCATTGAGGGTTCTGAAGCGGTTGCAAAGGAAATCGGTGCTGAAGCGGCCAGGCTCCTGGCCGCACCGGTCCAGAGCTATGGCAAGGGTGGTATCGCTGGGAGCGCAGGAGAACAGGAGCACATCAACGCCGCTCTGACGTCGGTCTTCGGGGATGCCTTGCGGGCCGAGGTCGGCGGCGGGGAGGCATGGATCACCTCCGTGACCAAGGTCGGCGGTGTCGGGGTGAGTGTTGACGTGCCACTGGCTTTCAAGGACGACGTGTGGGTCCGGAGCCACTACGACGCGATGACGATCACCGTGCCAGACGGTCCGCAGCCGAATGAACTTGTTGTCATCGCAGTGGTGGCCAACCGTGGCAGGCTCAACGCCCGGCTCGGCGGCAAGTCTGTCTCCGAGGCTCTGAATGTGGCGAACTCATGACCACGCTGGTCGTCACCGGCGCATCAACGATGCTGTCCGGTGATATGTCAGGACCCGTTATCGACGGCGCAGACACGATCGTGTGCACCGACGGCGTGATAAGTCAGATCGGCCGAAGTCAAGATCTGCAAGCGTCGCTCACGGCCGCCGACATCGTCATCGACGCGGTGGGCAGCACCGTAGCGCCCGGACTGATCGATTCTCACTGTCACGTCGTACTCGGCGACTACACGCCGCGCCAGAAGACGGTCGATTTCTTGGCGAGCTACGTCCATGGCGGGATCACCAGCGTGGTTTCGCCAGGTGAGATACACGCACCAGGGCGTCCGCACTCGGCGGTGGGCGTCAAGGCGCTGGCGATCGCGGCGAAGACATGCTTTGACAACTTCCGGCCCGGAGGGATGTCGGTACACGCAGGCGCGGTCGTGCTGGAGCCGACGTTGCAGCCCGAAGATTTCGCTGAACTGCAGCGAGCAGGAGTGAAACTCGCGAAGTTCGGCTTCGGTGAATACACGGATCCTGCGCAAGGCCGTGACCAGGTGAAATGGGCGCAGGAGCACGGAATCACAGTGATGTGCCACTCTGGCGGGGCCAGCATTCCGGGAAGTCAACCGATCACACCGGATCATCTGCTTACTCTGGCGCCCGATGTCTGCGGTCACATCAACGGCGGGCCTACCGCGCTCAGTGAAAGCGGAGTGGACCGCATCATGGATGAGACTGAGATGGCATTGCAGCTGGTGCAAGCCGGCAACCTACGGTCATCGGTCCGGATCCTGCGGCGAGCGCTGGAGTCGGGCAACTTCCACCGCATCGTCATCGGCTCAGACACTCCCACTGGAACAGGCGTGATGCCGCTAGGGGTTATCAAGACCGTTGCCGAATTGTCCTCGCTGGCCGAGGTGGATCCGGCATTGATGTGGGCGGCCGCCACCGGTAACAACGCGCGCACGTGGGGGCTTCCAGCTGGGGTTATCCGGGTTGGTGCCGCCGCTGACATCGTCGTCATGGATGCTCCTTGGGGGTCCGGAGCCCCAGATGCAGTTGGAGCCCTGTCGGTTGGTGATATTCCAGGTATTTCGGCGGTCATCGCCGGCGGCGCCGTCCGAGCGCTCAAGAGCCGAAACACACCGCGTGCTGCGCGGCTCGCTACGGTGACACCGCGTCTGGAGCACCTCGAAGCGGCGCACTGACTTAATCCACACAACAGGCCCGCAGGCTGCCCTCCACGGACAGCCCGCGGGCCTGTTGTGGCATAGCCGTGTGGGTCTTATATAGATATGGTCGCTCGCGCTCCCTGAACCGAAAAGGGCTTCCTGGGCCAAGGCTGTAGTTCGCTGCGTGTCAAACATTTTGGCGTGCCACTTGCGCTGTAGGGGATGACGCAAAGGACGTACATCGGAGAGGGAGTCCCGCACGCCGGCGTCGATTCTCGTAACGAACCCTCTTGTCTGCTTCCAAACGCCGTAGCAGCGGTCATCGCATGAGCTGGCGACAAACTGGCAATGCGCAATCGTTAAGTCAGGTCTGGCATTAGTGATCGGAAAGTGTAAATAGACTTCATGATCTTAATCGGCCAGAGTTGCTAGTGCACAAGGCATTTCGTCTTGTGCAGCCACGGAAGGGGTTTTGAATATGGCAAACCGTGTCGCAGTCGTTACCGGCGGTGCTAGCGGACTTGGTGAAGCGTCTGCCAAACGGCTCGCCGCCGATGGTTACGACATCGCCCTGCTCGATGTGAATGACGCCGGTGGTGGTCGCGTGCAGTCGGAGATCACCAGCGAGGGGGGCAAGGCGCACTACTACCACGTCGACGTCTCCGACGCGGCCGCGCTAGAGGAAACTGCCGCAGCTGTCGCTCGTGACCTGGGTACGGTCGAGGCGCTGGTCACCTCGGCGGGCCTGACTCCGAACAGTGAGGCGATCCTCGAGATGGACATGGCGGCCCACGAACTGATGTGGAAGGTCAACTATTTCGGCACGATTCACGCCTCTCAGTCCTTCGGCCGTGTCATGGCATCGCAGAAGCGGGGTGCGATAGTAACTCTCGGCTCGATTCACAGCAGACTTCCGATGCCTCTGCCTGCGTACAACCCAGGCAAGGCGGCCATCGAGCGACTTACGCAGCTGCTCGCGGTGGAACTGGGTCGGTTCGGAGTCCGGGTCAACAGCGTCGGGCCCACTCATGTGATGACGCCGCCTTTGATGGCTGCGATCGAAGCCGGCGAACGCGACATGACCAAGATCATGGAGGTTCACGCGCTGGACTACCTGCCGTCTACCGAGGACGTGGCCGAGGCGATCGCCTTCCTGTGCTCGGATCAAGCCAAGGCCATCACCGGAGTCCTCCTGCCCATCGATAGCGGAGCGCTCGCAGGTATTTCGTACAAGACCTATGCAGGCGGCGTTCCGTGGACGCAATAGCCAATCCCCCCAGCATGAGTGGCACCTACACGGGACAACCAAATCGCCGGAGGTTTCAATGCCTCTCGTAGAGATCACGCTCTACCACGGCCGCACACCCGAACAGAAGGTGGCGATCGCAAAGGCGGTGTCGCATGCGCTGATCGACGAGGGGGGTGCGGCTCCGGACTCGGTGCACGTGATCTTCCGTGCTTGCGAAGCGCGCGACTGGCTGAAGTCTAGAGAACTGCTCGACGACTCACAGTAACTAACTGCGTGGGCACCGGCCTGCACCCACACATTCACCGAAAGGTAAGCAATATGAGCAAATTAGGTCAACTGCGCCGTAGCGACACACAATGGAGTATCGCGGTCCTCAGCGGCCCAAACACGGTGCCCGCCCTGCGATCTGTGCCAGATTTCAGCGATCAGCTGGAAAGCTGGGGCCAGGCACTCGACGTGCAAGTGCGGCACATACAGTCCAATCATGAAGGACAGCTCTTGGAGCTCGTCCACAGCAGCTGCGCGGACACTGACGGCTATCTGGTCAACCCTGGCGGGTTAACCGCTGTTGGAGAATCACTGCGCCACTGCCTCAAGGATGCGAAACGTCCCTGCGTCGAAGTTCATTGGGACAATACCGAGCTAGGCGAGCAATCCATTTTCGCCCCCAGCGTGACGGCGATCTTCTCTGGCCTCGGGCATTTCAGTGTGTTGGGAGCACTGACCTCGTTGGTGCTTGCGCTGGACGATGCGGACTTCTTGCACCCCCGAGGAACCAGCGAATTCAATCGCGCTCACGGCACCCCACGTTCGCTCTACCAGTAACGATAGGAAGAGTCATATGACCGCTACTAAAGAAATCAATCGTCTGCCAGACGCCCCAGCCTGGCGAATCGCATTGCTCAATGGCCTGAACATGACCAACCTCGGCCGTCGGGATAAGAACGTCTACGGCACCATCGGTTCGTTGCAGGAACTGGAGAGCCTCGTTAGCGAGGCGGGTCGCTATCTCGGCACCCATGTGCTCGCCTTTCATTCGAATCACGAAGGAGATCTTGTCGACTTCATCGAGTCCGATGATTCGTTCGACGGTTACTTGATCAACCCAGGTGGGCTGTGGGCATTCGGTGTTCCAACGCGGATCGCATTGGAACAAACCGGAAAGCCTTTCGTCGAAGTGCATTTCGCCAATATCTTTGCCACAGGCCACCGTTCGACGTTCACCCAGTCAGCGGCGGGTACGGCCATGGGCTTCCGTCACCACGGGTACCTCGGGGCGTTGGCGGCCTTGGTTGCGACCCTCGATGCCAGCGCAGAGCAGGCACGATCATGAGCGACCTCGCCGACGTTATCGTCGTCGGATGCGGGGTCCAGGGACTGAGCGTCGCGCTCAACATCGCGCGACGAGGCCAGCGTGTCATCGCTGTCGACCGGGTAGGACCAGGACAGCAGACTTCGGCCCGCGCGGCTGGCCAATCCGTCATAGCGCAGACCGACCCCGCAATGGGCGCGCTGATGCACCGCAGTATCGCCGGTATCGTTAACTTCACTGCTCACACTGGTATCGCGTTGCCGTACCACCAGGTGGGCAGCATCAAGTACGCCTGCCAGGAATGGTCCGCGCGCCAGTTGGAACGTGAAGTGTTACGCGCGAGGATGCTCGGCGCGCGTGTCGACATGATCGATCTCATTGATGCGGGCAAGCTTGCGCCGCACACTGATCCGACGGCAGCGACCGCGGCGTGGTATTCCCCAGATGACATCTATTTTGAACCGCCGCTTTTGGTGGAAGCCATGTACCAGGCAGCGCTCGATGCCGGCGTTGATTTTCGATTTGGGGTGAGCGTCGCCGGCATCGTCGCAGCAGGGGGCAAAGTCAGCGGGATCGACTCAACCGCGGGCCGCTTAGCGTCTGAAGCAGTTGTCGTGGCAGCGGGAAGCTGGACAGCGCCCCTGCTGGAGGATGCCTTGGGTACGTCGCTTCCGCTGAGCTATGTGCGCCATCAGTACTCGATTCGTACCGCGGTGCCTGGGATCAACCCATCCCTGCCGTCGGTACGTGTTGTCGACCACGCGGTGTATGCCCGGCCCGTAGGCACCGACCTGATGTTTGGCACCTACGAACCGCACCCGCTGACTTTCGATGCTGCGGCATTACCCGCTCACACCGAAGATGTGCCGCTAGAGGCGGCCGCGATTGACGATGCCTTGAGCCAAGTAGCGCGAATCTTTCCCACGGTGACAGGGTCGCCGGTGAGGCAGCTGAGAGGTGGGGTGGTCACGATGACCCCCGACGGCAGCTACATCATTGACCATTGCGATGCGGCGGCAGGCCTGTACTTCTCAGCGGGCTGCAATGTGATGGGGCTTTCTGTCGCCCCCGCGCTGGGCGAAGACATCGCGGAATGGGTGATCACGGGGCGCCGACCCGACTCGTTGGCGGGATTTTCGGCGTCACGATTCGATGGAAGCCTGGGGGCCTCGGCCGAATTAGAGGGCCGTGCGTTGCGCCAATACGAAGCGATCTACCGGGACGAACAGTCACTACAGCACGTGCGAGTCTACGGCGGCGGTTACCGAGGTCGGCAGGCCTGCACTTAACGGCAGCGTTGCGGCCTCGACGAGATCGCGAGACCAAATGCGGCAATTGAAGGAGAAGCACATAGTGAAAGTCGCTTACCCGGCCCGCCTGTACATCGACGGAAGTTGGGCCGGGTCGGCCTCTGACGCAACTTTTGTCGTTGAAGACCCCGCGACAGGAGTTGAGGTAGCCGCAGTCGCCGATGCCACTCCGGAAGACGGTGTCGCCGCGCTCGACGCAGCGTGCGCAGTGCGCGACAGCTGGCAATCGACCCCGCCACGAGTGCGTGGTGAGATCCTGCGCCGGGTGTTCGAGGCCCTGACTGCGCGCACTGAGGAATTCGCCCGGATAATCACGCTCGAGGCGGGCAAACCGATTATCGAATCACGCAGCGAGGTTGCCTACGCCGCAGAGTTTCTACGATGGTTCGCCGAAGAAGCCGTTCGTGTCGGCGGTCGTACCGCTATCTCTCCGGACGGCAAGAGCCGGCTATGGGTCGAGCGGCGTGCCGTAGGTCCGTGCCTGCTGATCACGCCATGGAACTTTCCGTTGGCCATGGCGACCCGCAAGATCGCTCCAGCTGTGGCCGCCGGATGTCCGATGGTCGTCAAACCCGCCGAGCTGACACCGCTGAGCACGCTGTTGCTGGCTGAGCTGTTCATCGACGCGGGTCTGCCGAACGGCGTCCTCAACATCGTCCCGACATCCGATCCCTCAGCATTGACTCGTAGGCTCCTATCGGATCCGAGGTTGCGGAAAGTCTCCTTCACAGGGTCAACACCTGTTGGTCGTACACTGCTTCAGCTGGCTTCCACACACGTTATTCGCACGTCAATGGAGCTCGGCGGCAATGCACCGTTCATCGTATTCGCCGATGCGTGTGTTGACGCGGCAGTGGCTGGCGCGGTTCAGGCCAAGCTGCGCAACGGCGGTCAAGCGTGTACTGCCGCGAATCGCTTCCTTGTTCATGAATCGGTGGTAGATGAGTTCAGTGCGAAGTTCGCGGCCCACATGGACCAGCTGCGCCTCGGGCCTGGTGTAGACCCTCGCACTGACATCGGGCCGCTGATCAATCAGCGTGCCGTTGACAAGGTGGCGGGACTCGTAGAGGACGCAGTTGACGAATCCGGCGCCCGCGTGCTGACACGAGGACAATCGTCTGACCGCTCGGGGTACTTCTTCAGACCCACTGTGCTTGCAGACGTACCGGTGACAGCGGGTGTCCTCGATCACGAGATTTTCGGCCCGGTGGCGCCCATCTCGAGCTTTTCTTCGGACGAGGAAGCTCTGCGGTACGCGAACGACACCGAATATGGCTTAGCGGCATACGTTTACACGAGCGACCTGGATCGGGCGATGACGATGTCGGAGAGCATCGAAGTCGGAATGGTGGCAGTCAACACGGGTCTGATCTCAAATCCGGCAGCGCCGTTTGGGGGCATTAAGCAGTCCGGGCTCGGCCGAGAAGGCGGCGCAGAGGGCATCGCCGAGTACCTTGATATCCGCTACGCGAGCTTTCCTGCCACTCGATTTAACGGTCGGTCACAGCAGGCCGGTTGACCCCGAACGCCTGACGAAACGCTCCGCGCACCGCGGCGATCGCCGGATGGTCCTGCGAGCCGGCCCGGCAGGTGGTGACTATTGTGCGGGTATGTGAACGTGCCATCCAACGCAGGTGAAATGTCGGCCGCCGTCCGAACCACAAGAGGTCGGGTAAGAACGCTACGGCCTGCCCGCGTGCCACCAGCTCAGCCTGGACGAGATTGTCGCTGGTTTGATGCTCAATGCGAGGGTCGAATCCTGCATGGCGACACGTGGCCACCGCCCATTCGCGAGTGGGGCTTCCGGGCAACTCCATCACCCACGGATGCTCGGCGAAGTCTTCGAGCCGGGTGTCGAACGCATTCCGGCCTTCGGGCGGTTCACGAAACGCCACGCGCATCGGATCGTCAGCAATCGCTTCCAGATGCGTATCCGAAGACCGCGGAGCCGGGAAATCGGCGAACCCTTCGTCGCATACGAGGTCGAATTCACGCGCTAGCAACCCAGGTATCGCCACATCAGGTTCTGCTTGCGTCAGACGCACACGCAATCCGGGGTGGGTTGCGGCCAGGGTGGTGAGCATCTCCGGCACGCATGCCAGAGCGGCGGTCTGGATAGTCGCCAACCGCACAGACCCGACCACATTCTGCATCGACGCGGCAATCTCAGCTTCGGCGGCCTCGAGTTGTTCAAGAATGACCGAAGTGTGCTGAACGAGAATTTCGGCCTGCGGCGTCAGCTGCACGCGTCGCCCATCCGGCACCAGTAATTGAGCTCCGATCTCGCGTTCGAGTACTGCGAGTTGCTGAGAGACCGCAGACGAACTGTAAGACAAGGCTGCCGCCACCGAGGTCACTGTCCCTCGATGCGCCAACTCGCGGAGCAACTGCATCCGGCGCAGGTCAAACTTCATGGCCAGATATTACCCCAGAATAACGGACAAAATATGACTTTTCCATAAGAAAGAGTGGATAGTTTGGGTGTGCGCATACTTTGGCCCTGGCTGCGTATTTCGCATGCTTCGCCATATCTGCATCGCCAGGAGGGTGGGACGAATAGGTGCGATACGCCTAGCTAATACGGAAGAACTTCTTAGCAATACCCCGCGACATTTCGCGCTTTACTGGAAATGTCAACCGCGGAGATGATCGGTGAACGGCGGTGAGTGATCTCAGTAACATTGCGTTCGCGCAGCGTCCCTGGGGTGACGACACCGCCGGCCATCCCAACGAATCATCAAACGTAAGGACGCCAGCTATGCAGCACGCGACCCTGTGTAGGACCGCCGCGGCGGGAGAAGTGCGATGAAGCCATCCGGCCGGGTCGAAGTCGGTCTTACACGCCAACTAAGTCGCCGAAAACCGCCCCACAACATCATTCCCGGCGAGGCGCACGCTACTCAGCTCAAACGGTCTATCGGCACGTTCCAGCTCACGATGTTTGGTGTGGGCGCCACCATTGGAACCGGCATCTTCTTCGTGCTCAGCATGGTCGTTCCAGTCGCTGGCCCATCGGTCATCGTGTCGTTCATCATCGCGGGTATCGCCGCGGGGCTCGCCGCTATCTGTTATGCCGAACTTGCATCCTGCATTCCGGTGTCAGGGTCGGCATACTCGTATGCATACGCGACCCTGGGCGAGCTTGTCGCTGTCGTCGTCGCGGCCTGCCTCGTCCTGGAATATGGTGTGTCTACGTCTGCGACAGCAGTCAGCTGGAGTCAGTATCTCAACAAGCTGATCGAGAATCTGCTCGGATTTCGAATCCCAGAAGCGTTGTCGGCGTCGCCATTTGATGGTGATCCCGGCATCATCAACCTCCCCGCGATGGTGCTGATCTTGTCTTGCGCGCTATTGCTCGTGCGCGGCGCCACCGAGTCTGTTCTTGTGAATACCATCATGGTGTTACTGAAGGTGGGAGTGCTAATCGTATTCGTTATCGTTGGCTTCACCGCTTTCACCTCGGGCAACCTGGTCCCGTTCGCACCCCACGGTGTTGCGGGTATCGGCGCAGCCACCGGAACGATCTTCTTTTCATACGTCGGACTTGATGCCCTGGCAACCGCAGGCGAGGAGGTCAAGAACCCGAAAAAGACGCTGCCGCGCGCGTTCATCTACGCCCTGGCCATCATCATGGTGGTCTACATCCTCGTGGCACTGGTCGCTGTAGCTGCCCAACCCTGGGAGCAGTTTGAGGGACAACAAGCCGGCCTCTCCCAGATCTTGGAAAACATCGTGGGCGCCTCCTGGCCCGGCACCATAATCGCCGCGGGGGCGGTGATCTCGATTGCATCGGTCACGCTGGTCACGCTATACGCACAAACTCGCATCCTGTTTGCGATGGGCCGCGACGGCATGGTGCCCGCAGCGTTTGCACGAGTACATCCCAAGAGTCAAACACCGGTATTCGCAACGATTGTCGTCACGGTCATTGTCGCCCTTCTCGCGGCCACCGTCCCACTCGACGATCTCGCGGACCTCGTGTCGATTGGAACCCTGGTGGCATTCATCGTCGTGTCCGCTGGGGTCATCCTCCTGCGTCGTACCGATCCCGACTTGCCGCGAGCATTCAAGGTGCCCGGTTACCCTGTCACTCCGATCCTGGCGATCCTCGCCTGCGGATATGTTCTGTCCACCCTGCACTGGGTCACATTCGCCTGGTTCACGGCGTGGGCTGGCGCGGCAGTTGTTTTCTACCTCCTATGGGGGCGCCGGCACTCGAAACTCGCTACTGACTCTCAATCGGACAACACAGTGCTCTATTCCGAGGCTCCAAAGTGAGCATTGATAGTCCCAGCCTGCAACGCAGCCCTCGGGTCATCGTTGGAAAGCAGCCGAAATCACGCTTCCCGTGGCTCCGCCATGAACCCAGAACGGCATGCGGTCCCGATTCACACCGCGGCGACGGTACGCCCTCTGGAAGAAATATTGATCGGCTCACCCCTGACTGGTGGGGAAATACCATGCCGCTGAGCAGTTGACATGTCCGACTACGGCCCAAAGCCGACGAACCAAGTCCTCAACCCGCGCCGAACTAGGCGCCTCGTACCGCAATCCGCTGAAAGGACACTCACATGACAAACACCGTTCTCCCGGGCAAGGTCGATTGGACCGGGGACAACCCGTTTATCTACCTCAAGACCGATCCCGAAGGAGATTGGTCCTCGCTGTCGCTGTTCTTCCGGATCACCGCCTCCGACCACGGCACTGGGCACCTGACCCTGGTGGTCACCGATCCCTATGATTCCGAACGAGCTTCGGCCCTGGGCCTGACCGACAATGCGGCACTGGCCCGCTTTCTGATCGAGGACTTCGTCAGCAAGTTCGCGTTGTTTCGGCCGACAAATGCACTGGAATCGGTGAAGCTGCACACCAATGCCGAGTTCTCCAAAGAGGTCACCGACACCTACAGGGTGGAGACGGCGCGGGACAGCCTTAGCGGCGTCGAGGTGGCCATGCGTTGGGAGCGTCTGCAGGCGTCGTTTGCGGTTCATCAACCGGCTGCGGAATCGGGTACCGGCCGACACGAGATGCTCAGCGTCTTCCTCCCGGCCGGCTCGGCCTACGTCACGGTGGACGGCGCCCCGTTGCCTGGAGCTGCCGTGGAAAGAGACTTCTTCGGTAGCCGTGCGCAATCCGCCGGGTTGGCACTCTCAGAGTCCTGGGTACAGGCGTGAGTGTGACATGCCCGGCCGCAGCGGATGGCGCTGCCGGCGAGGCCATGCTGGTCACTGACCCGCATTCGATCGGGCTGGCTCGAGTAGAGGATGCGCCTGGCGCCCGCCGGCGCCGGCGCGGTGTCGTCGAGCGGTACCAACTTGACAAGGTAATCGCCCGCAGCCGCGGCTATGTGAGGTGGTTGGTGTCTTATCTTCCCGGCACCCCGAGCGATCTACCACTATGCGAAGGTGCCGATCGTCAGGGCACAAGCGACCTTGAAGTTGGTAGTGGTGCTGCCGGGTGCCTGGCAGCAGATGCGACGACGATGTCGAAACGACGGGCGGAACCGGAGCGTGGTCAGAATTACTGGCACCTTCGAGGGGGCTGAGCCAAACTCTTCGTTACAAGTGCCGCAATCGGGGCACTGGCACGTTACCGATCGGTTGGCTGCTGCACAGAAAAGGTGGCAGCCACCCAACGGGCCACGCCGGCGGCGCGAACTCGGTGAGTCTGCGGCGTGGTCACTGGCTCTGGCCACATGATAGTGATTGTCGTGCAAGTAGTTTCGTTCGTGCTGATCTCGCGTGCCTACCTCATGACTGAACCCACCGATACGCGAGGCCGGAACCTCAACTTGTTTCGATTTGAACTGCCTGGACCACTCTGGTCAGCCTATCGGACAAATCGAGCTCAATGTCGCATCCCCAGTTGGCACATCACGGCGAAACGAAAGTTGCTGTGCCGCTGCGTTTCCCGACTTACAGTTACTTACCTTGTGGAACCAATCGCTTCACGTCTAGAACCCTCGCCGAGCACATGGGACATGAGGCAGTTGTCTGATCAGGAAGCTACGTTCTGTGAAACTCAACGGTCACGAGCGCCGGATGATCGAGATGGTGGTGATCTGGTCACCGTACGGCGGGGCACCAGACGACGAGGTCTGGGTCGAATTTGGTATTTCGCCCGAAGTTCTGTTGGAGCGGGTCGCCGCACTTGTGTCCTGTTGCCTCCGAGAGTTTGTACACAAAGAAGACCGCCACTTATTGCTCAGAGCGCGAGAAGAGTTGCGACCACGATGCTGATGGCGAAGTGAGTACTCGCCTGATCGGACGGCACGATGCTCGGTCGTCACCGCCCTAGTGCAATCCGCCGCCGTTCGTAGGCACCGCCTTTCGATATTTGGATGTCAACGGGCCTGGTTGTCGTTTCCATTTTGCGTAGCCAACGGCCATCTGCGATGTCGAATTCGGCACACGGCTAGGCGAAAGCCTGCCGATGTAACTCCCGCGAACGGGCCCACGTCTTCTAGCAGCGCCGGCACGACCTCGAATCGCCTGCCGGAACATCCGGAGTCATCTCTCGGCGGGCAATGCTGAGATCCCCTCGACCCACTCAACGCGGCCGGGCCCGAGGGAGCAGCGCGCCCCATGTTTCCCCATGCGCCTCGACCAGATATCTCGGCACGCGTGTACCCACTGCGCGTCCCTGTCCAAAGATTCGGACTCCACAAAGGCGATTCGTCACGGAGCCCAGGGAACGCGGCCGAGGGATTCAACGCGAGAGCATGGTGTCCAAAGAAATCTTGGCCTGAAGCCGCCGTCCCACCTCACCAGCGAGACACGAAAGCGGAGCTAGCTCGGCGAGTCTGCGGCGCGGCCGCTTGCTCGGGGTATGTGAGCGCGATTGCGGTTCAGGCGGCTTCGACCGCTTCGATCTCGGGTACCAACGTCGTCGGTTGCGATGTGTGCGAAGGCCTGCGCGGAGCATAAGCATTAGCTATCGAACGTACAAGGAAGGTGGCCGTTGTCGGCACCACGTGCTGTTTCTATCGTAATGGAACTGGCTCGCGTAGCTAGCGTCGAAGGGATGTCAATTGTGCCAAGTGAGAGGATGCCACCGCTGGGAACGCCGCTGACGCTGCTCGACTGACCTAGCGACTTAACGGTCTCGTCGGTGTAACGGCTACGTGGTGATTACGCCGACCGGAAGCGTTCCCAGCAGGTCTGCTGTCGATCTCAATCGTTGTCGGGTCGGATCGAGATGAGCTTCTTGTCAGGCGGCGCACGCAGAGTCGACGGGTGGGCATGTGCGATTTCCGGCCAAGCTCGTCGCTATGGATGCGAGACAAGTCTCCGCCAGTCGGAAAGCATAAGAGCTGCATGCTGTTTCACACCTAGTCAGGGTCTGATCTGGGAGCTGATGTTCTGTGAAGCTCGATGGATATGAGCGCCGGATGTTAGAAATGTTCGTGATCTGGTCTCCGTACGGCGGACCGCCAGAAGACGATGTCTGGATGGAGTTCGGAATCTCCAGTGATCTTCTGGTGGAACGGGTTACCGCGATCGTGTCCTGTTGTTTCAGAGAGTTTGTGCGCAAAGAGGACCGCTACTTGTTGCTCAGAGCGCGAGAAGAGTTGCGACCACGTCGCTGACGGCAAAGTAGCGTCCTGGCGGCTCCGCGAGGATGACACAACCCACACTTATCACCAGGCCTCTGTAACCCAATGCGCTTTGGGGACCACTATCTCGTTTGAGGATTCCGTCATTCGGGAGTCAAGCCTGACCGCCATCTACATGGCGATGGCGGAAAACGCGTGGTTGCCCGGCCGACTCCGAGTTTGTTGACATCGCTGCGGAGAATCGTGACTAAAGGAGGGGCGGTGATCGGGTCCTCTTCATCGAGGCGATGGTCCGCCTCCTCGGAGGACTTCTCACATCTGTGAAGGAGTATGTGCTCCTTACGGGGGGTCAAGCCGTGAAAGTTTGATAAGGACATAGATGTCGTCAGGCCGTGCAGCGCTGTCTCATAGCTCAGCCCCTCACCCCTCAACTCGCTTTCAATCGCCGCCGAGATGCGCTCGCCTCCAACGGTAAACACCGAACTCCGAACGACCGCGAGGCGCCTGCCGCCCCAACGCGGGGCCTACAAAGCTCGGGCGCCACAGCAGCACAATCGCCCGCGAGCCGCTGACTGTGGCCGGTCTAACAGCAGGTATAGCTAACGCCCCCTAGCCACGTGCCCTGCACCGTGCTGCGCTGCCCGGGCCGGAGATAGCCATAAGCCTTCGCTATTGGGTACCGAAGGAAAGTGGGCGTTGTCCCTATTGCACGACGTTTCTATCGTTGTTGGAACAGCTCACATAGCTACCGTTGAAGGGACACCGAGTGCTCAAAGTAAAGGATGCCGCCGCCGGAGACGTTGTCGGTGCCGGCTCCAACGACCAGGTGGCCACCACCGTCGCAACGATGATTCGCGACATCCGGCTTCGCGGCGATGACGCCGTCCGTGAGTATTCCGCTCGTCTGGATGACTACGGTCCTAAATCATTTCGCCTGTCGCCCAAAGATATTGAAAACGTAATGAAACGCGTTCCGAGGCAGACGTTGGAAGATATCCGCACCGTTCAGGCGAATGTGCGCCGGTTCGCGGAACTCCAGCTGGAGTCATTGCGCGATTTCGAATCCGAGGTGCAGCCCGGAATCATATTGGGGCAGAAGAATATTCCGGTTGATGCGGTTGGTGCATACATTCCCGGGGGGCGCTACCCGCTGCTCGCTTCGGCACATATGACAATCGTGACAGCGAAGGTCGCAGGAGTGCCCCGAGTCGCCGCAGCGACCCCGGCTCCGGGAGGAGAGATTCCGGATGCGTCCATTGCGGCAATACACCTCGCGGGCGCAGATGAGATCTACCTCCTTGGCGGCGTGCAAGCCGTCGCCGCGATGGCCTTGGGTACACAGACCGTCAAGCCAGTGGATATCCTTGCAGGGCCGGGTAATGCATATGTCGCAGAGGCGAAGCGGCAACTATTCGGTGAGGTTGGCATCGATCTGTTCGCAGGTCCGACCGAAGTTCTGATCATCGCCGACGCTGACGCCGACCCTTTCGTTGTGGCCGTCGACCTCCTCAGCCAGGCTGAGCACGGGCCGGATTCGCCGGCGATTCTCATTACGACGTCCCAGCCTCTGGCCGAGCAGGTCGCGGTCGAAATCGACCGGTTGCTGCCGGGGATGTCTACCGGCGCTATAGCCGGGGCAGCCTGGCGCGACCATGGGCAGATCATCGTCGTCGATACGCTGAACGATGCATTCGAACTCAGTGACGAGTTCGCTAGTGAGCACGTCCAGGTACTAACCGCTGCGCCGCGCGAGGCGCTGGATAAGCTGCGCAATTACGGTGCTCTGTTCCTTGGTGACAAGACGTGTGTCTCGTACGGAGACAAAGTCATTGGCACAAATCATGTACTGCCCACCCGAGGTGCCGCCCGTTACACCGGTGGTTTGTGGGTGGGAATGTTCATGAAGACTGTTACCTACCAAGAGGTTCGCACGCAGGACGCCACGGCCGCTCTTGGTGAGTTGCTTGGACGAGCCGCTCGTGCTGAGAACTTCGAAGGCCACGCCCGATCGGGTGACATCCGTGCCTGCGTACCCGGTCAACGCCCGAGATGGGCGCACTAGAGATGGGCGCCCAGCGGTGTGCTGAGGATCGCATAGAGCGCGACCACCTCGGCGAAGTATCAATTCCGGCCGGCTCGCTGTGGGGCGTCAATACCTACCGCGCGCTCGAGAACTTCACCGCAGGGTCGGAGAAGTTAGGCGAATATCCCATCCTTGTCGCGGCGTTAGCTGCTGTGAAACAGGCAGCCGCACAGACGAATGCGGACCTCAAGTTGCTGTCACCGTCTGTGAGTTCAGCTATCATCGGGTCTTGCGAGGAAATTCGCGCGGGCAGCCATTTGGACCAGTTCCCGATCGAAATGCTACAGGGCGGCGCGGGCACCTCAACCAACATGAACGTCAACGAGGTCATCGCGAATCTTGCTCTGATCCGGCTCGGAGCCCAACCCGGTGAATATCACGTGGTCGGACCGAACGAGCATGTCAATCTCGGGCAATCGACCAACGATGTCTATCCCGCGGCGCTCAAGCTGGCGGTCTTGGAATACGGCCTAGCCCTGATCAGGGGCATTCAGCACCTGCAAGCGGCTTTCGGGCGCAAGGCAGTCCAGTTCGCGGGTCAGGTGAAGGTCGGTCGAACGCAGTTGCAGGACGCGGTGCTGATGACGCTTGGGCAAGAGTTCGGTGCTTACGCGGAGTCGATGCGTGAAGAAGTGACTTCGATGACGCGGGCACTGGCAGGCATGCGGGAACACCATCTCGGTGGCACGGCGATCGGCACTGGAGTCAACGCCGACCCACGATACGGCGAGCTTGTAACCCGCCATCTTCGCGACATCACGGGGGTAGATACGTCGACGGCGCCCGACTTGATCGAGGCCACCCAAGACGTCGGATCGTTCGTCACGGTGTCGGGCGCGCTCAAACGTGTAGCCATCAAACTGTCGAAGTGCTGCAACGATTTGCGGTTGCTTTCGTCGGGTCCTAGGGCCGGGTTGAACGAAGTCACACTTCCACCACGGCAAGCGGGCTCGAGCATCATGCCGGGCAAAGTCAATCCTGTAATCCCCGAACTGGTCAATCAGATCGCGTTCGATGTCGTCGGAGCAGATACCACGATCACACTTGCCGCTGAGGCCGGCCAGTTGCAGCTCAACGCTTTTGAGCCAGTCATCGGGTATTCGCTGTTGAAGGGCTTGGCGCGTGTGGAACGCGGCTGTGTCATCCTGGCGGACAGGTGCATTGACGGTATCGAGGCCAATTCTGAACGTCTCAACTTGATGGTCGAAGCCAGCCTGGCTCCAGCGACCCTCCTGAGCCGTGTCATCGGGTACCGCGCCGCCGCTGAGATCGCCCAACACGCACTGATGACGGGTTCATCAGTTCGCGACGTTGCCCTCGACCGTGCTGTGCTCTCCTCTGCCGAACTTGACGACGTCATCGGCAGCGCCGCGCTCAATAACAGCACCGGAATCCGATAGACCAGCATCACAACAGGTTTCACGAAGGAGAAGTACTATGCGCGCAGCGGTTTGGCACGGCGCGGAAGCACCCGTAACGATCGAGGACGTGACCTTGGACGCGCCCGGTCCCAACGAAGTCCGGGTGAAGATCGCCGCGGCAGGAGTGTGCCATTCGGATCTCCACATCATCCGGCAGGACTGGGGCGGCATCGCCGCCCCGATGGTGCTTGGACACGAAGGAAGCGGAACTGTAACCGAGGTCGGCCGAGACGTCACCGATCTGTCACCAGGCGATCACGTAGTGTTGTCGTGGATCGCGCCCTGCAATGCATGCAACGCGTGCCACGACGGTCGGCCTACCCAGTGCCTCACCCATGCGAACACAGTTTCCGCCGGGGGCGTTCTGCATGACGGGACAAGCAGATTGCACCGCCAGAACGGGGGCACTCTCTTTCACTACAGTGGCGTGTCTTCCTTTGCGGAGGACGTCGTGGTGCCGGCGAGCGGCGCCATCAAGGTAAGAGATGACGCTCCGCTTGAAATCATCGCGTTGGTGGGATGTGCGGTAGCCACGGGTGTAGGAAGTGTACTCAATGTTGCCCAGGTGCGACCCGGGTCGACTGTGTTGATCGTGGGCTGTGGCGGGGTCGGGCTCAATGTTGCTCAGGGCGCCCGTATCGCGGGTGCCAAGACCATTGTCGCCATCGATGTGGTCAAGGAGAAGACTCAGAGGGCACTTGAGCTAGGTGCTACCCATGCGTTGGTGGCTCCAATGGACGGCGACCACCAGTCGCAGGCTGGCCTGATGTCTCAGATTCGGCGCCTTTTGCCAAATGGCGCCGACTACGCCTTTGATGCAATCGGTGGTAAGCAGACGGCAGAGCAATGCCTGAATACATTGGCAGTCGGTGGGGCAGCGGTCATGGTGGGTATTCCGAAATCTGGTCTCACTGCGGAGTTTGAACCGCAGAAGCTAGTCGATCTTGACCAACGCATCATCGGAGCGAACTATGGCGGGATTGTCCCTGCGGTCGACATTCCGCGCCTCGTAGACCTCTATATGGACGGGACGTTGCTGCTCGATCCACTCGTCAGTCATCGCCGACCGCTGGACGAAGCAGCCGATGCCCTGAACGACTTGCAGGCAGGAACGGCGCTTCGCCAGCTACTGATCCCTTAGATAAACCATCTCCTGAGAAAGGGTGCACGGATGTCCCAGACACAGAACTTCGTCGGTGGGGCGTGGACGGATTCACACGCCGACAACTACATCGATCTGATCAACCCGGCGACCGAGGAATGCTACGGATCTGTTCCGAACTCGGATGCCCGGGACGTCGACGCGGCGTTCGCCGCCGCTGAGAAGGGCTATGCCATTTGGCGCGATTCGACACCAAGTGAACGGCAGCGAGCCTTGCTGAAGATCGCTGACGATATCGAAGCCCGCGCCGAAGAGTTCGCCGATGCCGAGTCGCTTGACACGGGCAAGCCGCGATCAAACCTCGTTGAGGAAGAGATCCTGTTGTCCGTTGATCAGATCCGGTTCTTCGCCGGTGCCGCACGCCACTTAGAGGGGTTGTCCAGCGGCGAATATCTAAGAGGCCACACATCATCGATCCGGCGGGAACCAATCGGCGTTGTCGCACAGATCGCACCGTGGAATTTCCCGCTCAACATGACAACCTGGAAGTTCGCCCCCGCGATTGCGGCTGGCAACGCCACCGTTCTCAAACCGTCTGAAACCACACCATCGACGGCTCTCCTTCTAGCCGAGGTTGTGGCTGAACATCTCCCTCCCGGCGTGTTCAATCTGGTTCTCGGTGGCCGAGAGACGGGCAGGGCAATGGTCGACCACAAGTCCCCGCAACTCATCTCGATCACCGGATCAACGCGAGCCGGTATGGAGGTAGCCCGGTCCGCTGCAGGAGATCTAAAACGGCTCCACCTGGAACTCGGCGGCAATGCCCCCGTCGTAATTTTCGGTGATGCCGAAATCGATTGTGCTGTAACGACTGTCGTCGAAACCGCGTTTTTCAACGCAGGACAAGACTGTACTGCCGCAACACGGATTCTGGTCCATGAATCGATCTACGATGACGTCGTCGACAAGCTCACTGCCGAGACGCAGGCATCGGCCCGCACGGGCCCTCCGTCAGACCCACTGACGGTGTTCGGCCCCCTCAACAACAGGAATCAATACCAGCACGTGAGCGATCTGATCGCTACCCTCCCGCAACACGCCACAGTGACCACCGGAGGCGCCGCAACACCTGGCAAGGGCTACTACTACGAGGCCACCGTGGTAGCTGGCGTACGCCAGGAAGACCGCATCGTTCAACAAGAGATCTTCGGACCTGTCGTCACCGTGCAACCATTCCAGGACGAGGCCGACGCCGTGCTACTGGCCAACGGCGTCGACTATGGTTTGTCCTCGTCGGTGTGGACACGAGACCACGCCCGGGCGTTGCGCATGTCCCGCGCTTTGGATTTCGGCTGCGTATGGATCAACACGCATATCCCCGTGGTGGCCGAAATGCCCCACGGAGGATTCAAACACTCCGGGTACGGCAAGGATCTGTCGAGCTACGCTTACGACGATTACACCCGCATCAAACATGTGATGTCCAACATCGAACGGTGACGCTAGGCTCGAAGTCAGCCGCCGGTGGATCTAGCCCATCGTTCTTGGCGCTGTTGTCGAGGTAGGCGCAGGTCTCTGTTCCCGCATTAACTTGTATGTCGACACTAGCCAGCAAAATGCGCATCGGTATAGCGCACTACCTCAGCAACGACCTTCGGGCATAAGATCAACTTATGACGATCACGCTTGGCCAGCTTGAAGCTTTCGTGCACGCAGTGCAGCTCAAGAGCTTCACCGCCGCGGCTGACGCGCTTAAGATGAGCCAGCCGGCGATCTCGGACTTGATTCGGCGGTTGGAGTCTGAAGTCGGCACCACGTTGTTCCAACGTGGTGGACGTGCTCTTGTTGTCACTGAGGCTGGGTACGAACTGTTTCCTTACGCGGAACGTTCAGTGTCCTCGGCCCGCGAGGGTGCGGCAGCTATTCGAGCCCTACTCTCCTTGGACGGTGGTACCGCCACGTTCGGATTACTGCGCAATGCCGATTATTACCTTCGCACCGACCTCGTTCGGCGATTTCGGGAGCTCTATCCCAATGTGAGGGTGAGGCTGGTTGGGCAAAACAGCGTCGAAAGTGCTGCCGCGGTCGCTACCGGAACGGTCGAGGCGGCGCTGGTCACTCTGCCAATCGATGACCTCGGCTTGGATGTAATGCCCATCGCTCGCGATGAGGTCGTCTATGTGACAGCCGATGCCGCCAGGGCGGCCGTTCCCGCCACGGTCGAGGACTTGTGTAGTCGCCCGATCGTGCTGTACGACGCGCACTACGCCCACAATGATCCTGCTCGGCGCCAGCTCAACGATCGTGCGCAGCTGATCGGCCGCCGCGTCACACCCGTCATCGAGGTGGAGTATCTGCCGACGGCACTCTCGCTAGTTGCAGAGGGGTTTGGAGACACCATCGCCTGCCGCGCCGCTATCGACAGCGAGATCGCCCCTAGAAGCCTTCACGTCGTGAGCTTCTCCGAACCTCTCTATGACACTCTCGCGTTGATCAAGCGTGACGGGAAGGTTCTGTCGCCGGCGACCAAGGAACTCGCGCGCTTGGCATACGATGCGTTGCACCGGCATCAGGCTTCGGCGGAAGGCACCGCCGAATTGTTGGAGAGCGCCTCGGGAACTGGCTTCGCACAGTGGGCTTCGGCGGGTTCGTCGCATAAGCAAACCTGATGAGCTAAGCAAGAAGATTGGCCGTTGTGCGGGTACCGGCGGCAGCTGTTCACTGGGCGCACAGTCCATAAGTGCGAGCCTGGCCACAACCGGTCGCGCGTGTATGAAAAAGCGAGACACATATCGTGATACATCCCGAAGAAGTTGTATGTTCCGCAGTCGGAGAAAGCGCGCCTTCGACGCGTCCGCACCTTAATCGCGAGATGGGGCTGTTCCGTTCGTGGGCAGCGGCTTTCGGCTTCGTTTCTATCGCAACGGGTATCTTCACTGCCTATGGGGCGATGTTGAAGACGTCGGGATTCGCCGGGATCTGGACCTGGATAATCGTCGCCGTCGGCCAGTTTGCTGTCGCTGTCATCTTCGGGCTACTCGCCAGTCGGATACCTATGACGGGTTACGCCTACCAGTGGGTGTCCCGGCTCACCAATCCTGTGCTGGGCTGGATCATGGGCTGGCTGTCGTTTGCATTCCTCACGATTGTTGTTGTAGCGGTTGATTACACCGTTGCTTCGACGATTCTGCCGGCGTTGATAGGACCGATGACGGGGGGCGACTCCTGGATGATCACAGCCCTGATCATGGTGATTCAGTTCGGCTTGGTGGCCACATCCACGCGAATGTCACTTCGGGTCAACAGTATCGCTGTCGTCTTCGAGTTGCTTGGTGTGGTGGGGCTAATTCTCCTCTTGTTCGGCGCCGGGTTCATCAATCACGGTTTCCACTTCGAGAATCTCTGGAGCACAGCTCCAATTCCGTCAGATGGGTACCTGTCGATCGGAACGTTGACAGAAGTCGGGCCTTGGATTTTGGCAACGTTGTTGGGCTCCTTCACGATTGTAGGGTTCGAAACAGCGGCAAACCTGGCCGAGGAAACCAATAACCCGAAGCAGACAGTTCCCAAGGCCATGATGATCTCCGTCGGTAGCGTCGGCGTACTTGGAATGCTGCTGCTGATTGTGGTCACGTCGCTCGCCGGCGACGCTGAACAACTCGCGCAATCATCCTCGCCGGTGGCCGATGTGGTTGCGGCACATCTCGGGTCCCTCATGGGCCGAGTGTTGCTCGGTGCAATCATCGTGTCGATCTTCTCTTGCGGGTTGATGATCATGCTGAGCAACAGCCGACTGGTGTGGGCGATGTCGCGAGACGAGCGATTCCCTGGATGGCAGGTGTTGTCGAAGCTATCTCCGAAGTTTCAAACACCTCTTGCCGCTGCGACAACAGTCTTCGTGCTTTCCCAGCTGATATTGGCTATCTTCGCCAATCAACCTGACGCTCTGTTCATCCTGTTCGCGGCCGGAAGTCTGATCCCGGCACTGATTTACGCCGGCACGGTCGCCATGTACATCGCCAAGCGACGGGTCCTTCCGCCGGCTTCGGCCGACGCCTTTCATCTGCCGGCATTCGTCGAATTCGGCGCAGTTGGGATCGCCTCGTGTTGGCTGGCCTATGAACTCTCTGTATTCCGCGACCGGTCCTTCACAATCCCGTGGGTGTACGTGCTGCTGATGGTTGCCATTGGCTCGGTCTATCTCGCCTACTTGCTCCTCAAGAAGGGCGGCCCACGCGGGTTGGTCATGCCCGATCTGTCCTCCATCGATGCTGGCTTCGACGGACCGCACGGTGTGGCAAGCTCAAGACATCCAAATCAGTAACGACGAAGGCAAATAGGGACCCCTAGGTCGAGCAGGCTGAGCTGTGTTCGGTGTCGGGGTCGGCCGCCCTATGGGTCGCGAGCCCTGCAGAAGATACGAATCGGTCACCTTCGTTGTAGAACGAAGTCCTTCGCGCAGACCGTCGGCACCAGTTGTTGGCGAGGAAGCGAGGACGGCAGGTGTGACCGCTTGGCTGACGCGAAGCTGCGCGGTCGTCAAAACAACTTAATTGCAAGATGATTCGTTCACCAGTGGCCCGCTAGGGCCCGGACTCCGTGATCGAGAATTGCTGCGATACCGATGCCATCGTTGGCGCTGTGTGGCGTGCCTCGCACCCTGGGGTGAGTGGCGACATGTACCCATCTGATCTGGACGGCAACGCAATTGCGAGTTGATCACCAACAAACGGCACCGCAAGGCTGCATCATCAGTACGAGCCATGCCGCAGAAGGGATCCAAATGAATGCTGTCGCAGTTGGCCAGCACCGACGGCTTCGGCGACATCTTCAGACACTTCGCGTCGATCCGAGTCTGATCGGAAGAAGGCGACCGAGTGAAGGTTACTCCCAGCGGACATCGCGGTCTATCCCGCTGGGGGGAACACCAAAACTGGGTGTCCATAGTTAATCGCTATCTGCAGGACTGAACATCACAACCTGCTTTCGGAGCCTTGATGATCAACCAGAAAACCTATGTGAACGCGACGGTCACGGGACACGAGTTTCCCGCACCTACAACAGGATTAGGCGATGTCCCGCACCTGCAGTGAAACCGATCCGATGCCCGGCATCGCAACAGCAGGCGAGTCCGTCGCTGACACGTACCTGATCCTCGGGGATACGGCGGTCGCCAAGCGCACTCTGTCCGCGCTACGCCGTCAGCGCCGGCGAGTGACTCACTTGCCAGCGCCCAGCGACGATGAACTCCGGGCAGCGTTGGAGGTGCGGCGCCGCGGTGTCGCGGTGCTGACACACAACGACGTGACCTCATTGCGATACGCACTTGTGGTCGCCCACGTTGGCAGCGATACTCCGCTTGTTGTAACTATTTTCGACCGCACAATCGGGGATGAGCTCAAAACGTTGCTGCCCCAGTGTCATGTCACCTCACCTGCGGATCTCGCTGCACCACCACTCACCGGACCCTGTCTACGGCGCAGGCTGCTGGCGGCATCCCGCAGCGCCGACGGGCTCGTTCGCACCATCGAGTCCCGCAATGGTCAACCCGTCGCACTTATTGCCGAACGGCAACGAGTCCCCCGGTGGCACATCCTGCTAACGCACCTCACAGGTCTGCTTCGCACCCCCGACAAAGGCACGCGTCTACTCCTGACAGGCCTCGCTGGGCTTCTGACCCTGCTCGTTGTCGACTGGGCGGTGCTCGTCGGTTGCGGTCACCGCGGCATAGTGCAGGGGTTCCACGAGGCGGTCAGCGTGATCGCCACAGTGGGACCGGCAAGCGAGATACACGACATCCCGGCCTACTCTGTATTCGCGGCGCTAGCCATGCTTGCCGCCATCGCGTTCACGGCGATGTTCACGGCAGGCATCGTGGACCGCATCCTGGGTCCTCGACTGCACGGCCTCCTCGGTCCGCGTGTAGTGCCGCACTCCGGGCACGTCATCGTCATCGGCCTCGGACAGGTTGGTCTGCGGCTGTGCCGGGAACTGCTCTCACTAGGAATTCCGGTAGTGGGCGTCGAACGCGATCGCAACGCAGCCAATCTGCGTCTGGTACGCCCTCTACGACTGCCTGTCGTCATCGGGCACGGCACCGATCGTCGACTACTAGAGAAGGTCGGTATCCACCGAGCCCGCGCCGTCGCCGCCGTCGGTTCAGACGACCTCGACAACATCGCCGTCGCCATTGCGGTGGCGAGGGTGGCTCCGTCTCGCCGTGTCGTAATCCGAGCAGGTGAACACGAGGCGATCGCTGAGACGCGATCGTTGTTTCCGTTGGGCATCGTCCGCGATGTAGCCAGTCTCAGCGCGGCGTATGTCGTCGCGCGTCTACTGGATTATCGGCCGCTATCCGTGATCAGCGACGACACCGAATTCTTCATCGAGGTTTCCCCCGGAACTTTTCATCGGGTAGGCGCGAGCCCAGCCCCTGAGAGTATGGATGCTCCGCACCGCTCCGACACTCAGACAGCGCAGACGGTTTGAGCACGAACTCATTCACGGGCGGTGCGATGGTCGCCGAGGCGGTCGGCGACTGTTGCACCTGCTCAAACCGGACTTAGGCTAGACGGTGATTGACCTGGCGCGAGTAACCAGGCTGAGCGGTGCGGTGCAGACCACGCAATCGGACTTCAGTGCGACGATGTCATCGGTCGCGATAATCCCGGTTGGCTCGTGCCAGCCAGATCGGCTGCATCTTTGCCGATCTTGTCCGAACTGGCGGCATGGACGCCCACCAGCTCCAAATCGGGCCGGACGATGAGCGCCTGCGCAATGGAGCCCAGCGCCTTGCGGCGGCATCGACCTGAAGCTGATGCTGCTACTGGTCAAAATGTTGCGAACGCATCGTGGTATTGCGCCCACTTTGTTGGTGATATGTAGCAAGGTACGTTGTGCCGAGACCCCGGAGTGCGACGACTGTTGCATCGGCGCATGGAATTGTCGGCCAAAGTCGTCGCCGCAATTTTATCGACTATGCCGCTTGCTTTTTCGCTTTCCCGCCGTAGCGCTGTATTCAGCAGATACTGCTCTGACGATAGCTGTCAGAAACCGTTCGAGCTGCTCTGCGTTGGCGATGGTCTGATCCCCGACGAGGAGGCGGCCATAAACTCCGCCGATAAACGTCGTGACGGCGGTGCTTTGCATGTCGAGCAGTTCGGGATTGGACGCCGGTTCGGGTGGCAGAATCTGCTCGATCGCATCGCGGCACATGGTGATGATGTGGGGGAGGAAGTCTTGGTAAACCTCCGCCAGCGCAGGGTCACGTGTGGAGGCCAGCAGCAGTTCCTGGCGTGCTTTGTTGAGCATCAATCCGGCCCCGTCGCCCTGCATCATGACCAGATGCGCGATCCGGCCGAACGGTGAGTCGGACTTGGTTGATTCTTCAGTCACCGATTGCAGATTCGCGGTGTCCATCTCGGCGACGCGTTCGGCGACGCCGCGCAACAGTGCAGCGCGAGTGCGGTAGTAGTAAGACGTCGTCCCGCTAGGTACTCCGGCTTGCTGGTCTACCTTGGGATGACTCAGCCCATGCGATCCCTGCTCGGCCAGTACTTGGACCGCCGCGTCGCATAGTTCACGCCGACGTTTCTGGCCGTCGCGTTTTCGTTGTGTAGCGATGTCGCTCAGTGTAATGGGGCTACCGCGGTCTATGGGTGGCGCTGCACTGTGCCGAGGACGATGTTTCGTACCTGGTCGCCCTCCTCGGCCACATGCAGGCATGGGCACTGTGCCATGGTGTAATACCGCAAATCGCACCGACTCCGGGGGGTCGGCACAAGCTCGCTGCTGCATGGGCATTGAGATCGAGCCGCGCGCTAGCGGTGGTGGACAGCGTCGATGGCTGTGAAGCCAGTGTCACGCCATTCTGACGGATGCGGTCACCGCCTCGCCTCCACCCGACAGGTGAATCGTTTCTTGCGACGCCGACGCTGACTTCGCGGATACCGGCGGTCATCTCGTCTGCCCCACCAGGCAATCCAGGTGTTGCCGGGCGCCAGTCCCGACCATCGCATCCGGTGTGCAGAAACCAGCCATTGACAGCACCTCTAATGCGTTAGAGGATGACCTCTAACGCATTAGAGGATGGAATCGAGGGATCTAATGGCTGGAATCCACCGGGAGCGCCCTGGCGCTGAGGCGCTCGAAATTGCCACGGGTGACCCAGCAATATCGCTTGGCAGCGACATCTGGATGTCGCCTGGTGTCTCGAATTCCTACGCCGTGGGAACCGACGATGGCCGGGTGATTGTCAACGCAGGCCTGGTCTTCGAAGGAGCGCTGCGCCAGAGAGCGTTCGCAGGCGTGGCCGGCCCGACGCGGGCGATCATTGTCACCCAGGGGCATGGCGACCACTGGGGAGCGGTCAACTCGCTACGCGAGGACGGCACAGAGGTGGTGATGCACTCCAGCTACCGATATTGGCGCAGCGACCACGAACTACTCGCCGGCTACCGGGCGCCCAAGACGACGTTCGCGTTCGAGAAGTTCTCCATCGCCATCATGAAATACTTGGGCACCGTCGATCCGGCGACTATCGACTTCAGCTTTCCTGAACCGAGCACTACATTCGACCGACGCCTAGAATTGAAATACGGCGGACGCCGCTTCGAGTTGGCATCGACGCCTGGTGGGGAGACCACCGACTCGCTGGTGGTGTTTCTGCCGGATGATCGAATCCTCTTTACGGGCAACCTTTTCGGACCGCTGTTCGGCCATGTGCCGAACCTGATGACGATCCGCGGTGACCGGTACCGCGACCCCCTCCTCTACGTCGAGTCGCTAAACACCGTGCTGTCGTTTGCGCCCGAACGCCTGATCACCGGTCACTTCAACCCGATCGAAGGCGCCGACCGTATCGCGGAAGAGGTCACCGCGATGCGTGATGCCATGCAGGCCGTGCACGACCGCACCGTGGAGCTGATGGCGGCCGGCTCTGATGTCTACACCGCCATGCGTGAAGTGCGTGTACCTGAGCAGTTTGACGTCGGTGAAGGCTATGGCAAGACGTCTTGGAACGTTCGGGCGATCTGGGAGATGTACGCCGGCTGGTTCCAGCATCGCTCCACGACCGAGTTGTACGGCGTTGCTCCGGCGTCGGTCGCGCACGAGGTGGTGGCTGCTGCTGGTGCGGACAGCCTCATCGGGGCCGCGCGCAGGCACGTCGCAAGCAATCGACCCGTCGAAGCACTTCACTTGACGGACTTGGTTCTTGCAGCGGAGCCGACCAATCCGGAAGCGCGTGGGGTTGCCATCGATGCCCATCAGATGTTGCTGAGGGACACCGAAAACTTCTGGGAGTGGGCCTGGCTCACTAACGCCATCAATGAATTGGGGACTACGGAATGAACACTGCTACTTTTGATTTTACTGGATCCGATGTACTGGTGACAGGTGGCACCTCGGGTATCGGCAATGGCATCGCCACCGCGTTCGCCAAAGCCGGTGCAGCCGTGACTATTACAGGAACCCGCGCATCAGCATCAGACTACGACGCCGATCTTTCCGGGTTCACGTATCACCGGTGCCAGATTCAAGATCCGAAATCCATTGACGACCTGACGGATTCGCTCGGCGCCCTAGATATACTGATCAATAATGCCGGTGGCCCGTATCCGGCCGGTGATGAATACGATCCTGACGGGTATGTCGCCTCCGTAACTCAGAACATGTGCGGGCCGATGCGGCTGACCATGCGCTGTTACGAACGACTCCAATCGAGCAGAGTGCCGGGCGGTGCGAGCGTAGTCAGCATCGTTTCCATGTCAGCGTTCCGCTCAGCGGTTTATGTCCCTGGGTATGCCTCATCAAAAATGGGACTAGTCGCGCTCACGATGAATCTCGCTCGACGCTGGGCGAACGACGGCATCCGGGTCAACGCGGTCGCTCCCGGCCTGATCGACACCCGCATGACGCACCCTGCGATGAGTATGCCCGAAGTCCTCGACATCGAAATCGGTTTCCACACGCCGTTGGGTCGGCCCGGCACTCCGGAGGATTGCGTGGGCGCAGTGCTCTTCCTGTGCACCGAGACCGCCTCGTATATCACCGGCGCCAGCATCGCTGTCGATGGCGGCTACCTCACCGTCTGAGCCGCACGTCCCACAAGAAAGGCAAGATAAGTGAGCGAGTTCCCCACAGTCTCATCATCGGACGACGTCCTCAAGTTGGCGCAACAGAAAACGGGGCTACACGATATTGACTCGGATTCGTGGCGCCCTGGGCTGGACCTCCTGCTCGAAGAGGTCAACACTTCGTCCGCGTTCACCGCGCACGGCCGCGAAAGCATCATCGGAGACGCAGTCGATACGCTTGCCCGCCGGCTGCGGGTGCACAGCTACATCCAGCAGCACCCCGAGGTGCTCGACTTGCCCGTCGAACGCCCATTGATCACGCTGGGAATGCCACGAACCGGAACCACCGTTGTCAGCTATCTGCTCGACCAGGACACGTCGCGGCGCTCACTGTTGCACTGGGAGTGCATCTACCCGGTGCCACCAGCTACCGCTGACACATTGCGGACCGACCCACGCTGCTTGGCCCTACTCGATGAGCGCCAGCAGATCCTGCAGTTTGTGAAGGACGCGAATATGCCACTGCCGCACTGGGAAGACGCCGACGGACCCACTGAATGCATGTTCATCCACACCCAGGATTTCAAAGGACTGTCCTGGGATTCGTACCTCTCGACGCCGCATTATGCACGGTGGGTCATCAACGAAGCGGACATGACCAGCACGTACGAGTACCAGAAGCGTTATTTGCAAGTTCTCCAATCGGCGGCGCCGGGAACGTGGAGCCTGAAGATGCCGTCGCACTCGGTGCACGTCGAGGCTCTGCTTTCAGTGTTTCCCGACGCTCGGTTGATCTGGGCGCATCGGGATCCCTACAAGGCGACCGGATCGCTGTGCAATCTGTGGAAGCTGCCCAAGAGCATGGTGATGAAACCCGACGCTATGGATCTGGCGGCCATCGGTCGAAATGCTATGAGTCAAATGCAGTCCCACGTCGAACGTCCGCTGCGGATCCGTGAGCGCATCGGCGACGACCGGTTCTTTCACATGTATTACCACGAGCTGATGGCCGATCCGATGGACGTGATGCGGCGCATCTATGCCTGGGCGGGCGACGAATTGGATTCCGAGACTGAGTCCAGGATGTACAAATGGCTCGCTGAGCACCCGCAGAATCGGTTTGCGCCCAACTCGTACAGCCTCGATCAGTACGGTCTGACCGTGGAGCAGCTGCAACCGGTTTTCGCCGAATACCTCGCCGCCTTCGACATCGAGCTCGAGGAGACCTCCTGATGCTCGGATCGCCGCTGGCTGCCACTGACTGCTACCACGTCGGAATCGTGGCTGCCGACATCGATGTAGCGGCTCAACGCCTGACCGCCAGCGCGGGATACGAGTGGACGCGGCCGATCGACTACACCGTTGAGGTAGTCACGAGTTCGGGCGAACGCCATTTGCCCTTTCGGTTCGTCTACTCCTTGCAGGCGCCGCATATCGAGTTGATAGCCGAGGTGCCCGGAACGCCGTGGACAGCCCCAGCACACCATCTCGGCTATTTCGTCGATGACATCGCCGCCGTATCCACTCGCCTGGAGAGTGCCGGCTTCAAGCTGGAGGTCAAACCGGTAGGCGATATCGCCGACTCTTTCGCTTACTTCATCGACCCGGCCGGCATACGGATTGAGCTTGTGAACCGAGCACTATTCCCAGATTGGCCTGCGTTTCTCAATGCCGCCGCGGACCGGAGGTGAATGCGCGGTACGCGTATTGTCTGTTGTGTGGCAGATGCGCCTAGTAGTTGGTCCGACCAGCAGGCTGGCATTGATTGCCGCAGTGCGGTCGGAGCTTTGGCCAGCTGCAGCCTGCGACTGGCGCATTCGTCGAAGCGCCTACAGTGCAACGAAACTTGCTCAACAGCGATCTCAGCTCGTCATCGACTAGAGACCTGGATTCGTGATGGAAATGGGCCGCGAGACGGCCCGATTGTTCGCGCGATATGACCATGTCCAGCATCCGAGGGGCAAGCCGAGACGTGTACCCATCTGATCTGGATTACCGTGCGATTGCGCAATTCATCCCCGTTCCCCGTCCCGCAGCTGCGGGCTATAACGCAGAAGGGATCCAAATGAGTGCTGAGGAAGTTCTTCGTCGGAAGATTGACGCGTATCTGACATCGATCGATGCGGCCGACACCGAGGGGGCCGAGGCGGTGTGGGAAACCAGTGATCGGGTGTCGTTCATCCATCCACGCGGTCATGAGTATGGCTGGCATGAGGTCGCGAAGAACTTCTACGGCATCACGATGGGTGCCACATTCAGTCAACGCTCGCTGCGCCTCGACGGTGAACCACGCATCACCATCTATGAGAATGCCGCCGCGGTCGTCGAATTTGAGTGGACGTTCGTCGCGCTAAGAGTCGACAACGGGGAGACGCTTCGGACACGAGGCCGCGAAAGTCAGGTCTTCATCTCAACTGGTGAAGACTGGAAACTGGTGCACGTCCATTACTCAGGCCCACCGGTTACTGGTGCTGGCCAGGGATTCTGACTGGAGACCGAGCGAGGCTATGTGAGATCGTCTGCCCAAGCCGGGTGGGTTTCAGCGGGGACCACGTGCTGGCTGGGATGTCCGTGCGCGAGCGGCAGCGGTGCAGCGTTGTCAGCTCTGTCAGTTCGACCCACGGCCAGTGCCGTGTTGCGACGTGCGAGGAGCAGGAACGTTGAAGGCCGCAGTTTATGAGACCAATGGTGACCCAGAGGTACTTCGGTATCAAGACATCGCCGATCCCGTTGTGGGACCTGGCGATGTCCTGATTGCAGTCGAGGCGATCAGCGTCGAAGGTGGTGACATTCGCCACCGTCGACTAGTGGCAGCCGCCGAGCCGCATGTGGTGGGCTACGCTGCCGCCGGTGTGGTGCGTGCGGTAGGTATTGGGGTGCAGAGATTCGTCATCGGTCAGCGGGTCACGGCCTTCAACTGGAGTGGCTCGCATGCTGAGTTCTGGTCAGTACCAGTAGATTTCGTATACGCTGTGCCAAACGATCTGTCCATCGAGGTCGCTGCCACCATCCCGGTGGCCTTTGGTACCGCCCACGATGCCTTGTTCGAGTTTGGGAAACTGACAACGGGACAAACAGTGCTAGTCCGCGGCGCCGCCGGAGGAGTGGGCATCGCCGCCATCCAACTGGCCAAGTCGGCAGGTGCCAGCGTCATCGCCACCTCATCCTCCGACGAGCAAGGGCGACAACTGTGCAGAGTTGGTGCGGACCACGTGGTGAACTACTCCACCGACGACACCCCGGCATCTGTTCTGGCCATCACCGATGGCGTAGGCGTCGACCTCATGGTCGACATGGCGGGCGGGGCGGACCTACCTGTACTGTTCGGTGCACTCCGTCGACGGGGTCGGGTCTCAGCAGTTGGCATGAGCGCTGGGCAGCCGATCCTGTCCTACATGGACCTAATCTCGCGCCTGCTCACCATCTCGGGAATCTCGTTTGGCACCGAAATGCACCTGCCGCGCGCCAGGACCATCGTCGAGCACTGCTTGCAGCGGGCCGCAGAGGGTGACCTGACCATGCCGATCGATCGGAGATTCCGGCTCGACGATGCCGCCGCGGCCCACCGCTACGCCGAGTTCGGGCGACCGTTCGGACGGGTCGTGATCGTGCCCGTGGGCTGACGACAGACGAAGCGCGTCGTTGCTTCGCGTCATGACCGTCCGAGCAGTTCCATGAGCTTCTGCGGTGAAGAGCCGGTGAGGCGCTCGACGGTGTCGGTCACGAGAGCAAGCTCGCCGGCGGCGATCGCGGTGTAGGTCGAAACCCACGCATCCAGTTGCCATTCGGGCACACCATAGGGTCGCCGCGAGGCGTAAGCCTCCTCGATGGTCTCCTGCTGGTATGTCGTTGCGCGCCCGTTGATCTCAGTGATCGTGTGCGCGACCTGGGCCAGGGTTATTGCTTCCGGGCCGGTAAGGTTGTACAACCAGGCGTGTTCTGGCGTCGGCCGAGCTGAGGAGATTGCTGACGATAGGGCCGACGTGCCCGCTGGCTCCGGTGATGGCGATAACGTCGCTGGCACTCACTTTCGTGTTCCTTTCGAGCGTTGGTGACAAAAGATCACGTGCGCAGGTGCCGATCTCGATCGGCATACTGGCGCCTCTGCCCGTGCCGAGTATCGGTCTCGGCAGTCGGTGTAAGCATTGACGGGCCTCGGTGAGGTTGATCTCGCCAACTTCGCACCGAGTCGGTCACGCACACTGCCTCCGCAGGTGAGTATGCCGTGGGATCACGGAGATGGCGTGGGCGAGCGCGTAGGACAGGACTTCCGGACATCATGGGCGATTTCGATCCGGGCCTAACCGCGCGGGTTTCGGGCCCGGGGGCAGACGTCGCGCGGAGTTCCGGGGATGGCAGGCCGAGTATTGGTAGGCGCGTCGAATGCGGCAGTCGCAGCGGTTCGTATTGTCATGTATCTCCTTTTCCGCCTGACGATTACTGCACGTTGGTTGACAGAAACGTCAAGGGGAGGCCGAACACCGACGAGTCGATCTCGTCGAGGAACGAGCCGTTGCCCGAGAAGCTCTGCCGAAAGCGTGTGGTCGCGCTGTAGCGTTCCGCGATGGATTCGGCTGCCGCGGCGTCGGGAAGTCGCAGCACCACGGTGTAGATGCCGTTGCCATTGCTGTCGAGGAACTGTCGCACCGAGTTGGCGACGGGCGCTGTTGATTCGCTGATCGGGCTGACGAGCTCGATACCCCGCTTCCAGTCCAGATGGACATGTAACCCGAGTTCGTTCAGTTCGAGGATCTCGAAGACGAAACCGAGATCGGTGAACAACTCGGCCACTGCATCGTGCTGCTGCCGCGCCACCGCGCAAACGACGTGATGAAGCCGCGGTTCTCCGGGGGTGTCGGTCATTTCCGCACCAAACCACGGGGTTTGACCAGGCCGAGATCGAAGTGGGTGAGCCACCCGGGCGCAGCATCGCAGACATCGGGAATTGCGTTGATTGCACTCATCGCGGTCCAGTTGTAGCCCGGATGCGCAACAGCGCCGTCCGGTTGATCAGTGCCTTCGAGCGTCAGCTCAGTCGACGGATCTCCTGCGATCACGATCCGGTACCGTGTCTTGCCCCAATCCCAGGCTGGCTCCAGTGCGCCGGCACCGGCTGTGGTGTAGATCGCGTGAAAGACGATGAGCGGCCGACCCTCGACCCATGCCGTCCATTCGTGATGCTGAGCGGCCACAGTGCCCTGGGGTATCGCTCCGAGACTGTGCGGTATGTCCTCCGTCGCGATGGCAGCTTTCACGCCTGAGGTCACCTCGTCGATCTTCACATGAAGGCCGTCTGCGATCATGGCCATCGACTGGGCGAAGAACGGGACGCCGAGACCGAGAATCGTTGGCTCTGAGAGGAACTTACCCTTCTCTTTGCCGAAGCCCAACGAGTCGATGTGATCCAGCGGTGCATCGGTGAGGACATTGACGACTTCGTACACCTGGATCCGGTCTACTCTGCTGACGACCCGAGCGAGCGTGAGAGGCAGTACGTCGCCGGCAAAGCCGGGGTGAATACCGCCTCCATGAAACGATGTTGCACCTTCCTGACAGGCAGCGCGGATCTTGGCGCCGTCCTCGGCGAAGTCCGGCGTCGGATGGAAGAACCCACTGGTGGTGACGACGTTTTTGCCGCCGCGCAGCAGTCGGCACACCTGGCTGACATCCATTAATAGGGGTGTGTAGAAAACACAGTCAGCATCGAGCGCCACGATCGCGTCGATGTCATCGGTGGCGATGACACCTGTCGGTGCGATCCCGGTAATCTCGCCGGCATCCTTGCCAACTTTGTCAGGGTTGTGCACCAGCACACCGACCAGATCGAACACTGGATTATCCGCGAAGTGTCGTATAGCCGCCTCTCCGACGTCCCCTGTCATCCACTGGATGACTCGGTACTGTCTTTCAGCCATCGGCAGCCCTTCCTAGCTCGAGCCGACACGGAGCACTCCGCGCGGAACTAGTAGTGGTAGATCGTTGTACGTCGCAATGCCCGCAGGTGCGGCAACCACGGCAGGTATCGCGGTGATCGCCGGCATAGCAGTGATGGTCAAGCCCAGCATGATGTAGTCGTTCAACGATTCACCCTTAAAGTCCGGCGGCGGCAGGAAACTCAGTGTCGTCTTGATTGTCGGTCTGCCGTGCACTTCGACGGTGTATCCCATGTGCAGTGGCCAATCCGGTTCCAGGGATTGGCCTTTGCGCCACTGCCCGCCGATCTCGATGACCTCACGGTCGCCGACAATGCCTTTCCATCGGACGTCGATTCCTGCGACGCAGCCTTGGGAAATCGTCCAGTCACCCGGTAGATGGAGATCCTCGGTGGCCTGTGCATACTCGACGTCGCAACGCACGTCGTCGAGCTCGATGCCGAGGGCGTCGGCGACCAGGAGCACACCATCGCGGAAAATGCCCGAACCGCTCTCGGTGATGGCGCGAAGATCCGGTTGGTCGATGGGGTACCCGAAACCCATGGGAATTTCGGTGGCAGGCGAGTTGTAGATAGTCGTATCAATGGATTCCAGTGTGGAGATCTTGTCGACCCGATCGGAAAGGCCCGCTGAGACGATGGCGAAGAGCTGGATGAATCCAGGATTGATACCGCTGCCGAAGATGGTGGCACCACCTGATTCACACGCTTCTGCAATGCGCTCGCGGCCCGAACCGAGGAAGTGTCCTGTGATGAATCCCGCGGTGGCCACGACGTTGATGCCTGCGCTGAGAATCTCGACTAGTTCGTCTACGTTAGCGAACATCGGGTTGTAAACCACACAATCGGGTTTGAGCGCGAGTAGTGCGTCGATGTCGTCGCTAGCCTTCACGCCGAGCGGTTCGATTCCGCACATTTCGCCGACATCCTGCCCGACTTTTTCGGGCGACCATGCGTAACAGCCGACGAGCTGCAATGTGGGGTTGGCGGCGATCGCGTGCACCGACTTCTTACCGACGTTTCCGGTCGTCCATTGAACGATGCGGTAGGTCATTGGGGATTTCCTTCCGTTCCTTCGTACGCGGGGTCAGCGGCAAGTGAAGTGAGGAGTCCGGCACCTGCAGAGGCCTGCCGGTCAGCCCAGCGAGGTCGCGGACGAACGCTCAGACGGTGCCGAGGCTGGAGAACATCACCCCCAGAACCATGATCAGGCCTGTACCCCCGGCCGCGGCGCAACGGAGAATCTCCCAAACCCAACCCATTGCAATCCTCCCTATTGATGGGTCGCAATCAACCGGACAATTCTCGAGTCAGGGTTGATTCACCACATCAGCCCACGTATGAGGTCAGTCGGCGGAATGTCCTCGATGGAGATCAATCCCTTTGGGGCGCAGCATATCCAGTCGATCGCGTTGACAACTCGCGCCGCAGTAGAGATGCATCCCGCATCGGTGGAGTCGAGCACTGGATGAGAGACGTGCGTATTGATCTCGACGCGAGGGTCACCTTCAACGACGACGCGGTGGACGCCAACCTGGTTGTCCGGTGGGTACTCCCACTCAGGTGCTGAGGCCGGGGTGAGTCTGTTGATGTGCTCCATCGTGATCACTGGGGCTCCGTCACGGATCCCTTCTACCGCGAATCGGGCCGCGGCCATCTGGCCTGGTTCGACAGTGGCCATCTTGCATTCGATGCGCTGGTCGGTGTACCACGGCTCGGTGCGCTGACGAACTTCGTCGAGTTCGACGCCGAGCTGTCCGGCCAGGTTGCGAACCGGGCCGCCCCACATTGAAGTGATGACGCCTGGTAGGAAGAGCATCGGCGCGTCGTCGTCGGCGGTCATCCCGAAGCCCATTGTCTTTCCGGTGAACTCATAGTCGTCGTAATTGGAGTAGTCGAAGATCTCCTGGACGGTGATTGACCTGGCGCGAGTAACCAGGCTGAGCGCACTGTGTACCTCGGTATCGCCCGAGAATCCTGGATCGATGCCGTTGACGTACAGCGAGGAGTTTCCGGTGTCACAGGCCGCGTCGAGTGGGACTCGCAGCCAATCATCGACCTGATGAGGGGCCACCAGCCACACCATCGAGGTGGCTGCGACGTTGATACCGGCGGCAAGGAACTTCGACATCTGCGCGATAGCTTCCATTGGCCGGGTTTCGCCCTGGGCGGTGTAGACCACGCAATCGGGTTCCAATGCGATCAGCGCATCGATGTCATCGGTCGCGATAACCCCGGTTGGCTCGTACCAGCCAGCCAGATCGGCTGCATCTTCGCCTATCTTGTCTGGACTGGCGGCATGGACGCCCACCAGCTCCAAATCGGGCCGGCCGATGATCGCCTGCAATGAATGGCGACCGACATTGCCTGTGGAAAACTGCACCACTCTTCGCATCTGCTGTCTTTCTGGCTTAGTAGTCGGGAATCGGAAGTGGTGAGTTGTTGGACTCGATGCCTCCGTCGACATGGAAGATCGCGTTGGTTGCGTAGCAGTCACGGGTGCTGAGGTAGACCGTCAGCCGACCGAGATCCTCTACGTCGCCGAGCCGGTGAAGTGGCGTGTTTTCCTTCATCTGTTCCAGTGAGCCGGGCATCAGGTCTAAGCTCTGTTGCAGGCCATCTGTGGCGAACGAACCCAATGCGATCGCGTTGACTCGGATCTTTGGTGCCAGTTCCTGTGCCATTGCCCGGGTGAGGGCTTCGAGCCCGCCCTTGGCGGTGCAGTAGGCAGTCAAGGCGCGAATGCCGAAACGCGCTGAGCCCGAAGAGATGTTGATGATCGAGCCGTGGCCGGCATTAAACATGTGGGGCGCTACGAGCTGACTCATGATGAAGGCGGAGGTGACACACCAGTCGAACGTGTGCCTGAAGTCGTCGTCGGTGATGTCCAGGAAGCGTGAATACGTTGCGCCGCCAACATTGTTGACGAGTATGTCGATGCGGCCGAAATATTCCATGGCTGTCTCCACGACGCGTTCCCCGTCGGGACGACTCATCGCGTCGGCGACCAGTGCCAGCCCTTTGCCCCCGGCGTCTTCGATGTCGGAGATCGTTTTCGCGATGGCCGACTCCGTGCGCGCCGTTCCGACCACCGTCGCGCCGGCCTCGGCCAGAACCCGCGCAATCCCTTGTCCGACACCCTTTCCCGCACCGGTAACGATCGCGACTTGACCATCCAGACTGAACTGCTCCATGGCCATGAGTTCGATCCTCCTCTGGACTGCACTCGCTGTTGGTACATCGATCACCCTGACTGGGATCAGCCAAACGCGAGAGGGGTTGGCCGACGCGAAGTGTCGCCGTAAGTATACGATTACGTTGACTTAAGTCAACAGCCCTTCGTGGCCCTATTGCTGGCAGCTACGGCGTACAGGAGCAGTTCATGGTAGTCGCGGACAAACTGTCGCGGCGTCAGGCCAAACGCCTACAGACGCGAGAGCGTCTCATGGGAGCGGCCGTGGCAGAGTTCAAGCGTGCGGGCGTGGCCGCGGCAGATGTCGGCGCCATTGTCTCTGCGGCCGGGGTTGCTCATGGCACCTTCTTTTTTCATTTTCCGACGAAGGAACATGTACTGCTGGAGCTGGAGCGGCGCGAGGAGGAGCGGATCAGCAAGCGGTTCGCCCGCTACGTGAACTCTGCCAGCAGCTTGGATGCCAAGTTGACAGAGACAATCCGCTTGGTCAGAGGCCTTGAGCACCGACTTGGTGCGGCTCTATTCAAAGACTTTCTTGCCCTGCATTTTTCACCGACACGACCGGCCGCCGAGCACGCCCAGGATCACTCAATGATCGTTCTGATCGCCCGCGAGATTGAGCGCGCTCAAGCGCTCGGGGAAGCGGCACCCCATGTAGATTCGATGAACAGCGCTGTCTTCTTCCTGCTTGGCCTCTACGCCCTGTTAGTCACCACGCACGACTGGCCTACGCAGAGCGAAATGCTCAAGGATTACGTATGCCGAACACTATGCGGTCTCGGCATCGGCTAGTGGAGCCCCCAGCCTGCTGAGGATGGCACAGGGGATCCGTCTACGACACCGGTCCGCAAACGCGGACCGGACACCACCGACACCGGCCATGTCGTGTGCGTTGCTGCGTTAGTGGTCACCGATCATGCGGACTGCCGTGCTCCCGCATTCGCACCGATGCATAACCCGAAAAGTTCAGCAGTCCACCGTGATTCGTGGATAAGGCATCAATACTGAGTCGAGCCTTGATCGACCGAAATGCTTGCCGCGGTCACGTTTCGTGACTCGTTGCTGGCGAGCCATGCGACAGCGTCGGCGATGTCCTCAGGGTCGGCAACCCAACTGGGGAGAAACGGAGTCAACATGTGGGCAAGTTGCGGGTTGGATTCGCTCGCCCGTGTCAGCGCGGTAACCATGTCCCCGGTACCCATCGCACTGTTGACCGGACCGGGATGCACGCTGTTCACCCGGATCGAGTGCCTGCCCAACTCGGCAGCAAAAGCTCGTGCCATGCCGGTGACGGCATGCTTGCTGGATGTGTAGTGGACCATGAATGGTTGCATTTTGATTCCCGCGGCAGAACTGATCAATACGATCGACCCGCCCCTGCCGCCTTCGACGATCTTCGAAGCACCGGCCATCACCGTGTTCCATGTGCCGGTCACGTTGATGTCGATCACGTCACGGAAATCCTCCGGCGTGATGGCATCCCATGCCTGAGGCGCCGAGACACCAGCGTTCGCAACAATGATGTCAAGGCGGCCAAGTGCGAGAACACCGCCGCGAACCGCTCGCTGCATTCCATCAAAATCACGGACGTCGACAACCGAAGCGATGATCTGACGCCCCGTGGCTTCGACCAGCTCCACCGTCTCTGCGAGATCGTCGGTGGTCGCGGAATCATATGGCACGCAAGGCGGCAGCTTGCCGGCTATATCGACGGCGATCACATCGGCCCCCTCGCGGGCCATTCGAACCGCATGCGCGCGTCCCTGTCCACGTGCGGCGCCGGTGATAAAGGCAACTTTTCCCGCCAGACGATCTGCCACTATGGCTCTTCCCTTCGGTCGGATATGGCTGCGATAGCAATGCCCGCACGATTCGCGGACAACCGGACTGAGCACCACGACGTCTTCAGGGGATGCGATCCCAAGTGTGGGCGATCCGGCACTAAGTACACGATACCGTATATAAAATTTCTCAAACCACCTATGCGCCGTCCGTTGTTCGGATATACCCATAACATGGCAGCGACGAATGTTGGTCGAGTTGGTGTTCTGGCGGCTGCGCTTGGTATAGGGGCCGCAGTCATGACGGGGTACGGGTGCGGCTGGGCACGGGCCGATACCGGCGGGGAGACGTCCTCGTCGTCTGCGCCCAACGTATCGAAGATGAAATCGCCACCCTCAGAATCAAAGTCGACTACCAGAAGGCCCACACTGCGCGTCCAGGCAAACGTGAGTGGAATGAATGCCCTGCCCGGCTTTGGGAAGACGATTCCACCTGCATCTGGAGTCCCCCTGCGGCAACGGCCCGAATTGTCGGCCGAGCTAAGTAACGATGACGGGGGTGAGACACCGACCAGTGGGTCGCCGACGAAACCAGGCGCTACCAAGCAAGGACCCCGGCCGCCCCGCAGTGGTGACAGTGAGAGCCATGGTTGGACAAAGAAACCCGCAGCAGCACTTGCCCCTCACAACGAGAGACGATCAAGGCGCTCCTCGGTCGCCAGCGGTCAATCGGGCCTGCAGTCCGCGATGAACACAGCAGTTTCTGCCACCCGGATCAAGGCGGGCAAGCCCCCAGTACTGACGACACTCACCAGGCTGGAAGCACCACCTGCAGAAACCGTCATCCCACCTGCACCAGTGAGAAACAGTGCAGTCGCTGCTGAATCGCAGTTGCTGCCCGCGCAGGCTCCAGCATCCTCGCTCAACAGCGGCATCACGCCAGTTGCTAGTCCGCCTAGGGCGGTCCTGACCGCGCTGTCTGTCACCGGAAAACCGGAAGCGCCCGCCCAATCGCCGGCGCTGTGGACTCTCCTTGCTGTCGCCCGACGCGAGTTCGATCCGACCGCATCTAGGGCGAATATGAAAAGGGACGATGTAGCTATCGATACTGCGACACCGATTGGGCAAGCAATCGTCAAGCCGGGTACCGACTTTGCACTCGGCGGGAACGTGCCTGCATGGCCAGCTCTGAGCCCAACCAGCAGCCTCTCCACAAATCTGATCCATCACGTCCCGGCAGACGCCACCGACATCATGGCAGGAGCAGTCGATGGACTCGCCGCCGAACTTCCGGCAACCTGGACCTCAGGAGGCACGTCCAGCTTCGCGCTGGACGGCACCCTCCTGCACAACTTGATTCCTACGCAGAGTGGCGACACCAATCGAGCTCTTATGGTCGGAGGGAGCCAAATTCGTGACTGGGCGACGTCTCTACTCGTCGATCACCAAGCCGTCAAGCCGAACATCTTCGACCAGCTAGGTATTGTCGCGCGTGTGCCGTATCCGGATTCGCCGCTCGCCGCAGCAGACGCACCAGCCTTCACCGGTCAGCCTTCCCTCGTAGAGCAGCTCTTCGTCGGCGGGTTGCGGCTGGTCAACCCCATCCTTCGCCTGGCAGGAATCGAGCTGACCGGCTCGAGCGCGTCGATTCCATTCATCTCCGATGGCACCCCGCCTTTCTTCCTGACCCACGGACTCACTGTGAGCAGCAGCGAGTATGACGGATGGAAAGTGTGGACGCTCACCCCGGCCAACCCATCCGGCAAGGTCGTGGTCGCAGTCCATGGAGGCGCTTTCGTCTCACAAGTCAACATCTTTCAGTGGTGGACATACACCGACATGGCGCGCGACACCGGCGCTACGGTGGTTGTCCCGCTCTATCCGCTGGCCAACGCCGAAGGCACCGGAGGGACGGCCAAGACGGTCGTGCCGACCATGGCCGATTTCATTGCCGACCAGGTAGCCGAACACGGGGCGGACAACGTCAGCGTCCTCGGCGATTCCGTGGGCGGCACCATTGCGTTGGCCGCGGCACAAGAACTCGTGCGGCGTTGCGACGGCGATGAGACCTGCCTAAGCCAAACACTGCCTGGCCACATGGTTCTCATCTCACCATTCCTGGATCTCAGCATGTCCAACCCAAACATCGCCCTGGTTGACGATCCACTTCTCAGCGCCGCGTCTTCGCGGAATTACGCCAAGCTGTGGGCCGCAGGTCTTGGCACGCCAGACGATCCGGACGGTACGAAGAACCCTATCGCGAGCCCGCTGTATGGCTCCCTGGAAGGGCTTCCGCCAACTACCGTCTACACAGGGTCCCTGGATATGCGTGCGCCGGACGTACTGGTCTTACAGCAGCGGGCCGCATCCACACCGGGTACCGACTTCGAGTTTGAACTCCGCAACGGTGCAATCCATGACTGGGTGATCTTCGCTTTCCTGCCCGATGCCATCGCCGAACGGCCCGGCATTTACGAACACCTGGGAATAGCAGGGGACGGCGACAACACGTGAATGTTGCCAGCGTCGCCAGGCTAGGCCGGCGACAGGACTTGGCTTCGCCGCACTCCTCGTTCGGTTGTAGCTAGTCAAAAAGTGTGAACGCCAGTAATATTCGCGAGCCATCGTGCTGTTGACGGCCACTGGCACCGGACTCGTAGGAGACCCGCGACCAGCGCGGTATATGGCGCCGGTGCTCGATCCTGTCACACTGGGCGAGCATCGTGAGTCAGGCTGTGTTAGGCGAATGCCGAATGACCGGTCCACGGCAGCGTGAATACGCTGCCGTGGCGCCGGATAACTGCGGTAGCGACCAGAAGCATCTGGGGTCCGCTGATGTGCAGGCTGATAACGCCACCTGCAGCGGCGCCGCTGACAAAGCTCACATACAGAAGCAGGTAGTCGAGCCAGTCTGAGAACGCGCCTCCGCTGATGTGGCGTTCCGGTGACGTAGCTCAATGGCACCGCCACTTCGCCATTTCGCCGTTTCCGCAAACGTTGCGTTTAGTGAACCGACGCCGAAAGTGATGAAGAGAATGGGGGGATAGAGGCACTTCACGGCCGGACCACATCCGCGCAACACGATGTCTAAGATCGTCGCGATCGCCAGCCGCAGGGTCGTCGAGACCATCACGCATGCGGTCGTTTCGACCACATATCCCGGCGGCCGAGTGGGCCGATGACTACTTCAGAAAGGAAGGTCGCTATTGGCAGCACCGCAGACATGGCGAGTGCTGGGCCGCCTCGGAACCATCCGAGCGCAGCGCGTTCGGTGTTGCCAGTCATGAAGGTAACGAAATAGCCGGCGGAATGGGCAAATGCCACGGCGCCCAGGATCCCGGCCGATCCCGCCAGGACCCACGGCGCGTGTAGAGCTGTCGAAAGTTCTTGTAATCGGGAGCCTTTGGGTCTCGTCGGTGGTCTAACGTTACTCCCTCGATCTAGGCGGGTAGCTCGGCGCAGACCTGGACTAGTTCTGGATTGAAGCTGAGAAATCCCTTGATCGGAAGGCTCTCTGGCGGTGGATCATCGTAGCTCCATGCGATGTCACGTAGTTCCGCGCCATTGGCGTCCGCCGACCAGTACGTAGCAGGGCCCTTGTAATCGCAGAAGCTAGACGAGGGCGACTGTCGCAGACGGCTCATTCTGACCAAAGCGGGCGAGACATACAGGCGGGGTTCGAGCGTCGTCTCGAAGACGATGATGGTGTCGTCCGTATCAACAAGCGTGACACCGGGAACCGTGACGCGCAGTCGTCGACGACTCGGACGGCAGTCGACACGGTGGTAGGGATTGGGTGGATAGTTGACCAGGACGCGTCCTTCCTCAATCCAAGAATCAACACATTTCCACGGGACAAGCGCATATCCGGGCGCACTCGGTTCAGGGCGGTGCGGAAGCTCGCGTACGACGTCTAGTGGGAACGCATACCGCAAGAACTTGTCTGGTCGGTGAACCAGCAATGCCCGTTCTGTGTCGATGACTACCCGGCCGTCGAGGATGGCTTGGACGCGCCGGGGATGAGGCTCCACATATACGACGCCGTCAGGCAGCGGTTGGGAGTACCACCCGGCTGGGTTGCTGCCCAGCGGGCCGCTCGGAGTAGTGAGTGCCATGCGGGCTTTGGCTCCTTACTGATGCACACGCAGTTCTGGCTGGGAGCCCGTGGTAGTCGCGGCTCCCAGCCGAGCGTAGTTCACTGACGCCAGTCGTTGAAAGATGTCATTGACATTTTTCAGCGAAATGCACACACTATTTGTGATGACGGACACAGATGCACCCACGACGAAGCGCGATGCTCAGCGCCTGGAGACGCGCCAGCGCATCTACGACGCTGCTCTAGCCGAGTTCAAGCGGTCCGGGATGGCAGATGCCGATGTAGGTGCCATCGTGGCGGAGGCGGGCGTGGCGCGAGGAACGTTCTACTTCCACTTCCCGACCAAGGAGCACGTGCTCGAAGAGGCCGAAGGCGACTTGGTCGTGCGGATGGCCGCTGATCTCGGCAAGTTCACCGACGCTGAGCCTGAGCTGTGGTCAGTTCTCGAAGAGATTGTCAGGCTGGTGGTCGCGTCAGAAACTCGTCTCGGTACGAGACTCTTCCGAGATGTGCTTGCACTGCATTTCTCGACAACGAGGCCGCCGGGCTTCGCCAAATCGACCGATCACCCTCTTGTCGCGAGTCTGAGCGAGCAGATACAGCTCGCCCAAAAGGCGGGTACTGCTCATCCCGAGGCTGATCCAGACGAGAGCGCGCTGTTTTTCCTCCTCGGTGTGTACTCCCTGCTGGTGACGGTTCACCAGTCCAAGGCCGCGCGCGGACGCATTCTGCAGGGATTCGTCAAAAGTACGCGGCGAGGGTTGGAGGCGGCGTGACGGTCCCAGCCGCTTCATTTCCCTCTGGCCGCTCTCATCGAGCATCAACCGCAATAGAAAGGCATCTCCATGTGGCAGGACATACTTCGGATCGCAATCGGTTGGGGGGGCGCGGGACTGCTAGTCGCGTTCTGGTATCGCATCATGCGGGGGATCGGGACATTCTGACACCGCATGTAGTGCTCTGCTGCGGCGTTGGCTCCTCATGACAGGCGCAGCGCCGGCCCTTGCGGTCGAGCGGACAACGGCGCTGGTCGCTGTCACGTTGTCGGACGGCCGACGGCAGGGTGCGCGACTTGTCTCCGGTGAGCGCGCGGCATTCGGCATGAACCAAGGTCGTAGTGTAGTGGAAGTGCCATATCCGGCACCGGTTCTGGACTGGGGCACCCGCGCCGTGACGTGTGGGGTCGCATTGCAATGCGCACCATCGAAAGATGCAGTCGCGAGATTCGATCTACATCAGCTCACCGCACGCCAGGCTCAAGCGTTGCGGATCACCGAAGGATCGGTGGCGCTGGGTTGGGTAGCCGAACAATGGCCCGGCCTCCTGCCGGAGTGCAAACGCCATCTCCCTGAACTAGATCCCGTTGCGGCCGATACCTCTGCCGAGGAGATGCTCGACAGGGCAATGGTTCTCGCTCGGTCGCGGATTGCTCTGGGCGAGTATCCGCTATTGGGCAGGCTGACGCCGGCCGCGCCGCCCCCGCGTGGGCTCGCGGCAATGGCGCGGCGTATGCGGGGACGTATGCCCTGGGGATCCAAGCAGACTCATTTGCGTGTTGGGTACTCGATCCCCGTTGCCGGTGAGGGGGGAGTCCGTAATCCGAACCTGCCACCTCCCAGTCGTCCAGACGACGATGGGGAACTAGAGATTCGCGACGATCTTCGCCAGGGCATCCCGTATCCGGAATGGAACGCATGGACGGAGCGATTCTTGCCGCGTTATGTCGCTGTTCTCGAGCGAAAGGTGTCTGCCCAAAGCCAGCGGTATCGTCCGGTATCTGCCGACATTCGTAGGTACTTCCAGGAGCAGACGCACAGGGTGCACAAGAACGGCCTCGATGACGGATGCGAACTCGATATCGATCGGTATGTCGATCACTATGTAGATTCACTGACCGGGCATTCTTCGGACGGCCGCGTGTTTCGTGATCTGCTGCCGGGGTACCGAGACGTCACCACAGCTCTGCTTCTCGATGGCAGCTCATCTCTCGGGGTGGGGCAGGGCAAGTTGTTCAAGCTTGAACTGGCATGTGCCGACGCGCTTTCTCACGCCATGAAGATGGCTCGTGAACGCCACGGTGTCTTCGTGTTCAGTGGCAACACCCGCCACCGGGTGGAGGTCAACTGCCTGAAAGATTTTGATGAGCCACGCCTTGTGGTTCCCAGTGGATTCGGTTTGAGCACAGGTGGCTACACCCGACTCGGGGCGCCGTTGCGCCATCTGTCGAGTCGTCTGCTCCATCAACCGTCGTCACGGCGCTTGCTGATTGTGATCGGGGACGGACTCATATCTGACGAGGGCTATGAAGGCCGCTACGCGTGGGCCGACGTGGCCCATGCGGTCGAAGAGGCAGAGGACGCCGGCATCTCGATTTATTACATCGGGGTAGGCCCCGTACGGGTGGACCCGTTACCGGAGGTCTTCGGACCGCGAAAATCGCGACGTATCAGGCGAATTGACGAACTACCAGACGTACTGGCCAGTGTGCATCGAGAACTGGTTGCTGCATGACTTTCCCACGTGAGGAACAGATGACGATGGTGAAATACCAATCCAACGGCAACGAGGAACAAATCTTCGTTAACGCGTTTGATCGAAGGCTCCCGGTGATGCTGACCGGGCCTACCGGGTGCGGCAAAACCCGATTTGTTGAGTACATGGGTGAGCTTCTTGGCCTCCCGGTGATGACGATCAGCTGCCATGACGATCTGACAAGTTCGGACCTTGTCGGCAGGTTCATGGTGACTGGCGGGGACGTGGTCTGGAGTGACGGGCCGCTCACGCGGGCTGTGAAGCAGGGTGCGATTTGCTACCTCGATGAGGTGGTGGAGGCGCGCCACGATTCCCTGGCCGTCCTGCATTCGCTGACCGATCACCGTCGAACCCTGTTTTTGGATCGGTCGGGTGAGGTCCTGGTCGCTCCCGACAGCTTCATGCTGGTGTGCTCCTACAACCCTGCCTACCGAAGTTCGCTGAAGGAACTCAAGCCCTCATTCCGGCAACGTTTCGTCACGCTCGGCATGGACTATCTGCCTCCAGATCGAGAAGTTGAGGTGTTGGTATCCGAAACCGGTGTGGACCATGCCAGCGCAGAACGACTAGTCAAGTGTGCCAACAGTATTCGTGGTGCCGACGACGCCTTCCACTTTGAGCCTCCTTCGACGCGCGTGTTGGTCACGGCCGCTCAACTCGTTGCTGCGGGCATCGATGAGCTGGAAGCAGTCGATGTCTGCGTGCTCGCGCCGTTGAGCACCGAAGGGGCAGTCACAGACGGGCTGAGAGAGACCGCAGCGGCCAGCCTGCTCGCGGCCGAATCATCGGCTAATCGCTAGTCAGAAGGGAGCGAAACACCAATGAATGAACGAGACAGGCAGAAGAGGCGAGCGCTCATCGCGTTCCAGATCTTTGTCTACGGGTATCTCATCATCCAGTTCGGCATACAACTGCACATGTCCTTCACCCGCGGATACTGGGGGTAAGGAACATGAACATTCCACTGATCAGCCGCAAGTCAGACAAAGCAGCTGCACCGGCGTCGGGCAATCGCTTCATCTCCTACGACGATCATGATGAGGCAAGCAGGCAGGCTGAGCGCAGCGCAGACAAGTGGCTCATCGCCGGGACGCTGCTGATGGGCACCAACGCCGCCGGGATCTTCGGATTTCCCCTATTCCTATGGGGATTGAAGAAGATGCGGGTGGCCAGCCAAGCCGGGCTCTCGGTGCGCCCCATCATGGTGACACTTATCGGATACCTGGTGATCCTCGATGCGGGATTGAATACCCAGGGCTGGATTCTCGACATGGTCGGCAACCACACACTGGTCTACCGGGTGCTCTATACCGGCTGGGGCAACCTGTTCGACATGGGCTACTTCTGGCATTACAACCAGCTGTGGATCGGTGGGGCCGGCGCTCCCGGTGAGAAAGGTTGGGAGTTCGCCCTCATACTCATCGTCTTCCCCATGCGCATCGCTGCAGCCATCGCATTCCTTCAAATGAAACGCTGGGGCTACCAATGGCTCATCGTCACCTGCTGGTTCGGTGTCGTGATCTGGGTGGGCTACGTCATGAACATGACCGTCTACGCCGACCTCCGATACACCGGGACCGCGCTGCCCGTAATCGGCTGGTGGCTCTACGACATCGTATACATAACACCGTTCCTGGCCATCCCATATCTACACACGGTCAATCGCGAAATATTCTCGGAATAAGGGGAATTCAATGACGAACCCGCCATCCACCGCTGATGAACAGACAAGCGGGGAACCCAAGCAAGAAGCGCTCGCGTTGGGCACCACCAAACAATGGGCCAACATGCATAAATGGCTCAAACGCGGCATACTCGTCTGCCTCACCGCGCTAGTCATTGAAGGCGCCTTTACTCTGCCGTTCATAATGATCTATTACGGTTACCCGACCCTAGGGTTCCGCGACATCTGCAGTGAGCTGATGAAGGTGCGCTACAACGACACTTCGTTGGAATGCAAGCATCCTTACGACTTCCCCGGCCCGCCCTTTGGTAGTGCTCCGGAAGCTGCAGGCATCAATACCGCACTCGATGAGTGGGGCGTGCAGCCCAAACCGCAGTACCCGCGGCTGGGATTCCGGGAGCTGGTCCGCATACACGACGAGCGTGTCGCCCGCGAGGCTGCTGAGGCAGCCCATCAAAGCGCCACACCGTAACCGAGCTCGCTCGGCTTGACAAAAATATACGCTTGAGTTTACTTAAGGCGGAACGCCGACGCGCCGGCATGGCGCGCGGCGAGGGCGCCAATAAGGAGAAACACGTGACATCACCAACGGACCGCCTGATGGCCATGCTGGGGACGTCGGATTGCTACGACGTCGCCCCGCACGATCTGTTGACCGAGCAGCTGGCGGCCGCCAACGAGCGGTTGGAAAGCCAGTTCGATTCGATCGGACTACTGCGGCACCGTTCTGAAGCCGGTGGCACCACCACGATCAACAAGCCAGCCGACCTAGTGCCATTGCTATTTGCCCACACAACCTACAAGAGCTACTCAGAGGGGTGGCTCACAGACCGACAATGGGACCGCATGGGTCGTTGGCTCAACACCGTTTCAACCCGCCCGGTTGAGGACGTCAATCTGGACGGCGTTGAGACTCTTGATGGCTGGATCAAACAGATGGAAACCGTCGGGCACTACCTGTCGTGCTCGAGCGGCACCACCGGCAAGCCGGCGATCATGAGCGGCACAGAAGGAGACATCGACTTCTCGGCTCGCGGAAACGCCGAGGGAATCGTGTGGGCTCTTGGGCTCAACCCCGATGCCAGAAGGAAGTTCTTTGGCATCGGACCGCAATTCGCCGCGCCCAGGGAGAGCGCGATCCGAGAGGAGATGATCGCGGCGATCGCACCGGGTGTCGAGCCGTTCCAATTCGGTTCGGAGCCGATCACCGTCGGCTCAATGGTCGAGATGATCGTACTGCGACGCAAGATCGCCGATGGCACGGCGAAGCCCTCGGAGATCGCTGAGTTCGAACAGATCGCGGCGAAGCGCGGCGCGGAAATGGTCGCCTCATCGGAGGAGACTGTTGACGCGCTGATCGCGGCGCGCAGCCAGCCCATCATGGTGAGTGGGATGTTCGGCCAGCTCTACCCAATTGCCGAAGCTGTGCGGGAAAAGGGTTACAGTGGCAGCGATTTCCACGCCGAGAACTCGATGTTCGTGGCCGGCGGCCTGAAAGGTGCGGTGCTTCCCGAGAACTACCGCGAGTACATCCTAGAAACGTTCAACGTCACAGAGCGGCGGATGTACCACATGTACAGCATGCGCGAGCTGAACTCCACGTTCCCGCTGTGCAGCGCCGAGCGGTACCACATCCCACCATGGGTAATTGCTCTTCCGCTCGACGTGAGCGGCGAACAGCTTCTTGAGGTCGGCAACGATGATGTCGAGGCGCGCGCCGCATTCATGGACCTGTCCATCGAGGGCCGATGGGGCGGCATCATCAGCGGGGACAAGATCGCGATCAATTTCGGCAAGTGCGCCTGTAGGCATCAGGGGCCTACGGTCGCCCGAGAGATCATGCGGTTCTCCGATCTCCCGGACGGGGACAAGATCAGCTGCGCGGGCAGCATCGACGCATACGTTCGGGGTGTTTCATGACTTCAACACCCGCACAGGTACTCGCCGCGCCGCACTTCATTCGCGGCACGCTCGTCGAAGGCAATGCGGTACAGCACCGCTCACGTGACCTGGGCGCTGACTTCAGCACTCCGCCGATCGACCTCGACGCGATTGTCACCCCACGTTCGGAGCTCCCTCCGCTGCTCGGGATGAAGGTCGCCGAGATCATCGATTTCCTCGTCGAAGTGGGTGAGCGGCTGCATCTAGATCGCAATCCCTATCTGCAGGAATGTCTGGAGCACATCGCGGCGACCAATCCGCTGCCGCGGCGAGTGGTCGAGAACCTCTACCGTGAGGCGCCCTACTATCTCAACCGCCAACTGCTCGAAAGCATGGTGGAGTCCAACTTCGATCGTCCCGAAGCGCTCGACGGGTGGGTGGAGAAGGTCGACGCGTTCGGAAGCAAGCTCGCGGTGCGCGCCTTCCCGCCGCGGATCGTGCACATGCTGGCCGGAAACGCGCCGGCGGGCTGTATCGCGTCCATTGCCCAGGGGGCGATCGTTAAGGCCGTCAACCTGTTCAAGATGCCCTCCAGTGATCCCTTCACCACCGTGGCCGTGCTTCGCACCATGGCAGATATCGATCCGAATCACCCTGTGGTGCAATCGATGACTGCGGTGTACTGGCAGGGTGGAGACGAAGCCATCGAACGGACCCTGTACCGGCCTCAATATTTCGACAAGATCGTGGCGTGGGGCGGCGGGCCGGCGATCAACAACGTGATCCGTTACCTCGGCCCAGGCATACAACTGGTGTCCTTCGATCCCAAGTCCTCCATCTCGATGATCGGCCGCGAGGCGTTCGAGTCCGACTCGACGATGGACGAGGTGGCCGAGCGACTGGCGTTGGACACCACGGTGTTCAACCAGGAGGCCTGTCTTGCCAGCCGATTTGTGTTCGCCGAGGGGGAGCGTGCACAGGTCGAGACCTTCTGCGCCAAGCTGGCTGAGCGTCTGGCGATGGATCGCGACTATGCCTCTGCCAAAGCGTTGCCGCCGCCGGCAGAGGTCCGTGAAGAAGTCGAGATCATGTCGGCGATGGGTGAGCTCAAGACCTGGGGCCGCGACGACGGAAGTGGCCTGGTGATCTTGTCGGACGCGCCAGTGAATTTCCATCCGTCCAATAAGACTTCCAATATCGTTACGGTGGGGTCTTTGCAGGATGCGGTGCGCTACGTGAACGTGGCGACGCAGACCATCGGCGTCTATCCCTACGAACGCAAAGTCGTGCTGCGCGATCAGCTTGCGGCCGCCGGTGCCCAGCGTCTGTGTCGCCTGGGAACCGCCAACGCGCACGCCCTGGGCAGTCCTCACGATGCGATGTATCCGCTGCAACGTTTGGTTCACTGGATGGCCGACGACGACATATCCCTCAATCTGACCTGATTCCGCATTGGAGAGAGATGCCGAACCAACTGTCCTACCCACTGTTTGACGCGGATAACCACCTTTATGAGACTCCGGAGTCGTTGACCAAGTACCTGCCCGAGCACTACAAAGACTTGATCCAGTACGTCCAGGTGAATGGCCGAACCAAGATCGCGATTGCAGGACAGATCAGCAATTACATCCCCAATCCCACGTTCGAGGTCGTCGCCCGGCCCGGCGCCATGGAGGGCTATTTCCAGAACGGGAACCCCGAAGGCAAGAGCCGGCGCGAGATCTTCGGTGAGCCAATGCGTTCCATTGCTGCGTTCCGGGAGCCCGGTCCACGCTTGCAGCTGATGGACGAGCTCGGTGTGGACCGCTCGCTGATGTTCCCGACACTGGCCAGCCTGATCGAAGAACGTCTGCGCGATGACCCGGTGGCAAGCCACGTGGTGGTGCATGCGTTAAACCGATGGCTGGATGAGGTTTGGGGATTCAACTACCACAACCGCATCTTCACGACACCGGTGATCACGTTGCCGATCGTGGAGAAGGCGATTGAGGAGTTGGATTGGGTGGTCGGGCGAGGCGCACGGGTGATCTTGGTCCGGCCGGCTCCTGTTCCCGGCTATCGTGGGCCGCGCTCGTTTGCACTACCCGAGTTCGATCCTTTCTGGCAGCGCTGCGTCGAACACGATGTCCTGGTGGCAATGCACACCTCCGACAGCGGCTATGCCCGCTATGACGCGGAATGGGACGGCGGCAACCAGGAGTATCGCCCCTTTGAAACCCACGCGATGAGCATGCTGAACGAGTGGCGCCCGGTACAGGATGCCGTCGCGTCCTGGGTGATTCACGGTGCCCTGTATCGAGTTCCGGGTCTGAAGGTGTCAGTTATCGAAGCCGGCTCCAAGTGGCTGTTCCCGCTACTCGACAACCTCGCCGATGTCTACAGAAAGACGCCAGAGAGCTTCCCGGGCGGAGATCCAGTGAGTCTCATCAAGTCTCGCATTCACGTGAGCCCGTTCTACGAAGAAGGTGTGTCGGATCTGATCGACCTCATCGGCGTAGATCGAGTTCTATACGGCTCCGACTACCCCCATCCCGAAGGGCTCTCCCAGCCGGCTCACTACGCTGACGCGCTTCATCACCTCAGCACCGAGGATCAGGCAAAGATCATGGGCGGCAACCTCTCCCGACTGGTCACCGTCTGATGCCGCGGTCGAGAGCACAACGGAGGTATCCGTGCGGGTTGGAGTGATGGTCGGTGCCGAACGTGGTGACCTGACAAGAAAGATCACCGGACTGTGTGCCGACGCACAGTGGGCCGAAGCCGCCATGCTCGACACGGTGTGGGTGCCACAAGTGCCCAACGACTTCGATGCACTGACGGCGCTGACGCTCATGGGCGCCAAGACCACGCGTATCGAATTGGGCACAGCAGTGATTCCCATGCAGGCCCAGCACCCGATTGCCCTGGCCCGCCAAGCGTTATCGGTACACGGAGCCACCTCAGCCAGGATTGCTCTCGGTGTGGGGCCTTCGCACCATTGGGTGGTCGCGGACATGTTGGGTTTGCCCTATCAGCGGCCCGCCAGCTACGCGCGCGATTATCTGGCCGTGCTTGCGGCGGCATTGGGTGGCAAGGGGTCGGTGGATGTGGACAACGAAACATTCCGCGTGCACAACCCGTTTGTCTTAGAACCGGTCGACCCGATGCCGGTGCTTCTGGCTGCTCTGGGACCTCGCATGCTGACCCTGGCAGGGGAGCGGGCCGACGGCACCATCTTGTGGATGGCGGATGTGCGCGCGGTTGCCGACCATGTGGTTCCGCGCATCACACGAGCCGCCGAGAACGTTGGCCGGCCCCACCCACGAATCATCGCGGGGGTTCCGGTGTGCCTGTGCGCGAATACCGACATTCCGGTTGCCAGAGAACGCGCGAACCAAGTGTTGGGGGAGGCCGAGGTCTCACCGAATTACCAGAGGCTCCTCGAGCAGGGAGACGCTGAGAACGTGGGTGACATCTGTGTCGCCGGGGATGCGGAGGCGATTCTCAAGCAGTTTCGACGGTTTGCAGATGCGGGGGTCACGGATCTGGCGGTCCGGCTCTTGCCGATCGGTGATTCCCGCGAGCAACTGGTGGCGTCAAAGAGACGAACGCGGGATCTTGTCAGTGCGCTCGCCAGGGAGTTGCGGTGAACGAGGCCAGCGACGTGGTGGTGATCATTGGTGCGGGTGCCATTGGCACCGCCATCGCTCGTCGCCAGGGGGCAGGACGGACTGTGGTGCTGGCCGACTGCGACGAAGAGGCTCTGGACAAGGTTGAGGGCGTCCTTCGTGATGAAGGGCATGACGTCGTCGGCTACTCAGTCGATATGTCGGTGCGCGGCGCGGTTTCCGATCTGGCACGTGAGATCCGCTGGCGGGGTCGGATAACTCAACTGGTGATGGCTGCCGGTCTCACACCGACGCAGGGCAGCGTTGCCGAGATTTTGGCCGTCAACCTGCAAGGTGTCGGTGCGGTACTGGAGTCATTCGGCAGCGTCATCAGCCGCGGTGGCGCGGGAGTGGTCGTGTCCAGCATTGCTGGACACCTGACTGGGCGACTCAATAGCGATCAGGAGCAGTCGCTGGCTGGCGTGTGGGCCGACGAGTTGCTCGATCTGCCTTTCACCGACCCGGAGCGGTTTGATGATCCTGCGGCGGCGTATGCGGTCGCCAAACGGGCCAACCACATCCTCGTTCAAGCAGCTGCGATCCGATGGGGTTGGCAGGGAGCACGAGTCAACTCGATCAGTCCCGGAATGATATGCACCCCTGCGGGTAAACGCGAAATGGCTTCCGCATCGGCGTCGAGGCTGCGACATATCGTCAGCGAAGCGGGAATGGGACGTAGCGGGACGCCTGATGACGTAGCCGCTGCGGCAGCGTTCCTGCTCAGCCCTGAGGCGAGTTTCATCACCGGAAGCGACCTCATTATCGATGGGGGAGTGGTTGCTGCGATGCGCACGGGCCAGCTGTCGCTACTCGATGCATGACGCGGGTGGCGCGGTAGCCGGCGCCGCCCACCGCGAACATCCACCGCACAAACATCAGCTAGAGCTGTGTCCTGCCTGAGACAAATTCATCGTGAACGTATACTTTGTTTCTTGTGACGACCCGACGAGGCAGGCCCACGCAGGCTGAAGCGAAGGCACTTGATCTCACCGTGCGTAAAGCGGCAGTGGCGACCTTCATCCAGAGCGGCTACGACGGCGCGACCATGGAAGCGATCGCTAAGGCCGCCGGCATCACGAAACGCTCCCTGTACGCGCGTTATGCGGATAAGCATGCGCTATTTGTCGATGTTATCCCTTGGGCACTGTCGCGTTTCGAAGATGACCGCTCCGACGTGTTCCTCAAGGAGCAGGACCTGGAAACAGCGCTGGTCGCTGTCGGTCGCGCCGCGCTCAAGCGGGCGGTCAATCCGGAAAACGTACGACTCAAGCGCATCGCGATGAATGAGGGCGGGCGTTTCCCGGAGTTCAACGTGACAGCGGAATCGATGATGTGGTCGGGCCGCCAACGTGTGGTTACCGAGCTTCTGCGCCGTCACGAGGCCAACGGTGAGATCAAGGTTGATGACGTGGAGTTGGCCGCCGAGCATTTCCTGGCGATGGTCGAAGCACTTCCAGCACGGTTTGCCGATTTCGGTATATATCGCAGCAAAGCGCAGAACGAACGACATCTGCAGCAGGCGGTTTCATTGTTTTTGCGCGGTGTCGTACCGCGGTGATCTGAGGCTCGGCCGTACCCCGGGGGCGTTCAGGGTAGGTTAGCCTCCGGTGGGTGGTTGAGCCAGGACCGGATGTCGTCGTCGAGTTCGACTCCGAACGACTTCAACATCCACCCGAGTGTTTCATACGCGCCCACGGTGAACACAACGTCCAGGATTTGTTGTATGTCAAATGATTCCGATAGGACGGCGAGTGTATCTGGTTGTATGGCGCCGGACTCGATGAGCTCATCGACCGCCCGCAGCAACGCGGCCTCGTGAGTTGACCATGCGGGTGCGTCAGGCCCCCACGCAATCCAGCTGAGCTCATCGTTGTCGATACCGACGTCATGGGCCATGACGACATGCTGGGCCCACTCGTAACTCGATTGTCGGACTGCGGCTGTACGTAGGACCAATAGCTCGCGTTCTCGTTCGGAGAGCGTGGTGGTGCGCAGATTGTGGCCGTTGAACGTAAAGAATGCCTGTGCCAATGCGGGATGGTGGGCCAACACACCCAGGATGTTGAGCGCTTTTGGGCGGCCATCGTGTTTGGGTCGGGGGTGGCGCGGGTTTGGTGGACTCATGGCCGCCATGGCGGTGTGCATCTCATGCGGCCACTCTGCGACCGGAAGCGGCTGGAATGATTTCATCGTGAAACCTGTTCTGCGAGTGTCAGTTTTGCGTCGTCTGAGACAGCGATTGCGTCACCAGGTAGCTTGCGAGGCCCTCGTGCCCGAGTTCGCGTCCGTAGCCGCTGCTCTTCATCCCGCCGAACGGGGCCAATGGATCCATGATGTAGCCCTGATTCACGCCGAATGAACCTGCCCGGACACGGCTGGCGATATCGCGTCCATGCGCGACATCGGCAGTGAAGACTGCCCCTGCTAGGCCGTAGTCGGAGTCGTTGGCGATCTCGACGGCCTGATCCTCATCGCGGTAGGCGATCACCGTCAAGACGGGTCCAAAGATCTCTTCACGCGCGATGCGCATGTTGTTGTCGGCGTCAGCGAAGAGCGTTGGTGTGACATAACAACCGCGGTCCAAGTCGACAGGTGTACCGCTACCACCGACGACCAGTCGTGCACCTTCGCGCACGCCCTCCTCGATGTAGTCGCTGACTCGGCGCTGCTGAAGCTCTGAGACCAGAGGTCCGATATCGGTAGAAGGGTCTTCTGGGTCGCCCACGATGAGCGTGCCGATCTCGTAGGCGAGCGCATCGATGAACTCGGCTTGGCGCTGCTCTGGAACCAGAATTCGAGTCAGCGCGTTGCACACCTGTCCGCTGTTGGACATGCTTGCTGCTCGGATTGCTCCTGCTGTTTTGAAGGGGTCGGCATCTGGAAGGACGATTGCGGCCGACTTGCCGCCGAGTTCGAGGCTTGCCTGCTTGAGATTGGCGGCGCAGGCGAGGGCAACCTGCCGTCCGGCGACCGTTGATCCTGTGAAGGACACTTTGTCGATCCCGCGGTGGCTGACCAGCGCCTCGCCCACGTCGCTGCCCCCAGGAAGTACGCTGACCACGCCCGGAGGCAGATCAGCGGCTTCGAGCAGCTCGGCGAGCAGTACCGCATCGAGTGCGGCCTCCGGCGAGGGTTTGATCACGACAGTGCACCCGGCCAGCAATGCCGGCACCAATTTTCCGATGGTGAGAAACTGCGGCATGTTCCATGGGACGACAGCCGCCACCACGCCGACGGGTTGTCGTCCGATCTGAATATCGGCACCGTACATCCCGGGTCGCGCCTCCTGCCAAGGGAACTCGTCGGCCAGATCGCAGAATGCCATCATCGCCATCATTGGCAGACGGACCTGAGCACGCCTGGAGAAGGTGATCGGCGCGCCCATTTCTGCGGTGATTCGCTTGGCCATCTCGCCCCGGTTTGCTTCATATTCCGAGGCAAGGCGCCGGACAGCGGCGATCCGTTCCGCTGGCGCTTGGCGAGGCCATGGACCCGAATCAAACGCGTTGCGCGCCTCGGTAACCGCTTGATTGACCTCGGTGGGCGTGGCTGCAGCCACCGCGGCGATCACTTCGCCACTGTGTGGCGAAGTCACCGAGATGATAGGGGCCGATTCTGGTGTGATCCAGCGTCCCCCGACAAACACTCTGCTCTGGTGCAACACCGGCTTTCCCTTCGTAGAACCCTTGAATGATGGTCAAAGCGGGGCTGCTATCGGCGGTGATAGACCTTTCCGCCTTTCATCACCATCCGAACGTCGCGCGTCACGGTGATGTCCTGCAACGGGTTTCCCGGCACTGCGATGATGTCGGCGAGCAGCCCTTCTGCCAGTCGACCCCGGTCGGTGACGTTGATCAAATCGGCGGCCACCACCGTGGCAGCGCGCAGCACCGCCGCTGGTGGCATGCCCCACTCCACCAGCGTGACGAGTTCGTCGGCGTTGCGGCCGTGCGGGATGGCAGGTGCGTCGGTACCGACGGCGATCTTCACGCCGGCCTCGTAGGCTGCCTTGATGGAGGTCTCGGCCTTCGGGAACATCTCGGCTGCCTTGTCCTGCAGTACCTTCGGTGCCTTCGAGACGTCCATGGCCTGGGCCAGGCGGCGAGTGGTGACCAGGAACCGGTCGTTGTCGACGAGCTTCTGGATGGCCTCGTCGTCCATCAGGAATCCGTGCTCGATGCAGTCGATGCCGCAGTCGACGGCGTGCTTGACGGCCTCGGCGCCGTGGGTGTGGGCCGCGACCCGCAGCCCGCGTCGGTGCGCCTCGTCGACGATGACGCGCAACTCCTCGTCGGAATAGTGTTGCGCCCCGGCCTCTCCGGTAAGCGACATGACACCGCCGGAACAGCACACCTTGATCAGCTGGGCGCCGTGCTTGATCTGGTAGCGCACCGCCTTGCGGATCTCGTCGACCCCGTTGGCGATGCCCTCTTCGATCGTCAACTCCAGCACGCCCGGCATGAACGCCGCGAACATGGTGGGGTCGAGGTGCCCGCCGGTGGGGGTGATGGCGTGACCGGCGGGGATGATGCGGGGTCCGTCGATCCAGCCCGCGTCGATGGCCTTGCCGAGGGCGACGTCGAGCAGGTATCCACCGGTCTTGACGAACAATCCGAGGTTGCGCACAGTGGTGAACCCGGCGCGCAGGGTGCGCCGGGCGTTGCCCACTGCGCGCAGCACGCGGGTCGGGGGATCGTCCTGCACCTGGGACAGGCCTGGGTTCTCACCCCGGCCACCCATGAGCAGGTTGACCTCCATGTCCATCAATCCCGGTAAGAGAATGAGATCTCCAAGGTCGAGTACATCGTCGGAAGCCTCAGGCGCACAGCCAATACTTGCGATCCTGTCACCGTCAATACGGATGACAGCAGGCGTGAGAACCTCGCCGGCATCGACATCGAGGAAACCGGCAGCTTTGAGGGTCAGCACAGGCTAGATCACCGGTTCCCAAAAGCAATTGAGATAGGCCGCGCCGCTGTCCGGTACGCGAGGCTGTTTCCACACTTCGACCGGAAACGAGACGGTGATCAGCGACTGCAACAAGTGCATCAGGGTGCGCACGTCGTCGGGCAGCGACGTGAGTTCGTAGCGGTCGACGAAGGCCAGTGCCTCGGGCAATCGGGGGAAGGCGACGTCATAGAACGCCTGCATCTCCTCCATCGATGACGTCAGGCGCTTGGCGTAGCGTTCACCTTCGGTGGCCAGGTCCCAGTCCAGAAAGGGGCCTAGGTCTGAGAACTCTGCAGGCAGTCGATCAGTGCTGAGTTGGGATGCTGCCATTCTCATACTCCTTGACGTAGTCGTGGGCGGACTTGTGCAGGGCGCGTAGAAGAATTTCCTGGTCGTTGAGCGGAAATTCGGTGATGGCTCGGGATTCGAGCATCGTCTGCGTCGCTTCCAAGGTGTTGGCGTCCTGGAGTCCGAATTCTTTGAATGTGGCCGCCGCCAACTCTTGGGCAAGTCGCTCCCTGGCGTTCCTGGGCGGAGCGAAATACATTGTGCCTTCGAAGATGTGCCTGTTCACGGCGGTCGGCCAGAAGTGGTAGGTCATGAACCATCCCGGCTCCCAGAACAGCAGCATGAAGTTGGGGAAGAAGTGAAAGGAGTCGGTGCCCCAGTACTTGAATCGTCCGGGGTTGATGCCGGCCGGAAGGTTGTCGAGTCCATGGACGTCGGGTTTGTCCCAGGGGCCGAAGAGGCCGCTGCGCAGGACCTGGTCCATTGGTTTGACAATGTCGAGCCGCTTGGGTGGGGACTGTCCGCCTCCAGACGACACCATTCCGTGCGGATCGGCGACCTCGTAGTGGATGGCTTCGTAGCCGTGGGCCATGATCTTGGCGGCTTCGTCTTTGGTGTATTGCTTATTGTGTAGCACCGGGGCGTGGTAAAACTCGGCGAATGCATCGATGAACAGTTTCCAGTTGCTGCCGATTTCGGCGCGGTAGCGATAGACCTCCGTCATCTCATGGAACGGATAGCCTTCGATGCCGTGCGCCAACGTACCCAGATAGTCACGAAGCGGCGCGGCTTTGTCATCGACGTTGATGAAGATGAACCCTTCCCACACTTCGCATCGAACCGACTTGAGGCCATACCTCGACTTGTCGAGATCGAAGAACTCGTCCTCTTGTTGAACGAAGTTGAGACCGCCGTCCAGGTCGTAGCGCCAGGCATGGTACTTGCAGGTGAACTGCCGGCAGCTCCCGTGAGTTTCTTCGCCGGGAAAGTCCTTCCATACCAGCTTGTTTCCGCGGTGACGGCAGATGTTGTAGAAGGCGTGAATCTCGCCGTCGCCGCCGTTGACGATGATGAACGAACTGCTCACCACCGCGAGTTCGCGGGTGAAATAGCTTCCCTTGCGTGGGACTTGCTCGATACGGCCCACGTTTAGCCAGGTCCGCCGGAAGATGGCGTTGCGTTCCTTCTCGTAGTGCGCGGGGTCTATCGAGTCGGTGTAATCGACCGGAGCGGTTCCGAGGTCGGGGTAACTCTCGGTCCAGCTACCCGCAGTCGGTTTCTCGAAGTAGTGGGTGGTGGTCACCTGTTCACCTTTCTGGTCGCAACGTGGATGGATGCGGGGCCGCAGCGTGTTCAGTCAGGTCGCGGCATCGACCTTGGGTTGTTGCGAAACTAACGCGGGCAGATCAACATCATCAAAATATACGAAATCGTGTACTTATGCCTACTTGGCGAGGTACATTTTTGTCAACCTAGGACTATGTCCTGATCGCCAACGGAACGGAGCCTCATGATTTTTCACGATGCCCCGGTGCGTCGCGTTGATCGCGTGGAAGTGGTCGATGCCCGTGCCCGAGCAAGCCGTCGAAACCTCAGGTACCGGCTGGCGGTGCTCGCAGTGTCCACCGAGGAAGCAGTGCGCGCGGCAGGCGGGCTGATCTGCGATCGTGCGATGAACGGGTGGGATGTGACGGTGGTGGCGGCCACGCTTGGGGACCTGCGGGCATTGCAGGTTGTGGGTGCCGACGTCGTCGAGCTGGACTCCGCACTGGCGGGACCGAACTCTGGCCCCCCTCCACATGCGCTGGCGATCTCGGCACAGTTGTGTAGGGCTGATGAACGGGTACGTGTCGGATTGCTGGACACGATGAGAACCGGAAGAACCGAGGTCACCCTATGGGGGGAGATGCCGACACTCGAACTGGGCAGCCCGTTGACGGTGGTGCACCATCAGTTGACGATTGCGGCGATAGCGTTTAAGTCCCGGGCCTTGGGCACGCTGATAGACCACACTGAGGTGTTCGGGATGGGGCCAGTAGTGGGCCGACGGCCGTGGCCCCAGGATCTGGCGCCGGCCAGCTAGCGGTGGTCGCGGCCGTCGACGATGACCCCGGCTGCGGTTTCTATCGGCTTGATGACCGAGGTGAAGTCGGAGTCGGGGCCTTCCTGGCGCAGGGCTGCTTCCCATTGTTCGGCGACGGCAATGGCGATGGTTGAGCTAACACCCAGGCGTGTCACCTCTTCGAGGTAGAGCCTTACATCTTTGACCATCAGGCCGGTGGCGAATCCGAAATCGAAGGTTCGCGGTAGGACCGCGCGGGGGAATTTGTCTCTGCTGGCATGGGTAGCTCCCGAGCCTGCGTTGAGCACGTCGATCATCACGCGTGGATCCAACCCGGCTTTGACGCCCATCACCACCACTTCTGATGTCGCGGCCAGTGTCGCGGCCGCCATGAGATTGTTGACCAGTTTCATTGTCTGTGCCGAGCCGGGGCTCTCGCCGACAAAGACTGGGCGTCCCAGGATTTCGAGGATGTCGGTCAGCGCCTCAAAATCGGCGCGGGCCCCCGAGACCATGAGTGCCAGGGTGCCGTTTTGGGCGCCCGAGACCCCGCCGCTGACGGGACTATCCAGGGCAGCGATGCCGCGGGCCTGCAAGGCGTGGTGGATGGTGCGCGAGATGTCACTTCCTACGGTGGATAAGTCGACGAAACGCTGGACCTGGCCACCGTGCATGATTCCGTCTATGCCCGTGGTTACATCGAGCGATGCCTGTAGCGAGGGCAGGCTGGCCAGGACAGTGTCGGTGGTATCTGCAACTCGACGTGCAGATGGTGCCGACCGGGCTCCGAGTTTGACTGCGGCGGCCACTGCCTCAGCACGCATGTCGAAGACGGTGACATCGTGGCCGGCCTGGACGAGGCGGCTGGCCATCGGGAACCCCATGTGGCCGAGGCCGATGAATCCTAGTCTCACGGTTGCCTTCCTTATTGGGAATCGAGGTCGGTGAATACCTCGCGGGCGAGTCGGAAGCTGTCGACGGCGGCGGGAATGCCGGCATAGATCGCGACTTGGAGGAACACCTCGCGGATCTCTTCGCGGGTCACGCCGTTGGTTAACGCCGCGCGAATATGGGTTTTCAACTCGTGGGGACGATTGAGGGCTGCGATCATCGCCAGGTTGAGCATGCTGCGAGTCTTGAGCGTGAGGTCATCTCGTCCCCATACCGCACCCCAGCAGTACTCGGTGACGAGGTCCTGTAGAGGTTTGCTGAAGGTGTCGCCGTTGCGAGTGGCCTCGGCGACATAGTCGGCGCCGAGGACCTCGGAGCGGATCTTGGCTCCCTTGTCGTATGTCTGCTTGTCCATGCGTGCTCCGATCGCTGATTGGTTCAGGTGTTCCGGCCGCCGTTGACGCCCAGGATCTGACCGGTGATGTATCCGGCATCGTCGGATACCAGGAATGCGCATGCGGCTGCGATATCTTCAGGCCGTCCGACTCGGCGCACGGGCGTACGTTCGATTATGTCCTCGACCGTGCCGCCAAGGAGGCCGTTGCGTTCGGCTTTGCGCAACATCGGAGTGTCGACGAATCCAGGTGGTACGGCATTGACCGTGATGCCCATCGGGCCGAACTCGAGGGCCAGGCTTTTGGTCAATCCGTTGACGGCGGATTTGGCGGCGACGTAGTGCGCCATGTGGGCCACACCGGAGTGCGTGCTCGACGAGGAGATGTTGACGATGCGTCCCCATCCTGCAGCGACCATGTCTGGCAGTACTGCCTGGATGGTGTGAAACACCCCGTGCAGGTTGACGTTGATCACTGTTGACCACAGATCGAATCCGATGTTGGTGAACCGTTTGTAGCCCTCCAGGCCGGCAGCGTTGACCAGGATGGTCACCGGCCCGAGTTCGTTGCGGATCAGGCGCAGCGCCGCACCGATCTGTTCGGGATCTGTTACGTCGGCAACATGTGCATTGGGATTGTCGATCGGGTTAAGGTCAAGTGTGGCAACCTGGTAGCCGTTTCTTCTCAGACGCTCGGCGATAGCCTGACCGATGCCGGAAGCGCCACCGGTAACGAGGGCCGTCCTCATGACCAAGGCTCATCCCCTTCGATAGTGGTCCGGTGCATGGTGCGTTCCGAGGTCGGGTCGTAGGGGAGTGCGCGGTGCAGCATGCCCGTGTTGTCCCAGATGACAACGTCCCCGACGGTCCACTGATGGGTGTAGCAGAACCGTTGCTGCGTAGTCCATTCCAGAAGTTCGTCGAGCAGTCGTCGACTTTCTGCCGGCTCCATACCCACGATATGGTCGGCGGTGGCACCGATCACCAGTGACCTACGCCCGTCTTGTCGTCGCCACACCAAAGCGCTTTCTCGGGTCGGAATCGAACGATAGGCCGCGAGTTCTTTCTCTGTGGGGTCGGGGTTCACCAAACGCTGAGCTGCCTCGAAACTGTGCACTACCCGAAGTGTGTCGTACAGCGCGCGCTCGTGGTCGGGAAGATTCTCATAGGCCGCGTAGGTGTTGGCGAATTCGGTTCCGCCGCCCACCATGGCGACGTGGCGTGCGGTGAGCATGGTGGCCTTGGCCGGTACCGCGTTGGTGGTGTCGTCGATATGCCAACAGAACGTGCCCTTGAGGTACTCCGCAGCGGCATTCTTGGCCGGATCCAGCGATACGGTGAAGATCTCACGCCCATTGGGCGCCAGCACGTTTCCCAGTGCACGTGAAAGGGTCAACTGGGCCTCGTCATCGAGATGTGCGCCCCGGATCAGTACTACACCCCGCCACTTGAGAGCTTCTCGGCATTGGGCGAAGACTGCGGGATCAGAAAGATCTTCGAAGTCGACCAATTCGGCGCCCAGTTCCGGGCCCAGTGCAACAGTACGGGCCATTGCGGCCTCACCTTCTCTTCGTGATGACGTCGGGGTCGGTGCCGGTGAGGAATCGACTCGTAGCCAATGGATTTTCCGGGGTGATCACAACGCCACCACCACGGTTTTTGTCGCGGTCACTTCGTCGAGCGCTTCAACACCCTTCTCGCGGCCGTACCCAGACTTCTTGAAGCCTCCGAACGGAAGCTCGACACCTCCGCCCGCGCCGTAGGTGTTGACATAAACCTGACCAGCGATGAGTTCGGCGGCCAAGCGATGGGCCCGCGACACGTCACGGGTCCACAGTGCGGCCAGAAGTCCGTAGGACGTGCCGTTGGCCAGCGCGATCGCCTCATTCTCGTCGCAGAATGTGTTGACCGTCAGGACCGGGCCGAACACCTCTTCCTGCGCGATCAGAGAGTCGGGGTCGACGCCGTCAATGAGGGTGGGGGAGAAGTAGGCACCGTCGGCGAGTGCGGTGTCGAGGGGAGCACTTCCGCCGCAGATGATTTCGCCTTTCGCAACGCCGTCGACGAACTCTTGCACGCGCGCTTGCTGTTTGTGTGAGATCAGCGGGCCGAGGTCGCGGTCTTCGATTCCTCGGCCGATCGTGACTCGTGCGAACCGGTTGGCGACCAGGTCGATTACTGCGTCGTGCACAGATTCGTGAACCAACAGGCGTGAACCCGCCGAGCAGGTCTGTCCGGCATTTTGCAGAATCGCCTTGGTGATGAACTGAGCTGCGCGGGGCAAGTCTGCGTCCCCGAAGACGATTTGTGGAGATTTGCCTCCCAGTTCTAGGACGGCTGGTGCGACGCGTTCGGCGGCAGTGTGTGCGATCTCGGTGCCAACGCGAGTGGAGCCAACGAACCCCAGTAGGTCGACGTCGGGATGCGCCGCCAGGCCGGCGCCAGTCTCGGCCCCGATGCCAGTCACTACGTTGAACACCCCGGCGGGAAGTCCCGCCCGCAGGGCCAGCTTGGCGAACTCCACAGCGGTACGTGGTGTTTCGTCTGCTGGCTTTAGCACGGTGGCATTGCCAGCTGCGACGGCGGGGGCAACCGCCCGCGACAGCAGCTGCATGGGGTAGTTCCAGGCGACGATGTGTCCGGTGACACCGAGCGGTTCGCGACGCGTGTAGACGTGGAGGTCGTCGGTGAGCGGAATTGATTGACCGTAGTAGGTGTCGATCGCATGCGCGTAGAAGCGGAAGTAGCGTGCCGATACGAGAACGTCGGAACTCGCCTGGCTCAATGGCTTTCCGGTGTCTTCGCACTCCAGCACGGCGAGACGGTCGCGTTCGGCGGTGATGAGATCCGCGAGTCGGTTCAGCACTGCAGCTCGGGTTGAGGGAGCAGTACGCCGCCAGCTCCTTTGCGCGCCCCGAGCCGATTGGACCGCTTGATCGACGTCATCGCGGCTTGCGCGCGCAACGAGTCCAAGCGACCGTCCTGTGGAGGGGTCGATGTTGTCGTAGAAATCGCGTGAGGCTACCGACGTACCGCCGATGAAAGACTCAGTTATCGACACTTCGACTCCTTGCCATCAGATAAGTCCCAGCGCTCACACATGTTTCGGTGCGACGGCGTACTCCGTGAGCGGACCACGACTGAACCCAATAAATACCCGCAAACGTATACTTGTGTCAATCGAGGGGTGTCGACATGGAGGGGTGCGGCCCAAAAATACACAACAACGTGTACTTAATCGGCTGCGGAGCGCTATGCTGCCTGCATGCGAGCCAAGGTATGCGCAGCGGTGGCTTTGGCCTTAGTCGCGGTGATGCCGCACCCGGTGGCCACCGCGGATCCGGTGGACCCGTCTGCGTGCAACGATCCGATCTGTGTGCCCGGTATCAACCGGGTCGTCGAGCTTGGCTCGTATTGTGACAACATCATTTTTCACGTGTTCGCGACCACTCCGCAGGGACGGGTCGTGTTCTGCGATTCGGCAAAAGGTTTGGCTCCGCGCTATTTCCGATCGCTTCCGCTGGCCGGCATTCGCGAGTACAACGCACCGTGCACGCTGCCTTACAACGAGATGGCCCAAGCGCCGGACGGGTTGTTCTTGTTGTGCGGGATGGCTTTGCGGGAGACGGGTGAGGCCGATAGTCGTTGGATCCGTGGCGATCACTGGGATAACTAGATCGGACCGACAGGGCCGCTGGGCGGCCGCCTACTTGCCGTCGGGCAAGCGTGCTTCTGCGGGGATCTGCGCGAGATAGCGCTCCGGGCAGAACGTGGCTGTCGACAACGCCACGAAGTATCGGGTGTTGCGGTGGGTCCAGCCTTTCTCGATCGCCAGTGACTCCACTTTCTCGGGATATCCCACACCGCGGTCCCACGCGTTGCAGACCTCTTGGGCGACGCCGATGATGTAGTCCTCCCCGAATGGCCAGAACCACTTTTGGTGTGTTTTATACAGCTCGTTGAGGAAGTAGTCCTCGGCCGGGCCGGCCATCGCCTGCGGGGCGTTTGCGAGGGTGCCGGTCATGGCAAACGCAACGGTCACGGTCGCGCAGCCAAGTGCGCGCATCACCCTGGGCATGTCGTTCCTCGGTCTCTCATAGTGATGGTTCAGTCGATTCGGGAAAGTGAGATGGGGGCGCTGTCGCTGACAGTGCGTCCGCCGCTGCACTGGTCGCCACGCACGTTGGTGACAGTTCCGTTCAGCGAGGTGGCGTCAATTCGAAACGTTTGGGAGATGAGGACGTCGGAGCCGGCGTAAGGGCAGTTGGCGGGGTCGGCAGGATAAGCCGAGCGGCTCCAACTGCCTTGGTACACCGACAGTGTCCAGATGTGGTCACGAAGGGATGCGTATCCGTGCCACTGTTGGGTACTGCTCACCCGCGCAACGCAATTCGGCAAGCAATCCGAGCTCAAGATCGTCCAGACCGACGGTGGCTCGGTCGACACGGCGAAGCTGCCAGACAGCGGAGCGTCTGCAATGGCGGTGGGAGGCGATCCGACGCCGACCAACGCAGTGATCACGGCGGTCGTTGCGGCCGCCGCACGTAGATATGCCATTACTGGCCCCCGGTCAGCGCGTGCACGCGGTCGGCGAGTTCGCCGTCGGACATGGGGGTCGCAATGTTGTTGATGAGGTATCCGCTGCCGTCGGGACTCAGGAATGCCCACGCCGGCGGCCACGGGACGAAGAATGCTTGCCACAACATCCCGTTGGCGTCGGTGAGGTTGGTGAAGGTTAGGCCGTATCGATCCACGATCCGCCGGTATGACAAGACGTCGTATCGGCCGGCGACACCGACGAAGGTCACTTCGGGGTTTTCAGCGGCAGCCTTGGCCAGGACCGGTGCCTCCTGCATGCAGACGGGGCAATTGGGCTCGGGCGTCCAAAACCAGATTACGACCGGGCGGCCGATCAACGACCGTCCATCAAACAACGCGCCGTTGAGTTCGGTCCCGTAGAACCGAAGGCGCTGATCGTTTCCCAGCAGCGGTACATCGGCGACGGCCCTGCCCGCGGTCGACAGTATGCCGCCGGTGAGCAGGATCGCCACGAGCAGACAGCGAGCAACATGCATCGACCACCACGGGCCACGGTTCCAACGCCGCGTATCGCCTGCAACGTGATCGTCGAACTCCGCGCGATAAGTAGACGCAGGCGTATATATTGAGGGTCTGCGGGTCGATGAAGCGGGCGGCGCTTGCCGATGTGGGCGCGGCGGGATGGTCACCCCGAAAAAAATACACGATCTCGTATACTTTTGGTTCGGATTGTCGTATGTTCAGTCGGCATGAGCGCCTCGCTTAATCCGCAGCCGCGGGTCGAACCCATGGCGGCCCGAGGCGCGGCAACGAGGACTGATGATCGCGGTTCACGTAATACCGACACGACAACAGAGTGTGGAGAGCCGATGACCAACCGCGCGGTGCGGCCCTTGGTAGGCCTGGTGGCCGTCATCACCGTGCTGAGCATCGTTGCGTTCGCAGTGACGATGTTTCGCGGTGGGTTCACCCGCAGCGTTCCGGTGACGGTGCTTACCCAGCGAGCTGGGTTGGTGATGGACCCGGAGGCCAAGGTGAAGCTGCTGGGAGTGCCTGTCGGCAAAGTTGAGTCAATCGAGCAGCTTGCTGGTGGGAATGCGGCACTGCATCTTTCGCTCGACCCGGCCAAGCTGGACACCATTCCGGCTAATGTTCGTGTCGACATCGCGGCAACCACCGTGTTCGGGGCGAAGTTCGTGCAGCTGGCGCTCCCGCCGGACCCCTCCCCGCAACCTATTGCTGCGGGGCAAGTGCTCGATGCCGAACACGTAACGGTCGAGGCCAACACGGTGTTCCAGCAGTTGACCGAGGTCCTCGATCACATCGACCCGGTCAAACTCAATCAGACGCTCGGTGCGATCTCGCGTGCCATCAGCGGCCGCGGCAAGCAGATCGGGCAGTCATTGAGTGACCTCAATGCCATGCTGGCAACGCTCGACCCTGCCATGCCCGCACTGTCGCACGATCTGGCCGCGGCGCCGAAGGTGCTCAATACCTATGCCGATGCCGCCGACGATCTGCTCTCCACCGCGACGAACGCGACGAAGCTGAGCAAGACCATCGTCGACGAACAGTCCCACCTCGATGCGCTACTGGTCAGCGTGATTGGGCTGTCCGACACAGGGAACGATTTCTTGGCCAGCACCGGTGGCCCGCTGGCCGACACGTTCCGAGTCCTGTTACCCACGACGTCGCTCACCGATGCCTACCATCCCGCACTGAACTGTGGCCTGCTGGGAATGCTCGACCTGGCCACCGTGGCCGAGGCGTTTCCCACCACCGCGGCGGGTATCCAGGTATCGGTCAACTTCACCTGGGGCCATGACCGATACCGCTTCCCATCAGATCTCCCGAAGGTCGCTGCGTCTGGTGGTCCGCGATGTGAGGTCTTGCCAGTCAGATACCAACAGAAGCCGCCCTACGTGGTTACCGACACAGGCGTCAATCCGTTCAAACGTGGAAACCAAGGGTGGCTTCTCAACAGTGCAGGACTCAAAGAAATTCTCTTCGGTCCGATCGACGGACCGCCACGAAACTCAGCGCAGATCGGACAACCCGGATGACCAACACTCACGCCGGGCTGAAGTTCGGTGCCTTCGCCGTCGTTATGACCATCCTCTCGGCCTTCCTGTTCATGGTTTTTGGGGACTTCCGTGGAGGGCCGACCAACGTCTATTCGGCGATCTTTGACGATGTTTCGGACCTACAGACCGGTAACAGCGTGCGGGTGGCCGGCGCTCGAGTGGGAACTGTCAAGCGGATCAACCTTGATGAGGACAACCGGGTCACCGTCGAGTTCGATGTTGACAAGTCGGTGCGCCTGACCGCAGGTACCAAGGTTGCAGTTCGATACCTCAATCTGGTCGGCGATCGCTATCTGGAGCTTGTCGACGGACCGGGATCAACACACGTACTACCACCACAATCGGTGATTCCCCCTGAACGTACCTCTCCTGCATTGGATCTCGACCTGTTGCTTGGCGGACTCAAACCGGTGATTCGGGGCCTGAATCCAGCCGATGTGAATGCGCTTTCGGCCTCGTTGCTGCAAGTTATGCAAGGCCAAGACGGAGCCCTGAGTTCGCTGATGTCGCGAACGACATCGTTCACCCAAACGTTGTCCGACAACAGCCAAGTGATCCAACAACTGATCGACGACCTCAAAGAGGTGGTCGCAACGGTCTCAAAGGACTCCGACAAGTTCTCTGCACTCCTCGATCGCATGCAGCGTCTGGTGGCGCATCTTTCAGATCATCGCGATCCCATTGGCGATGCCGTGCAGTCGTTGTCGACCGGTACCGCGTCGCTGGCCGACCTGCTCACCCAGGCCCGCCCCCCACTGGCCGGCACGGTGGACCAACTGAATCGACTTGCCCCCAACCTCGACGACGAAAAGGACAAACTCGATGTCGCATTGCAGAAGGCACCAGAGAACTACCGCAAGTTGATTCGTGTCGGCTCCTACGGAAACTTCCTCCAACTCTTCTTATGCGGCGTGACATTGCGGCTCAACGATCCCTCTGGGAAGGTGCTCGTCCTGCCGACGCTCAAGCCCGACTACGGCAGGTGCAAAGATGCTTAAGTACCGCAGTCGCAAACTCATCAGGGTTGGCGTGCTCGGCATCGTGTTGGCGATGCTGCTCGTCGCGGTGGGACTGCAGCCAGAACGCCTCATTGCTTGGGCCACCTCGGTGCGCTACACCGCAGAGTTCGGGGATGCTGGAGGGCTGGAACCTGGCTGTGACGTGATGGTCTCGGGGACCAAAGTGGGCACGGTTTCGACTGTCGAGCTGCGCGACGGCAAGGCGGTCGCCGAGTTCACCGTCAAATCCACTGTGCGGCTGAAGTCTCAGACGACCGCTCACATCAAAACGGGCACGTTGCTGGGCAAACGAATCCTGGTTTTGAAGGCTGCCGGCGATGGCCGACTGCGGGCAATGTCGACCATTCCGCTGTCTCGAACCTCCTCGCCCTACTCACTGACAGATGCCGTCAGCGAGTTGACGACCAACATCGAGGGAACCGACACCGGTCAGCTCAATCAGTCGCTGGACACGTTGTCCGCCACATTGGATCGGATCGCTCCACAACTGGGACCGACGTTCGACGGATTGACCAGGCTGTCGAAGACGCTCAATGAGCGCGACGACTCGCTGCGCCAATTGCTTTCCTACACCGGCGATGTGACGAAGGTTCTTGCAGAACGCAGCGATCAGGTCAACACACTCATCCTCAACGCCAACTCGTTACTAGGCGTGCTCGTCGAGCGGCGCCAAGCCATCGTGGAGCTACTGGCCAACACCAATGTTGTGGCAACCCAGCTGTCAGGACTGGTCGCCGACAACGAGCATGAACTCGCACCGGCACTGGACCGGCTCAACTCGGTATCGGCAATGCTGGAGAAGAACCGAGACAACATCGGTAAAGCGATTCCCGGATTGGCCAAGCAAGCACAGACCACCGGCGAATCGGTATCCAGCGGCCCGTTCTACAACGCGTTCATCTCCAACCTTCCGCAGGGGCAGTTCCTTAAGCCGCTGATTGATGCGGCATTCAATATTCAGCCCCGCGGCACCTTCCCATTCCCGACCTGCGGCGACGACGGAGACTGCTATAACCGCGAAGAGACCCCACCTGTGAACTTGCCGGCGGCACCGCGATGAGCCCGGCGACCATGCGGCGAGCAGCAGCCCTGGTGTGTGTGGTCACAACATTGGCAGCCGCGGCCTATCTGGGTTACCGCCAAGTGTTTCGGCCGACAACAATCACTGCGCACTTCACCAGCGCTACCGCCATCTACGCCGGTGATTACGTGAAAGTCGCCGGCGTCCGGGTCGGCACGATCACTGCGATCGATCCGCACCCCGATGACGTCGTGGTGACGATGCAAGTCGATCACGGGATCCAGATACCGGCGGACGGGCAAGCAATCATCGTCGCGCAGAACCTGGTGGCGGCCCGCTACATCCAACTTGCACCGATCTACACCGGCACTGGTCCCACTCTGGATAGCGGCGCGGCGATCCCGCTCGACCGCACTGCAGTTCCTGTGGAATGGGACAAGGTCAAAGACCAGTTGATGAAAATCGCCAACGACCTCGGACCTGAGCAAGGCGGCACCGTTGCCCGATTCATCGACAGTACCGCCAACGCATTAGCCGGTAATGGCGACAAGTTCCGACAAGCGCTTGCCCAATTATCGGGTGTGGCACGGATTCTCGCCGATGGCAGCGGCGACATTGTAGGGTTTGTCAAGAACCTGGCGACGTTCGTCACGGCCCTGCGCGACAGTGGGGAACAGATCGTACAGTTCGAGGACCGTCTCGCCACGGTTTCTAGCGTGCTTGAGGGTAGTCGCACCGACCTTGATGCCGCGATGAGGAGTTTGTCGGTGGCGATAGTAGACGTGCAGAGATTCGTCACCGGTACTCGAGACAAAGCCAACGAGCAGATTCAGCGGCTTTCCAACGTCACCCAGAATCTCGTCGACCACAAAAAGGATCTCGAACAGCTCCTACACATCTTTCCCACCAGCCTGTCGAACTTCTACAACATTTACGACCCCGTGACCGGAACTGAGGCGGGAACCTTTGGTGTGAACAACTATTCGAATCCCGTGGCGTTCACCTGCGCGGCGTTCGCGGCGGTTGAACCCGGCGACCCCGGTGGTGCGGTGAAGAAATGCGCAGAGTACCTCGGTCCCGCGTTGAGGCTGTTCAATCCCGCGCTACTCGCCAACATCAACTACCTGCCGGTCCCGCTCAACCCGATCCTGGCTCCTGATCCTGCACCCGACCAATTGATCTATAGCGAGCCCGACTTGATACCTGGGGTGGTGGGTTCTCAGGGGCCACCTCCTCCGCCAACGATGACCGATCTGCTGCTGCCCGCTGAAGGAAGGCCGACACCGTGACGAGTATGACTTCGCAAGTCGCGAGGCTGATATCGGTGAGTGCCGTGGTCTCGGTAGCAGTGAGCGGCTGCGCCTGGCACGGGGTGAATTCGTTACCGCTGCCGGGTGCACCTGGACGGGTCGCGGATTCGAGCCGCTTCATCATCGAGATGGCCAACGTCGCATCACTGGAATCGAATTCACCCGTCATGATCAGTGATGTCACTGTCGGCAGCATCGGCGCCATCACGGTGCAGGATTGGCACGCCAACGTCGAGATTTTCGTCAAGCCCGGCATTGTCGTGCCGGCCAACGTCGTGGCTACCGTCGGCCAAACGAGCCTGTTGGGTTCCAGCCACCTGGCGCTGAATCCCCCAGTGGGGACGGCCCCAGAAGGGCAGTTGGCACCCGGCGCCGTCGTCCCATTGAACCGGACGTCGACCTATCCAACGACCGAGCAGACCCTGGCCTCGGTGACCGCGGTCGTCAACGGTGGCGGACTCGGCCAGATCGGCGACATCATCCATACCTTCAACGAAGCGTTCGACGGAAACCAGGACGCCATAAGGGAACTCATCACCCGTATCGATAATTTCATAGGAGTCTTCGACAACCAGCGCTCCGATGTTGTGGCGACCATCCATGAGTTGAACCGTCTTGCAGGAAAGTTCTCCGCGCAACGCGATGAGCTTACCGAGGCGTTGGCGAAGGTCCCGCCAGCTCTGGATGTTCTGCTCGCCGAGCGGGACAGATTCACCACAGCACTGGATAAGTTGCGTGTCTTCAGCGACACCGCTACCGGAGTCATCACCACCGTGAAGTCTGATCTCATCGAGAACCTCACCCATCTAGAACCCTCGCTCCGATCGCTCGCCGACGTCGGTAAGGGTCTGGACAAAGCACTTGCCTACGCGACGGTTTTCCCCAACGGCCAGAGTGCGATCGACAACGCGGTCCGCGGGGACTTCCTCAACGAATCGACAACCATCGACCTCACAGTTCCCCGGCTCAAGCGCGAACTGCTGGCCGGGACGCGTTGGGGGGACCCCAATATGCAGATTCAAGCTGCTGTTGGCGATCCCGGATATGCAGAACAGACCGGCAATCCTCTTGCTGTTGGGCTGGCCCCGCTCCCCGAGGGTCAGGGCCAGCCCCAACCCCCGGGAGCTCAGGCCCCACAAGCACCGCCGACTGACCCCGCCGTGCCGGTTAGTCCCCCCGCACCCCTGCCGGCAGAGGGCGGCCGCTGATGCTCACTCGATTCGTCCGTGTCCAATTGGTGGTCTTTCTCGTTGCCTCACTCATCGGCGTGAGCGTGATGCTGTTCGGCTACATACAGGTGCAGTCATTTCTAGGCGTCGGGCGCACGACCATAACCGTGGAACTGCCGGCCAGCGGCGCACTGTATCGGTTCGGCAACGTGACCTACCGTGGTGTCCAAGTAGGACGTGTCACCAATGTCGATGTCGTGCGTAGCGGCTCAGACCGCTATGTGAAAGCCACTCTGTCCCTGGATACTTCGGAGAAGATCCCGGCAGCACTGACCGCGCATGTACGCAGCGTCTCAGCAGTGGGAGAGCAATACGTCGATCTTGTACCTCGCAGCGACGGCGCACCGTACCTGGAGAACGGATCGGTCATCGCCAGAGCCGACACCACCATTCCTCAACCGGTGGGCCCGATGCTGGACAAGACGAGCGCACTGATCGGCAGTATCCCGCAGGGGCAGCTCGCCCGGATGCTCGACGAGCTGCACGCGGGATTCGACGGCGCCGACTACGATCTGCAATCGCTGTTCGACTCGACGGCCAAACTGGCTGGTCCGCTGAAGGAATCGTCAGATCAGACGAAGACTCTCCTCGAAGGCTCTCAGTCACTGCTGGACACGCAGGTCGCTTCCGACAATGCCATCCGGACGTGGACGCGTAGCCTGCGAGGCTTCACCGATCAGGTGGTCACGAACGATCCACAGATCAGGTCACTTCTGCAGAAGGGTCCCGGTTCAATCAACGAAGCATCTCGTCTGATCTCGGACTTCCGGATGACGATGCCATTGCTGTTGGCGAATCTCACCTCGGTGGGACAGCTGCTAGCGACCTACCGGCCGGCACTAGAGCAGATCCTCGTCCTCCTGCCGCCGGCGATATCCATTGTCCAAGCGGTCAATCCGAACCGAAACGCACAAGGACTTGGCCTGGGATCGTTCCGCATCACGGTCAGCGACCCCCCGGCGTGCACGGTGGGATTCCTTCCGCCCTCATCCTGGAGGCCGACCTACGACACCACAACCATTGACACCCCCGACGGCCTGTACTGCAAGCTACCGCAAGACTCGCCGATCGCCGTACGCGGTGTGCGCAACATTCCATGCATGACAAAGCCAGACAAGCGAGCGCCGACGGCCGAGATGTGCAACAGCGATGAACAGTTTGAGCCAGTCGCACAAAAACAACCGGTGATCGGCCCATATCCCCGCGATCCCGGATTGGAGGCTCAGGGAATTCCACCCGACAGCCGTTGGTTCCCGGACCAAGGGTTGTACTCGGCTCCTGGGGAAGGCCCACCCGCGCCGAATACGCCGCCACCAGCGCCGCCGACGACGATGCTGGTGCCGCCCCCCGCCGGAGGCGTGGACAAGCCCTCGCCACCGCCGATGCTGCCCGACACTCCGGAAGTCGCCGACACCCCGGCTGCACAGCCACCACCGGTCGACGCGCCTACAACCGGTGGCACCAACAATGCACCAGCGGGGTTCTCCGGCAGCGTGCCGACGACTGACGGGATTCAATTCGCCAACTACAACCCCCGCACAGGCGAGTATGTCGGCCCAGACGGAAAGCTCTACCAGCAAGCAAATCTGGTGACGGGCCCAGCAAAGCGCACCTGGCAGGACATGATTTTGAGCCAGCGATGAGCCAACCGCCCTCATGAAGGAGAACAGCGATGACGCGCAGGATCCATCCGCCGAGCACCCTGACGGTGACGCGCACATGACGACCGATCTGGTGCGCAATGGGTCTGCTTTGCCAGACACATCCATGACGGCCACACCTGTCGGCACTCGCGAAAAGGTGCCGTTGTCAGCACTTCTCGTCGAGCAAGCTGAAGCTGATGCCGACGCCGCAGAAGCCCAAGCCGTCGCGGCCCGCGCGCGCGCTGAGGCAATCCGACTGCGCCGCCACATAGCCGGTGGAGCTGCGACGTCACAGTGCAGCAGCGACAAAACGTCGCCGACCGCCGAACCTAGCATCGCTGAGCTGGAGACCGGTGAGGCCGAGATCGCCGATGTCGCAACGTCGAATGGCTCGCCCTGGTACAAGCGGTTGCCGCGCGTCGATAAGTCCTGGGCCAAGCGGGCGCTGGTAGCGCTCGTGATTGTTGGCGCGTCTGCTAGCGCGGGGGTTCTGTACTGGCAGCACAAGCAGGCAGTGGAAAGGACTGAGCGGGGCGAGGCCTTCAAAGAAGTCGCCAAGCAGGGTGTGATGGCCTTGACATCACTTGATTTCGCCAAGGCGGGCGACGATGTACAACGTGTTCTCAACAATGCCACCGGGGACTTCAGGAAGGATTTCCAGAAGCGCTCTGAGGATTTCCGCAAGATCGTCGAAGAGGCCAAGGTCGTCAGCGAAGGCCACGTATTCGCCACCGCGGTCGAGTCGATGACCGACGACACAGCGGTGGTCTTGGTGGCGGCAACTTCTCAGATTACCGGGCCACACGAGGCCAAGGATGCTCCCCGAGCGTGGCGATTGGCTGTCACCGTCACCCGTGATGGAGATGCCCTCAAGATCTCGAAAGTTGACTTCGTGAAATGACCAGTAAACCCTCAATCGCTGATGACCCGATTGGCACAGATGGCGAATCGCGATCCGAGCAGCGCAACGTTGCCCGTTCACTCCTGTCCCGGCTGCGTGGTCATCTCAGTGCAGCTGTCTTGACCATGTTGGTCGCGTTGTCTGTGGGCTCGCTCGTTTTCGTCGGTCTTCGGTATGCCCTACCTGATCGGTCGACCGACGACGGCGCGGTCCAATCCGCGTTGAGCGCTGCAACCGAGGGAACCAGCGCGATGCTGACCTATACACCGGCTACGGTGGCCAACGACATCGAGACGGCCAAAGCGCACATGACAGGCGAATTCCTCACTTACTACGAAGAGTTCACCGGTCAGTTCGTTGAACCCGCAGCCAAAATGCAGCAAGTCAACAACAGGGCGACTGTGGTGCGGGCAGCCGTCTCGGAGATCTCCTCGGACAAATCCAAAGTACTGGTGTTCATCAATCAGGAATCGACGAGTAAAGACAAACCTCAGCCCAAGACCACAGCGAGCAGTGTTCTCGTGACACTGTCCAAAGTCGATAACAAGTGGTTGATCTCGTCTTTCGACCCCAATGCCGCTGAGTAGCCGTTGCCTGCGGAGTGGATCACCGCCGGTGGCGGTGGCAGCTGCTTATCAGTAGCTGGGCTAGCCGATCCGGCTTGTCGATCATCGCATCGTGACAGGAGTCGATCTCGCACACAGAGTCAACGCCACCCAAGTCGGCAATGCATCGGAATTGACGGCGAGGTGGTAAAGCTCGGTCGCGCAGCGTCAAGATCCAAGTGCGAGGAATGTCCTCGGCCAGCCCGTGGAGATCGATAGCGTCAGTCAAGACTCGTCTGGATTCTGTATACAGGCGAGCGCGAGCGAACGTTATCTGATCTCTCGATAACCCATTCCAGAAAAGCATGCGAGCCACCGTGACGGGCAGTGGGAAGGATCGTTTCAACGACACTGCCGCCTTGGCCAGCAGCGACAGAGGGGCTCCCAGCGCGTCGAGAATCGAGGATCCATGCGGCGCAACGAACGCGGCGATGAAGACCAGTTCTGCGATGCGGGGATGCCCGAGTTCGGCCGCCACACCGGGCGCCGTCATGCCTCCCATGGAGTGGGCGGCGATCACCACGTGACCAACATTCGCTCGCGCTATATCGCCGATTACGGAGTTGACGAAGTCGCTCAATGTCACCGCCGAGACGGGTCCTGGGTGCCGGCCGCGGCCGGGCAGATCGACCGCGATGACACGCAATCGTGGCTCCCGCTGTCGTATCGCTCTGATCGTGAGATCCCAGCAGTCCGCAGCATGAGCACCACCGTGTATCAGGACCAGGGTTGGGAAGGTCGCATCGTCGGGGTCTGAGTGCTGCGCTGCATCCACAAGAACCTAAAGTAGACGACAAAGTATATTTATGGGACTGGTTCCATCAGACGGATAGGGTGCGTATGCAGAGGTGGACGTCGCGACATCTGCCGGATCAGACCGGTCGAGTTGCAGTGATCACCGGTGCCAATACCGGTATCGGCTTCGAAACCGCGGCGGCACTCGCGGGCAAGGGTGCGCGGGTGGTCCTAGCAGTTCGGGATCGCGACAAGGGGGCCGAGGCAGCGGCGCGGATCCGCGAGCGCACAAGCCGAGCGGACATCGACATTCTGTCGTTGGATCTCACATCGATGCGTTCAGTTCACTCGGCCGCTAGCGAGCTCAAGGCCGCCTATTCGAAGATTGACCTGCTAATCAACAACGCCGGAGTCATGCTCACGCCGAAACGCGTGACCGAGGATGGGTTCGAATTACAGTTCGGAACGAATCACCTCGGGCACTTCGCATTAACGGGACTCCTGCTGGAGCAGATGCTTCCAGTGCTTGATTCCCGGGTCGTGACAGTGAGCAGCCTCGGTCATCGCGTCAAGTCCGATATCGACTTCGACGATTTGAACAGTGATCGCACCTATGACCCCATGGTCGCCTATGGTCGGTCCAAGCTAGCCAATCTGCTGTTCGCCTACGAACTGGAGCGTCGGCTCGCAGCCTGTGTGACTGCATCGACGATAGCCGTAGCCGCCCATCCGGGAAGCGCGCGAACCGACCTCTTCCGTCATTCGCCCCGCTGGATCAAGCTCACCGCACGAATTGCCGAGTACGTGGTGTTCCAGCCGGCATCGATGGGAGCTCTCCCGACGCTGCGGGCGGCATGCGATGCCGGCGTAACCGGCGGTGAGTACTTCGGGCCCAGGGGGCTTGGCCAGCAGCGGGGTTATCCCACCTTGGTGACGTCCTCGGCGAGATCTTATGACGCGCCGCTGGCACGCCGGCTGTGGGAAGTGTCAGAGAGGCTCACCGGAGTTACTTTTCCATGCTGACGTTCGACTACACCGAGGTCAGATGTGGTGCAGGTGGGCCGCATTCGTTGTGTAACCGGGTTAGCGCACAGCCAAAACACCTGAAAATAAACAAGATCGGAGTCAAATTATGAAGTTGGATGCCGACGAGCGATCCGTCGTCGAGATGGTGCGTGAGTTCGTTGACAAGCAGGTCAAACCCAACGCGCGCGCACTCGAACATGCCAACACCTACCCCGACGAACTGATCGAGACGATGAAGGAAATCGGTGTCTTCGGTCTTTGCATTCCCGAGCCATACGGGTACGGTTCGGTGTCCATGCCCTGTTATGTACAGGTGGCCGAGGAACTCGCTAGAGGTTGGATGAGCCTTGCCGGTGCGATGGGCGGTCACTCGGTGGTTTCCAAGCTCATTCTGCTTTTTGGCACTGAAGAACAGAAGCAGACATACCTGCCTCGGATGGCGACCGGAGAACTACGCGCGACGATGGCACTCACCGAACCGGGCGGAGGGTCAGACTTGCAGGGCATGCGGACTGTAGCTCGTCGCTCCGGCGATCAATACGTGGTCAACGGCAGCAAGACGTGGATCTCCAACGCGCGCCGTTCAGACCTTATCGCCCTGCTTTGTAAAACAGACCCCGCCGCGCGCCCTGCACACACTGGATTCTCGATCCTGCTGGTCGAAAAGCTTGCGGGATTCGACATCTCCAAAGATCTCCCCAAACTCGGCTATAAGGGTGTCGAGGCGTGCGAATTGACCTTCGCCGACTGTCATGTGCCCACGACTGCGTTGCTGGGTGATGCTGAGGGCAAGGGCTTTTCACAAATGATGAAGGGGCTGGAGGTCGGCCGGCTCCAAGTTGCCGCTCGTGCCACCGGGGTCGCGCGAGCCGCATTTGATGACGCCCTCCAATACGCTCAAGACCGTGAGAGCTTTGGCAAACCCATCTGGGAACACCAATCGGTAGGGAACCTGCTTGCCGAGATGGGCACAAAGCTGTACGCGGCGCGGTCTCTGTTGCTCGATGCTGCCGAGAAGTTCGACTCTGGCGAACGGTGCGACATGGAGGCTGGTATGGCCAAGCTGTTCGCTTCTGAAGCCGCCATGGAGATCGCGCTGGATGCACTGCGTGTACACGGTGGATACGGGTACTCCACCGAGTACGACGTGGAACGGTACTTTCGCGATGCGCCACTGATGATCGTTGGTGAGGGGACGAACGAGATACAGAAGGGCGTTATCGCGAAACAACTAGTCACACGTGGTGGCATCGATATTTGATACCGGGCGGCGTCTATGACCACCGCCGCTGGTTACGGCCCAGGTCGGCCGAAGTTGTTCGCCGTGCGCCTAGTTCGACGTTTGCGCCCGTGATCCGGCACGAACATTCGGTTGGCGCCGCTGAACCGGCGTTCGTGCGTTCTGCCAGCATGGATCTCATGGTGAACCGGATTCGTCGTCTGGGACCACCGTCTCGTTCTCGGATCCGCCATGTGGATGAGAAAAATGGGTCCGTCAACTCGGTGAGAATGTCGGTAAAAGTGCAGATCGGGGCAACCATCGTTCGCCATCGAGAATGAAAACCTACAAAAGCCGCACTGCTACTTGAATTCAACCGGCGACTGGCCGAGCGCGTCCGCTCGACGATCGATGAGTTGGCGCCACAACAACCCCTCAAACGAAGCTGTTGCATGCACCCCTTGAAACCGCCCTCTGCAGGGCGGGCATCTCCGTCCGTTTGGCTAGCGCGGAGCGATGTGATCGATCTCTAAAGTCCCGGAACGTCTTCTGGACCTAGCACCATTAACAATCGTTGTCCCACGCTTGCGTCATGGCGAGCAGCAGAAGTTCGATTACGCTGGTTTTCTGAGCTGACCACCAAACTGCGCCGCGGCGCCCACAACTCTGTGCGTCAGCTCGAGGCCGACATCCGCGCCTTGATCCCAAGCATGGAACGACAACCTTCGCCCTGAACGTCTGGACCAAAACTGCCGTTTAAATCCTGGCCAGCAGCTGAATCTACTGCACCAGAATCAACGACTCACGACTGGCCAGGAACCGCCCCGGCACCACATCAGAGGCGAGCAGCGGGTTCCGGCGAGTCGCTCGCATCGGTCCCGGTGCTGTGCCGATCGATATCTGGGTCTATTCGTCGGTTCGCACGGCGGACCGCCCAGTACACCACCACGGACACCGCGCCGAGCAGAGGATAGCCCATGGCGATCCGGGCAAAGGCCAGCCAGCCGGTGAAGCCGCCGTCGTAAAGCCATTGCTGCACAACGAATCGCGCGGAGAACAAGGCCACGAATGCCAGTGTGGCGACGTCGAACGCGTGCAGCGCCACGGTGTCGGCGCGCCATGACCGATCGGGCCCGGCGCTACGCAGCAAGTTCCATATCACTCCGACCAAGGGGCGCCGCACCAAGAGGGATACGGCGAACACACCTGCCATCGCCAGACTGAGCCAGATCCCAGGCAGGAAGTAGTCTTCGGCGGACCCGGTGTAGTAGGCGATCAGCGCGGCGGCGACGACCCCGAGCAGTCCCGATACCGCCGGCTGAACGGGCTGCTTGCGCGCCAGCCGGAGCACGATCAGACCGACGCTGACGCTGACGGATATCACGACCGCGGCGTCCAGACCGGCGATCGCGTTCGCGATGACATAGGCAAACGTGGGCAGGCTGGCGTACACCAGCCCGGACACCCCGCCCACCCGTTCGAGCAATGTCGGTGAATGTCCTTGCTCCAGTTTGTCGGTCACGATTTCCTTCCATCACCTAGGTGCTCGGCGAGGAAGCGGTCGACGGTCTTGTACATGTCGATCACGTTGTCCGGGTTGATGAATCCGTGCCCCTCGTCGTGTTTGATCATGTACTCCACCTTGACTCCGCGGTCGCGCAACGCCTTGACCAGGTTGTCGGATTCGGCCTGGACCACGCGAACATCGTTGGCGCCCTGGATGACCAGCAGTGGCGTGCGGATCTGGTCGACCTTCGTGATCGGCGAACGGGACAGCATGTCGGCCAACTGGTCCGGGTCGTCGGGGTTGCCGACAAACAGGTGCCAGTTGTTGGCCAGGTGCGGGCGGGCGATCTCGGGTAGCGTCCGCATGAAGTTGCTCAGATCGGAGATTCCGACGTAATCGACTGCGGCGGCGAACACATCGGGTGTGAAAGTGACGCCGACCAGCGTCGCGTATCCGCCGTAGGAGCCGCCGAAGATGGCGATCCGCTTCGGATCCGCATACCCCTGCTCGACGGCCCAGTCCACACTGTCGATCAGATCGTCGTGCATCTTGCCGGCGAACTCACCGACCGCGGCATTGGTGAAGGCCTTGCCGAAGCCCGCCGACCCGCGGAAGTTGACCTGCAACACCGCATATCCGCGGTTGGCGAGCAGCTGCACCGGCGGGGTGAACATCCAACCGTCCCGCGTCCACGGCCCGCCGTGCACCAGCAGCACCATCGGCAGATCCTTCGGCGGCACCCCGACCGGAAGGGTCAGATACCCGTGCAGATCCAGCCCGTCGCGCGAGCGGATGGTGACCGGCTCCATCGCCGCCAGGACCTCGGGATCCAGCTGCGGATGAGACCCGAACAGCAGCCGGCCGTCCCCGGTGTCGTGGTCGTAGAGGTAGGTCATTCCCGCTTCGCGGTCATGGGTGAAGCTGACCACCCAGCGTCGGCCGGCCAGGTCGGAGCTCAGGGCGTTCACGTCGCCATCGGACAGCTTCTCCAGGTTCGCGAGCACCGCCGCGAAGTGGGGGTCCAGCGGCTGAATCACCTGACGTTCCAACAGGTACCGCACCCCGAGCAGATCGCCGGTGCGCCGGTCCAGGATCAGCGGCTCGGCCAGCGTGGTGAACACGCTGGCCCGGGTGTCCACGTCGTAGACCGGATGGCTGTCGACGTGGGTCTGCTCGCCGGTGATGACGTCGACGCGCACGATGCGGGTCCGGTCGGTGCCGTCGTTGGAGCCGATCCAGATGCCGGTGCCGTCCGGGGTGACAGTGATCGGGTACAGCCCCATCGTGTAGTCACGGCCGTCGAAGGTGGCGATGGAGCGCAGCGTCTCGGTCCGCGGCTCCCACTGCAACAGCTCCACGTCACCGTCGGCAGTCAGTGCGGTGGAAAACAAGTCGCCGTTGCTGCTGGCCCGCCAGCCTGCTCCCTTGCCGGGGTTCTTCGCCACCATGGTGAGTTCACCGGTGGCGATGTCCAGCTCGTAGGCGTCCATCAGGGTCGGTGTGCGCTTGTTGGAGTACACCATCGCCTTGGCCGGATCGCCGAGCAGTTCGTGGCCGGCCATCGCTCCCGGGAACGGGGTCAGATCGACCACACCGGACTCGGGGTCCTGCGGGTCGGCCCGGAAGACATGCCAGTTCTCGTCGCCGCCGGTGTCCTGCAGGTAGAGCAGCCAGCGGGAGTCTTTGGTCCACTCGTAGTGAATGATGCTGCGGGTGCTGTCGGCGGTAACGCGCCGCGGCTCGCCGTCGAGGTCGTCCACGTCCTGGATCCAGATGTTGAGGCGGTCCCGCCACGGCGCCAGGTAGGCGATACGGGTGCCGTCGGGTGAGATCGATGCCTGCGCGCGGGCGGGCGGCGCGAACAGATCGTCGACGGAGAGCAACTCAGGTGGTGGCATGCCTCCATCGCACACTCGGACGTAGCGGCACAGTCAAGTCCCGGGCATGGGCATGATGGACAGGTGGCGTGGAGTACTCGGGAGATCGCCGAACTGGCCGGCACCAGCCTGCGCGCCGTCCGCCATTACCACCAGGTCGGTCTGCTCCCGGAGCCCGAACGCCGGTCGAACGGGTACAAGCGGTACGGCGTGGCGCACCTGGTCCGGTTGGTCCGCATCAAACGTCTCGTCGACTTGGGGTTCTCGCTCCCGCAGATCGCGGCGTTGGGTGACACCGACGAGCATCCCGAACAGGCGTTGCGGGAACTGGATGCCGAGCTGGCGGCGACCATCGATCGGTTACAGCGGGCCCGCGAGGAGCTCGGCGAGCTGCTGGAGACTTCCGCGCCCATGGATCTGCCGCCCGAGTTCGCGCCCGTGGACGCCGTCGCCAAGATGACCGATGCGGATCGCAAACTGGTGGTGGTCCTGAGCCGGGTGCTGGGCCCGCGCGGCCGACAGGTCTATGCCGACCTGATCAGGGACACCCGCGAGGATCCGGCCGCATCGGAGCTGGACACGCTGTCCGCCGACGCTGATGAGGCGACCCGCCAGGACCTCGCCGAGCGGCTGGCGCCCTACATCTTGTCGGTCCGGCAGGCCCATCCCGGGCTCACCGAGGCCCGCGCCGACGCGCCGCGCGGTGCGAACTTCGTCGAGAAGGCCATCGATGACGCGATGGCCGATCTGTACAACCCGGCGCAGATGGACGTGCTGCGCCGGGCCGGTCAGATCGTGCGGCGGCTAGCCACCTAGGTGCGCCAGCGGCAGCGGCGAGAGCAGGTAGCTGACGGCAGAGCATAGATCCCGATTCAATCTGGTGGATTCTATCCCTAGGTCTGGTGCCCTGTTACCTACAGGATGGCTCCTCATGTCCACCGAGATATCAACGCCCAGAGAGGATTCTGAGCTAACTGCGGCAGGGGGAGCCGCACGTCACAACAGAATCGAGAGTCGCTCCATTGACTGGGTCACACCGGCCGAACGTCATGGCACCGCGTGGCGAGTGAGCCCGCTGTTCTTCATTGCCAATTGGAGCTTCTTCACCATCGCTTTGGGGTCCACCGGCCCGGCGTTGGGCCTCAGTGTCGGGTGGTCGATCACCGCGTCCGCGTTGGGACTACTTGTCGGGACATTCTTTACTGCTTTCCATGCCACGCAGGGGCCGCGCCTGGGCTTGCCTCAGATCCTGCAGTCGCGGGCGCAGTTCGGGTTCTACGGCGTAATCGTGGTGGTCGCGATGTCGGTCACCTGCTATCTCGCGTTCGGTGTGGTGTACACGATCTTGACTGCGCAGGGCCTGGCCCAGATCTTCGGCTGGTCCCCGGTCATCGTCGGCTTGATCGTCAACATCGTGGGCGGCGTATTCGCCGTCGCCGGCCACGATCACCTGCATCGCATATCCCAGATCGTTTTCTACGTCACTGTCCCGTTAGTGTTCGTGTTCACCGCGGCCATCGTGCTGGGCCGGGCGGGAGGAACCTCGCCGGAGCCGGGCACAACGGGGTACGTCGCATCCGCGTTCTTCACGGTGTTCGCGATCTCTGCGGCCTACAACATGGCGTTGTCGCCGGTGGTATCGGACTACACGCGGTACCTGCCGGTGCGGACGCCGGCTCGATCATTGATTGCATCGGTGTACGTCGGTTCGGGAGTTTCGGCGTTCTGGCTGATATCAGTGGGTGCCTGGTTATCTGCGCACTATCACGCCGAAGACGCGTTGGCTGCGCTGCACGGCGCCGGCAATGCGGTGTTCCCGGGATTTGGAGCGGTTCTGGCATTGGCCTCGGCGGCCACTCTCATCGTCTGCATCGCGACCGCCGCCTACAGCGTCACGCTGCAGTTCCTGACCGGGGTCGACCTGGTCAAGCGAATCACCCCGTCACGGGGACTACGTGTCGCGATCACCGCCGGCGTTATCGGGGTGTACGTCATTGTTGCGTTGCCATTCGGCGATCACGTGATCAACATCGCCAGCAACGCGTTGACTCTGATGCTGTTCCTGTTGGTGCCCTGGACCGCGGTCAACCTCACCGACTTCTTCTTCGTCCGACGGGGGCAGTACGCCATTACTGATCTGTTCAGCCCGCGCGGAGTGTACGGCCGGTGGGCGTGGCGTGGAATCGCCGCCTACTTCCTAGGATTCGCCACCATGATTCCCTTCGCGGTGTTGCCGTTCTACACCGGTCCGATCGGGGCCTGGCTAGGCGGAATCGATGTTTCGTGGCTGGCGGGCTTGGCAGCCTCAGCGTTGCTCTACTTTGTGTTCAGTCGCGGCCAGGACCGAAGCGCCGAACTGGGCGCGGTGGCTGACAGTGAGACCGCACTGCGGGACGCCGAAGATGTTGTGCTCGCACCGAGCCATCAATCTGCGCTTGAGTTCGGACTGCTCGACGGACGCGATTGATCGGCGACCCCGCGACCGTCCATGTGCGCTTCGATGCGCATTTGACACTCCCATGTAGCGGCTCGCTGCACCGCCGCGTGCGTGGACATCATCAAGAGAGATTAAAAAGTGAGTAACGCCAACAAGTTTCACCTGGGCTGGTTTGCCAACTTCTGCACTGATGCGTGGAATGACCGTTGGGGTTCAACGGGTGGCCAGGACTGGACGGGCAGCTTCTACATCGAGTTGGCGCAGCATCTCGAACGGGCGAAGTTCGACTATCTGCTGCTCGAAGACAAACTCATGGTGTCAGACGCCTATGGCGGAACCTATGAACACGAGCTCAAACACGCACTGCACTCACCCAAACACGATCCGGCACCGCTCATTCCGCTGTTGGGGCACGTGACCAACAACCTCGGGCTGGTCGTCACCCTGTCCTCGACCTTCTACCCGCCGTACCTACTGGCCAGACTGTGCAGCACACTTGACCACCTCACCGGCGGACGACTCGGCTGGAACATGGTCACCTCAGCCGAGGATCGAGCAGCGCAGAACTTCGGACTCGACGAGTTGCCCCGACACGATGAGCGCTACGCACGCGCCCATGAATACGTCGATCTGGTTCGGCAACTGTGGGATTCGTGGGAGCCCGACGCAGTGGTCAGGGACCGTGAGACCGGCACCTTCGTGGATCACACAAAGGTGCACACCATAGATTTCGAAGGCCAGTACTACCGCAGCCGAGGGCCACTGAACACCGTCCCTTCTCCCCAGCTACACCCTGTGCTGGCACAGGCCGGAGGGTCTCCGCAGGGCAAGGATTTCGCTGCCAAGTACGCCGACACCGTCGTCGGAACCGCGACCGATCCGACCGGAATGATCGCCTACCGCGACGACATCCGAAACCGCGCCATCCAGTACGGACGAAACCCCGATGACATCAAGGTGCTGTTCCTGATCACACCCCATGTCGCTGACACAGATGAGGAGGCACGCGCCAAGCTCGACAGAATCGTAAGCAGCGACTACTACATCGACAAGACACTCGCTCACCTTTCCGCGATCGTCGAGATCGATTTCACGAAGTTCGATTTCGACGAGCCCCTGCCTGATGACCTGCATACCAACGGGGAGCGCGGCTCCCTTGAGGCCTTCCTGCAACGTGGCAGCGGCAAGACGCTGCGGGAACTGACCACCGCGTACCTGTCGACGGAAGATGCGCTGGTCGGCACCCCCGTGACCGTGGCCGATCGTCTTGAGGCATTGATGGCCGAGGTCGGGGGCGACGGCTTCCTCATCACCGCGCCGGGCATGAGACTGACCCGGAAATACGTCATCGAAATTGTTGACGGCCTGGTACCCGAACTGCAACGGCGCGGGCTCACCCGCACCGAATACGAGCATCAGCTGTTCAAAGACAACCTTCGCGCCTTCTGAAACGCCTAGCCCAAAGGTCTTTCGCGGCGGACGTCACCCAGACGAAAGTCCGCTGCGATCGTGCGCGCCGCATGCGCTCCGGTGACACCCACCGGCGTGGATGTCGCCGCTGTGGCCCGTTGGCTCGCTGACCTGGGCGTCGAATACGCGGCTCCGCTGACCCCCGCAGCGCACCCGCAAGATCGCCGAGTCCATGCCCTGGCCGGGCGGCATGTCATTCGTCGCGAGGCGAGGTGAGCGCCTTGATCGCTGCGGTCGACATCGTCTTGACGATGGACTCGTGGTCCAGGCCCTTGTTGAGGGTCGCCACGGAATTGAGCATTGAGAACACCGTGTGGGTGAGTAGCCGAACCTCTGGCTCGGACAGGTCAGGCCGCAATGCTGCGACGATGGAAATCCATTCCTCGGCATAGAGATTCATCTCGCGCCGGATTCGCCGCCGGTCCTTCTCCGGTAAGGCGTGTTCGTTCTTCATGAAGACAAGGGTCGTCGGAGCTGAGGTCACCACGCTCCTGATGTGGAAGTCGACCAAGATCTCCAGTGCCGCCCGCGGATCGGGCTCCGCCTCCGCCGTTTCCCTGGCGAATCGGTGCAGAGCCGCCAAGGGACTCTCCACGACGGCGATCAAGAGGGCCTGCTTGTTCTCGAAGTGGTTGTAGAGGCCCGGCCCGGAAATTCCGGCCGCTGTGCAGATCATGTCCACGGTCACTCCGTCGTAGGAGTTTCGCAGGAACAGGTCGGCGGCCACCTTGAGCAAGACATCCCGGCGTGAGGTGCCGGCGGACGGCTCGTGCGCGGCAGCGTCAGTGGTCATGGCAAACAACGATAGCCACGGTGCCAGGCGCCGCCGAGTCCGGGAGCGGTCGAGGGGCGCGCACGAGGTTGCGGCCACCCTGAACCTCCGCTGGCCGCACGGCTGGGCAGAGCGACATTAATGATCATTAATATCTCGTAACTAGCGTCGATCGGGCGCCGTGGGCCGACGGGGCCGTGTCCGCACCGCCTACTCGCCGCATAATCCCAGTTAAACAGAGTCAAGTCGGCAGCGGGGGCGCACTCGAAACTCGATCGAAGTTGCGCGTTGACAACCAGGGCGTCGCGTCTTAGGTTAGTGATCGTTCACCTAGTGGAAAGTGGTGTGAATATGCGGTTCATTTTCATGAGCGAAGGCGAGACGGTCCCGGGGCATACCCATGAGCACCGCTACCGGGAGCTCGTGGACGAAGTCCTACTTGCGGAGGAGGTGGGGTTCGACGCGTTCGGAACGTCCGAGCAGCACGTCGCGATCGGCACGGCGACAACCTCCGCGCCCGAGGTCATCTATCCCTACCTGATGGCGCTGACCAAGCGCATCCGATTCATGCACTTGGTCACCCTCTTGCCCACGCGCATCAACCATGCCCTTCGCGTTGCCGAACGGTTGGCAACCGAGGACATCCTGTCCAGCGGCCGAGTGGAACTCGGAGTGGGGCGCGGAAACACGACACTTGCGCTGCGCGCCTTCGAAGTTGAACCAAGCGAGAACAAGGCTCAGCTGATAGAAGGGCTGGAGGTCATCCGCCGGGCTCTGCACAATGACGTGTTCTCCTATGTTGGCGAGCACTACAAGATTCCGCCGCGAAGCCTGGTGCCCAAGGCAATTCAACAGCCATATCCCCCCATCTCGATGGCGGCCGGCAGTCCGGAGTCGGTTCGCAAGGCCGCCGAGCTCGGCATCGGGGCTATCGTCGGTGGCTTTTACCTCGGCTTCGAGTTTGTCGAGAGCATGTTGCGCATCTACGACGATGCCCTCGACGGAGCTACGCATGCCTATCCACTGCAAGCGCAGAAGCTCGTCGCGGTCGGAGGCGGAATGCACTGTGCCGAGACCCGTGAGGAAGCCCTCAAGTGGGCGCGGAATCTGAAAGAGACGGTGGCTCTTTCGACTGACGCGTATGAGCGCCTGTCCAAGCTGTCGGCCGACTACCAGTACATGGGTGCGGTACGGAACGTCGACTTCAGCGACGAGCGATACATGTTCGACGAATCGTCCGGATTCATCGTGGGCGATCCGGATGACTGTGCGGCACAAGTGCAGCGATTCGCCGACCTCGGCGCAGACGCCATCGTGATGAGAATCGATGGACTCCCACACAGAGAGCTGATGAAGTCTATCGAGCTCTTCGGCAAGTATGTCATCTCCAGGTTCAAGAACCCACGGGCCGTGGTCCGCCCCGCTGACGCGATTCTGGCCGACATCCGCACGGCTCGGCCCGCTCATTATGCGGAGCTCGAAGCGTTCGAAGAGTCCAAATCCCAGTCGAATTCCCATAAGAGTGTTGTCAAGGTAGGAGAGACACGATGAGCAAATTGGCCGCTGATGACATCTTCAGCCGCTACCCCGAGGAGATCCTGATCGAACGCGGGCCCAATGGTGTTCTGCTTATCACGATCAACAGGCCCGACCGGCTCAATGCCTTGACGATGCCGATGTTCGATCATCTTTCGGACATCTGGGTGGACGTCGACCGCGACCCGGAAACACGGGTTGCCGTCATCACGGGCGCCGGCCGTGGCTTCTGCACGGGCATGGATGTACGCCAGCCGGAGCCGACGCTGGACGAAGCGGTGGCCCTCATGGAGGGCGAGCGCAGACGTATCACGGCCCTCCTCAACATGGACAAGCCCCTGATCTCGGCAATCAACGGTCCCGCAGTGGGCTGGGGGCTGTCGATGGCGCTTCTGGCCGACATCAGCGTCGCCGCCGAGGATGCATTGCTTCGAGACGGGCACACCCGTGTCGGCGTGGTCGCCGGCGACCATTCCTCGCTCATCTGGCCGTTGCTCGTGGGGATGGCCAAGACGAAGTACTACCAGTTGACTTCGGCAAGCATGACCGGCATCGAGGCGGAACGAATCGGCTTGGTGAGTCTCGCTGTACCGAGGGAGAATGTGCTGGATCGCGCCCTCGAGATCGCCGACGAACTTGCGCAGGGCTCGCAGCAGGCGATCCGCTGGACAAAGCGGTCCCTGAACACCGGATGGCTCACCAATGCCCTTCCGCAGCACGAGCTTTCCGCGGCGCTGGAGGTCATCGGATTCGCGAGTGCAGACTACTTCGAGGCCCGGCAGGCCTTCCGCGAAGGCCGTCCGCCGGAGTATCCGTCCGCACGCGGCGAAGCGCACTCTGTCCTGGGACCGCAACCTGCGAACGTAGCCAGGTGACCTATGAGCGCACTCGCGACCGGCCAGTCCGCCACACTCGACACCGCTGACCACGATGGCGTTCTGGTGGTCGCGTTGGACAGGCCACCGGCAAATGCGATGAACCGCCAGCTCATCCACGATCTTGCCGGCCTGTTCGGGCAGCTCCGCGCCAGACCGGACGCACCACCGATCGTCCTCACCGGCAAGGGAGAGCGGTTCTTCAGCGGCGGAGGCGACATCAAGGAGCTGGAGGGTGCGGTCGCCGGCGAGATAGAGATCCGCATGCGGGAATTCCACGCACTACTCGTGGCGATGGATCGCTACCCGCGTCCAGTGGTCAGCGCGATCAATGGGCACTGTGTTGGCGGCGGTATGGAGGTCGCACTCTTTTCGGACAGCGTGTTGGCCGTCAACTCGGCGCGGTTCGGGTTTCCGGAGATCAATCACGGACTGCTACCGGCAGACAAGGGGATCCAACGAGCCAATCGTGTTCTCGGTGTGCGCGTTACCCGGCGAATGATCCTGTCGGGTGAGCTTTTCGACGCGCGGCACGCTCTCGACATCGGCCTCATCGACGAACTCGTCTCCGGTCCCGAGGAGCTGATCCCCGCGGCCGTCGCAACGGCGCGCGCCGCCGGCTCGAAGGCTCCGGTGCTCTATGGTGCCTTGAAGGGCAGCGTCAACGCTGCGGACGACGTGGGCGATGAGGCGTCCCTGCAACGCACGCTGAAGGCCGCTGCCGATTATTTCGACGACCCGGCCGCACGAGAGTTGCGGCAACGGTGGAGTGGCCGGAGGGCTCCCGCGGCCAAGGCGCAGTCGTGTTGACCGTCGTTGTCGCCGGATTGGTCAGCGGCGCCGTTCTGCTGCTCGCGACAGTGGGCTTCGAACTCCTACGCCGGGTAGAGGGTTTCCTCAACATCGCCCATCCACAGCTCATCGTGCTAAGCGGGTTCAGCGCATACGGGTTCAACGTGTTGGTCGGATTGCACTGGATCGTGTCGTGTGTCCTGGCCATCGTCGTCACGACGATGGTCGGAGTGGTGAGCGCGAGAATGATCTTCTGGCCGATGCGCCAGCGCCCCCATTACATTCCGATGATCGCGTCTGTGGGACTCGCCTTCTTCCTGCACGCGATGATCGAGCTCTTCACCGGGTTCGGCGTGAAGACGCTGGATGTGCCGTTGCAGAAGACCATCAGCATCGGCGGGGTCGCGGTTGCGGGCGCCGACCAGATCGCCGTCATCGGCACTGCTGCCTTAGTAGTCGTGGCATTGCACTTTTGGCTCGCCAGGTCGTACAGCGGCAGGGCGTTGCGAGCGATGTCGAACAACCCGGCGCTTGCCCAGATTCGAGGGGTTAACACTTCGCATCTGCAGTACCTCACCTGGGCGGTGGCCAGCGCACTGGCGGCACTGGCGGGAACTCTGATCGCGCTCACGGCGCGGATTTATCCCGAGCTCGGTTGGGATCAAGTGCTGGTCATCTCCGCCGCTGCGATCATCGGCGGGCTCGGGAGTATTTACGGCGTGATGGTCGCGGCGGTCGTTGTCGGGCTCACATCGAGCCTGGCCACCTTGGCGATTCCTTCCGAATACACCCAGATGGTGGTTTTCGCCGTCATCGCCCTGGTCGTCTTTGTCCGCCCTGAGGGACTCTTCAGCGGTCCGAAGGAGCGTGTGGCGTGAGCACTCTGCTGATTGCCGGTGGGCTGGCCATTCTGATGGGCATCTACTCCGTCGCGGCCCTGGCGTTGAACTTGCAGTTCGGTGTTGGAGGCATGGTCAACTTCGGTGTCGCAGCGTTTTTCGGAATCGGTGCGTACTCCTACGCGCTCGCTGTGATGCCGGCCCAGTCCGGCTCGTACACTTACATTCTCGGGCTGAGCCTGCCGTGGTGGGCCGGCACCGTCATCGGCGGCCTGACCGCGGCACTTCTCGCTCTCGTAGTGGGATGCGGCCTGCTGAGGGTTAGCGGGGAGTACCTGGCGGTGGTGGCCCTGGCGTTGGCCGAGGTGATACGTCAGCTCTTCATCAACCAGCCGGCGATCGCCAATGGCGCGCGCGGTCTCCTGGACGCGCCGGTGCCCGATCTTGACAGCATCCCGGGACGAGCTCAGTCGCTGTATGTCGCGGCACTTGTGTTGGCGGTATTGGGAATTAGTTTCCTGGTCTTCCGCCGAGTGACGCAGTCGGCGTACGGCCGAAGTCTGCTTGCGGTGAACCAGAACGAGGCCGTTGCTCGCTCGCTGGGGATCAATGTGTACACGGTCAAACTCAAAGCCTTTGTGTTCGCGTCGTTCTTCATGGGCCTGGCTGGGGTCATGTACGTCTGGTATCTGTCGATATTGACTCCGTCCTTCTTCAACGTGAACATCACCTTCACCGTCTTCATCGCGCTGATCATCGGGGGGATCGGCAGCAATGCGGGTGCGGTGCTCGGTGCGGTGGTGCTTCTCGGCCTACGGGAAGGGCTCACCTATATCGAGGCGGACTTTCTCACCTCTGAAGTCATGGCCAGTCTGCAAGATGCCCTGCAAGGCCTCGTCTTGATCGTGATACTGCTGTTCTGGCCCGGGGGTCTGTTCCGGCCGCGATTGGCCAGCTATCCGAGACCCGGCACGGCAAACCTCTCCCATCCTGCGCTGGCCACGGTCGCGGCAGGAGACCGATGATGTCTACGCAGCCGGCGCTCGAAGTAGTCGGGCTGGTAAAGGCTTTCGGCCAGCTACGGGCCCTCGACAGTGTCGCGATGAAGATCAGCCCCAGCGCGGTTACCGGCCTGATCGGACCAAACGGCTCCGGGAAAACGACGTTGTTCAACGCGATCTCCGGGTTCCTCCGACCTGACACAGGGACGGTGATGTTCCACGGCCGTGACATCACGGGCATGCCGACGCATCGGCTCGCTCGGATGGGACTCAAGCGGACCTTCCAGAACACTGCCGATTTCACCGACATGTCAGTTCTGCAGAATCTGCTGACGTCGGCCCGTTCGGCGCCCGGTGAGCGCCTCTGGCGCCTTTTCACGTCACCACGCGACGTGGCCGTCGGGGAACGTGCGCTTATCGACCGCGCCTGGGAGTTGCTGGATCGGATGGCGCTGACTGAGCTGGCGAATACCCGAGCAGCAGATCTGTCTATCGGGCAAGGACGTTTGCTCCAGATCGCACGTCTGCTCATGGAGCCGCCATCGTTGCTGATGCTGGATGAGCCGTCGTCTGGGCTCAACCCTGAGGATCAGCATCGGCTGTCGTTGACGGTGCGGGATCTGTGCACCACAGAGAACATGACCGTCCTGGTGATCGAGCACAACATGTCGTTCATCAACGCGATCTCCGATGCGCTGTATGTCATGTACGACGGCCGAGTCATCGCGAACGGTCCACCGGCCCAGGTCATCAGCAATCCTGTCGTTGTCGAGACCTATCTGGGGGCGCACCATGCCACTGCTTGAGGTGGACACTGTGACCAGTGGCTATGGTCGCAACAACATCATCCGAGGCGTCACCCTCACTGCCGGGCACGGGTCCATCACCGCCATCATCGGCCCGAACGGGGCGGGTAAGACGACACTCGTCCAGACCATCGCCGGCGTAGTCGATGCACGTGGTGGGACGGTCAAACTTGACGGGGAGAGGCTCGAGCAGCTGCCTGCGCGTGACCGGGCACGCCGCGGATTGGGCTATACACCGCAGTTGCGCAACGTCTTTGGGGCATTGTCAGTAGAGGACAACCTCGAGGTCGTCACCCGCGCGATGGGACTGCCGCGCGAGCGCCTCGACGAGGCCTTCGACACTTTTCCGATCCTTGCCGAGCGACGCAAGCAACGAGCGGGAACCCTTTCGGGTGGTCAGCGCCAGCAGCTCGCGATTGCCTCGTCCTTGCTGATGAGACCAAAGCTGTTGATCCTCGACGAGCCCACGACGGGTCTCGCTCCCCAGATCGTCGATTCGCTCATCGAACAGATCTGCCGCGTCGAACGCGGGGGGACCGGCGTGCTCTGGGTTATCGAGGAGCACCCGAAGCAGATTCTTCCCTTGTGCGAGCGAGTGTTTCTGATGGACTCGGGTCAGATACGACACGAGGCGAGCGGGCCGGAGCTGCTGGCCGACCCGAACTTCACCGAAATATTCTTGGGCGCCCGGATTCCGACCGCCTGAATTGGTTCTGGTACAGGAGATTTGAGATATGGACACAGTCGGGATTACGGCGCGCAAGCTATCGGTGATGGCCGTCGTCGTTGCTTCCGGAGCAGCCCTGATGGGCTGCGGCGACGGCGACGGGGCGGCAGTCATCGGTGTTGCCGCACCGTTGTCCGGAGAAGCCGCGGTATGGGGTGGCCCGGTCGATGCGATGACCCGCGCGGTTGTGGAGCACGTCAACAAGCTTGGCGGCATCAACGGAACCAAGCTCAAAGTGGTGAGCGAGGATGAGAAGTTCAACGCCGAGGACGGAGTCCGTGCGGTGACCAAGCTCATCAACAGCGACAACGCACAGTTCATCGTCGGTCCGACATCGGCGACCTTCATGGCGACGCTCAACCAGGCCGAGCGCAACGAAGTGGTGATTGCATCGCCGTACGCGGGCATGGTGGAATTCGACGCCCGCTCCAATCCCTACACCTTCCGCACCGTCGGGCCAGACACTTTCGACGGTTTGACGGTGGCGAAGAACCTCTGGGACCGAGGCTTCAAGACCGTGTCCATCCTGTACGAGAACGTGGACTCCGCGCGCAGTACGTCCAACTGGGTCGACAGCTTCTACACAAAGCTCGGCGGCAAGGTCGTGGCGAAGGTCGCGTTCAACGGCGGCCAAACTTCTTATCTCCCAGAGGTCCGCAGCGCCTTCGAGCCTGAGCCCGACATCGTTTTCCTCGCCGGCTCTGTTGAGCCGGCTGTGCCGATCTTGCGCGAGTGGGCGCGATTGGGTCTGCCCGGCAAATGGTCGCTCATTGCTGAGCTGTCTTATCCGGTCTTGCTCAAGGAAGTTGGCGCTCAGTACCTCGAAGGCGCATTCGGTCAGTCCGCCATGTCCGCTGATTCCCCGGCCATCGCGGGCATGCGGAAGCTTCTGACCGAGGCGTACGGAGAGCAGAAAGGCAATGAGATTGCTGAACAGCCCACCGCGGGCCTGACCTACGACGCGATCGTCTCGGGTGTTCTGGCGATGGCAGCCGGGGGACAAGCGACAGGCGTCGCGATCGCCGAAAACTTGCACAAGGTAACAGATCCTGGTGGAAAGCCGGTCTACACGCTTGATGAGGGACTGGAGTTTTTGACCAGAGGTGAGAAAATCGATTACCAGGGAGCATCCGGTCCCGTCGACTACACGCCGACGAACACGGCGACGCCTGACTACGGCATCTTCCAGGTGGTCGATGGCAAGTGGAAGGTCACGCAGCGTTACGCGGGGACCGAACTCTACGACTTGGCTGAGGAACTGGACTGACCATGAAGAGGCAGAACACACGGGCAGCGACCTCGTCGTCGACGGGATGTACGGAGGTGCCGGTGTTGGACACCGTGACGGAGTTCGATGCCGTGAATCGGACTTTCGCTCAGATGCTCTGCGACCGCGCTGAGCGTGAACCCGACGTGATCGCGTACTGCAGCTGGGGGAACGGGGCAGCCCACCCGACCACATGGAGCGAATATCTCCAGCAGGTGCGGGAGGTTGCGCTCGGTTTGCACGATCTGGGTGCCGTGCCAGGCGATCGGGTGGCCATCGTGTCGTCTACTCGCCACGAGTGGGTCGTGGCCGCACTGGCGGTACTCAGTCTCGGCGGTGTCCCCGTGGGTGTGTACCCCACGAGCTCGGTCGCCGAAGTCAAACAGGCACTGAAGAGTTCCGAGGCCACAGTCGTTTTCGCGGAAAACGTGGCAGATGTCGCGAAAGTTGCCGCGGTATCGGCCGAGCTGCCACGACTGCGTGCGACGATCGGGTTCGACACCAAACCGCAGGGCCTTTCGGATTCTGTGCGGGCGGTGCACTGGGGAGAACTGCGCCATCGCGGTCGATCCCGCGGGGTGACCGAACCTGAGCTGTTTGCGACGCTGGTTGAGGCGGGCGATATCGATCAGCCCGCGGCCCTGTTCTACACGTCGGGATCTACCGGTGCGCCGAAAGGTGTGATCCACACGCACCGCACCCTGCAGTACTCGGTGCTCGCCTTCGCCATGTCATACCCGGAGGTCGGCAGGGTCAGGCACGACCTCGTTGCGTTTCTCGGCCTCTCGCATGTTGCACCCGCGCTGATCGGCGTATTCACCCCGATCATGACTCGCCTCGTCATCACCTACTGCACCATGGATCAACGTCTGGACGCGCTCGCCGGCGTGCGACCCACAGCGGTCCTGTGGCCACCGCGAATGCACGAGAAGTTGGCCGGCGAGGTGTTACAGCAGCTTTCGGAGTCTGGCGCCGCCTTCCGGCTGCGGTACGCGATAGCGATGCGGATTGCTCGCAAAGTAAGCGAGATGCGCTGGAGAGATCAGGACGTCCCGTGGTATTTCAACTATCTGTACAACGTGTGCCTCCGTCGGGTGTTCCTTCCCCTGCGCGCAAAGGTTGGCATGGACCGGATCAGGGTCGCCTGGACTGCTTCGGGCAGCATGTCCCCCGAGGTAACAGCGTTGTGGCAGATGTGGGGACTCGACCTTCGTGAGCTCTTCGGAACGACAGAGACCTGCGGATCGGTTCTTGCCCAGTGGGATCGCGCATTCCCGCCGCCCGGAACAATCGGGAAAACCATGCCCGACCCGCGGTGGAAGGCGCGCGTATCTGGAGAGGGGGAGCTGCAGTTGCGCAGCCCCTGCCTCTTCAGCGGTTACCTCGACGACTCTGAGGCGACGGCCGCTGCGATGGACCACGGCTGGTATCGCACAGGCGATCTGGTGGAGATGGACCCCGATGGGGAAGTGCGGATCATCGGCAGGATCAAAGATGTCCTCAAGACCAGCGGCGGAAAAACTGTCAGCCCTCAGCCGATCGAGCTCCGACTCAAGGCCAGTCCACTCATTGATGAGGCGATTGTCGTCGGTGAGGGACGCAAGTATCTGACCGTACTGGTCGGCGTGAGTGCGGAGACGCGGACGCTGCTCACGGCTGACCGAGATGCCGCGCTTGCCACATGGATCGACGAAGTCAATTCTGAGCTCGCGAGGCCGCTGCAATTGAAGAAGTTCCGCGTCCTGCCACGGCCGCTCTCGGCCGCGGACGGCGAGTTGACTCTCAAGGGCACCATACGGCGCTCGGCAATCCTTGCGTCTTTCCGCGACCTTGTCGATGAGATGTACGACGCCGGTGAGCAGGGGGAGATCGCCCGCCAGGCGCGGTTCGCCGGCGGCGATCTGAAGTAGGTGAATGGATGAACGAGGTTCGGATCGAGTTCATGACCAGCGCCGAGATCAGCGCGGCGATCTCGGAAGGAGCACGCACAGCAGTTCTCCCGCTGGGAGCGGTCGAACAGCACGGCGGGCACCTGCCACTGTCGATGGATGCCGATCATGCTGACGAACTCGCGGTGCGGGTCGCGCGCCATCTCGGGGGCGCGCTGGTTCTGCCGACCGTGCGGGTGGGGTACTCACCGCACCACCTCGGATTCACCGGCACCCTGTCGCTTCGCGCGTCCACGCTGGAATCGGTGTGCGAAGACTACTGTCGACACCTCGCCAAGGATGGCTTCGAACGAATCGTCATGTTCTCCGGGCATATCGGGAACCATCCCGTGATGCGTGACTTCGAGGTGCGACTCACGGCGGCACTCGCGCCGCTGACAGTCATCGTCTTCTCCGATACCGAGGCCATCTTGAACGCGTGGCAATGGGCGGCGGACAGCGTGGCATCTATGGGCGCCAACGTGGGAGGGCACGCTGACATCGCAGAGACGTCGGTGATGCTGGCCCTTCACCCACAGAAGGTCCGCATCGACCGGTTCGCCCGAGGCTACACCGGCAAGGTGGACCAGCAGCTACTCGATCGGGCATTTCAAGACGGAATCGGAGCAGTCTCCGCCAACGGGGTTCTGGGTGACCCAGAAGGCGCCTCGGCGCGGATCGGGAAGGCGTGCCTCGACGCGGTCACCTCCCTGATTGCCGACTACGCCCGCGCCAGGGGCGCGTGACATCCACGAGAACGGAGTGCAAGCGATGACTACCCTCGATCCCGTTTCTACCGGGAACTCTGACCGGGATATGGCGCAACTGCGCAAGCTTTACGGTCGTTATCCAACTGGCGTCGCGGCGGTGTGCGCACTGCGTGATGGACAACCGGTCGGGATTGTTGCCACCTCGTTCACCCCGGTATCCATCGATCCGGCGTTGGTGTCGATCTGTGTGCAGCACACGTCGACGACCTGGCCGCACCTGGCTGACGGACGCCATCTCGGCGTCTCTGTCCTGGAATCGCGGCAAGAGGCCGCGTGTCGGCAGATTGCGGCGAAGAATGTGGATCGATTTGCCGGAGTGTCCTGGTTCGCCACCGAATCGGACGCGGTGCTGCTATCGGATGCGGTGGCCCAACTCGACTGCGAGATCTCTACGACCGTTTCCGCCGGTGACCATGATGTGGTCATTCTCGAAGTCAAGGCCGCTGCGACGGACCTCGACGCGTCGCCGCTTCTCTTTCACGACAGCCGATTTCGAACGTTCGCGGTCGGACATGAGTCATGACGGCGCACAGCTGTGTGTCTCGGCTGGCGATCGAGCGCGCCGGTGCGGCTCTGCGCGCTGGGACTCCGGTTCTCGTTGTCAACGGCGCCGATGACCAGGTTGTCGCCGACGTAGTGATCGCGGCTGCTCATGCCACGCCGCATTGGACGGCATGGCTGGTGAGGTTCACCTCGGGGCTGATCTGTGCGGCGCTGCCCGCACGTCGAGCAGAGGAACTGGATCTGCCGACCATGGCCCGTGACGATGACTCAAATGTGGAAGCTCCCACGTTTGCGGTCGCGGTGGACGCGGCATCCGGTATCGGTACCGGCATCAGCGCGACCGACCGCGCCCGCACTGCGCGCGTTCTGGCAAGCGACAGCTCCCGGCCAAGTGATCTGGTGCGGCCCGGTCATGTTCTCCCAGTGAGGGTTGCAGGCTGCGGGGTGCTCAAACGCCGGGGGAGCGCAGAGGCGACGGTGGATCTTTGTGACATAGCGGGGCTTCCACCTGTAGGACTGACCGCCGCCCTCCTGGGGGAGGACGGCGAACTACTGCGGGAACCCGCGGTCAGTGTGTTCGCTCAGAACCATCGCTTGCCGATGGTGCACATCGACAGCGTCGTGCACCACCGCCTTTTCCACGGTGATGGACGTCGCAAACGGGTCACGCTGGTTCAGAACCGACTGGACCAGCTGGCGGGCCGGGCGCTCAGAGCAGTCGACTTTGAAGACCATCTGACGGGCGCTCGGCATACGGTGTTCATCGGCGCCTCCGTACCTGATATCGATCCACCCGTGTATGTCATCACGGAATGTGTCCATGGTGACCCACTTCTCGCCTCTGGCTGCGAATGCAGAGTCGAATTTGAGGGGTGTCACGAGCGTATCGCTGCTCACGGCGGAATCATCGTGTACCTACGGCCACCTATCACCTCGGCGCCGAGGTTCTCGGTGCCGCAGCCGGAGTTGGTCGCAGGATGTATCACCGCGATGCTGATCGAGCTCGGTTTCACGACAGTGACTTTGGCCGACTACGTGCAACATGCACAGCTGAAGTCCGTGTGCGAGCTGGTCGTCTCTGAGCCTGCCGCGACCTCGGAGCCGTGCAGGCTCTCCGCCGTTGCCCCTTGACACCTCACGCTTCTTGAGCGCGATAGACAATCGGAGAGACCGCATCCATGGACATCCATGCCACCATGCAGAACGTACCGCTGACCCTCACCGCGATCCTAGACGGAATCGACGGCACCTTCGGTGATTCAGAGGTCCTCACCTATGTCGGCGCCAACACCGCCGTACAAGCCGCCACATTCTCTGAGATTGCCACGCGCGCAGCTCAACTGGCCAACGGATTGGCCGGCCTCGGAATCGAAGCCGGTGACCGGGTTGCGACCTTCATGTGGAACAACCAGCGGCACCTCGAGGCATACCTCGCCGCGCCCTGTTCCGGCGCGATCCTGCACACCCTCAACATTCGCCTCACACCACATCAACTCGGCTACATCGCCTCCGATGCCGGCGACAAGATCGTCATCGTCGATGCCAGTTTGCTCGACACGTTGCTCCCAGCGTTGCCGCTGATGCCGGAACTGGCGGCGCTGGTAATAGCCGGTGACCCGACCGACGCTCAGCTGGCCGAGGTATCACGTCTGGTGCCCAACGTGATCGCTTATGAGCAACTCGTGAACAGCCAGCCGACCACGTTCGCGTGGCCAGTGCTCGACGAACACAGCGCAGCGGCGATGTGCTACACCAGCGGAACCACCGGGGATCCCAAAGGCGTGGTCTACAGTCATCGGTCGGTCTACCTGCACGCGCTTGCCGTCTGCACGGCCAACGTTGCGGGAATCTCCGCCCGTGACCGGGTGCTTCCCATAGTCCCGATGTTTCACGTCAACGCGTGGGGCATTCCATATGCGTCGCTGATGGCCGGCGCCACACTGATACTGCCGGACCGCCACCTCAAGCCCGACACGCTCGTCGACATGATCGCCAAACACGGCGTCACGTTGTCTGGCGGTGTTCCTACGGTTTTCAACGACATGTTGCTGTGGCTGCGCGACAATCCCGGCCATCGAATCGACTCGTTGCGTCGAGTGCTGTGTGGCGGCGCCGCGGTGCCGTCGTCCCTTGTCGCCGCGTATCGCGATGAATTCGCGGTTCCGCTGGTCCAAGCGTGGGGCATGACCGAAACCAGTCCCATCGTGACGATCACCGACGTCCCAGGCAACACGGCCACGACCGATCAGCAGCGAAAGCTCAACAGCACAGGCCGATTCCTGTTCGGCGCCAAAGGACGCATCGTCGACGAGGCGGGAACTGTTCTGCCCCGCGACGGCCGATCGGTTGGCGAAGTGCAGGTGCGTGGTCCCTGGATCACTGGCGGCTACCACGGCGGCATCGACGCCGAGAGCTTCTCCACCGACTCGGACGGACAACTCTGGCTCCACACGGGCGACATCGGACACATCAGCGCAGACGGATACCTGACGCTCACCGACCGAGCCAAAGACGTCATCAAGTCTGGCGGCGAATGGATCAGCTCCGTGCACCTTGAAACCACTCTGGCCGGTCATCCCGATGTGATCGAAGCTGCCGTGATCGGCGTACCTGACACCCGTTGGGATGAGCGGCCACTCGCATTGGTGACCTTGCGCCCCGGCTCCGCCGCGCGGGTCGAAGATCTGAAGGCTTGGCTTGAGGAGCGCGTACAGCGATGGTGGCTGCCTGAGCGGTGGGCCGTGGTCGGCTCTATCGCGCGCACCGGTGTCGGCAAGTACGACAAGAAGCTGATGCGGCAGCGATACCACTCCGGCGAGATTCCCGTCACCGTGTTGCCCCGCTGAATCGACATCGCCACTGCGGTCACGTCAAACCGACGCGGATGGGATCAGAATGCAGATCGAGAACAAGGTTGCTGTCGTCACCGGCGGGGGATCAGGAATCGGCCGGGCACTGGCGGTCGAACTCGCCAGGAATGGGGCGCAGGTCGTCATCGGCGACCTCGACGAGCGTGACGCTGCCGAAGCTGCCAGGAGCGTCGGTGACGCGGCGACGAGCATCCGGGCGGATGCATCCACCGTTGACGGCGTCACAAGCTTGATCGCTGAGGCCGAACGGCACTTCGGGCCCGTGGACATCTTCGTCGCCAATGCCGGCATCATGGGGGCTGCGGGTCTCGGCGAATCCGCCGACTGGGACAAGGTCCTTGCGATCAACCTGCGCGCTCATGTCAATGCTGCCAGGCTGCTGTTACCGGGATGGCGCAGCCGCGGCAGCGGCTACTTCGTGTCGGTCGCATCCGCGGCCGGCCTGCTGACGCAACTGGGCGCGGCGGGGTACGCGGTCACCAAACACGCCGCGATCGGATTCGCTGAATGGCTTGCAATCACCCACGGCGAGGAGGGAATAGGCGTGAGCTGTGTGTGTCCGCTCGGAGTCGACACGCCCCTTCTCACCGCAGTGCGGTCCTCCCCAGGCCTGTCGCGCCGGATCGGCGCACAGTCGATCATCAAGTCCGGCAGCGTCATCAGCGCAGCGGAGGTCGCGGCGGAGACGATCGGCGCCGTACGTGCGGAGCGATTCATGGTTCTACCCCACCAAGAGGTTCTGGGTATGTTCCGCGGCAAGGCCGCGGACTATGACGGGTGGCTTGCGAGAATGCGTCGCTTGCAGCGGTCCCTGAGCGACGGTGCCGCGGCACCGAGTGACGGTTAGCGACGGCGAAGGGCTCTACACCAGTCAATCCAGCAGACCAAAAGGGAATCTCGCGGTTTCGTGGGCACCGGAACGGGTCGACGCTGGTGGTCAGACATATTGGGGTGCAGAGGAATTCGGCTGGCTGTCCAAGACCATCGCTCGCTACGGCCGAGTTGATCTGCTCTGCATCGACGAGTTGGGCTACATGGAACTCGATCGTCGCGGCGCCGAGCTGCTGTTCCAGGTCCTCACCGAACGCGAAGAGAAGGCCTCGGTTGCGATCGCCTCCAACGAAAGTTTGTCCGGGTGGACCAAAACGTTCTCCGACCCACGGTTGTGCGCAGCGATCGTCGATCGACTCACCTGAGACCAGTCGATACGCGCAGGCGTAGTGCAGGACCGGCTCTGGCGGATGAAGGTCATCCGTGAACCGACTTGAGCGGCTCGCGGTTCGGCGCTGCCCTGCGATCGCGCACCACGACCAGGTTGGAATTCACCACCAGCGATACCGGGAACTGGAGGTTATTGGCAAGTGGTCGGATTTTTCGAAAGCGTCCGCAAGGCGAGATTCGTATCCTGGGCACGCGTCACACGAATAGGCGTCGTAGGCGTGCGATCCGGTTGCCGTTTTGATCCCATTTCGGTAACCGGATTTTGCGTTCAGCGCCCAACTGCGTGCCACTGAAGGAACGCCGGCAATCATCACCACAGACGAACTAGGAACCAGATGCGAACCCGCACAATCCGCCTCGCCTCGGCGCTAGCTGCGCTCACTCTGGTGGCCGCAGCGTGCGGGGCACCCGAGGACGCACCCGCGCCCGCCCCGAGTAAGGCACCGACCCGCACCGTCACAGTGACGCCCAAGTCTTCCGTGCCCGCACCTGGTGGCAACAACACCGAGCCGAGCTGTGCCGGTCGGGACCAGGGCACGATCTGCATCAACCCGAATCACGGTGCAGGAGATGACCCATCGGAGAACGGCGGCGCTGTGATGCCGAACCCGAACGGCGACGGATCGTACGTGCCGTGCGAGGGCACGATCTGCACCAACCCGAACCGCGGAGCTGGTACGGATCCGGGTGAGAACGGTGGGGACGGTAACACCTCGGCGCCGACCGAGCAGCGCGACGACGACCCGGGCGGCTCGGCTTGCACCACCGGCATGGGCGTCCCCGGCGTGTACGTGCCCGACAGCGACGGCGGGTGGGTCTGCCAGATCGGCTGACAAGCCGTCTCATACGTGGCGCAGGTAGTCGCGATGCTCGTCCAGAACCCGCCACATCTCCAGGACCACAGCGTGCGAGGCCGTCTCCTTGGGCCGATCCGCGAGGCGCTTGACGCCGGGCCTCCATCCGGCGGAATCACAATGGCGCCGGGCGGGACGGTATGAGGCCCGACCAGGGGCTGAGCCAGACCAGCCTCAGTGGGTCCGGCTCAACCGGCAGGTTAAGTGTGCTTCTCGAACCAGTCGGCCACGTGACCGACGGTGCGGTCGACAATGTCGGGCTGGTCGTAGTACTGGAAGTGATTGGTCCCGTTCTCCCAGATCAGCTTCTTGTCTGACGTCGGAATGGACTCGAAGTGCCGCCGCGCGGCGGCAGGATTCATGCAGGAGTCGGAGTGTACGAGCAGTGCCGGCTTTTGCAGTTTGGCTACGCCGGGCACGGTGGTGTAGTCGAAGTGGTCGAGGTCGCTCATGATCGCGTAGCGGTTCTCCCAGCCTTTGAGCGTCCATGAGCCATACCAGCTCCACACCAGCGGCCCGGGCAGACCAGCATCCGAACCCTTGATCGGATCGCCGAGGTCGGGCGAAACCAGCGGCTGGTAAACGACCTCACCGGTTTCCTCGTAGAGCGCCTTGGCCTGGCGGGCACGCTCAAGTCGGGCGGCCAGAAGAGCCTCGAGTTGTTCGGTCGTGGGTGCGGTGGCGGGGTCAAACGGGTTCTCACTGACACCGGCGGCGATCATGAACAGGTCGGTTTCATGGTCGCGGTAATAGCCGGTGACTGCTGCTACCGCGCGCACGCGGTCGTCGTAGGACGCGATGTCGAGCCACTCCGGACCGCCCTGACATACCCCGAGCCCGTACACACGGTCCGAATCGATGTCGCCGCGGCCGACGATGTAGTCCAGAGCGGCGACCGCATCCTCGTTCTTCATCTTGGGGTTCTCCAGGCGCCGCGGCGTGCCGCTGCTTTCCCCGACGGTGCGTGGATCGAACGCCAGCGCGGCATAGCCTTCATCGGCCAGACGGGTGGCGTAATGGGTCGGAGCCTGTTCCTTTTCGAACGAGTAGGGCCCCAGGATCACGACGGCCGGAAATGGTCCATCGCCGTTCGGGCGGTACAGCACCCCCGCGATGGGCTCTCCGTGCGAGTCGAAGCTGACCTTCTCTGGGTTGTAGTTGCCGTGGTTAGCCATGGAAAATGTCCTCCTGCTCAAACTGATGCTGGCGTCCGCGGTCGCGGCCGGCGACGCTATTGGGTATCGGCGCGCCTGGATGCCCCGCTGGACCCTGTAATGCAGAGGTGCATGCCGCCCCCTGGCGACCAAGTTAGTGACCCGGCAGCAAAGAGCACCTTCGAAAACCGCTCGCTTGTCAAAAACCCCACAGCCGCCGCCTTGTCACATTGCTAATGTGCAGCGAACGGGTCGAATATGGACTGATGCCGTACCTCCGGCGCAGCTACGAGATACTCGAATACTTGAGCCCTTCAATGCGGCAGGAGAGCGTCCAGAGCTATGAATGTCGATTTCGAGTATGTCAGCCAGCACCTCGATGGATCGGCGGACTGCGAATTTCTGCAACCCGCCCACACCATCATGGTCTACCGCGGCGGACGTGTCCTCGCCAAGGAATACGACGTCGAAAGTATGGGCACACGCCGAGTTGAGACACCACAAGCGGGCAGTGTCTGGATACTTCCTGCTGAACACCGAGGCGCTGCGCTTGCTCGCGGCAACACGGTGGCCGACTACTGCCAACTCACAGTTCCCACTGCTGCGCTAGGGGCGTACCCCCTGGCGCCGGCGGTAGGGCGCGATCACCTGCTGTTTCAGTTGGTGCAACGCATGTATGGCCTGCGGGACCGCAGCGACGTGGGTGCTCGGCTGCTCCAAGACTCGTTGAACGAGACGGTGCGTCTGCACCTCAGAGATCGCTACATCCCCGCCGCCGCGGTCGATGTCGAGCAGGCACCCAAGACCCTCAGCGCCAACATGCAGTCTCTGCTGCGCGAATACCTCGAAGACAGTCTCGACGTACATATCAGTCTGCAGGAACTTGCTGATATCGCCCGCATGCCTATCAACCGGTTCGCCGCAGCCTTCAACGAAGCGTTTCACACCACCCCACACCAATACGTCATCGACCAACGCATCTCGCGCGCAAAACACCTGCTGGCTACCTCAACGTTGAGTGTTACTGAGATCACCACAGCCATAGGATTTTCGACACCCAGTCACTTCGCGACCACGTTCAAAAGCCGGGTCGGATTGACCCCCAGCCAATACCGACGGCACGCCCAGTAAAGGCAGCAGCGGATCTTTCCCCGTAGGGGTCGCCCGCCGGTGATTTCTCAACAGCCTGTGAGTTTTCCGGAAGCGAACTCGACGTTCTCTCGCTAGGTTCCACTCGGTTTGCGCGGGATTGTCCGGCCCGGCCCCGAGTGTGAGGAGAACCCTGTGCTGAAGAAGTTTGCCGTGGCCGCAGCGCTGGCGCTGGGCGCCGTGATGGCCACCGCCGGCATCGCGCACGCCGATGACGTGGTCGTGCGGGACGCCAACGGTGTCCCGCGGAGTTGGCAGACGGAGGCGTCGTGCATCAAGGACGGACCCGATCAGCGCCTTGAGAACATCGATAACGACGCGTTCCTCAAGTACTGGTATTGCATGCAGCACGACGACGGCCTGTGGTATCTGCACAACACCGACAGCCCGACCGAGCGGGTGAACTAGCGCCGTAATTCCCCCGGAACCAAGACTCATCGTTGCGACCCGAACTCCCCATCGGGTCGCAGCGGTGCGATCGGCAGCCCCGGCCGGGGGTTTCGGGGCTGCCGATCGGTATTCGATGGCGCGCAACGTGAGGAGTACGCGGTGCCCCGGCTACCGCCGCCGTCGGCGAGATCCTGCCGACGGGGCCAAATGGGGCCACCTACATCAGAACCGAGTTGGGGCGCACGCTGTGCGGCATCGACAGCGACCACGTCAGTTGCACCGTGCAGTCCGCCAATCCGCCGCTGGTCAGCACGGGCAACATCGCAAACTCGGTGTCGCTCAACGAGAGCGGCACCTTCACCTACCTGGCCGACGACCTGGGCGTGATCGACCACCGCACCTGATCCGCTACGACCAGACCTGTGTCGTCAACAGCTGGGCGGTTGAGGCGCTCAACGATGGAACCTGGTTCACCAACAACAGGATCAACGAGGGATCTGGGTGAGCGTCACCGAGGTCAAGGCGATCGGACAGCTTGAGTGCGCGAGAATCCCTGCGGGACAGCGACGGTACTCTATCGCTGCTCGACTTGTCGCGCACCCGCGGACCACCGGCTATGACCACCCTGGCCATCACGCCGCACTGCTCATCGACCAAATCCGCTTCACCGTCGCAGCTCTCCGCGGCCATCGGCCCCCTACGGGCCCTTGCTAGGTCACCAGCTCGGCGGCATTTCCGCTTGCCGACGCCGGTTCAGCCTCCCAGGCAATGCACCTGGGCATCCAACCACACCCTGACGACTCCGAAATTCACGATCAACACCACGGAGAAGAGGCCGATCCGAAATAGCCGGACAGTCAATGACGTGCATCACGTCTCGCAGGCAATGTGGCTCCTGTCACTGTCATCGGCCCTCGGGCATATCGGCGGGCCGTCACGTTCGATGGGAGAACACCATGGGAGCCAGCACTATTGGAAGAGTCAAAGCGCTGTCAGCGGTGATGGGTGTGGCGGCAGCGGTAGGGATGGGTGCGATGTCCTTCACTCATGGAACTGACGTCGCCGGAGCCAGCGTGGCGCGTAGCGACGATCTTTCGTCGGCCACGGTGACGCGGTCAACGGCACCGAAGGAGCTGGCAACCTCATTCGCCCGGCCGACCCACACCGCTAAACCGTGTGCGGCGAGAGCCACCTTGCCTTGCTGACCAGAGGGCTCGCGGCTCACTCGCGCACAACGGGATTGGTCAGCCGACGTTGAGGGTTCAGTCCGGCGGAACCGCGTTCTGGACGAGGCTACGCGCTGTCCGGCGGGCGATGCGACAGTACTCTTCTCTACGGTTCAGAAGGCGTTCCGTTGGCGCGCTGATCGATAATGCCGCAATCGCCCGGTGGTCACGCTGATGGATGCCTACGGCAATACATGACTGGTCCGGGATGGTTTCACCGTGCTCTATCGCGACGTCGTCGCGTCGGGCGGAGATGAGCTGCGCATGAAGGATATTCACGTCAACCACCGAGTTCTCCGTGAGCCTCGGCAATCCGTTGCGGTCGATGAGTTCTTCAACCGTGGACCACGGTAGCTGCGCCATGAGCAACTTCCCGAGTGCCGAGGTGTGACCGGAAATATGAACTCCGCGAGTGACTATCGGATCCGTCCGATCTGCGGATGCATTGGTGATGCAGACGACGCCTCGACCATCCCACGCGCCGACGGTCACCGCGGCTGAGAGCTGGTGGGAGAGCGCTGCCACACGCCGATTTGTATCGGCATTGAAACAGCTGGAACTCATGAGCCGGCCACTGAAGAGCAGAACGCGCCAGCCGAGTCGATAGCGGTCGCCTGAAGTCTGTTGCAGCAGACCAATTGCTGCAAGACTGGACATGATGTCGAAGGTCGTCGACTTCGGCAGCTGCAGCCTCGCGGCCACCGCCGTCACACCCCACTCTGGTGTCTCAGCCGTGAAGAGATCGAGCACCTTCCCGGTGCGGTCGATCGTGTTCAGCACCATGCGGCCCTGCGTACGAGAGGGAGTTCGGTCCCGGTGGTCAAGATCTCTGCGCGTGATCGGTCGCGCGAGCTTGGTCGGAATGACCGAGAGCGGCGAGTTTCGCCAAACAGATTCCGATCACACGTTCTCGATCGGATTCGCGCATCGCCCGGGGCGGTGCTTCCCGAACGGCCACCAGCACCCGATGATAGAAGGTCGACGGTGCGATGCCGAACTCCGGCAAGATGTACTCGTCGCCGTGATCGAACGGTGCCCATCGAGCCACAAACGAGAGCATGCGGCCAGTTTCAGTAAGCATGTGCGAGTTGATATTTGTAGGTCGTCCCGCTTTTCGCGGTTCTTTTGTCATCGAAGGTCCGCATCGTCGAAGCCGCGCTCCAGGCGATGGCGCACGGTGCCGAGATAGCGTGCGGCGTCGGCGCCGTCGATGATCCGATGGTCGTAGGACAGCGAAAGGTAGGCCATCGAACTCGTCTTCACCACGAGGTTGCCAAGCTCGTCGCGCCCAGGAACCAGTCGTTCGACCACTGTCCCGACACCCAGGATGGCTGATTGGGGTTGATTGATGATGGGGGTGTCGAACAGCGCACCGCGGCTTCCGGTGTTGGTGATCGTGAAAGTTCCTCCCGACAGATCGTCAGGCCGTACCGTCCCCGATCTCACCGCCAGGGCCGATGCCGCGATGGCCGCTGCCAAGCCGGCCAACGTCATTGACTCGGCGTCGCGGATCACCGGCACCATCAGACCCTTGTCACTATCGACTGCAACACCTAGATGGACGGCACTGTGATAGGTGACCTCGGTGCAGTCGGCGTTCAACGAAGCGTTGATCACCGGGTGTGCCGCAAGGCCTTCCACGGCAGCGCCGACGACAAACGGCAGATAGGACAGCTTGTGGCCGGTCCGGCCCTCGAATTCGGCTTTGTTGCGGTTGCGCACCAGCGCCACATTGGTCAGGTCGACTTCGACCACCGTCGTCAACTGTGCCGATGTCTGCAGGGATGTCAGCATGCGCTGAGCAATCGTGCGCCGGATCCGCGAGAGCTTCTCGACGCGCTCCGTTGCTGATTCAGCCGGTTCAGGTTCCGGTTCGGGTTCCGGCTCGGCGACTTCTGGAACGCTCTCTGGCTCATTGGCCGTTTCCTCCGTGGGCGCTGCGTCGGTAGCGCTGATCACCGCGATGACCGCGCCGATCTCGACCACGGAGTCCTCCGGTTCGATGATCTGAGTCAGGATCCCGGCTGCGGGAGAGCAGACTTCGGTATCGACCTTGTCGGTGGCGACCTCGAGCAGGGGTTCGTCAGGCTGCACTTCATCGCCTACTGCTTTGAGCCACCGGGTGATGGTGGCCTCGGTGACCGCCTCGCCAAGAGCGGGCAGTTCCACGTTGGTAATGCTTGTGGCGGAAGTCATTTCACGCTCCGTTCGGCCAGGTCGAGTGCTGCGCTGACGATGCTGTCGGTGTCGATGCCGTGATACCGGTAGACATCGTCGAGCGAGCCGACCTGTCCGAATCGGCTCACTCCCAGAGCGGCTCCCGCCACATTGTTGATACCGGTGAGAAATGCCAACGTATGTGGGTGTCCGTCGAGCACGGTCACCATCGGGGCCGCTCGCTCCGCCGGGAAGACCTGGTCGAGGATCCAGCTGGGGCGCTCGGAAAGCCCGCGGCGAGCTCGTAGCGCGTCGAACAGCAGGCCTGGGCTGGTCACGCAGATGACGTCGGTATCGATTCCCTCCTCGGCGAGCCGGTCGGCCGCCCGCAGGGATTCGGTGATCATCGCTCCCATTGCGACCACACTGACCTGAGGTACGCCACCGGCTCGCCGCAGCATGTACGCACCGGCGACCACCTGTTTTCTCCGGCGTTCCCGCGCAGCGGCGTCGTCGGGAACCGATGCCAAAGTCTGGTCCACGGGCCGCGTGGAGAGTCGCACATACGACGACGAGCCGTCCGGCCGACCCAACTGGCCGATGCATGACAGCAACGTCCACTCGACATCGATGGCAAATGCCGGCTCGTAACTGATGCAACCGGGTTGCTCAAGGCCGATCGACGGTGTCTTGATGGACTGATGTGCGCCGCCCTCGGCCGCGAGTGACACACCGGAGGGGGTCCCGACCAGAATCGACTGTCCGCCTGCATAAATGCCGTAGGACCACGGCTCCAAGGCACGTTCCACGAATGGGTCGTAGACCACACCGATCGGGAAGAGGGGTTCGCCCCACCGGCTCCACGTCGCGCCGAGCTCACCGATCAAGCCGACAAGATTGGTCTCGGCGATACCGAGTTCCATGTGCTGTCCGGTCGGTCTCTCCCGCCAGTGCATGATCGTCTCGGGGTCGTCGTCGAACCAGTTTCGACGTTCATTCGGCGACCACACGCCAACCTTGTTGAGCCAACCGGCCAGGTTGGTCGTTGAGCTGACGTCGGGGCTCACGGTCACCACACGCTTGGCCGCGTCCGGAGCTTGACGGCTCAGGTCGAGCAGCACCCGGCCCAGGGCCGCTTGGGTGGACGATGTGCCCGAGGGAGTGCGACCGGTGTCAACGGGCACGGCGGGCGGAGGCGACAGTGTCACCGGCTCGCGCCGCAGCCTCTCGGCAGTCGTGGTGCAGAGCACTTCGGGCGCACTATCGGTGGCGAAACGCTGCCAAGGACTGCTCGGGTCCATACCGAGTTCCGTGGCCAACTGCTCGTACTGCTCGACGGTGAGTAGTGACGAATGATTCTGGGGGTGGCCCTGAGTGGGCAGTCGGTGACCCTTGATGGTGTAGGCGATGATCACCGTCGGACGGGTGTCATCGATTTGGGCGTAGGCGGCGCGCAGTGCGCCGAGGTCGTGGCCGCCCAGATTGCGGATCGCGGCCAGCAACGTGTTCTCATCCAGGTCGCGGATCAGGGTCGAGATCTGGTCGGCACCTATTCCGTTGCCGGGCAGCCTCTCCCGTAGCTCCTCGGCTGAGCAGCGCAGCAGACGCTGGTACTCGGGGTTGGGCATCTCGAGAATGCGGGTGCGCAGCGCGTCCCCACCGCTGTGGTCGAACAATGACTCAAGCTGGGCGCCGAACTTCACATTGATCACTTGCCATCCGGCGGCCGAGAACATTGCCTCCAGCCGTCCGGCCGCGATGTTCGGCACGACGCGGTCGAGTGATTGGCGGTTGAGGTCGACGATCCAGACGATCTCGCCGAGCTCGGCGACGGAGTTGTCCAGGATGGCTTCCCAGACCGCCCCCTCGTCGAGTTCGGCGTCGCCCACCAGCGAGTACTGGCGGCCCTTTCCTGCGGCGCCGATCTGCGTATCGACGTAGCGGCGGGCGATCGTGCCCCATATAGGCGCAGTTGCCCCAATCCCCACCGACCCTGTCGAATAATCAACGGGATCAGGGTCTTTCGATCGGCTCGGGTAGGACTGCAGACCACCGAACTCGCGCAGAGTAGTCAAGTACTTCTGATCGAGTTCGCCCAGCAGGTAATGGATGCTGTGCAGCACGGGCGAGGCATGCGGCTTCACCGACACCCGATCGCCTGGTTGAAGCTGTTCGAACCACAGCGACGTCATGATCGAGGTCATGGAGGCGCACGACGCCTGATGGCCTCCCACCTTCAGACCGGTCGGATTGGGCCGAACACGGTTGGCGTGGTGGATGATCGACGTCGATAACCACAACACGCGGTCCTCGATTTCACGGAGGGCGGTGTCTGCTGACGTGTCGGCGACACGAGGCCGTGCATCGACTGATTGCGAGCGGTCCATCAGTGGTTTCCTTGCATGCGAGTTCCAGATTGTGGGGTGACCGGCCTCCGCCGTGCTCAGGTCGTGAACACGGCGAAGGCGCGCCGCAGCAAGCGGGCTCTAGTGAGAGCACAGGCGCTGCCGACCGCGATGACGCGGTCATCGGAGCTCCGTATGGGTGCAGAACTCGCTGTCAAGTCGAGCATCGATCTACACTTTGGACAAGCTCAAGTGGAACGACTGAGCATTTTGCTGAAGTCGGCGTTCGGGCATTCAGTTGGAGGTTGTCATATTGACCACGCAAACCAGAGTCGACGCTTTGGATGCTCGGATCCTCAAGGCTCTCAACGACGATCCTCGGGCCACCGTGATCGCATTGGCCGACAAGACCCGCCTGTCGCGCAACACTGTCCAGGCACGCATCCACAAGTTGGAGCGATTAGGGGTCCTGCGTTCGTTCGAGAGACGTATCGATCCCGCCGCACTGGGTTACCCGTTGGCGGCGTTCATCCTGACGCGCGTGACGCAGCGCAAGCTCGCTGCCATCGCCCGAGCCCTGGAGCAGGTTCCCGAAGTCGTCGAGGTGCAGGGACTCGGCGGTGCTACCGATCTGTTGATTCACGTGGTCGCCCGTGAGGCGGACGATCTCTACCGGGTAGCCGGCCGGATCCTCGATATTGACGGTGTCGAGCAGACCAACACCTCGCTGGTCATGCGCAAGCTCGTTGACTTCAGGCTGACACCGCTTCTGGAGAAGCTGGCCGAGGAAACGAAATGATCGCGTTACCCCGCTTCGGTAGTTGCTCAGTTGCTTTTCGTGGCAGCGTTTTTGCGTCCGGTGAAGAGACGACGCGCGTGCGCTTACAAGGCGCGGCAAGTCCTGAGGTAACTGAGGAACGAAGCCTGCAGGCCGGTCACGTGCGTTTCGTGCAGGATCTCGCGGGTGATCGATTCGCTGCGTGCGGTGAGGCGGTGAAGGACGGTGGCCGTGTTCTTCGCGAGGCTTTGGTAAACGGCCAGGACCCCGAGAAGCTCTCGTTCGTTGAAGGTCACGTGGAGCCTGGCGGCGCGCCGGCTGTCGCCCAACTTGTCGAGCTGGGCGAAGATCTGACTGTCTTCACCGATGACGCCGGGGCTGCCCGCTGCGATGCTCTCGAAGAGGGTGCTGCCGGTGAGCCAGGCATAGAGACTGAAAAGTCCGCCGTAGGAGTAGCCGAAAAGGCCGTGACCGCTTGTGGCGGTGCCGTAGTCGTGTTCGATCCGCGGATGCAGTTCCGCGGTCAGGAAGCTCAGGAACACATCGGCGTGGGTGTCGCGTAATTCGGCGAGGTAGGCGTCAGCTTCTTCGCGTGTCCTCATGCCTGATTGCAATCCCATCTCCACGGCATCGATGAGCTCGTTGGCGATGGGCTCGCCGGGTGGCACGAAGTCTCTGTTGCGCAGCCGGTCCCAGTCCTGCGCTTCCTCGCCCGCGTACCCGACGCTGACTTGGATGTAGGGCTGGATCCGTTGCATGGGATCCATCTGGGTCACGATGAGCGGAGCCGTCAGGCCCACGGCAAAGTTGCCGTCGAGCACGTATACGACGGGCGCTTGTGTTGTGGCGCGGTCGTAGCCGGGTGGCGTGGTGACCCAGACGCCATAGCTATGCCCACCGCTGGAACGCATCTCGAAGTAATCGGTGTCCGCGAGACAGCCTTGCCACATCGCGCTCATCAAAGGTCCTTCACAACTCGGCCGGCCGCGCAGCCCGGCGTTCTCAGCGGTTCGTTATCCATTGGAAAAATATTATCCAATGGATAAAGTGTCGGAGTGATCTTGTCAAGCAAGGAAGGCGAAGGCGACGCACGCGAGCGCCTTCTTGCGAGGCTTCTCGCTGCCTTCGGGGAGTCCCTTCCCTCTCCGGCCATGTCGCTGCGTGAGGTCGCCGCCCGGGCCGAGACCAGTCACGCCCTGCTGCGGTACCATTTCGTGTCGCTCTCGGGCGTCTTGGCGGCGATGCTCAAGGTGCAGCGATCTCGTGACAACGAAGTGTTTTTCGAGACCGCCCAGCACGGCACCTTCGACGAACTCGTCGTAGCGATCTGGCGGGCCTATACCCGCCCGGAACGGCTGTCCCGTATCCGCGGCTTCTTTCACGTCGTAGGACTTGCCGCATACAGCCCAGAGGACTTTCGTGAGTTCATCGACTCGCTCGACGACCTGACCATGATGCTGGCCTCGCTCGCGGAACGCGAAGGCCGCGACGCCGAGGAGGCGCTGAACAGGGCCACCGTCGCCGTCGCCGCGCTGCGTGGCCTGCTCTTACGGGAAGTTCTGACTCCAGTCGGCCACTCGGAGGACGCGGTTGCCTTGATCCTGCACTTGACCAAGGGGTCGATGCGCACCACCCCCAAGGCCCGGACTGTGAGCAGATAGCCGGCCTTGGGTCAACAGATTGGCTGGATCCTCACGATATTGGGCAGAATGGCCACTGTTCATGCGGGTGCTGGCGGGTCAGTGGTCAGTGGAGTGTCATTGCCGGCGCACTTCTGGAAACGACAGGCGACGGCGGCAGATGATGATCGGCGTCGCGCCCCACATCAGTGGGAAGGCGGCCTCGGTGTCGTGTCGCCCGGCGTCCCCGGCCGTGGTGGTCGGAGGTTGAGTGTGCGCCGGCCGCCCGTGACCAGTTGGTCGTAGAGTTCGCCGTTGTCGATGCCGTCGAATTCCACGCCGACGGCCGCCGAGATGCCGGCCATGACGATGGCTGCGCGCACCTGGCCGCTTACACCGGGCTCGGCGCCGGCAAGCAGACCCGCTTGGCGTTTCACGATCGCACGCCATTGCGGTTGTTGGCGTAGGAGTTCGGCAACGCCGGGGTCGCCAGTGAGGATGGGAAACAGGTCGCGGTGCGATACCGCCAGGGCCACGTAGCCGGCGAGCATCGATTCGGCTTGTGCGCGACTCCCGCGCTGGGCTTCGGCAGTTTCCACGAGTTCGACGAGCTCGTGGATGACCGGCTCCATGATGGTGCTCAACAGCTCGTCGCGAGTGCGAAAATGGTGGTAAATGGCCGATTTCGTCAGACCTAGCTCATCAGAGATCATCTGCAGCGAGGTGCCGGCGACGCTGTGTTGCCGGAACAGCTCGATGGCGGCGTCGATCAACTTCTGGCGGGTCGTGCCGCCGGTGACCGGCGCGGAACCGCTCACCGCGACGGCCTAAATGTAGCTTTCCTAACAATTTCGCGATGGCTGACCATTCGTAAAGTATATGCCTGTACGATTGGTCAGTAACCAGCTGTACGTTTGGTCAGTAAATCTGCGCCAAGTGGGTCAGCCTGCCTCAGCCCAGTCGAGGAGCACGCCATGTCGTTGAACACCGCACCGCAGCAGACTTCGCCCGAGACGTCCCCTCTCGAGGGCGTCGACTTCTTCCATGACCCGACGCTGGTCAAGGATCCTTACCCGGTCCTTGAGCGCATGCGGACGGCCAGTCCGGTGCTTCGCGAACCGTCGCAAGACGTCGTGGTAATCACCGGATACGACGAGGCGTTGGCCGTGCTGGGCGACCATGAATCGTTCTCGTCGTGCAACACGGTGACCGGCCCGACCCCAGGTTTTCCGGTGCCCCTGGAAGGGCTCGACGAATCTGAGGTGCGGGCGCTCATCGAGGCGCACCGGGACGAGTTGCCGTTCAGCGACCAACTCCCGTCGTTCGACCCGCCGACGCATACCGCGCACCGTTCGCTGCTGAGCCGCCTGATCACCCCCAAGCGGTTGAAGGAGAACGAGGCGTTCATGTGGCGTCTCGCCGATCAGGTGCTCGAACCCTATGTGGCCGGCGGTGGCGGCGAGTTACTCGCTGCCGTCGCGAATCCCTTCGCGCTGCTGGTCATTGCGGATCTCCTCGGCGTGCCCGAGGCGGACCGTCCCGAGCTCACCGAAAGGCTGGCCGGGGACAACTCGCTGGGCAGTACGAATGACGCCGTGATGCAGCATGCACCGCTGGAGTTCCTCTACACCCGGTTCACCGACTACATCTCGGAGCGGCGCCGCGAACCCCGTGGTGATGTCATGACCGAGATGGCACAGGCCACCTTCCCGGATGGATCGACCCCGGAGGTCATCGATGTGGTGCGGGTGGCGGCCAATCTCTTCTCGGCGGGTCAGGAAACCACGGTCCGGCTGCTGTCCTCGGCATTGAAAATCCTGGCCGAGAATCCCGAACTTCAAGAACGCCTGCGCCGTAACCCCGACCAGGTCTCGAATTTCGTCGAGGAGGCGCTGCGCTTCGAGAGCCCGATCCGAGGTGACTTCCGGCTTGCCCGCGCCACCACGACGGTGGGGGGCCTAGAGATCCCCGCGGGCACTGTAGTGATGGTGCACTACGGCGCGGCGAACCGTGACCCACGCCAATTCGACAACCCCGACGTCTTCGACCTGGACCGGCACAATGCCCGGCGTCACATCGCCTTCGGGCGTGGTGTCCACAGCTGCATCGGCGCGCCGCTGGCCCGAGCCGAGGCGAAAGTGGTCATTGAGCGGCTCTTGGCGAGCACAAGTGCGATCGAGATAGACGAGGCCCGGCACGGAACCGCCGACGCACGACGCTACGACTACGTGCCGACCTACATCCTGCGGGGTCTCACCGATCTTCACCTCAACCTGACCCCCGCCGCAGACACGGGAAAGGTATCCCGATGAGGGTTGTCGTCGACGATGATCTGTGCCGCGGACACGGAATATGCGCGGCGCTGTGCCCGCAGGTATTCACCCTGACCGACGGCGGTTACGCAGAGGCGATTGCCACCGACATCCCTGCGGGGCTCGAAGGTGCCGTCGCGGAAGCGATCGACGGCTGCCCGGAGCAGGCGATCCGTTCTCAATAACCTATCTGGCGTCTCACTGAAGGAAAGAGCAATCATGTCAATAGATTTCGATCGTCCCGACCGTGCCGTGTTCGACCTGTCAGGCAAGGTTGTTGTGGTGGTGGGCGGTGGGCAGATGCCCGGTCCCAAGATCGGCAATGGCCGGGCCACGTCCGTCGTGGCGGCACGCCACGGCGCTGAAGTGGCGGTGGTGGACCGCAACCTCGCTGCCGCACAGGAGACGGCGGACCTGATCACGGCAGAGAACGGCAAGGCGTATGCCCTTCAAGCCGATGTGGCCGAGAAAGATGACTGTCAACGCATCTTCGACACCGTAATGCAGACCAGCGGCCGCGTGGACGGGATGGTCTACAGCGTGGCGATCAACCCGCCGTTCGACCGGGTGAACAACTCGATGAGCGCCGATGATTTCAACCATGGCATCAACGTGAACATGCTGGGCTGCTACTACTGCAATCTCTTTGCCGCACAATGCATGGAGAAAAACGACGGTGGTTCCACCGGCAGCATCATCAATATCTCGTCCATTGCGAGCATCAAGAACGAAGTCGGACTCAACATCGGGATCATGCCCTACGCCCTTGGTAAATGCGGCTTGAACTACATCACGGAACTGACCGGCGCGCAGTTCGCCGGGGCCGGCATTCGTGCCAACACCCTGATGCTCGGCCCGATCGACTCGACGTTGGGCAACACAGATTCCCAATCGCTGTTCGGTTTTGAACCTGATGAGGTCGACGAGGCCTACGCCGAAGTGGTGAAGCTGAAGATGGGCCGGGCCAGTGCATGGGAGACCGGCTATGCGGCCCTGTATCTACTGGCCGACGAGTCACGGTTCATGACCGGACAGCAAATCCGATTGGACGGCGGTGCCACGCTGGTGCGCTGAGTCCTGGCGCTATTCCATCGGGACTCCCTACGTCGACGGTTCGTCGCGTCGGCACGGCCGCCTCGCCGGTGTCCTTGACGTCGGCGGGCTTGCTCCAGCAGATCTGGCACTGGATCTCGTGAGCGCCTGGCATGTTCTTGAGGCCGGGCAGCCTCGTCCGTAGTCAATTTCCCTGAGTTCTTCGGCGGCTAGTTAACTCTTGCCCAGACCATAACTTCGTTATAGTCTGGGCATAACTTCGTTATAGAAGAAGAGTTCTGTCGAGAGGACAGCGATGACACAGCAGGTACGGGGCGATCTGGTGATCGAGGACCACGGGCCGGTGCTCGTCGCTCGGGTGGACGGTGGGCCGCACAGCTTGTTCGGCATCCAAATCGCGAGCCAGCTCGGGACATTGGTGGATCGGGCCGACCGTGATCCCGGTGTACACGCCGTGGTGTTCACCGGCGCACGCCCGGGTCGGTTCGTCAGCCACGCCGACGTGCGATGGCTACAGGCAGAAGGTGCTGCCGTGCCCGAGTTGAGCCGCCGCAGCGCATCGGCCGCGCTGCGTTTGGCCCGAGGCGTGGATCACGCCCGGGTCCTGGACTCGGTCGTGCAGAAAACCCCGCTGCGCGGCGTCGCCCAGCTCGATCGGCTGCACGCCACGTTCCTGAAGATGAACGCCAGCGGCGTCATCTTCGTCGCCGGCCTGAACGGATCGGCGCTCGGGCTGGGCGCGGAGTTCGCGTGGGCGTGCGATCTGCGGATCATGGCCGACGGCGACTTTGTCATCGGCCAACCCGAAGTGCTGCTGGGCATCATGCCCGGCGGGGGCGGCAGCCAGCGCCTGACCCGACTGATCGGCACGCACAAATCACTGATCGCGATACTGGAAGGCAAGCCCTTCACTCCCGCACAGGCGTTGGCCAACGGAGCGGTCGACGAAGTGGTGGCCCCAGAGGATGTCGTGACGCGGGCTGTCGAGGTGGCCGAATACTTCGGCAAGCGGACCAAGGGTTCCATCGAGGCGATCAAACGGTCGGTCTATTTCGGTGGGTCGATGTCGTTGCAGGAGGGGCTGCACGTCGAGCGGACCGAGTTCCTCGGCACAGACCAGTCCCCGGAAGGCCAGCAGCTGATGCTGCAATATCTCGCGGACACCGAATCCTCGGGTGAGCTGCCGTTGTATCAGGATGACGTCTACGACCGCGCGCTCGAATCGGGGACGGTGCCGGCGCTGGATGGCATCGGCGTGGCGGTGAAGCGGAAATGACCTCGGCACAGTCGTTTACGCGCCAGGACATCTCGTTCACCTCCGGCAAAGACACCTGCGCGGGGTGGCTCTACCTGCCCGCGGGTGTAACCTCGCCGCCGGTCGTGATCCTGGGCCATGGTCTCGGCGCCACCCGCGAGATGCGGCTGGACGCTTACGCTGAGCGGTTCGCGCAGGCCGGCATCGCGGCGTTGGCCTTCACCTACCGGCACTTCGGTGACAGTTCGGGTCAACCCCGCCAGCTCCTGTCGATCAAACGTCAACTCGCCGACTGGGATGCCGCCATTTCCTACGTGAAGGGACGGCGCGACGTCGACGGCACGCGCATCGCGGTCTGGGGTAGTTCGTTCGGGGGCGGCCACTCCATCACGGTTGCTTCGCGTCACCCCGAGCTGAAAGCAGCTGTGGCCCAATGCCCGTTCACTGATGGATTGGCCTCGGCCCTAGCGCTGGGGCCGAAAGCCACGCTCAAGGTGCTGCCGCTGGTGGCCCGCGACTATGCCTCGATCTTGAGCCGGCGTGAGCCGGCGATGATTCCACTGGCCGGTGCCCCGGGGACGCTGGCCCTGATGAACGCGCCGGATGCGTTGCCCGGCTATCAGGCACTCCTGCCGGCGAATTCGACATTCCGCAACGAGGTCGCCGCTCGGGTAGCTCCCACGATCATGGCGTACCGGCCGGGCCGGTACGCGAAGAAGATCGCGTTTCCGATCCTGTTCTGCATCAGCGACACCGACACCGTCACCCCGCCCGAAGAGACCGAACGCTATGCACGCACGGCGCCCCGCGGGGAGATCAAGCACTACCGCGCGGGACATTTCGCGTTCTACCTCGGCGACGCCTTCGAGCAGTTGATCGCCGATCAGATCGAATTCCTGACCCGGCACCTGACACCGACATACGCCGCGCCGTGAGTGCCATGACGCTGCCCACACTGCCCGACCGCCGGGCCGAGGACGATCCGCACGGGCCCGCCGTCGCGGACGCCCGCCTCGCTCTGACCAACGCACAGTTACGCGACCGCGTTCAGGCTGCGGCACAACAACTGCGCGGTTTGGGGATCGGCGTCGGCGACGTGGTCGCCGTCGCCCTGCGCAACCGCGTCGAGTTCGTGGCGCTGCTGTTCGCAGCCTGGCGGTTGGGCGCCGCCGTCACTCCGGTCAACCCGAGCCTCACCGGCGATGAGGTCAATCGCCAACTCGCCGACTCTGGGGCACGACTGCTGGTGATCGACGACGACATCACCGTCACCACCGAGGTGCCCACACTAGGGGTTGCCGAGTTGGCTACTGAACCAGTCGGAACAGACCACGAACCCCACACCGACGCCTCCGCGCTGGCGCTGCTGATCTACACCAGCGGCACCACCGGCACGCCCAAGGGCGTCATGCTCGACCACGCCAACCTGGACGCGATGGCACAGATGGGCCGCCAGGCCCTGCAGATCGGGCCCACCGACCGCTGCCTGCTGATCCTGCCGCTGTTTCACGTCAACGGCATTGTCGTCAGTGTGATCACGCCACTGCTGGCCGACGCCAGTGTCGTCATCGTTGACCGCTTTGCTCCCCACACCTTCTTCGAGGTCATGGAGCGCGAGCGACCCACCTATTTCAGTGCGGTGCCCACCATCTACACCATGCTCGCTGCCCTCCCGGACGATGTCACCCCCGACACGTCGTCGTTGCGTTTCGCGATCTGCGGCGCAGCTCCGGCACCAGCGGAACTGTTGAGCCGCTTCGAAACTCGCTACGGGATCCCCATCGTCGAGGGTTACGGACTGTCGGAAGGCACCTGCGCTTCGACCATCAACCCGATCGACGGCCCCCGTCGCGCCGGAACGGTGGGCAAGCCGTTCCCGGGTCAACGGATTCGGATCGTCGACGCCAACGGCCGCGACGTTCCCACGGGCGACGACGGCGAGGTCATCATCGCCGGCCCCAACGTCATGCGCGGCTACCTGGGCCGCCCCGAGGACACTGCGGCCGCCGTCATCGACGGTTGGTTGCACACCGGCGACATCGGTCACCTCGACACCGAGGGCTACCTGACGCTGGCCGGCCGCTCCAAAGACATGATCATCCGCGGCGGCGAGAACGTCTACCCCCGCGAGATCGAGGACGTCCTGTCCAGCGACCCCAACGTTCTCGAAGCGGCGGTCATCGGGGCACCTGACGAGAAATGGGGCGAGGTGGTCGTCGCTTATGTCGCACCGCGCCCCGGCGCCACCGTCGACATCAACGCCCTATGGGCCCGGTGCGCACTCGGCCTCGCCGGCTATAAACGCCCAACCGAAATCCTGGTCCTGGATGCCATTCCCAAAAACCATGTCGGCAAACCCGACAAGATCCCCTTGCGCGCAGCGCGCGTTGCACCGACGACCCCGATCACCGAGAAGGCCACACGATGAAAGCTTTCGCACTCACCCGCTACGGCAAGAAGGACAACGTTGAAGCGGTCGAGCGGGCCGTTCCCGACCTGCGCGACGACGACGTGCTGGTACAGATCCACGCCACCAGCGTCAATCCACTGGATCTCAAGATCAGGAACGGTGAACTCAAACCCCTCCTGCCGTACAAACTTCCTATCGTTCTCGGCAATGACCTGGCCGGTATCGTGGTCAAAACCGGGCCACGAGTGATGCGATTCGCCCCCGGCGACGCGGTCTATGCCAAACCCAGCCAGGACCGCATCGGCACTTTCGCCGAATACCTGGCTGTCAACGAGAACGACGTCGCGCGCAAACCCGACACTGTCGGAATGAACGAAGCCGCCGCGCTGCCACTGGTCAGTCTGACCGCTTGGCAGGCGCTGGTCGACAAGGCGCATGTGCGGCCGGGACAGAAGGTGCTCATCCATGCCGGCTCGGGCGGCCTGGGTACCATCGCCATCCAATTGGCCAAACACCTGGGAGCCACCGTCGCGACCACGACGAGCACCAAGAACGTCAAATGGGTGAAGGAGCTGGGTGCCGACATCGTAATCGATTACAAAACACAGGATTTCGCCGCCGAGCTGCGCGACTACGACGTCGTACTGGACACCCAGGGCGGGCAGACCCTGGAGAAGTCGTTTCAGGTGGTAAAACCCGGCGGCATGGTCATCTCGGTCGCAGGACCACCCGAACCCACCTTCGCCCGCGAATTCGGGGCGAACTGGCTGTTGGTCCAAGGTATGCGCGCACTGAGTTTCTCGGTGCGGCGCAAGGCCAAACGACGCTCGGTGAACTACTCGTTCCTGTTCATGACCGCCAACGGCGACCAGCTGCGTGAGCTCGGCGCTCTGGTGGACGCCGGGGTCATCCGGCCCGTCATCGACCGGGTACTGCCCTTCGATTCTACGCTCGAAGCCTTGGCCTACGTCGAAAACGGCCGCGCCACTGGCAAAGTCGTCGTGGCGGTGACTGGTGAATAGTCAATCTGCCCGGGGGCAATCACCCAGGAATTGAATTGCGGCGTTGGCGAACTCCTTGTGGTACTGGAATATCCCGCCGTGGCCGGAGTTGGGATAGATGATCAGTTCAGAACCGCGGATTCGTCGATGCAGGTCCTCCGAGAGGATCGAGGGGACCATGCGATCGTGGTCGCCGTTGACGATCAGCGTCGGCTGGTTCACTCCAGACAGGTCGGCGGCCGCGGATCGTCCCCAGCGTTTGATCGCCTTGAGCTGGGTTTGGAAGGCCCTCAACGTGATCGGCGCGTCGCGCTCCTCGGTTCGTTCCGCAAGCCGCGCGATGAAGGCGTCTGCGGCGCGTTTGCCGGTGTCGTCACGATTGAAGAAGAGAAACACCTTGGGATCTTTGCGGGCCAGTGTGGCGCGCACCATGTCGTAATACGTGGTGCCGGCGACCTTGTCGATACCCGTCCCGCCTTTCGGGCCGGTCCCCGTGAGAATGAGCTTGCGCACGAGTTCGGGGTGCTTGATCACCAACGCCTGGGCCACCATTCCACCGAGGGAGAAGGACAGGATGTCGACGGTGTCGAATCCGAGTGCGGTGATGAACGCGTAGGCATCCTCGGCCATCGCATCGACCGTGCCGGGAACCTTCCCGCTGGAAGCTCCGACGCCGCGGTTGTCGAAGGCAATGACGTGGCGGCGCGCAGCGATCGGATCGACGACGCGAGGATCCCAGTTGTCCAGCGTGGCGGCAAGGTGCACGAAAAGGATGACCGGCACTCCGCCGGTGGGGCCCAACTCGCGGTAGGCGTAGGTGACTCCGCCCGCGGTGACGGTGCGCTGCGGCGCGTGCGCATAGGACGTGATCGGTGCGCCCGACTGGCTGTGGTTTGCGGACATGTTGTTCTCCATCACTGTCTGAAAGCGGTTAGTTGGCCAGGAACTGCAGGGCTTCAGGCACGAATGTCCGGTGGTGCTGGAACACGCCGCCGTGGCCTGAGTGGGGGTAGATCTTCAACTGCGCGTTGGGAAGTCGCCGCGCCATGTCGGCGGAGTGGCTGCTGTTGACCATCAGGTCGTGGTCGCCGTTGGCGACGAAGACGGGTTGGGCGATGACCGAAAGGTCGTCGGGCCGGCTCTTTCCGGCGTGCCGGATCGCCTTGATCTGGGCGACGGCGGCCCGGATCGAAATCTTCTTGTCACGGTTCCCCGTACGTTCCTTCAGGCGCGCGAGGTAGTCGGATGCGGCACGTTTGCCCTCGGGCGTACGCGGAAAGAACAGGAAGTTGCGGGGATCGCTCAGCGTGAGCGCGGATTTGAGGTAGGCGCCGCCGACGATGGTGGCCATCTTGTCGATACCGCCGCCGCCGCGTGGTCCGGTACCGGCCAGGATCATGCGGCGCACCAGTTGCGGTGCCTGCAGCGCAACCATTTGTGCCACGCCGCCACCGAGTGAAAAACCGAAGAGGTCAACCTTTTCCAGGCCCATGGCACGGATGAAGGCGATTGCGTCGGTGCCCATCTGATCGATGGTCGATGGCACCGACCCGCTGGTGGCGCCGACACCGCGGTTGTCGAAGGCGATGACGCGGTGGTGAGCGGCGATGCCGTCGATGACGCGTGGGTCCCAGTCATCGAGGACTGCCGTCAGGTGATGCAGGAACACCACGGGAACACCAGAACCGGTGCCCAATTCGCGGTAGGTGAACGTGACGCCGTTGACGTCGATCGTGCGATTCGGAGCGTCTTTCCAGGTAATCATGTTGTGTCGGGCCTTTCGAGGTGGTGAATCAGGACGCGGTGTGGGTACGCGCGTCGAGTGTGGACAGAGCGGCCACGATCCGGCGATTGCGGGCCAACCGGGGGTCCAGTGCCGGGGCCAGGAGGCCTCGCAGTGCCGAGAGAGGTATCCACCTGGCCGGTGCTGTCACACGGGGCGCGCGTCGGGTTAGGCCATCGGCGAGTGCCTTTGCGGCAGAGCCGGGCTGAAGGCGTTTGAGCAGGGGCCGCGGGAGGGCTGTCAATATCTCGTCGACCACCTGGTCACCGTCGATACCCCGCTTGATCATGTCGGTCTCGATCAACGAGAAGTAGGCGATCGTCGTCGAGACGCCGTGCGTCGCGAGTTCGACGCGCAGCGCACGACCGAGTTGCTCGACGGCCGCTTTGCTCATCGCGTACGGAGCCGTGCCCATTCCGTTGAGGTAGGCGAACACCGAACTGATGAGAATGAACTGGCCTCGGTTGGCCCTGACCTGTTCCATGGCCGCCTGGACGGTGTTGATGACGCCGAAGACGTTGACCGCAAACAAGGACTCGATTGACGATATCGGCGTCGTGCGCACAGTCGCAGCAGGCGAGAGGACGCCGGCGTTGGCGATCGCGACGTCGAGCCTGCCGAAGCGTTCGACGGTTGCGGCGACCGCGAGGTCCATTGCCGCGCGGTCGCACACATCGGCGACCACGCCGAGGGCCGAGTGCGGAGCCAGCTCTGCGGCGAGCTGCGGTGTCGCGGGATCGATGTCCACGATGGCCACCTTGGCGCCACGCCCGAGGAGCTCCCGGGCGGTCGCGCCACCGATGCCTCGGGTTCCGCCGGTGATCAGCACGACCTTGTCACGCAGGTCGTAAGGCACATGCGTCATCGGATGCCGCGCTTGGGGCGGAAGGAGTCAGCGCCGTTGCGCCGCAGCATCGCAACCGTCGTGGCCAACCGGCCACGATCGACGTCAGGTGCGAGACCGGCGCCCAGTCGGTGCAACTGATCGGTGTTCCAACTGATGTTGAGCACACTGTCCAGAGCCTTGACGTCGACGAATCGTCCCAGCACGCTGCGCATCCCGTACTGCAGCTCCCGTGTCGGCAGTGCCGCAACGCGTTCGGAGAGGAGCGCGGCCGCGGCATCAGGGGTCGTCACCGTCGGACGGGCGAGTCCGACGACGTCGCAGTCTCCGGCGCGCAGTGCTTCGTCAATGGCTGGGCGCGAACGGAATCCGCCTGTGACGGCGATTGGCACATCACCTGCCACGTTGCGCACCGTGCGGGCGTACTCAAGGAAGTAGGCTTCACGCTCGCGGGTGCTCGACGCGGCCGAGCCCGACATCGCCGGAGACTCATAGTTGCCGCCGCTGATCTCGATCAGGTCCAGACCTTCACCGGCGAGGACAGCGACCACTTCGCGTGACTCGTCCTCGCTGAATCCGCCGCGCTGGAAGTCCGCTGAGTTCAGTTTGACGCTCACGGCGAAGCCCGGAGATACCCGCTTGCGAATTCCGCGGACGATCTCCAGCAGGAACCGCATCCGGCGTTGGGGGTCGCCGCCCCACTGGTCGTTGCGCAAATTGGTCAACGGCGAGAGGAACTGCGTCACGAGATAGCCATGGGCGCCGTGCACCTGGACGCCGTCGAACCCGGCGGTCTCGCACACCGCTGCGGCCGTCACGAAGCGTTCGATGATGTCCTCGATCTCTGTCGCGGTCAGCTCGCGGGGGGTCGGAGAACCCGGCAGATTCAGCGGCACGGCACTTGGGGCCACCGGAACATGGCCCAGGGCAAGCGGGTTGGACTGACGACCCGGGTGATTGAGCTGGACCCAGATGGGAACGCCGGCGTCGTGAGCAGACTTCGACCACGAGGTGAGTGCGTCGAGGTCGCGGTCATCCTCGATCACCACGTTGCCGGGTTCCCCCAACTGGTTGCGGTCGACCATCACGTTGCCGGTGATGAGCAGCCCGTACCCGCCCTCGCTCCACGTGCGGTAGAGCCGTTCGAGGCGGGCGTTGGGCGAATGCGCCGGCCCGGCAAGCGCCTCGCTCATCGCGGCCTTCATCAGGCGGTTGGGGAGTACCTGCCCGCAGGGCAGCGGCAGGGGGTCGTGCGGAGAAGTCATCGGTGGCGTGTCCTCACTGGAAATTCATTGGCTTATGACCATACTATTATGACCGTAAGGCAATCGGCTATGATGTGCAAGCAGGACCGTGAAGTGTCGACGAGAGGGGGCCGGCGGTGGCCAGGTATCACGCAGAGCACAAGACTCAGACCCGGCAACGGATCATCGAAACGGCAGGTCAGCGGCTGAAGAAAGACGGCATCGACGGGTCGGGTGTGGCCGTGCTCATGAGCGATGCAGGCCTGACCAACGGTGCGTTCTATGCGCACTTCGGGTCCAAGGACGATCTGGTCGCCACCGTGGTCGCCGACCAGTTGGGTGCCCAGGAGGCGGTCCTGGCGTCACTGCCCGAAGGCCGGGCCGCGCTGGAACAATTCGTCCGCGACTACCTCTCGGCGGACCACCGTGACCACCCGGCCGATGGCTGCCCGAGCGCTGCGTTGCTCGACGAGATCAGCCGCCGCGGCGACGTGGTCCGTGATGCGTACACCCACGGCGTGCAAGCCATCGTCGATGTCGTTGCAATGCACCTTTCGCCGCAGAGTCCGGCCGCCGCGCGCACGCGCGCGCTCGGCTTGTTCACCGTCCTCGTTGCGACCCTGCAACTCGCACGTGCGGTCTCCGACCCGAGTCTGTCCGACGAAATCCTCGCCGCCGGCATCGCCAACGCGCAGGTGCTCCTCGAAGGCTGAAGCCTCTGGCATGCCGCGTGGGTGCGGATGGCGATGGCGCGTAACCACCATACTATAACTTCGTTATAGTATGGTGGTCGAGACGACCGCTGGTACCAACTTCAGGAGGATTTACATGACGGCCCTCACCGGTCAGGCGGTACTCGTCACGGGAGCCAACCGCGGCATGGGCCGCGAATACGTCACACAGCTGCTCAGTCGTGGTGCCGCGAAAGTCTATGCCGCAGCACGTGATCCACGCACGATCGACGTCAACGATCCACGAGTTGCCTCGCTACGACTCGACGTGACCGACGCCGCATCGATCGCTGCAGCAGTGGAACTCGCCGGCGATGTCAGCGTGCTCATCAACAACGCCGGCATCGCGCGCGGTGCCTCCGTCCTCGATCCCGACACCACCAAACTGCGTGAGGAACTGGAAACCAATCTGTTCGGGCCGCTGGCGATGGCCTCGACGTTCGCCGATCGGATCGCCGAACGTTCAGGCGCGATCGTCAACGTTGCGTCGGTATTGGCCTGGCTGCCCGTCGGTGCCAGCTACGGGGTGTCCAAGGCGGCACTGTGGAACGCCACCGACTCCATGCGCCTGGAACTAGCACCACGCGGGGTCCAGGTGGTGGGTGTCTACGTGGGTCTGGTCGATACCGACATGGCCTCCTTCTCGGACAGCCCCAAGTCCACACCGCGTGACGTGGTCCGCCAGGTTCTCGACGGCATCGAATCCGGTGCCGACGAGGTCCTCGCCGACGACTTCACCCGCCAGGTGCGGGCACAGCTGAGCACGCCCCTCGGTGACCGGTGAGGTTTGGCTGCGATGCCCAGACCCGCCAAAACCGCTGCCAAACCGAAGGCCGACAAGGAGGCAGCGACGCGGCTTGACCGCGAACAAGCTGTCGCGCAACTCGTCTCGGCTGCGATCACGTTGCTGGCAGCCGAAGGTCCCACCGCGATCAAGGCCCGCACCGTCGCCGAAGCCGCTGGGCTCTCCACAATGGCGGTGTACCACCACCTCGGCGGGCTACCGGAACTCGTCCAAGCCATCGTCGACAAGGGCTTCAACGATCTCGGCGACGCCTTCTTGCACGCACCGGCCAGCGACGATCCAGTCACCTCACTGTTCGCGATCGCATTGGAAGCACGCGGGTTCGCCCAGGCCAATCCCCACCTCTATGACCTGATGTTCGGTCTGTCCAATCGCGGCAGCTACCGGCCCGCCACCTCAAACGATCGCGGCCGTGCCGACAATTTTGAGAAGGTCTACACCCATCTGGTCCAGGGATGTGCCCGCCTGCTGGCCAGCGGCCGGGTCCGACCCGATGGGGACCCCGCGGTCATTGCAGCTCAATTATGGAGCGCTGTACATGGTTTCGTCACACTCGAACTCGGCGGCCATGTGTCGCACTTTGACGATCCCGTGCGCCAGGTATTCGCCCCGATGATGGCCAACATCGCCATCGGGTTAGGTGACGACCCGCAGTTGGCCAATGCCTCCAACACTGCGGCTATCGCAGCAACTCCCGCCGCCTGAACACCGAGCGGCCATCGTCGCCGTCAGGATCCCATCGACGCGCTGAGCCACTGGGCCGCCCCATGAAGGCTATGAGGGCTCGTGGTCGGCAGGGGAGTCGTCGTCTTCTGCCAGGTGGCGCAGGATTCGCTCGTTGAGGGCGGCGAGCATTTCGAGCTCAGCCGGGGTGAGCAGGTCGATGAAGTTCCGGCGGACGTCCGCCACGTGCTTGGGCGCCGCATTCTCGATGGCAACGCGGCCGGCCGGCAGCAGGCGGACCATGGTGCTGCGGGCGTCGTCGGGGTTGGGCTCGCGGCTGATCAGCCCGTCTTTCTGCATGCGCCGCACCTGGTGGGAGACGCGGCTTTTCTCCCAGTCCAGTGTGTTGCACAGCTCGTGGGCGGGCATGCAGTCCCTGTCGTGCCCCGAGAGCACCGCCAGGACTTCGTAGTCGGCCCCGGACAGGCCTGATTCCTGCAGGCCTCGGTTCAGGTGCGCAACGAGCTGATGGTGCGCGTGCATGAAGGCCCGCCAGGCGCGGTCTTCACGAGGGTTCAGCCACTTCGGTTCCATCAGCCTCCACGCTCCTCAATTGGTTGACGCATCAACCAACCCGACTTAAGGTGGAGGAGTCAACCTTTTCGATGGTAAGTCAGGACGGGACACCTCATGAGCAGCATCAGCATCATCGGCACCGGGAACATGGCCCGTAGCATCGGCGCGCTCGCGGTAGCGGGAGGCAACACTGTCGAGGTCATCGGCCGCGATCCGGCCAAGGCCGCTGACCTGGCGAAAGCCCTCGGCGACCGCGCCACGACGGGAGAGTTCGGCGCCGTCCCTACCGGGGACATCGTCATCGTGGCCTTGTTGTACGCCAATGTCGTTCCGGTCGTCGCCCAGTACGGAGACAGCCTCGCGGGCAAGGTCATCGTCGACATCAGCAACCCCTTCAATGCCACCGCCGATGGGCTCGCCATCCCCGATGACACCTCGATCGCGCAGGAAGTTGCCAAGGCGGCGCCGGCCAGCGCCAGCGTGGTGAAGGCATTCAACACCGTTTTCGGTGTCGTCCTGTCCCAGGGCCGCTCGCTCGATGTCTTCATCGCCGGCGATGACGCGCGCGCCAAGGCCGACGTGGCGGCGTTCATCGAGAGCCTCCGACTGCGCCCGTTGGACGTCGGCGGCTTGAACATGGCGCACTGGCTGGAAGGAACGGGCCTGGTCGTGATGGGCCTCGCTCGCCACGGGGTGGGGAGCTTCGACTTTGCCCTCGGCGCCAACTCTGCCGCCTGAGTCGCACCCATGCCGGTCGAAGCGGGGAAGCGAACAGTGGCGACGTGCACCCAAATAATGGTTGATGGATCACCCAAAAGGTATCAGTGTCGGCGGACGAAGGTCTGTCGGAAAGGAATCCCGCGATGAAGCTTGGTTACGCAATCCCCATAGTCGGGCCTGCTGTCAGCAGCGCCGATGGTCTGAGCGCGTTCTGCCGCGGACTCGAGGACCTTGGCTACGACACGCTGTGGGTCGGCGATCGCCTGGTGACGCCTGTCGACATGCACAGCACCTATCCGGGTAATGAGCAGCCGTACCCGCCGCAGATGACTCGTTACCTCGATCCGGTGCTGCTGTGGACCGTCGCCGCGGCGGCGACCAGCCGGGTGCGGCTCAACGCCAGCACGCTCAGCACGTTCTACTACGAGCCGGTTCACCTGGCCCGGCTGCTGACCACGTTGGACGTGCTCAGCGACGGCCGCCTTGATGTTGGCGTGGGAATCGGGTGGATGAAGGACGAACACGACATCGCCCGCAGCGCGGACTGGCGCCGGCGCGGCTGGATGCTCGATGACCTGCTGGCGTTCCTGCGCAAGTGGTGGACGACCACCCCGGTGTCCTGGGAGAGCGAGTTCTTCTCCCTGCCGCCGGTCCATGCCGACCTGCGGCCGGTCCAGGCGGGCGGTCCGCCCATCTGGATCGGCGGTGCCAGTGAGGCTGCGATGCGCCGGGTCGGCCGCAGCGGCACCGGCTGGCTCGGAGTCGAGGGGTTGCAGGCCGAGGTCACCGACCGCCTGTGGTCGACAGCGCGCCGTGCGGCGCAGGACGCCGGCCGCGATCCCGACGCACTGAAGACTGCGATGCGGATCAACCTCGAACCGGGCACGTCCGTTGAGTCGGTTGTCGGCAGGCTCGAGCGCTTAGCCGGGTCCGGTGCTGATGAGGCGATCATCGATGCCTTCGCCATGTTCCCCAGCCTTGACCAGATGCTCGACTTCGCCGGCCAGGTAATCGATCGATGGAGTGATCGTGGGAAAGCTTGACGGCAAGGTAGCGGTGATCACCGGTGGGTCAAGCGGTATGGCGCTGGCCGGTGCCAAGTTGTTCGTTGACGAAGGCGCTCACGTCTTCATCTCGGGTCGGCGGCAGGATGCTCTGGACGACGCCGTCAAGCTGATCGGCCGGAATATCACCGGCGTGCAGGGCGATTCGGCCAAACTGGACGATCTTGACCGCTTGTTCCACGCGGTCAAGCGAGAAAAGGGCGCCATCGACGTGTTGTGGACAAGTGCCGGGATGGGTGAGGCGCGCACGCTCGGCGAGGTCACCGAGCAGCACTTCGACGCCACGTTCGGGCTCAACGCGCGCGGCACTCTCTTCACGGTGCAAAAGGCACTGCCACTGTTCAACGACGGTGGCTCGATCTTCATGACAGGGTCAATCGCTTCGGTCAAGGGCTTTCCTTCCTGGAGCGTGTACGCGGCGAGCAAGGCTGTCTGTACTCAGTTATCGCGAGGCGCTCGGTCGCGCAGTGTCGAGGTCGGCTTTCGTCAAGACTGCTCGAACGGTTAGTGCGACATCGCGTAGGACCGTGGTGGGATCAGCACTTCGGTTGATCGCGCAGATGACGGTCGAGACACTGCCCTGTCCGCTGCGTAGGGCCTGAGCTGCGTCCCGGACGGCACCGCCGGTGGTGATCACGTCCTCTATGAGAGTGATCGTTCTTCCGGTGATGTCGGCACCTTCGGCAAGTCTGCAGGTGCCGTAGGTCTTGGCGGCCTTCCGTACGAATAGTGTTGGTATGCCCGTCAGCTGGCTCAAGACGGTGGCCAGTGGAACGCCGCCGAGTTCCAGGCCGCCGAGCAGGTCAGTGTCGGCAGGAATGAGCGGAACCATGGCCTCGCACACGCGTCGTAGCAATTGAGGGTCTGACTCGAACAAGTACTTGTCGAAGTAATCGTGAGAGATTTCGCCTGATCGAAGCCGAAACTGCCCCTGCAGGCGGCAGGCGCGGTTCACATCGACGGCGAGCAGTTCACGGTCCATGCTGTTCATCGTGCACCGACAACCGCGGAGAATCGGCAAGGACGGGTCGGCGAGCATTGCGGGTGGCGTTTACGGTGACCGCGGCTGCCCGCGGCCGCGGCATTGTCCAACTGCTGGGGCAGGTAGTTGCACTGTGACGCACAGCCCGCCGGAGGGGCGGGGTGTGAGGGTGAGGATTCCATCGTGCGCGCGGGTGATGCTGTTGACGATCGCCAGGCCGAGGCCGACACCGTCGTGATGGGTGCGGACGCGTTCGCTACCGCGTTGAAACGGCTCGACCAGGGTGGAAACCATTTGGGCGGTGAGCATTTCGCCGGTGTTTTCGATGGTGAGCACCACACCGTCGGAGTGAACGCTGGCCGTGACCCACACGGTTCCGTGCTCGGGCAGGTTATGGACGATCCCGTTGTGCACCAGATTCGTGGTCAGCTGCCGCAGGAGCGCGGCTGAGCCGGTGGTGGGGGCCACGTCGCCGGACGTCTCGAGGGTGATGCCGTGTCGTTCTGCCAGCGGCAGCAGTGTTTCCGAGGCTTCCTCGGCAATGAGGGACAGATCGACGTGTTCTTGCGTGAAGGGCCGTTGATCGGCACGGCTGAGTATGAGCAGTGCTTCGGTGAGGTCGATCGCCCTGGCGTTGACGGCGTGGAGCCGTTCGATCAGTTCCCCGGTGTCGGTGTTGCGATCCCTGCGGGCCACATCGAGCAGCGTCTGCGTGATCGCCAGCGGGGTGCGCAGTTCATGGGAGGCGTTGGCGGCGAATCTCTGTTGTTCGGCGACGTGTGCTTCGAGACGTTCGAGCATCGTGTCGAAGGCGTCGGCGAGTTCTCGGATCTCATCGCTACGGCCCGGCAGCCGGATTCGATGCGACAGGGATCCTTTCGAGGCCATGCGGGTGGCAGCCGTGATGCGAGTGAGGGGCGCGAGCATCCGGCCGGCCAGCAGCCACCCGCCCACGAGACCGAACACGAGCAGGAACGTCATCACGGCGGCCGCTCTGGGAGCGAAAACGTGCAGGAGCCTGGACCGAATGGGAAAGACATCATTGGGGAAGTCGATGTCAGTGCTCCCCGGGATGATCATCATCCGGTCTGGCACGTACCGCAGGAGGAACACCCACACGGCGGCGAGCAGCAGGGCGCCGGCAAGCATCAGAAACCCGGCGTAGCTGAGGGTGAGTTTGAGTCGAAGGCTCAATCCCGGTGCTCTATCCATCGTTTCGTTCCTCGTGTCCGGGGCCGTCTGCGGTGTCGATTCGGTAGCCGACACCAGGCACGGTCGCGATGATCCACGGTTCGCCTAGGCGTTTGCGCAGCGCCGAAACCGTGATGCGCACGGCGTTGGTGAACGGGTCGGCGTTCTCGTCCCACGCCCGCTCCAGGAGTTCTTCGGCACTGACGACCCCCCCTTCGGCCGCGACGAGAACCTCGAGCACCGCGAATTGTTTGCGGGTGAGGGCGACATAGCGACCGTCGCGGTAAACCTCGCGGCGGAACGGATCCAGCTGCAGGCTCGCGATCTCCCGCACGGGCGGCCTGCACTGGGCCCGCCTGCGGTCGAGTGCTCGCAGCCGCAGCACGAGCTCTCGCAGTTCGAACGGCTTGGTCAGATAGTCGTCGGCACCGAGTTCGAATCCCGAGGCCTTGTCATCGAGCCGGTCTGCGGCGGTCAACATCAGGATCGGCGTGCCGCTGCCCGAGGCGACGATGCGTTCAGCGATCTCGTCGCCAGAAGGACCGGGGATGTCGCGGTCGAGGACGGCGATGTCGTAGGTGTTGATGCTCAACAACTCCAGCGCGGTGTCCCCGTCGCCGGCGATGTCGGCGGCGATCGCCTCCAGGCGCAAGCCGTCCCGGATTGCCGTCGCCATGTAGGGCTCATCTTCGACGACCAACACACGCATGCTCTCCACGCTACGAGCCAGCCCATATTGTCGGCATATCGAAAATCGCATACGTGCTGACAACACCACAGGGCCTTGAGTGGTGGCCATGACAAACAACAACTCAGCACACACCCGACGACCGCTGGCGGCTCTCGCCATGGCAGCCTTGATCGGCTCGGCCGGTGTGGCCATCGCCGCCCAGGCCGTCGCCGACCCTGACGGTCAGGAACAGGCAACGAAGTACTCCGAGTGCATGCGGGCCAACGGCGTCGCGGACTTCCCAAATCCCAACGCAGAAGACCACATTCCCTACGGAGGAATCTCCGTGTCGAAGGCCACGTGGCAGAACGCGGTCGGTGCGTGTGCGAATCTCCAGCCTCCGGCTTGGTCGGCGGACGCCCAGCGCACTCCGGCACAGCAGGACGCTGCACTCAAGTTCGCGCAATGCGTGCGCGACAACGGGGTGCTGGACTTCCCTGACCCGGCCACCGCACGTGATCCGCTCATCGACACCTCGAAGATGCGCGGCGACGTCAGTGCGAGCAGTATTCCCGAACTTCAGCCCGCGGTGGACGCATGCCACAACTTGTTCACCGCCGCGCTACCGGGGCCATTGGGAACCGGACGACCGGGCTGAGACCCCAAACCTGAGCGGAACGAGTCGGTGACAACGTCGGGAAACGCGCAGTTCTGGCAGGTGTCGACCGCCATCGCGAATGACAGCCGACAGGAGCAGAATATCGGTTGTCATTTTGCGTGGCGGATTGTCATTTGAGAAGGCGGAACTTGGAGGGCCCGCCATTCGGATGGCAATAGCCAGCCCTGTGAAGCCGCGGAGATCCTCATATGGGTTCCCATCGGACGAGTCTGGGATTCCGCGTCAGGTCGGATCACGTCGAGTAGGTTTGCCAGATGCCCGCCGATGAACCGACGATTCTGGCGACCAGTGGTGGCCTCAAAGAGGGCCGACGAATCCGTTGGGAATTCAGCGCTTTGACCGAGTATGCAGTCGATCTGGCCGGCGTCTCTGGTAGAGCGCCTCGAGTCTGTTTTCTCGCGACGGCGCAGGGAGACAATCCCGCGGTGGTCTTCAATCTGTACTCCGCGGCGCAGGAGCGCGGTTTCGCTGCTTCGCATATCTCGCTGATTCCGATGCCCAACGTTGAGGACATCGCCGGTCACCTGCTGGCCAGCGACGTGGTGTGGGTGTGTGGAGGTAGCGTCGCTGCCCTGCTGGCGTTGTGGCGTCTCCACGAAGTCGAGAAGGCAATGGCCTCAGCGTGGCAGGCGGGTGTCGTCTTGACCGGGGTTTCTGCCGGTTCCATCTGTTGGCATGCCGGCGGAACCACGGATTCCTATGGGCCGAGCTTGCGTGCGGTCAACGACGGGCTTGGTCTGGTGCCGTTTTCCAACGGGGTGCACTATGACACCGAAGCCGAGCGGCGACCCCTGTTTCAGCGATTGGTCGGCGACGGAATCATCCCGCCGGGTTATGCGACCGACGACGGGGTAGGCGTCATCTACCGTGGTACGGCGTGCTCCGGTGCTGTAGCGGAAAATCGCAGCGGCGGAGCATATTTCGTCGACCGCAAGCCGGACGGGAGCGCAGTCGAGGTCAGCCTCGATGTCACACGTCTATAGCGGCATTGCTGACCGAGAGTGTCTTGCGGGCCACTGCGGGCGTCGCCGAACCGGGAAGGAAGGTCATCAGGGGGCCCAACACACATATCGGTACGGGTGCTATCGGTCATCGGGTTGGCGCCCCCGCCCGGCCAGTTCCTCGGTCAGTGCTCGCGCCACCGTGATCGGTCCGGTCGAGCGTTCGAGCTTGGAGCCCAACAGCGCGCCGTCGTAGAGCAACTGGATATGCCGGGCCAGGACCGCGGGGGAGTTGACGCCGGCCTGCTCCAACAGCGCGGTCAGTGTGGCCCGGAGCCACTCCCGGTGTGCCCGTACGGGTTCAAGCTCGACGCCCGGGTACTCGGTGGCGGCGTTGGCGTAGAGGCATCCGCGGTAGTTGCGCCGGGTCGCCGAGCCCGAGGCGAGATCGAAGAACGCCAGGATTCGCCGCACCGGATCGTCGAGTTCGGCGACCGCCTGCTCCCAGCGGTTGCGATCAGCGTGATCCAAATCGGTCAGGTAGGCGAGCACCAAGGCGTCCTTGGAGCCGTAGCTGCTGTAGAGACTCGCCTTCGCGACCCCGGCCTCGCGCAGGATCTGGTCGATGCCGACGGCGCGAATGCCCTGGCTGGCGAACAGTTCGGCCGCAGTGGAGAGCAATCGCTGCGCGGGGGGGACGGTGCCGGTCGCCTGCGCAGCCGTCGGTGCGGTGGCTGCTTGGGACGTGCTCATGGCGTCAGCCTAACCCGAACAGCCCGATAGACAGACCTGTCTGTCTATGCAACTGTCGGTGCTGTTCCGCCCCTGCGATGCCGAGGACTACCTGACGTGACTCTGTACCTCTACGAACTCACTCCCGATGCCACCGATGCGACCGCGGTGGGACAGCTGCTCAAGACCCTCGATGCCGAGATCGGAAGCGGCGGTGGTGAACTGATCGAGGCTCAGGTCACCGCGGAGCGCAGGCGAATCTTCGCCATCGCCGAGTTCGTCAACGATGCGGTCACCCTGGACGCCGCGCAGCTGGCGGTCGCCACCGTCGCGGGCCCGCATCAGGTCCGGCTGGTCGGTGCCGACCTGTCGGCTCTGAAAGCGGCCCGCCCACAGGCCGGTTACCTGGTCGAGTGGGATCTACCCGCCGAACTGGACATGGAATCCTATTTGGCCCGCAAGAAGGCCAATGCGCCCAAGTACGCCGATGTGCCCGAGGTTCAGTTTCTGCGCACCTACGTCCGCGAGGACATGGGCAAATGCCTGTGTTTCTATGACGCTCCCGACGAGGCCGCCGTGCGCCGGGCCCGCGATGCGGTCAGCACCCCGATCGACCGTCTTCATGGTTTAGACGGGCCGCTCTCGTGACCGCGGCGCTCGCGGACCCCGCCTTGGAACGGGTGGCGCACACAGTTGCCGCCCGTGCCGCCGATCTCGACGAGCAGCGCACCGATGTCCGCACCGATCTTGCCGAACTCGGCCGGGCGGGTCTGCTCGACCTTGAGCTGTCCGAGATGGTCCGCGTCGTCGACGAGGTGTCGGCTCACAGCCTGGCCGTCGGCTTCTCCACCTGGGCGCACCACATGACCATCCGGTACCTGCTCGCAGCGCCCGAGGGTGAATTCGGTGAGCAGATAGGCGCCCTCGCGTCGGCACAGCGGATCGGAGTCACCGCGATGGCGGCCGGTCTCAAGCAGGTCGCCGGCCTCGGCCAGGTCCCGATCACCGGCGCAGCCGACGGTGCGGATCTGGTGATCAGCGGTCCGATTCGCTGGGCCTCCAACGTGTTTCCCGGTGCGCTGATCGTGCTGCCGGTCCGCGTCGGTGAGCGGACCCTGGTCGTTGCGGTGGACGCTGATGCCGACGGCGTGACGGTTGACCCCGCGCCACCGCTGACGGCGCTGGGGGCCACGGCGTCCACCTCGCTGCGCTTGGACCGGGTTCGGGTCCCTCGACACCAGGTGCTCGCCGGCGATCTGGGTGCCTTCGTCGGCGGGATCCGGCCCGCATTCCTGTTGTTGCAGACGGCGTTCTGCGCCGGCGTCACTCGTGTGGCGCTGGCCGCGGCCACCCAGGCGCACACTGGCCCGCTGGCCCGGTTCGGCGCCGAAATCGACGATGCGCTCACCCGCGCCACGGATGTCACGGCGCGGCTGCACCGCTGGGCCGCCGACCCGGGCGCGGCGACGGCGGCCCAACTGATCCGACTGCGGCTGGAAGCAGCGGGCCTGGCCGTCGACATCACCCGCCTGGAGCTCTCACTGACCGGCGGCGCCGGCTACACCCTGGGTAGTGCCGCCAATCGGCGGTTTCGGGAAACCGCGTTTCTGCCTGTGCAATCACCCTCGGAAGGACAGCTGCGGTGGGAACTCACGCGCTACGAATAGCGAACGGCGCCAGACATTTCGGCGCGACAGTGGCACTGGCCGATATCGATCTGCAGATCCGCACGGGTGAGTTCCTGGCCGTACTGGGCCCCAGTGGCAGCGGCAAGTCCACCTTGCTGCGGATCTGCGCCGGCCTGGACGCCCTGAGCAGCGGCACACTGACCTGGTCCGGGGACGGCACCCGGCCGCGCACCGGGGTGGTGTTCCAACAGCCCCTGCTGATGCCGTGGCTGACCGTCACCGGAAATGTGTCCTTCGCTCGCCGGTTCGCCGCGCAGCGGAGCGGGTTCGACGCCAACGACGCCGCGAAGCTCATCACCAGGTTCGGGTTGGACCACCTGGCCGCGCGCTACCCCGACGAGCTGTCGGGCGGACAGGCCCAGAGGGTGGCGATCCTGCGCGCCGTCGCCACTCGGCCGCAGCTGCTGCTGCTCGACGAACCGTTCAGCGCGCTCGACCCGGCCACCCGTACCGATCTGGTCGGATGGCTGCGCGAACTGGCAGGGGAACTCGACATCACCGTTGTGCTCGTCACCCACGATGTCGACGAAGCGCTGTCGTTGGCACAACGCATCGTGCTGCTCGACGGGGGACGGGTCCGCGCGGACTGGACGGTCGGCAGTGACGGAACCCCCACGCGCAGAGAAATTCTCGACCAATACCGGACCGATACCGCGGTGGAGGTGCCGTGACGGTGCTGACACGGCGCTCCCTGTTGGCCGGGGCGGCCGGATTGACCGCTGCCGGTGGCATCTTCGGTATCGGCGGGCTGGCGCGGAGTGCGGTCAGCAGTCCGCCGGGCGCCGAGGGTGCCCTGCGAGTGGGCTATCTGCCCATCACCGATGCGGCGCCGCTCCTGGTCGCCCACAGCGCCGGGCTGTACCCCGCCGGGGTGGTGAGCTCGGCGCGTCCTGTGCTGTTCCGCAGTTGGGCGGCGCTGGCCGAAGCGTTCATCACCCGGCAGGTCGACATCGTGCACCTGCTGATGCCGATGGCCGTCCAGCTGCGCTACACGCTGGGCGCCGGGGTCCGCGTGCTTGGCTGGAACCACACCAACGGTTCGGCACTGACGGTCGCACCACACATCCGGGACCTGGGCGACCTCGCCGGCACCCAGGTGGCCATCCCGTTCTGGTGGTCGATCCACAACATCGTGCTACAGCAGCTACTCCGGGCACACGGACTGCGACCGGTGCTGCGGCGCAGTGCTTCCCGCGCCGACCGGACCGTGGAACTGATCGTGATGAGCCCGTCGGACATGGTGCCGGCCCTGGCGAACGGTACGTTGGGCGGATACGTGGTGGCCGACCCGTTCAACGCCGTGGCGCAGATCAAGAAGATCGGCCACATCCACACCTTCCTCGGCGACGTCTGGCGCGATCACGCCTGCTGTGCGCTTGTGACGCGCGAGGATGTCATCGAGAGCCGGCCGCAGGCCGTGCAGGCCGTGGCCGATGCGGTGGTGGGAGCACAGTTGCGCATCGATGCCGACCGCGCCTCCGCCGCGGCCGCGCTGACGGGTGGGAAGTACCTGCCACAGCCGACACCGGCGATCGCACTGGCGCTGACCTATCCGAAACCGCCCTATGCGCTGGCGCATCCGGACTGGCAGCCACAACGTCTGGGATTCCAGCCGTTCCCGTACCCGAGCTTCACTGAACGCCTCGCCGAGGCCATGCACGACACCGTCGTCGATGGTGATCGCCGGTTCCTGGACCGGCTGGACCCGGCCGCGGTGCACACCGAACTCGTCGAGGACCGGTTCGTCCGCCGCTCCCTGACCACTCATGGCGGGCCCAGCGCTTTCGGGCTGCCTGCCGACCTCACCCGAACCGAACAGGTGCAACCGCTATGACCGTCGTCAGTCCCGACAAAATTCCTGTATTCGAAGGTGTTTCGCGTCGCTGGGAGCGGTTCGCGCCGCCGGCGATCGCCATTCTGGTCACTGTCGCGCTGTGGTGGCTCGCGACCTCTGTGCTCAGCGGGCCCGATTCGTTACTGCGCCAGACCGCACCGCAGCGGGTGGTGCCGGCACTGGCCGGACTCATCGAACGTGGTGTGCTGCTGAGCGATCTCGGTGTCAGCTTGTGGCGGCTGGTGATCGGGCTGACTGTCGCCGCCGTCATCGGGATACCCCTGGGTTTGTTGACCGGACTGTCCGGCGTCGCCGAACGCGCCGGTGGGCCGATCATCGCCTTCCTGCGGATGATCTCACCGCTGTCCTGGACGCCGATTGCGCTGGCGCTGTTCGGCATCGGGAATCAGCCGGTGATCTTCCTCATCGCCGTCGCGGCAGTGTGGCCGGTGCTGCTGAACACAGCGGCCGGCGTGCGTGCCGTGGACCCGGGGCTGCTCCACGTGGCGCGCTCGTTTCACGCCACGCGGTGGGAACTGCTGAGCGCGGTCATCCTGCCGGCGATCCGCACCCATGTGCAGACCGGGATACGGCTGGCGCTGGGCGTCGCGTGGATCGTGCTCGTGCCCGCCGAGATGCTCGGCGTGCGCTCGGGCCTCGGCTATCAGATCCTCAATGCCCGCGACCAGTTGGCCTATGACCAGGTGGTGGCGGTCATCGTCGTCATCGGCCTGCTGGGGTATGCGCTCGACACCACCGCGCGCTGGCTGCTGAGCCCGGCACGTCGCAACTGAGCCCCGCACAGCGTCCACGTCCGCCCAGAAATTCGCTGGGACCTGTCGCAATGCGGTGTTACCGTGACGGCGTGACCAGGTTCTGCGACGGCTATGTGCTACTCGCCGGGATGCGCGACGCATCCACGGCGAGTGTGTCGTACGCGGGCACCGTTGGCGCCGAAGGCATTGCCCGGCAGTCGGTCGAGCGCCATGCCTTGTGGCATCCCAGGTGCTTCCGGTCAACACGTCTGGAAAATTTCACCCGATCAGTGGGTGTGCGCCCCGGCCGGAAGCATGGGCCCGAAGAACAATCTCAGAAATCTCTCAACTTCACTGTTGTCGCTGGCAGCGACGTCGCCTGACGTCGCTGTAGTTCGACGCGCCTAATTTCGTTGGTGCACAACGGTTTACGACGAAAAATACTTTCGACAATTTCGCATCCGGCAGCGCATGCTGTTGGCGGCAACGCACACGGATGAACGTGTAAAGAACGGCGTGACAGGCGAAATAGTTTGTCATGTCAGATGTTTGAAAATTACAGAATGTGGCACCCGCGCTCGTGGCGGAACTGGAAGACGCGCCCGGCTCAGACCCGGGTGCCCTACGCGGGCATGCAGGTTCAACTCCTGCCGAGCGCACTATCGATGCTCCGGATTGTGGGCCGCGGTCTCGTACCGTCCCGTGAGCCATGAGCATCGTTGAACGGGTCGTTGGTGAAATTGCGTATCACTCTTGGCTTTTACCCATGAGTTCCGGGTTCGAGCCCCGGGCGGCCCACCGGCACCCATCCACGCGCGCCGTTAGCTGAGTTGGGATAGCACCAGACTCTTAATCTGGGGACGGGGGATCGAAACCCCCACGGCGCACCAATATTTCATGCCGCTGAGGTGTAACAGGTTTGCACGTCAGTCTTCCAAACTGGCAGAGCGGGTTCGAGTCCCGTCAGCGGTTCGAAACAAACATACGGATGTAGCTCAACTGGAAGAGCGGCGGTCTCCAAAACCGCAGGTTGGGGGTTCGAGTCCCTCCGTCCGTGCCAACCAATCAGTCCGCGACGACAACCCGCGACGACAACCAGAGAGGAGGCACGCGGCCATGAGGCACTTTCGTCAACGCACAAACCGTCAGCAGACCGTGACGGTATACAACGCCGACTACCGCGTGCTGACCCACGTGAACTGGCAGGAGGCGGTACGGCTGCTGCTGCGGGGTTCGGTCTACGTGATCGAGCGCCACAGCCCAGCCGTACACATACACAGCCCGTCGACGGTCATCGAGCTCCCGGTGTCAGTGGCGCTGCGTGAGTATGTCCACGTGCCCTACCGGCCTGGACATCGGGTCGCGCGTCTAGGGGTGCTGGACCGTGACGGCTACACGTGCGCCTACTGCGGCGGATACGGCGGCACGCTGGACCACGTCGTGCCCGAGTCGCGCGGCGGCCAGAACACCTGGCTGAATCTGGTCGCCGCGTGCGCACCGTGCAACGGGCGCAAGGGGAATCGCACCCCCGAAGAGGCGGGGATGCGGCTGTTCTGGGAGCCCTACGAGCCGCGCGAGCGGGACCGCTACCGCGTGCCGGCGATGGCCTGACCGATGGCGCTTCATCCGGCGGGGCGAACGACAAGATCGGTGAAGTCGTCCGCCCCGCCCGCCCCCCATTCCCTCGTAGCTCAATTCGGTAGAGCTGCGCCCTGTTAAGGCGACGGTCGTTGGTTCGAATCCAGCCGAGGGAGCCGCATTCCTTGCCCGCTAGCACAATTGGTAGCTGCGTCTGGTTCTGAGCCAGAAGGTTTCAGGTTCGAGTCCTGGGCGGGCAGCGCAGGTGCAGGCCCCGTTCGGATATGGGTTGGTCTGCTGCCCTTTCACGGCGGCGGAGCGGTTCGAGTCCCGCACGGGGTGCTTGGTAGTACCGGGAAGTGTGGCAGAACGGTAATGCACCGGCTTGCTAAGCCGTCGCCGCGGTGACCCCGCGGCTGGGGGTTCGACTCCCTCCACTTCCGCTGTGGCGGTAGCTCAATCCGGTAGAGCTCCAGGTTGTGATCCTGGTTGTTACGGGTTCGAATCCCGTCCGCCACCCCACTCAGATGTATATGCCCCTGTAGCTCAAGCGGACAGAGCGTCGTCCTCCGACGGCGAAGGTTGACGGTTCGAGTCCGTCCGGGGGTGCGGCACACGATGCCCGCGTAGCTCAAGTGGAGAGAGCGCCTGTTTACGAAGCAGGAGGTTGCTGGTTCGAGTCCAGCCGCGGGTGCGCACGACGATGTCCCGCATGTCGGGGAGATCGGCCGACATCGAGGATTTCTAGAACACGTTTCAGTTTTTTCGGTACTGTGACTGCATGACCGAATGGGTCACGTCGGATTCGTACCGAGACCTGTCAGACGACGGTGTGGATGCCCACAACAAACGAATGATCGCGCTGCTTCGAGCCAACGGCGGCATGGTCCCCGGTGCCCCGGATTCGGAGATGCGGGTACTCATTCTGACCATCACCGGAGCCAGAACCGGCATGCAACGGCTCACGCCGTTGGGATACGTCGAACATCAGGGACGTCGCTACATTGCCGGCTCGAATGGTGGGCAGGAGTCCCCACCGGCATGGATCTTCAACGTCCGCGCGAATCCCTCGGTGATCGCCGAGGTGGGCGGCGGATCGTATCCGGCCAGAATCCGCGAACTCGGCCCCGAAGAGCGAGATGACGTCTTCGCGGTCCTGGTGTCAAAGCACCCCTTCTTTGGTGAGTATCAAGCCAGGATTCGTCGCACCATTCCCGTCTTCGAGGTGGTGGAGCGTTCAGCTGCGCTGTCGACGGGATGACGCAGCGGCTCCGTGGTGTTTGGCGAGGGATGGCGCGCCTCGCGACAGGGTTGGGCATCGCACCCGGGCGGTCGAGTCAGGATCGGGCGCCGCGGATGGGAATGTAAGGCCCTGCATCGATCGCGGTGAACCTTCGGTGCCGGTTGGGCGTATACCCCCGGGTACTGGCCCAATATGCATAGGTAGGTCGCTCATGGTTCGGAGATCGGTCGTTCACACGTCACGGCACAGCGATGTGGTCACTCGGCGCAGCGTCGTCCTCGGTATCGCGGCCGTCGGCGGTTTTCTGGTCGCCGACCTGGGCGCGATGCTGTACGCCCGCGGTCCGTTCGGATCTCGGAGAAGGTTGACCTCGCAGGCGTTCGTCGACGCGTTCCACGAGGTCGCCGGGGTCCATCGGGGCTATCGCCTGAATCATGCGAAAGGCGTTGCAGTCAGCGGGTTTTTCGAGAGCAACGGTGCCGGGGCGGAAATGACCAGGGCCGCTGTTTTTCGGGCCGGCCGCACCCCGTTGGTCGGACGGTTCTCTGTGCCGGGTGGTAATCCCATGGTGGCCGATACCATCAACGCTCCGCGTGGACTGGGTCTGGCCGTGGGGTATCCAGGTGGCGGGCAATGGCGAACCGCGATGCTGAATCTTCCGGTGTTCCAGGATAATTCCGTGCAGGGATTCTACGATCGGTTGCTCGCCTCCAAGCCGGTGCCGGGTACCGGCAAGCCTGATCCCACGGCCATGGCAGGTTTTCTGGCCGCCCATCCCGAAACCGCGAGCGCCAACTCGGCGATCAAGCAGCAACCGCTTACCTCGGGATTCGCCGACAGCACCTTCCGGGGGCTCAACGCCTTCTACTTTGTGAACGCGGACGGCGGGCGCACACCCGTGCGATGGTCACTGAGCCCGATGGGGGAGGTGAAGCCACCCAACAAATCATCGAGCAATCCGAACTGGTTGTTCAACAGCATTATTCGCGATATCCGCACCGGGCCCGTGCGCTGGCGGCTACTTGTGACGATCGGTGAACCAGAAGACGATGTGCGCGACGCAACCATCGCATGGCCGGCCGACCGACGCACGATCGACACCGGGACCGTGGTGCTCGATTCCATCGCGACGGAGTCGGCCGGCAACGCCCGCGACGTCAATTTCGACCCCATGGTGTTGCCGGATGGGATCGAGCCCTCGGAGGACCCGCTACTGCCCGCACGCGCGGCGGTGTATGCGGCGTCATTTCGCCGACGCGCCGGTGTTGCCGGAGAAGCCCCGCAGATCGAGGTTGGGGAAGTGGCGCAATGATCGCGTCGGTTACACGATCCGGCTCGCGCTACGCCCTCACCACCCGCGTTCTGCATTGGTTGGCCGCAGTGCTCGTGTTCAGCACGCTGGTCATCGGGTTTGTCCTGGCCAACTCCCTTGCGGACTACGCCGTGCTCCTGAGCGTGCACAAAGTTCTGGGCGCACTTGTGTTCGTGGTCTTCGTGATCCGCGTGATCAACAGGCTCACTGATCGTGGCCCCGCCCTCCCCGCGACTGTCGGCCGGGTCGAGCGTGTCGCGGTCATCGGCTCCGAGCTAGGCATGTACGTGCTGCTGTTGGCGCAGCCGCTGCTGGGGTGGGCGATGCTGTCGGCGAGTGGGGTTCCGGTGGTGCTGGGCGGGCTTCGGCTGCCACCGATCGCCCCCGTGGACGCTGAGCTGTTCGGCCTGCTTCGCAACGGCCACTCGCTTGTGGCGTACGCCCTGGTCGTGATGATCGCCGCACACGTGTCAGCGGTGCTCTTGCATACGCTGACACTGCGCGATGGCATGCTGCGCCGAATGACTTTCGGGAGCGATGAACCTCTTGAGCTCCGCCGGCGTACGTAAGCCCGTGGATATCAATCGGATGAGAAGAACTGTTGGTGCAGCGTTATTTTCCGCCGGCGTGGTGGTCGGACTCGCCGCGCCGGGTTACGCGAACGCAGACGAGCCGGCCGGACCGGAATCTATCCTCGCCACACAGGCGTCAGACGTGGGTGAGATCGTCGTCGACGCTGAGGGAATGACGGTGTACGCCTTCCAGGGCGATACTCCCGCAAGCAGTGGATGCGGCGACGGTTGCCTGCAGAAGTGGCCTGCCGTCCTCGCCCCCGACCCCTTGCCGGCGCAGGTGGCAGGCGTTGATGGAGTATTGGGTGTGTACCTGCGTCCCGACGGCACCCGCCAGTTGACCTTGAATTCGCACCCGCTCTACACGTTCGTCCAAGACAAGACGGTCGGGCAGCATGAGGGCGTGGGTAAGCAGTTGGGCGACTCCAAGTGGGGCATCGTGCAGTCTGACGGGCTCCCGCGGTACTGAACGTGCCGAACCGTCCACGACGTCGCCGGTCGTCAGCCGCACAGCTTGGTCGTGCGGCTGACGATCGGCTCTTGACCATGCTGTACGCCGTTCATGGCGAGGCGGTCCGGCGGTTCGTCGCCGGCCACGTCGTGGATGTACAGCACCGTGAGGATGTCGTGCAGGAGACGTTCGCGCGGGCATGGAAGAACATCGACCAGATCGACGCCGACGAAGGCAATCCCAGATCGTTCCTGTTCACGGTTGCCCGGAACGTCATCGTCGATCAATGGCGGCGAAGGTCTCGGCGAGGCGAGGTGCTTGTCGACACCGATATTGCACTGCCCAGCGCTGATGCCGTCAACAAGTCCTTGGAGCGGATCGTCATCGGTGAATCCTTGCAACGGTTGTCCCCCGAACATCGCGAGGTCGTCAAGGCGCTGTACTTCGACGACCTCACTCTTGCTGAAGCAGCGGATAGGCTCAATGTTGCTGTGGGTACCGTGAAGTCACGCAGTTACTACGCAGTGCGCGCATTGCGAGCGGTGTTCGACGAGATGGGGCTGCTGTGATCGACGAACCTCATGTTCTTCTCGGCGCCTATATCCTCGGCGGCCTCGACGCCGAGGAACGTGGGCGATTCGAGGCGCACCTCAAAGAATGCGCGCAGTGCCGCGCCCAAGCTGCCGATTTCGCGCCGCTGCCGGCGCTTCTGAGCAAAGTCGACCCGGTAGATCTGGATACCGACCCCGCCGACGGTGGGGAGTCGGAACTGGCTCTGCGTGACATGCTCGCCGCACGACGTGCGGCAGCGAACCGTCGTGTCCGCCGCCGGGTGGCGCTGGGTGCGTGCGCCGCGGTACTGGCCTCCGTCGCACTGGTTTTGGTCATCCCGCGCGGTGCTACGACCCCTCCGGGCACGGGCACCTTCGCGATGCATTCGGTCGCCGCCGCGGGCGCCTCCGGGTCGGTGACCCTGACGCCGAAGCCGTGGGGGACAGCCATCGTGCTCGACCTGAAACAGTTGCCGACCGACGGCGTATTCACGCTGCGGACGATGGACGACAGTGGGCAGATGCAGCCGGCCGCCACCTGGGCGGCAATGCCTACCGGGGCGGGGGTGGTACAAGGTGCGACGTCGATTCCGATGCCGAAGCTGCGAAAGCTGAACATCGTCGACGCCAACAACACGGTGCTGGCCAGCGTGGAACGCTGAACAGCTCGATGATGTTAGACATTCGCACAAAATCGCCGATTCAGGATGTGCCTCCGTGCGGCTGTTGTGGAGTCTTGGCGCTCGTCAGGATTGGGCCACTTCAGCCTCAAGGAGGAACCGGTGGTACTTGGCAGCCCACAGCGCATTGCCGACGGCGAGGGGACCCCGTCCCGCGCGAACGATCACGACGTCCTCAACCGTGGGTTCGGTTTCCGGGCAGCCCTGTCGCTCGCTTTCGCCGACATCTCCCCGATCGTGGCCCTGTACGCGATCTTCGCGCTCGGCCTGTTCGCGGCCGGTCCCCGATTCTTCTGGGCCTTCCCGATCGTGCTGTGCGGCCAATTGCTGGTCGCGCTCGTCTTCGGCGAGTTGGCCTCGCGTTTTCCCTACGCGGGCAGCGTCTACCAGTGGGCGCGGCACGCCAAAGGTACGACGTGGGGCTGGACGGCGGCCTGGGCCTATATCTGGGGCCTCACCCTCACGCTCTCCACGATGGCCTACGCCGCAGCGGGATTCATTCTCGAAGTGTTCGGTGTCAGCTCGCCTGACCGGTGGTTGCTCAGCGCGGTAGCGATCGGCGTCATCGGTTTCACCACGGCGGCGAACATGATCGGCCGGCAGGTCCTCAAGATCATGATCGTCGCCAGCATCATCTGCGAGATCGTCGGCTCGATCGGGCTGGGCACCGTGCTGTTGCTCTTCCACCGCGTCAACCCCGTCTCGACCCTGTTCGAGGGTCTCCCGGGCGACCACGGCAGCATGATGAGCACGATGCTCGTCGCGGTCGCCTTCGTCGGCTGGGCCTTCTTGGGCTTCGAGTCCGCGGGTTCGATCGCCGAGGAGGTGGAGAACCCGGAGCGCAACGTACCGAAGGCGATCGTCTTCGCACTGCTACTGGTCGGCGTCATCGTGATGTACTCCGCGGTCGCCGTCATCCTCGCCATCCCGGACCTGTCGGCCGTGCTCACCGAGCAGACTGGTGACCCGGTGTCGGCAACCCTGACCGCGCAGCTCGGCTCGTCGATCGCCAAGCCGCTGCTGCTGATGTTCGTCATCGGCTTCATGTCCGCCTGCCTCGCGGTGCAGTCGGCGGTCTCCCGTGCTGTCTACGGGATGGCCCGCGACCGTGCCCTCCCCGGTGCCGAGTTCCTGTCGAAACTCGTTGGCCCCGAGCGGATGCCGATCCGGGCGATCGGCCTGACGGCAGTGGTCGCCGCCATCTTCCTGCTGTTCGCCGGCTCCGACCTGTACAACGTCCTGGTCAACTTCTCGGTGATGGGCCCTTACATCGCGTTCGCCGTACCCGTCTTCGCTGCCGCCCTCACCCGGCTCGCCGGGCGTTGGGTTCCCGGCGTCTTCTCACTGGGTCGGTGGGGTGCTCCGGTGACCTACGCGGCAGCCGCGTGGTTGGCGTTCGAGGTGATCAACGTCCTGTGGCCGCGCACGCAGCCCGGCCAGCCGTGGTTCGTGAACTGGAGCATGGTCATCTCGCTGGTCGGCCTCGGCATCGTCGGAGCTGTCGTGTTCCTGCGGTGCCGGGACCGGATCACGGTGCCGATCGGTGAACGAGGCGGCGCCGACGTGGCCGCGAACCAGGAGCCGTGACCGGCGCAGTGGTTGGAGCGATTTGCGACCTCACGGATGCAGGTTCCACTGGCCGACATCTTGAGCCAGGGCATCGTTGACGTCGACTTCGAGGCCGCCGACCACTGGGCCAGGATTCGACGCGGTACTCACGATGCGCTGGTAGAGCACTGCGGCAGGGTGGACCTGACCGCCAGACCAGGACCGGGTCTGCCACGCCCACGCGCGACCGGGCGTGCTCGACCTCCCGACAACGCCGTCGGCAATGGCCCACTGGCACGGTCTGATACCCGCGTAGATGCCGGTGCGCTGCACCCCGATCACCGAGTTGATTCCGCGAAACCACGGCAGCGCGACGTTGTTCCAGGTGTTGTGGTCGATATCGTCGTCGACGGAGAAGAAGATCGGCGCACTCTGGCCGCCACCTGCCGCCGTATGCAGCTGCCAGGCGGTGCGGGCATCGGCGACGCCGCCGGGGAGTCCGCGCGTGAAGTCCGACGGTGCTGTCCCGCCCGGCTTGCCGTACTGATAGTTGCTGACGATGACCAACCCAGCGGCGGTCAGTGACCGGGCGTAGGGCAGCGTGATCGGTTTGGCGCCCATGGACGAGCCCGGACGCGACGTCGAGACGTAGTTGATCACTCCGGAGTGGCCGGCGGCTCGGATGTGTTGCGCTGGAATCTGACGCATGGCGAAGTCGATCAGTGTGGGAGCGGCGGCTGCCGCTGAGGGCGCGCCGACACCAGCCGATACCGCGCCCAGCCCGGCCAGCGCCGATGCGGCGGTGGCGTAGCGCAGCACGTCACGCCGGGTAACCGGGCCTGATCGCCGAAGGCTGTCGTTCCCCGGCCAGTCCTGCATTGCGCGATGTTACCAATGTGACTGTTGTTAACGGTGTAGCCTCGCCGGTGCGTCCGATGTTCCTTGACCGCCGGTCGCGGCGTGGGCGAGGCCGTCCCGAATTTTGCTACCCGCCACATCTACTTCGTCTTCGAGCAAAGCCCAAGGCCTGTCATCGTGGCTTCGCATGAAGTTGATATGAACTCTCCGGCGTCCACCGTTTTCCTCCGCAGAATGACTTGGTGACGTCGACGCCGGTTCCCTCATGTGCTGAGTACCCGCGGCAGTCTCTCGGCGGACAGTTGCCGAGGAAGCATCGTGCCGGCGGGTCATTGATTCGGGTGCTTGGTGCTGCCGATGAGCGGGCGCCGCTGGACGACGAAAGCCGGCGGATCGACGGAGATCAAGACGGCGACAACCAAGTTGTCGATGTGCGACAGGCAGAGGTCGTTCGCCTGACTCGCCAGCAAGAACTGCAGCAGGCCCGCTACTACCGGGGGCTGCTGGAGGCGCAGCGGGCGGTGGTCGAAGAGGAGTTGGCCCGAGACTGTGCACTGCTCGTCAGGCACATGGCCAAAGACCGCAACCGACGACGTATGCCGCGCATCCGCGAAGCCATCAGACGCGGGCGCCGTGAGGAATATCAGATCGACTGTCTGTTGGAATCTTTGAATGTGAGGTTCTTCTGGCCTCGGCCGAGGTCGCTGCCAGACCGCCGTTTCGCCATCGAAATCGAACCCTCGCGGCAGGGCTGTAGGGTTCGGATTCCTGAGCTCGATCAAGTGGTCACCGCCGTCAGCCGCGCCGAGGCCGAGATGACAGCCCGCGAGCACATCGCCGTACACGTCGGCACCCCCATCAGCCAGATTGCTGTGCACGCCACTCCTGGTCGTTGACCACCTGAGAGGTGTACTGGAGATCTATCCGCGAACGCCGAAAGCAACTGCGGCGGAGCATTATCGATCAACGCGTGAGTGTCGTCGCTCTGTGGCAATCTCGTGTGGCGTCGACGTTTCCTGCCTGCGCCAAATGCTTGAGCGTCGAACCTCCTCGGCATTAACCCGTTTCGGTCTCGGCTATTTCGCGACTTCTACGCGCAAAGGCGTGTATCAAACGTGTCTGCGACAACTTCGAAATACTGACCCTGGCGCGCGAATCTGCAACTGGCGGTTAATGTCCAGGCCGAGTTCTCCGGTCGTTAACCTAGGGTAAACGCGGCGTCCCAGATGTTTGTCGGCGACCTGTCGACGCTAGTGACACCGCTTGGCGCGCGCTGCTACCTTCCCCGGGAAGGACATTGCCGGAATACTGAGAGGCGCACTGCCGCACCATGCTGAAAAGTCTTGTCACACTGACTGTTGCCTATTCGATCGGTGCCGCGGCGCCGCTGGCACTCGCCAATCCCTCCGAGGGGCAGCCGGTTCCAGCTCCGCCCGCCGACAACGGTGCAGTCGCCTCCGCTGCACCTGGCACCTTGTCCACCCCCGAGGGTTGGGTTCTTTCGGTCGTCGCCGTGGACGAAACGCAGTTGTCCGTCGCGCCGCTGACCACCGCCGTGTCCTCGCGGGAGTATCTGGTGGGCGGCACGTTCACCGGAACGGTCAAGGGCTCCGGCAAGGCAGTTTTGACCGGCGGCTCACTGGAGGCTGGATACCAGATCGGTTGTGGCATCAGTGCCGATGTGGTGGATGCGAGGTTTGGCGGCAGTGTCACGCCGGCACTGAGCCCGCTGGGTGTGCCCAGCGTAGGAGGCAATCTCTTTGCCCAGATCCGGCCCACCCTGAAGCCGGGCACCGCCACCATTGTCCCGGTCAGCAAGGTTTCCTACGAGGGCGATTCGGCACGCGTGACCGTCACCGCCCTCCGAATCAAGATCGATAGCTGCGTCGGCCAGTCCTTCATCCGCTCTTATGCGACGTTCACCAGTTCGACTGCCGATACGCAAGACGTCGTCTCGTACGTGGGTGTAACCAAGGCCGTCTGATCCGCCGAGCCCAAATCGTCACCCGTTCAATCGATTCAGCTTCGAGAGGTATCAACAACCGACATGGCCAAGCTTCTTGCCGTACTGACTGCCCTGATCACCGCTGGTGCACTGGTGGCGCAGACGCCGCAGGCGATCGCCGCCCCTGAACCTGCTCCGCCCCATGAGCCACACGCGGACGCGCTGCCGGTCGTCGAAGGTGAGACCGCCGCAGCCCCGGACATCGGGATCGTCGCGTCCGGCGAGCCCACTGTCGCCACGACGCCGGATGGCTGGGTACTGACGCTCGCCGCCAAGGACGAGACACAGCTGCCGATCCCGCCGCTGACAACCGCGCAGTCATCGCGGGAATTTCTGGCCGGGGCCACCTTCACCGGCAGCGTCACCGGTGCCGGCAGCGCCACCCTGAACGGGGGCACGCTGGAGGCGGGCTACCAGATCGGCTGCGGCATCGAATTGAGCGCAGTCCGCTTGACCGGGAGCCTCGGCCTGTCCTCATCGGTGAGTCAGTCCGGCCTTGGCAGCCTGAGCGCGCCGATTCAGGGCAACGTCGAAGTCAGGCCCAAACCTGGTGAGGTCACCACCGTCTCGGTCACCAAGAAGGAGTTCCGAGGCAAGGAAGCTCGGGTCACCCTCAAAGACGTACACATCAAGATCGATGGATGCGTCGGGCAGTCATTTCTGCGGTCGTACGCAAAACTGACCAGTTCCGCCGCCGGAACCCAAGACATCGTCGCCTACTACGGAGTGACCAAGACTGTCTGACCGGACCCGCACCCCGCCGGGCGCACAACAACCTGGTCAGATCTGCGGATACGTCGGGTACTCGATGCCCGACAGGTACTGAACGGTACGCACCACCTGGGACGAGTAGCCGAATTCGTTGTCGTACCAGACATAGAGGATCACGTTGTCTTCGTCGACGATCGTCGCGTTGGCATCGATGATGCTCGCCGCACGTGAGCCGATGAAGTCGCTCGACACGGCGTCGGTCGCCGCGGTGTAGTCGAGATTGCGGCTCAATGGACCCGACAGGGACGCCTGGCGCAGGTATTCCAGCGCCTCGTCCTTGGTCGTCGGATTGTGCAGCTGCATGTTCAGGATGGCCACCGAAACATCGGGGGTGGGGACGCGGATCGAGCTACCGCTGATCTTGGCCTTCAGGTCCGGCATCGCCTTGGCGACCGCGGAGGCCGCACCGGTTTCGGTGAGCACCAGGTTGAACGGCGCGGACCGGCCGCGGCGGTCGGCATTGTGATAGTTGTCCAGCAGGTTCTGGTCGTTGGTGAACGAGTGCACGGTCTCCACGTGACAGCGCGCGATGCCGTACTCGTCGTCCATCGCCTTCAGCGGCGGAACGATCGCATTGGTCGTGCACGACGCACACGAGAAGATCTGCTGCTCGAGATCGAGCGTGAGGTGGTTGACCCCGTGCACGATGTTCGGCACGTCGCCCTTGCCCGGCGCGGTCAGCAGGACCTTCGCGATACCGGGGCGCAGGTGCTTGGACAGGCCTTCGCGGTCGCGCCACTTGCCGGTGTTATCGATGAGGATCGCGTTGTCGATGCCGTACTCGGTGTAGTCGACGGTCGCCGGGTCATCGCTGTGGATGAACTTGATGACATTGCCGTTGGCGATGAGGCTGTTGGTTTCGGTGTCGATCTTGATCGTGCCGTTGAATTGGCCGTGCACCGAGTCGCGGCGCAGCAGCGACGCCCGCTTGGCCAGGTCGCCGTCCCCATTACTGCGGATCACCACCGCGCGCAGGTTCAGGCCGTTTCCGGAGCCGGCCTTCTCGATGAGCAGGCGCGCGACGAGCCGGCCGATGCGGCCGAACCCGTAGAGCACCACGTCCCGCGGACCCTGCGGCTCGCTCTTGTTCTCCGCGGTCACGTCGCTGAGGACCTGCGCGGTGAACTCAGGCACGGACAGTCCCGCGTCGCTGGCGCGGTACGCCATGATGAGCAGGCCGAGATCGATCTTCGACGGGCCGAGGTCCAGATCGGCCAACGCCTGCAGGAACGGGAAGGTCTCTTCGACCGACAGCTCGTCACCGCCCACCTGCCGCGCGAACCGGTGAGTCCGCAGGATCTTGATGACGGACTTGTTCACCAGCGACCGGCTGTGCAGCAGGACCGTCACGCCCTTCGCCCGGTACAGCGTGCCGATGATCGGGATCATCGCCTCCGCGAGTGCTTCCTGAGCATTCCAATGGGCGAGTTCTGGCGAATTCAAATCAAGCGTCCTGTGGGTCGTGTGGGCTGGCCCCTCGGATGAGTAGCGCATTGATGGTAACGATTGTCCGATCTCACAATGCGCCGCGGTTCGGCCGTGAGATCCGCAGTGGCCCAGGTCACAGGTGGAATGATCGGGTGCGGAGGGGCCGAAAGGGAGTCTCATGGCAGGGTCAGAGCAACCTCCCGGGGTCGATATCGGGGAGACCGCCGGCGGGGTTCGTACGGTCACCGGCGTGCCGACGTCGATCTGCGCGTTTGGTCGGGAGCGCGGTACGGGGCCCGGTCGAAGATCCGGTGCAGGTCGCTTCGTTTGCAGATTTGGAGCGCATCTTCGGCGGCCTGTGGGTTCACAGCGGCCTCGGCTACGCAGTGCAGGACTTCTTCCTCAGTGGCGGACGGACCGCGATCATCGTCCGCCTGGTTGCCGGCGGACCAGACGGCAGTGCCCTCGCCGAACTCGACTATGTCGGGGAAGGGTTTCGAGACGCCGAGAAGGGCATCTACGCACTGCCGAAGGCCGACCTGTACACGCTGCTGTGCCTGCCACCGCCGGTACCAGGTGGCGATCTACCGGAGAACGTGTGGGAGGCCGCGCTCACCTACTGCGCTGAACGTCGAGCGTTCCTACTCGTCGACCCGCCGGGCGCGGCGAGCATGAGCACTGTCAAGGGTTGGCCGGCCACGCGCGGTCTGAATGGGGAGGCGGCCAGTAACGGCGCGGTGTACTTTCCGCGGATTCGTCGGCCTGATCCGCACCGAAACGGTGCGGTGGGCGACTTCGCGGCGTGCGGTGCGGTGGCCGGAACCATCGCCCGCACCGATGCCGACCGCGGGGTCTGGAAAGCACCTTCGAGTGCCGCGCTTGCCGGGGTCTCCGGGTTGACCGTGGCGCTCACCGACGTCCAGAACGCCACGCTCAACGCCGCGGGAATCAACTGCCTGCGGACCTTTCCCGGCATGGGCTCGGTGGTGCGGGGCGCCCGCACCTTGCGGGGCACGGACGGCCAGGTCGACGAATACAAGGACATCCCGGTGCGGCGGCTCGCCCTCTACATCGAAGAATCTGTGTACCGCGCCACCCGGTGGGCGGTGTTCGAGCCCAACGACGAACCACTGTGGGCGCAGATCCGTCTGAGTGTCCGCAAATTCATGCAGGATCTGTTCCGGCAGGGGGCTTTTCAGGGGCACAGCAACAACGACGCCTACTTCGTGAGTTGCGGCCGCGACACCATGACCCAAGACGACATCGACCATGGCTTGGTCAACATCACGGTCGCATTCGCGCCGATGCAACCTGCCGTGTTCGTGGTGATCCGCATTCAGCAGGCTGCCGCCGGCCCGACGTAGGCGCGGTTACGCACGCTCCGTTTGTTTCCACGCCCGGTAGTCGTGGGGCAGGCAGGCCGCGCAGGGGCGGTAGCCGGCCGCAACGGCGGTTGCCTCGTCGGCGAAGAAGACCCTGCTGCGTACGTAGCCGCCGGCGGCGAGGGTCCGCAGGGCGGACGGGCAGTCCAGGCGGCCGTAGAGCTTGCTGCCGCGGTGCCCGCCCAGAGCTCCGGGTGCGGCGCTGCGGTAGGGACGGCCGTCCGCGCCGATCAATGTGTACCACTTGACTTTTGATGTCATGCGGCATCGTGGAAGACGAGACCCAGGGTGAATCTGGTGCCACTGCGGACAGTGGAAACCCCATGCCGCACCGGTGCTGCCGACCATCCGCGGGCCGACGGCACCGGCCGGTCCCGGGTGGTGAACACCAGGCCGTGACCCTGTGGGATGACGGTGGCGGTGCCGCGTGATTGGGCGCGCGGCCGCTGTTCGTAGAGCAGGAACTCGCCACCGGTGTGGTCCACGCCGGGGCTGGTCAGATTGATGACCACCTGCAGCGGAAAGACGAGTTCCCCGTACAGGTCTCGATGTAGGGCGTTCCAGTCGCCGGCCTCGTACCTGAGCAGGATCGCGGTGGACTTGGTCTGCCCGGCGGCGTGGCACATGCGCAGCCAGTCGTCGAGATCGTCGGGCCATGGCGCTTCCCGGCGAAGTTTGGCCCACCAGTCCCGCGCGATCGGCAGCAGCCGGGGGTAGAGCGCGTGCTTGAGCGCCACGATGGGGTCGGGACAGGGGTTCGCGAAGTAGCGGTACTCGCCTTCCCCGAAGCGGTATCTGCTCATGTCGATCGTGGAGCGGAACCGTCGCTGGTCGGGGTAGAGCGCGACGATCCGGTCGGCCTCGGCCGTGGTGAGCAGCGGGCCGGTGAGGGCACAGCCAACCCCGTCGAGGTCCGAACGGATCGCGTCCCAGTCGGCCGCGGCGACCCGGCCCGCCCATGGGCCACCTGATGCGGCGGTGTTCATGCCGCGGCCTCCAGGTCCAGCAGGAACCGTTTGGCCTCGACGCCGCCGAGGTAGCCGCCCATGGCGCCGTCACTGCGCACCACGCGGTGGCAGGGGACCACGACCGGCATTGGGTTGGTGGCGCAGGCAGTGCCCACGGCTCGTACGGCTTTGGGGTTGCCGGCGAGTTGGGCGACGGCGGCGTAGCTGGCGGTATGCCCGTAGCCGATCTCGGGGAGGTGGTGCAGCACCGTGCTGCGGAATCCCGCGGAAAGCCGCCAGTCCAGCGTGACGTCGAAGGTGCGGCGATTGCCGGCGAAGTACTCGTCGAGTTCCCGGGCCACGGTGTCCAGGCGCGTTGGCGTGCGCAGGATGCGTGGACTGATCTTGTCGGCGAGCTGTTGCAGGACGACATCGTGGTCTTCGCGGGCATAGGCCACGCGCACCAGGCCCTGCTCGGTGGCGGCCACCAGCAGCGGGCCCACCGGGCTGTCGATGGTTCGGTAGGCGACGTCGAGGATGCCGTCGCGGTCGGCGGCGACGGCCAGCCGGGCCCGCAGTGCGGCCATCGTGTCGGTGCCGTCGGTGATCTGCTCCAGGTCGTGGATGAGGTCGTGGTCGGTGTTCATCGGGTTTTTCCTCTCCGGGAGGTACTGATAGCGGCGGAGCCGCTGCGATAGGTACGTCTGAGGGTCGCGATGCCGTCGGCGGCGGCGCGCCTGGCGGCATCGGTGCTGCCGCCGAGGATGGCGGCGACGTCGGCATAGGGCAGGCCGGCCAGGTAGTGGTAGGCCACGGCTTGCTTCTGCTTGGTCGGTAGGCGCTCGAGTGCGTCGGCCAGGTCGTCGTCACGGTCGTGCTGCGGCGCGGTGGGTGTCTCCGGCACGGTGTCGGTGGGGACCGCGTGACGCTCCCGGGCCCGGGTGATGTCGATCGCCTTGCGGTGGGCGACCGTCACCAGCCAGGCTTCGATGTTCGCGCCGGCCGGAAGGTCCGGGTAGGCCTTCATCGCGGCCAGAAACGTTTCCGACCACGCGTCGTCGGCGTCGATCGGTCCGACGATGGCCCTACACACCCGCAGTACCGTGGGGCCGTGGCCCTCGACCACCGCCTCGAAGGGCTGTTTGGCTTTCACGTTGAGTAGACGCTCCGTCGCCGGTTTTCGTGAGATCCCAATCGGGATCGACCCTGAACGGTTGTGACCTTCAGCCTGACGGCGCGAGTCCGTTCAGGATGAAGTCCATGACGTCATCGGTGACCTCGTGCTGGGTCTTCCCGGAGTTGATGACGTTGTGCAGCATCGCCGTGAGCATGATGGCGCCGAAGGCGCTGATCGCGGAGCCCTCGGGGTCGGCAAGGTCCCTCAGTGAGCCATCGGCGGCGCCGGCACGCAGCACCCGGGTGAGAGGCTCGTAGAACGCTTCTTGAATAGACGACGTCAGCTCTGGCAGGCGGATGGCGCGCCCGAGGTCGCCGACCAGGGCACGGCTGGTCCCCGGACTCTTCATGGTGTGGGCGACCTGGACCCCGACCACGGCGGCGAGCCGATCCCGGCCGGCCCCGGGCGCATCGGCGGCCGCGGCGACATCGCGGGCGAGCGCGTCGAGGGCATCCCGGAAGAGGAAGGCGAGGATGTCGTCTTTGCCCTTGAAGTAGTAGTACAGCGTTGCCTTCGGGACCCCCGAAGCCGTGGCGATGTCCTCGATCTTGGTCTTGTCCAGCCCGCGGGCGGCGATGAGGTCGGTCGCGGCGTACAGCTTTTCGGCAACCGTGGGGGGCACGGTCCGTCCACGCTGTTCAGCCACGAGGGCAGTCTACGAGGACCTGTTGCGCAGAGTTTGCACTTTGAGTACAAACTAAAAGTCTAGTTCGGTGGTCGACGACCTTCAGGGAGAGTCATGTCAGAGGCGCACACAGCCGATGTCGTCGTGGTCGGATACGGGGCCGCGGGCGTTTGCGCGGCTCTGGAGGCTCGTTCTCGGGGCGCTGATGTCCTGGCGATCGACCGATTCAACGGCGGCGGCGCGACGCAGGTGTCCGGCGGGATCATCTACGCGGGTGGTGGCACCTCGGTGCAGCGCCAGGCCGGAGTCGACGACGACCCCGACGCGATGTACGCCTACCTGCAGGCCGAGATCGGCGACGCTGTTCGGCCTGAGACGCTGCGACGCTTCGTCGACACCAGTCCCGCGATGATCGACTGGCTCACCGAACACGGTGTGCCGTTCGAGGCCTCGGTATGCCCGTACAAGACGTCCTACCCGAACAACAAGTACTACCTCTACTACTCGGGCAGCGAGAACTCCGGGCGCTTTCGCGCGATCACTCCGCCGGCGCAACGCGGTCACCGGGCCAAAGGACCAGGGGCCTCGGGCAAGCAGATCTATCAGCCCCTCGCCGAATCGGCGGCGAGCCTCGGCGTGCGCACACAGTTCCTCACCCGTGCTGTCGCACTGTTGACCGACCCCAGCGGCCGGGTGGTCGGCGTGCGCACGAGCACGCTCGCTGATGCGCCGGCGTGGGTTCGGCGCCGGTATCGCGCGTACGCCGAGCTGGCGGTCAAACCGGGCATCTACTACCCGCCGCTACGCGCCGCGATGGAAAAGCGGTTGAACCGCTTGGAGACTCGGTATGCCCGCACAGTCGATATTCATGCGCGCAAGGCGGTCATTCTCAGTGCGGGCGGATACATCGCCAACCGAGAGCTGATCGCCGAGCATGCACCGGCATACCGCGAAGGGCTGCAGCTGGGCACCACCGGAGATGACGGCAGCGGAATCGACCTCGCCGCCGACGTCGGCGCTGCGGTCGATCGCCTCGACAATGTATCGGCGTGGCGCTTCATCACACCGCCCAGCGCGTTCCTGGGCGCCCTCGTGGTCGATGAACACGGACAACGATTCATCGACGAGACCCGCTACGGCGCCGCGGTCGGTCACGCCATGATTCAGGACCACGGCGGCCGCGGCTGGATCCTGGCCGACCACCGGCTGCTCAAACAGGCCCGAGCCCAACTGCCTGAACAGGCCATCTGGTTCCAACGTCTGCAGATGGAAGCCATGTTGCGCACCGACCGGGTGGTGGCGGACACGCTGGAAGAGGTGGCCGCCAAGGCCGGCGTCGATCCGGCGGGGTTGCTGGCCACCGTCGCGGCCCACAACGCCGCCGCCTCGGCCGGGTTGCCCGATCCCATGGGCAAGCCCGCCGAGTTCGTCAAACCTGTTGAGCAGGGTCCGTTCTCACTGATCTCGATATCGATCAGGCGCAGCCTGCTCAATCCGTGCCCGATGTTCACCCTGGGCGGCCTGATCGTCGATGAAGTGACCGGCGCGGTGACAACACCTGCCGGACAATCGATTCCAGGTCTCTATGCGGCGGGACGCACGGCCATCGGGCTGTGTGTCAACTCCTACGTCAGTGGATTGTCGATCGCCGACTGTGTCTTCTCGGGCCGACGTGCCGCAGAGCACGCCGTCGAGCTGGAACCCACGCCGTCACCGTAGCGCGCTGCCCGCCAGCCACTTGTCCCACGGCACACCCCAGTCGCCGTTCTGCCAGATGGGCAGTGGCTCCCCGCCGGTGTTGCGCACCTCGAACACATCTCCGGGCTGGGAGAACTCGTAGAACCACCGCCCGTTGTCGGCGTTGACATTCAGGCATCCGTGCGACGTGTTGGTCTTGCCCTGAGCCCAGATCGTGCTGTCGAGTTGATGGACGTAGATCCCGTTGTTGGTGAGCCGTACCGCGTTGTTGACGGTCACTTTGTAGCCCAGGCGTGAATCGACGGGCAGCCCGTAGGTGGAGGAATCCATGACCACGGTGCTGGCCTTGTCCATCACCGTATAGACACCGGGCTGGGTCCAGAACGAAATATTCTTGCCGGCAACGGTTTCCGATCCACCCATACCCATGGAGGTCGGGATCGTGCGGACCAGTTCGTCATTACGGTAAACGCGGATCTGCTTGGTGGCGTCGTCGGCGATGGATACGTGCGACTCTCCGATGACGAACGAAACCCGACCGGCTCCCTGGTCGTCCGCAGCCGCGACGACCTCAGTGCCCGGGCGGTAGTAGCTTTGCGGGCGCCAGTGGGCGTGCCGGTTGTCCATCCAGTACCAGGAACCATCAACGGACGGAGTGGTTTTGACCGACAGGCGCCGTTCCGCGGCCGCGCGGTCGGCGACCGGGGCGTCGAAGTTGGCCACGATCACGGTGCCGACGCCGTAGGTCCCACCGTCGACCAGCCCGGCGCCCGACGTCGCGGTGAAGCTGACCTGCGTCTGCTCGCCGGCGGTGAGTTTGGTGCCCATCGACGTCGGCTCTGCCAGCCAGACGGCCGCGCTGAGGGCGGCGATGAGGACCAGCGACAGGATTGGTACCGGCCGCCTCCGCGGTGAACCCACCGACATCCCGGCGCCTCCAATCTCGTCGGCCGCTTCCCGGCGGCACGGTGTGCTAGAACAGAATACGTAGCTACGGCGTAGCTACGTAGGGAAGGCTAGCATGGAGGTGCGCAGTGAGTGGACGGCGAGAAAGCGTCAAGAAAGACCTCATCTTCATCGGAGGCCTGGTTGTCATCGGCGCCGTTCTGATCGCCTACCTGCTGATACGTCCCGACACGGACGCCGTCTCCGCGACGCCTGCTGCGGGGCCGTCGGTGACGTCGCAGGCACACGACGCAGCGGCCGGTGGCACTGCTGGGAGTCACACTCCCGTGGAGCGTCGCCAGGCGGGTGACCCGCTGGCGTTGGGGGATCCGGACGCGCCCGTGGCGTTGGTGGTGTTCTCGGATTATCGATGCCCGTTCTGTGCCAAATTCAGCCGGGACACCGAGCGGGAACTCGTCGAGCGCTACGTCGATGCCGGCCAACTGCGCATCGAGTGGCGCGACTACCCGATCTTCGGCCCGCAGTCGATGTCAGCAGCACGCGCCGGGCGGGCGGCGGCCGAGCAAGGCAAGTTCTGGGAATTCAACCGAGCCGTCTATGCGGCGGCACCTGAGCGGTCGAAGGCGGACCTGACGGACGAGGAGCTGATCGCCTTCGCCAGGCAGGCCGGCGTCCCCGATATCGACAGATTCACCGCCGGGATGCGTGGAAACACCTTCGACGCCGCCATCAATGCAGATCTGGCACAGGGCGCCGGCATCGGGGTCCCCAGCACTCCGGCATTCCTGATCAACGACGTGCCCCTGCTCGGCGCGCAGCCCACGGAAGATTTCGTGCGCGCCATCGACGGAGCGTTGGCCAAGCAGTGAGTGGCATCGGTCTGCTCGGCGCCTTTCTCGGTGGGGTGGCCTCGCTGCTCAGCCCCTGCTCGGCCCTGTTGCTGCCGTCGTTCTTCGCCTACGCCTTCGATCGGTCAGGCCTGCTGATCCGGCGCACTCTCGCGTTCTGGGTGGGTCTCTGTGTGGTGCTGGTGCCGTTGGGCGCCGGCGTCGGGGCGCTGGGTAGCGTCGTCACGCGCTATCGGAGTGAAGTCACCATGATCGGTGGTCTGGTACTGATCGGCTTCGGTCTGATGACGTTGTCGGGCAAGGGGTTCGGCCTGTCACGTATGCAAAGGATGACGGCCCGGATCAACATCTCCGGCACCGTCTCGGTGCTCGCATTGGGAGCTGTGTACGGGCTGGCGGGCTTCTGCGCGGGTCCGCTGCTGGGCGCGGTCCTGACCATGTCGGCGATGGGGGCCGACCCGGCCTACGGGGCACTGCTGATGGCGGTCTACGCCCTCGGGATGGCGGCGCCGTTGTTCCTGCTCGCCTGGTTGTGGGACCGTTTCAACCTGTCCGAGCGGACCTGGCTGCGGGGGCGGGCGGTGCGTCTGGGTCCGCTGGAAACCCACACCACCTCGCTGCTCACCGGGGTGATCTTCATCGTTATCGGCGGAGTTTTCCTGTTCACCGACGGCACTGCGAATCTCGGGGGCCTGCTTTCCGTGGATGCGCAGTACGACCTGCAAGTCTGGCTGGGCCGACTGGCGTCGGGTGTCAGCGATCCCTGGCTGATCCTGGGCGTCGTGATCGCACTCGTCGTGTGGAGGTCAATCCGGTTGTGGCGGCGGCGTACCCGTTCGCAAGCCGGTGCGACGGAGGCGTCTGCTGTGAGCGTCGATTCCGGCAGCGCCGCGAGCGAGGGCGCGGCAAGATGAGCAGAGAAGCTACTATCGCGCTACATAGGTTTGACGCGCGAGACCACGAAATGGTGACGGCGCACCTACGCAGGCGGTAATGGATATGGGAATAAACGGATTTGGCGATCTCGAAGCTGTGGTGATGGAAGTGCTCTGGTCACGTGCCGAGCCCTCGACGGTGCGCAACGTGCACCACGAGCTCGTCGCCAAACGCCAGATCGCCTACACCACGGTCATGTCGACCATGGACAACCTGTTCCGAAAAGGCTGGCTGGAGCGGGAGAAGGTCGGTCTGGCGTACAGCTATCGGCCGGTGATGACCCGTGAGGAACACTCCGCCCAGCTGATGCGCACGGTGTTCGAATCCGGTGGGGACAGCGAGCTGATCCTCAACTTCTTCCTCGAGCAGATCGTCGACGACGACTCGGAGAAGCTCCGTCAGGCGCTCAAGCGGTTCACCGAGGAGCAGCCACGATGAACGCGGTCACGTTTCTCCTCGGCTACGCGATGGCTTTGAGCTGGCTGGCGCCGGTATTGTTCACCGGCCCGATCTCGGCCGGCATTCATCCCAGACTGTCGGTTGCAGGCTGGCTGGTGGTCGTCGCTACCGCCTCATTCGCCTGGGTGGCTGCGTTGGTGATCCTGATCGCCGGTGCCGCCCACAGCCTGATCACTCACACCGCACCGACGTTCTGCGTCGAGACATTGGGAATCGCCAGCGCGGTGACGTTACCGCCCACCGTGGCTACGGTGTTGGTCGTCGCCCTGCTTGCAGTCACCGCGGCAGTGGCGACCAATACCACGCGCCGCGTGATCGTCACGTTGTACCGAACGCGGCGTGCCAATCGTGAACACGCAGAAGCGGTCCGGATCATCGGCCGGCCCACCGGCCACGATGGCGTCGTCGCCATCATGGCTGACCAACCAGCGGCATACTGCGTGTCCGGCGGCCGGCACCGCGCGATCGTCGTCACGACTGCCGCCCTGGAGCTGCTCAAGCCACGCGCGCTGGCCGCGGTTCTGGCCCACGAGCGGGCACACCTACGTGGCCGCCACCATCACGTCATCGCGACGCTCAACACCCTCGCCGCGGCGCTGCCGCGGCTGCCCCTGATGCAGGCGGCGGCGCGGTCTGTACCGGTGCTACTGGAGATGTGTGCCGACGATGCGGCGACCCGCAGATATGGTCGGGAGCCGCTGCTGGCCAGCCTCGTCGCGTTGAGCACCCGGCACCGTCTCCCCGAAGGCGTGCTGGCGGCGGCGGGGACCGCGGTGGCCGACCGCGTCACCCGGCTCCTGCACCCTCAGCGAGCGATCTGGTGGCGCCCACAGTCCCTGGCGATGGTGCTCATCGTCATTGCGACGGCTGCCGCACCGGCCTTCGCGCTCACGTTGTGCACGCTCCAGCCGTAACCGTTGGTCAGATGTCGCCGCTGCTGCTCGGGCCCGAGCGGGGTCCGTAACGTTCGGCGTAGGCCCGGTGAATGTGCGCGTTCTTCTTGCGCGAGAGTTCGTCGATGAGCGCCGGGTTCAGGCCGTGCTTGACGAGCATGTGACGCCGCCACACCTTGTTCAGTGCGTGGGAGAAATACACGAACGGAATGAAGATCGGCACCGTCATGCTGGCGTGCAGGTAGAGCGACATCGGGATGAACCAGATCGGCGCCAGCACCAGGATCGCCGGGATCGCGACACGGACCATCATCCGGACTGTGGCCCCTGGACCAGCCAGGTCGTTGGCCACCCACTCGCGCATCGTGTCGGGCAACCGCTTGCCGTAGCAATACCCGATGTACTGCAGCGGGCCCGGTTTTGTGCGGGGGGCTTGGCCGGTGGGCATTGCAGAAGGGTAACGCTCGGTATCATGGATTGCGAATTTCATCAATCCATCAATCATTGGGGCGTCGGTGTCCGACAGCGTTCTGGATGGTCCCGAGCGGCCGTTGTACGAGATCAAGGCCAACCTCTTCAAGGCGCTTGCGCATCCGGCGCGGATCCGGGTGCTGGAGATCCTGTCGATGCGGGAAGGCCCGACGCCGGTCAGCGAGATCTTGGCTGCCAGCGAGATCGAACCGACCCTGCTGTCCCAGCACCTCGCGGTTCTCAAGCGCCATCGGGTCGTCAGCGGGCACCGGGTCGGCAACGCGGTGTACTACAGCCTTGCGCACCCGAAGATCGCTGAATTGCTGCTCATCGCCCGAACGTTCCTCGCCGACACCCTCGCCGCCCAGCGGGATCAGATCGACGCCATCGGCTCGCTGCCACCGATCGGGACGTCGCGATAATCAGCGCGGCAGCTGCGCGAGCCAATCGGAGTTGCCGTCGACAGCGTTGCCGTCGACGGCAACCAGCGGCACCCCAGGATCGGGGAAAGCTCGCAGCAGCGGAAGGTTGTTCGCTCCTATAGTGTGGCCGTCGTAGGGAATCGGAAGCCCCAGCTTGATCATGTCCTGGGCTGACGGAGGTGCGCCGGCGCGGTCGGCAAGGCCGGCGAGCTGATCGTTGCTGAGGTCCGTCTCGCCTTTCTCTTTCGGTTGCTGATCGGCGGCGAAGATCTGCTCGATGAACTGCCAGGTGATGTCGCTCGATTGCGAGTGGTCAGCGACGATGTGGGCGGCATAGATGGCGCGACTGTCGTAAGTGCCGCTCGCCGAGTACTTTTCGAGGAAGTTGACGAGACGCAGATTGATGTGGAGCTTGCCGTCCTCGATGCGCCGGCCGATCTCGGCTCCCTGATCACGCACCATCTTCCCGCTGTAGGGGCACAGCGGATCCAGATACAGGTCGATCTGACCCGGCGCCGCGGGGTCCCCGATGGAGAGAACATCCCCGGCCGACGAAGCCGGAGCCGCCTGCGCGCGGCCGGCGCCGGGACCCCACACCAAGGCCACCGTGAGCAGGCCGGCCAGCAGCAGGAAGTGAATCGTTCGGTACGCCGACCGATTCGCGGTGCTGGCACCATTCGGGTTCACGTTCATGACTTCCATCCTCTCTGACGGGGACTCGTGGGACTCCGGTGAGGGTTGGAACCGGCTTTGGCCTGCAGGTTCAGGCGTATTCTCTAGTTACTTAGAGAAAAAGTGGCATGACCAGACAGTTTCTTGTTACTGTCCGGTAATGCGCAATGCCGGGGGGATTGTCGTCGTCCTCATGCTGATGATCGGGTCGCTCGTCACATCTGCGACGTTGGCATCGGCCGACACCGGCGACGAGCCGCAGTACGCAGATTTCTATCTCCCGCCGGACCCGTTGCCCGCCGGGGCGCCCGGCGATGTGATCCGCACCGAACCGAGCCGGCTGGTACTCGAGCCGTCCGGTCAGCTGGGCGCCATCATGGCGACCGGAACGCGGATCATGTACCGCAGCACCGATTCTCGTGGGAATCCGATTGCCGTCACCGGCACCTACTTCGAGCCGTACAACGACTGGCCCGGGAAGGGGCCGCGTCCGCTGATCGTCTATGCGCCGGGTACCCAGGGGCAGGGCAACCAGTGTGCACCGTCGCGTCAGTTCAACCAGGGCATCCACTACTCGGGTGGTTGGGACATCATGGTCAACTACGAGGAAGCGTTCATCGCGACCTTGGTGGCCCGCGGCTTTGCCATCGTGATGACCGACTATCAAGGCCTCGGCACCGACTCGATGCACACCTACGTCAACCGCCTGGCCGAAGGTCAGGCCGTCCTCGACGCCGGCCGGGCGGCCATGAAATTGCCCGACACCTCACTGGATCACCATGGCCCCGTGGCGTTCTGGGGATATTCGCAGGGCGGTGGCGCAACGGCGTCGGCGGCGGAGTTGGCGTCGGCCTACGCACCCGAAATGAACATCGTCGGCACCTATGCCGGTGCGCCGCCGGCCGACCTCAAGGAACTGCTGCCCTACGCCGACGGCAGCGCGCTCGTGGGCGTCGTCGGCTATGCGCTCAACGGCGTCATCGCCGCCTATCCGGAAGCCGCCGATGCAATCCGGTCGAAGCTCACCCAGCGCGGCAAGGACATGCTCGAGTCGGTGTCACGCCAGTGCGTGGGACAGACGATCGTCGACTTCTCCTTCCGTCATCTGCAGCCCTACTTCAATGAAGACATCAACAAGCTCGTCAATGAAGAACCGTTCAGCAGCCTGTTCGATCTGCAGAAGCTCGGCCGGTACAAGCCGAATGCGCCGGTGCTGATCAACAGCAACCGTTACGACCCGCTGGTGCCGTGGACCGCAGCCAACCAGCTGGGCAGGGACTGGTGCGCACAGGGCGCCGACGTCGAGTTCCGCACCAACGAGGAACCGCCGTTCCTCAACAAGCTGGTGATCAACCACGCGCTCCCCATGCTCGTGGACGGGGAGCCCGCCATGCAGTGGATCGCCGCCCGCTTCAACGGTGAATCCACCACACCCAACTGCGGGCAGTTCTGACGGCCGGGGCGATATCCCGGGGCTTCGAACGCCCGCTCGATACACTGCCGGCATCGCTGAACGCAGGAAGTACAACGCCGCCCAGCGTCGCCGCGAACTGGCTGACGCTGCCATCGAACTGCTCGGCAGGGACGGTTCGCGCGGCGTCAGCCACCCCAAGGTCGACAAGAAGGCCGAGGTTCCCGACGGCACGACGTCGTTCTATTTCCGGACGCGAAACGCTTTGATGCACGCGATTGCCGCGCGCCTCAACGAACTCGACCTCGCCGACCTGTCCCAGCTCACCGAGCTGACCGATGCCGATCCGGCAGAGTTCGCCGGCACCCTCGGATTTGCCACCCTCGTCATGCATTCGGCCACCGAGCCCTGGCTCACCCGCGCCAAAGCCCGTTACGAGTTGGCCCTGCAGGCCGGCCGCGACGATGACCTGGCCGCAACGCTCAGCGCGTCCGTCGAGGGGTTCTACGGGCTCGCACGCGCAGTCGTGACGGAATGGCATGCCACGGACGAGAATCCGATGGCGCACGACGTCGTCGACGAGCAGGCCAAAACCCTCTTCTCATTCGTCAACGGGGTGATGATGACGTTTGTCATCGGACAACCGCTGGTGGACAACGCCGATCAGCTAGACCGGTTGATTCGAGGAGTCCTGGCGGGCTGGCCGGTCGACGGGGCCACCTGAACGGCGTCGTTCAACGCCTGTGACGACAGCAGCATGGTGGTCACATGGTCCACGAACACGTCGTGGTCGGAACCGAGGTTGCCTTCGGTCCACTCGATGAACAACGAGATGATGGCGCCGAAGACGGTGGCGTACTGCATCTTGACCCGCGCCGCCGCGGCGGTGTCTGCATCGTCGTTGGGCGCCCTGAATCCACCCATGGCACTGACGGTGTCGCGCACGAACCGGCGCAGCCTCAGGTCAGCAATGGGCTCTACCAAGAGGATTCGGCAGATGCGGGGATCGGCTTGGACGAGCTGTGCCGCCGCTGCCACGCCGGCACGCGTGCGGGAGGCCAGGTCGGCAGCTGACTTACTCGCGGCATCGATGACCTGACGTGAGTGCTCGAACGTGCTGCGGTAGACCTCGCGGAGCAAGTCATCGGTATCGGTGAAGCTTTCGTAGAAGAACTTCTGGCTGAGGTCAGCCTCACGGCAGACCGCGCGCATGGTCATGGCGGTCACCCCTTGGGTGCCGACCAGATCGACGCCTGCCTGGAGCAGTCGGGCGCGGCGATCCGCCGACCGTGTTTCGGCGGCCTGGCCGCGGTACGGCCTTGACATTCCGTGAGCATAGCGAGCACGATCCAATTCTGGAAGCATCCGCTTCCGAATTGGGAGGGGATGCCTAGTGACCGCGCCCAGTGACGGCGACGCGGACCAGCCTCGCCCTGAAGTCGCGGCCTGGGCTACGTTCGTCGACGGATTACGCACGGCCGGTGAGCAACTGGCGGTCGATACCGCCGGCCTGCCGGAATCCGAACGTGCCGACGGATTCCGCGCACTGCTGCGGGCGGTGTCAAATCAACTGGGCCGTTTGGAATTTGATCGGGACAAACCTGAGTTCGTCGCGTTCAACGGCTGGCGTCAGAAATTCTTGATGGACAATCCCGACTTCCAGTACTGGGTCGCCGATGTCTGCCCCGGCGGCCGCTACCGGATCCGCGGCAACCGTGGCGACGCCGTGTATGTGTCGATCACCGCCTATTCCGGTTCGGGCGGGGCCACTGCCCAGGCGAACTCCCGGATCGACAGTGATGCAATCACGTTCGGCGAGAACGGTGATTACGAGGTGGCGGTCGGCGGTGACCGGCAGGCGAACGATTGGCTGGAGCTGCCCGATCGCGCGATCGTGATCTGGGTACGTCACTTCCACGATGACGCGCAGACGGATCGCCTCGGGTGGTGTGCCATCGAGCCGGTCGAGCCGCCACCCGTCCCGGCATCGATCGATCCGCCGCGCTTCGGCAAGCGCCTGTTGAAGTCGTCCGCGACCATCGCGATGCTGCCGCGCATCTGGAACGGCGCGGTGGCCGCTGATCACGAGTCACCGAACCAGGTGCACCACTGGACGGAGATGGCCGGGGGAGCGGTATACACCGAACCGGCCATTCACTATCTGCGCGGCGGCTGGCAGTTGGATCCCGATGAAGCGCTGCTGATCGAAGGCGAGCTGGTGCCGTGCCGGTACTGGAACATCCTGGCGTACAGCAGATTCCTCAACTCACTGGACTACCGGCATCGCAGGGTCTCGTATACCGGTGCCACCGCGAACCTCGACGGCGGACGCTACCGATTCGTGGTCTCGGCCACCGATCCGGGTCCGGCCGCAGGGAACTGGATCGACAGCGAGGGTCGCGGCTTCGGCATCGTCGTGATGCGGTTCCTGCAACCCGAACAGCAGCCCGCACTGCCCACGGCACGCGTCGTGCGTTTGGCCGACCTGCGGGAGCACCACCCATGACCGGCTGGACCGCGCCGACCCGCACACCAGAAGCACTGAAGGTCTATGCGGCGGCCGAGCAGGATCAGGCTGCCCGCCCGGACCGGTACCAGCTCGGTGTGGGCGCCGTCGACACGGTGATCGACCGCGCGACCCGCGGTGCCGGTGTCGATGTGCTGGGTGACCCCGACGAGTGGCATCCGGGTTTGGAGCAGTATCTGGCCTCGGCCGAGGCGGACGGTCGGCTCAACGCCCTCGGCGCGTTGACCGCCCAGCGCACGGCGGCCGGGCGGCTGGCGGCCAGGATCGCGATGACGCGGTACCTGCAGGAGCACCCCGCGACCGAGAACCGCCCGCTGTTGCCTCCGGTCATCATCACCGGCGGTTGGCGTACCGGCACCACGTTCCTGTTCCGGCTGCTCGACCGTGATCCCCGATTGCGCGCACCGCTGCCCGCAGAACTGGGCGCTCCGTGGCGGCTACCCGGCGACCTCGACAGCGAGGAACGTGACCGTCGCCTCGAGGCGGCCGCCGCGGGTCAGTACATGCTGCACGTTCTCAACCCGACAATGGCGGCCGTGCATGACTCCGGCCCGAACTTGCCGGAGGAGTGTGTGCTCGGGATGGGTACCACCCTGCGCAACTGGGGCCTCGCCGCCACGACTCGCCTGGACAGCTACGTGTCGTGGCTTGCCGGTGAGAGCTTCGCCGCCGAGTATGCGCAGCACCGGCGGATGCTGCAGATCCTCGACGCCGGGGATGGCAGACGCTGGGTCTTGAAGGCGCCGGCGCATACCGCGGAGCTCAGCCATGTCATCGCGACGTATCCGGGCGCCTGCATCGTGCAGCTGCACCGCGACATCGTGGAGACCGTGACCTCCGGCGCGAGCCTGTTCGCGACCTATCGGTCCACCTACAGTGACCACGTCGACGGGGCGGACACGGGCCGGTTTCAAACCGAGCAGACCGAGCTGTGGCTGCGACGCGCCATCGACGCCCGGGCTGCGGCGTCCACGGTCACCTGGCTCGACATTCAGTACACCGACCTGGTGGCCGACCCGGAGACGACGGTGCGTCGCATCTACGCCGCGACGCAGATGGAAGCGCCGGACATCGCCGGGATGCTCGCCGAACATCATCGCGCCCAGCCGCGCGACGGCAAGGGCGCGCACCGCTATCTGCCGGAGGAATTCGGCATCAACCCCGCCGAGTTGCGCGATCGGATGCGCTTCTACACCCAGAAGTTGGACCCGTCGGACACTGACCGGATTCAGGCCTGACGGACCGTCCCGCGGGGGAGCGACTGGCGCTTATCGCGTCGCGCCATTACTTTCCCTGAGGTGATGTCCTCAGCCGTTGGCGCAGTCGCGCGGTCGATCGCCCCCTTTCTGACAGTCGCCTCGGTGGTCGCCGCGGGCCTTGCTACTGCTCCAGCGCCGAGCGTGCGCCTGGCCAGCGACGGCAACCCGCTCGAGGGGCATTCGTTCTACGTCAATCCTTCGTCGAAGGCCGCGCGCGCCGCACAAGGCAACCCGAGCCCCGAACTGCAGGCGATCGCCAACACCCCCACGGCGTACTGGATGGACAACGTCTCCACCCCCGCGGTGGACGCGAAGTACATCGCCGCGGCACAGGCCGCAGGCACCATGCCGATCCTGGCGCTTTACGGGATCCCCCATCGCGACTGCGGAAGCTACGCGGCGGGCGGATTCGGGTCGGCCGGTGCCTACAAGAGCTGGATCGACGGCGTCGCGGCCGCCATCGGCGGTGGACCGGCCGCGGTCATCCTCGAACCCGACGCACTCGCCATGGCCGACTGCCTGTCGGGTGATCAGCGCGAGGAACGCTACAACCTGATGAGTTACGCCGTCGACACGCTGACCCGCAACCCGGGCACCGCGGTGTACGTTGACGCGGGTCACTCGCGGTGGACGGCAGCCGGCGAGATGGCCAACAGGCTCAACCGGGTCGGGGTGGCCAAGGCACGCGGTTTCAGCCTCAACACCGCGAACTTCTTCACCACCGAAGAGGAAATCGGTTACGGCGACGCGATCTCGGGCCAGACGGGTGGCAAGCCCTACGTCATCGATACATCGCGCAACGGCGCCGGACCGGCCGAAGGCGAGATGTACTGGTGCAACCCCAGCGGCCGGGCACTGGGCGCTGCGCCGACCACGGCGACCGGAAACGGAAATGTCGACGCGTTCCTTTGGGTCAAGCGTCCCGGTGAGTCCGACGGCTCGTGCGGTACGGGCGAGGCATCCGCGGGCACCTTCGTCAGCCAGTACGCCATCGACCTCGTCCGTAAGGCGCACGGGTAGCCCACGAGGCCGGCGGCTTACTGGGGCGGTGGCGCCGTCTCGCACTCGGCGAGCATCGGTGTGGAGAAGGTGACCGAGCCGACGCCGCCGAGTGTCATCCCGTTGTCGGAGAGTGCCATCGTCGTCGTGTAGCGGCAGGTCTGATTGACCGTCAGGCCGGTGAGGAATTCGACGTCGTAGGTGTAGAGGAACGACCGCACGAGCTGGTTCGCGTCCCATGGCACATCGAGTGCGAACCCCAGCGCTGACCCGGACCGGGCGTTGAGCAAGCGCGGGCCGACCTCACCGATCCCCGGCGTCAGATAGAACGGGTTGCCGTCGAGCTTCGTGCCGGAAACGCTGACACTTCTGATGCGATAGCCGGTGGTGCCGGACGGGATGAGCGGGCCGCGTCGGATGTTCGTGCTGAACAGGATTGAGTAGTTGGTGCCGCCCGCGATCGCCGTGGTGCTGAAGCTGGTCGAGGTGAACTCCTGCGGCAGCTGGGCCGCGCAATTGCCGACCTTGCCGGACGGGTCACCGCATTCCTGAGGCGCCGCCAGGGCAACCGGTGCGACGACCGCAGCTCCGATGACGGGCACCGTGAACGCGGCGCCGCGGATGAACGTGCGTCGGGAGAACGCACTTCCTGAACGATTCGTCATTGGTCTTCCTCCTTGTTCGCTCGTGCTTTCTGTCTTCAATTCCGAAGCTACAAGGGTGACCCCGCGGCTTGGCCGGGATTGGCAACTAGCGGAAGGAACCGGCTCCGCCGTCGACGAGTAGGGTTTGCCCGGTGAGATAGGTGGAGTCGTCACCGATCAGGAAGGCCACGACGGCACCGATATCGTTGGTGGGGTCGCCGATGCGCTTGAGCGAGGTGCTCCTGACGACCGCCTCGTACTGTTTGGGCGCCATGTCGCGCAACACTTTCAAGCCGTCCGTCTCGGCGAGCGGGCAGACCACGTTGACGCGGATTCCGTCGACGCCCCATTCCAGTGCGGCAACTTTGGACATGCCGCGGATTGCTTCCTTGGCGCCGGCGTACGCGCCGAAGGAGTGTGTGCCGACAGTTCCCGCGGCCGAGCCGAGGTTGACGATGGATCCGCCGCCGCCTGTGACCATGACCGGGTGAATCGCCTGCATGAGCCGGAACGTCGCCCGCGGCCCGGTGTCGTGGACCCGCTCGTACTCCTCGGCGGGGATGTCGACGAACGGTATCGGTCCGGCGCTGGCCACAGCGTTGTTGACCAATGCGTCCACCGTGCCGAACGCATCGAGCGCCGCGTCGACGATGTGCTGCGCGCTGCCGGGGTCCCGTAGATCGGCCACCGTCGATGCCACCTCGAACCCAGCCTCGGCGAATTCTGCTGTGGTGTTTGCCAATACCTCGTCGAGGATGTCGGTGACGAGGACGCGCGCCCCGCGGGAGAGCAGGGCCGTGGCGATGCCTTTGCCCACACCGCGGGCGGCTCCGGTGACGATCGCGACGTGGCCGTCCAGTGAGTGCGGATGGCTGTAGGAGGACATGCAGCTGCCTTTCGGATTCGGCCAGATTTGGCACGCTAGCTCATATGATCAAGCGCTGACGAGGAAGTCGAGGAACGCCATGCTGAGTGATCTACGTTTCTGCCATCTGGTTGTCGGAGTGACCGACATGGACCGGGCCCTGGACTTCTACCGCGGCCTGTTGGGCATGGATGTGGTGTTCGATCAGTTGATTTCCGGTGAACCGTTCGACGCAGTCCTGCACTCGTCGCGCCAACAGGAGGGCCGTGTCGTCGGGGGATCGGTGGGCGGTGTCGTGCTCGAACTGCTCAGCCTCGGTTCGTCGACCCCGCCTGGATCGGGGAAACGGGGCATCGTGGGCAACCAGAACATCGCGTTGTCGGTCACTGATCTCGACGCGACGTATCGCGCTGTGATCGACGCGGGCTTCCAGCCCGTTCAGGAGCCCTTCCCGATCGACCGGGTCCGGATGTTCTTCGTCAACGACCCCGACGGCACCGCGGTCGAGTTCGTCGAGTTTCCCGGTGGCGCTCGCAGCAGCTATGAGATGCATCGCGGCACAGAGGCCACTGAAGGAAGGTAACCGTCTCCGCTTCATACACATCCACCCCACCGAGCGTATGTGGGCCTGCGACACTGGGTCATGGCCATCGAGCTTGTGCGTGGTTCTCGGTTGTTCTCGGGTGTGCCCTATGCCTACGCGGCGATCACACCCGGAAACGGGATGATCTTCACTGCGGGAGCCTGCCCGCTCGACGATCAAGGCCAGGTCGTCGCTCCCGGCGATGTTGCGGCTCAGACCCGCCAGGCGGTAGGAAATCTCCGGATTACGTTGCAGGAGTGCGGCGCCCAGTTGAGTGACGTGGTGAAGACGACGATCTACGTCGCCAGCAGTCAACGTGGCGATCTCACCGCGGCGTGGAGCGAGGTGGTGTCGGGCTTCGCCGACCATCGGCCACCGAGCACGCTGTTGGGTGTTGCAGTCCTCGGATACCCCGATCAACTCGTCGAGATCGAGGCGATCGCCGTGGTTCCGATCAAGTGACGGGCGTGAGGTCGACGCCGGTCGGGGGTTGGAGTCGCCGCAGTTTGCCATCGATAGCCGTCACATACAGGGCATTGCCTTCGGGCCCAGGAGCCACCCGCACCGAGGTCGGTCCGTTGGGCGGCACGGAGAGTTGGCTGAGACCTTTGGCTATCGTGCAGATGCGGCCGGTGTCGGTGTTCACGGCGTAAACCTCGCCGGACGTATCGCCGGCGACATACAGCGTCCCGTCGCGGGTGGCCTGCATATCGTCGGAGCCGGCGAACAGGCCAGGCAACCGTGCCACCGTCGAGGTTGCATTGGGCTTGTCGAGTGGCACACGTAAAACCGTTGACAGGGCCACATTCTCGGTGAAGATCGCCGTGCGGTCAGGGTTGAGGGCGAGACCGTTGGGCAGCGGTGTGGGTGACCAGGATTTCGTGTGGCGTCCGGTGGCGGGGCTGTAACGGTCGATGCCGCGTGGCGGGACGGTCAGTTGCGAGAAGATCAGGTCACCGTCCGGCAGGAACAGCAGGCCATTGGGCGCGGGCAGTCCGGTGAGCAAGGTCGTCGCCTGCCCGGTGGCCACGTCCAGACGTTGCAGGGTGCCGCGCGAGGCACCGGGGTTGTTTCCGGTCAGAAAGTACAGGCTTCTTCCCGAAAGCCTCAGGCCCGCAGGGTGATCGAGACCCGACAGCACTGTCGTGCTGTTTCCGTCGCCGTCGACGTGGAGTAGTCGACCGTCGGTGATCGCGCTCAGGTAGAAGCCGCCGTGACCGTCGGGTTCCAGGTTCTCCAAGGCGCCCAGCCCGCCGGCCACGGTAGTAGCGGTCCAGGCGCGACAGGCGCCAGTCCAGTCTGCGGCTTCAGGCGTCGCCTGGGCAATCGGCATCACCGCCACGAACAGCATGGCGACGGCACCTGCCGCGGCGCCGATTGTCTTCTGCAGCATCGAGTTCCCCTCCGTCATCCCCGAGCCCAAGTTTGATACCTTTTGGTATCGGATGCCAAAAGGTATCATGAATCCATGGCAAAGGACGGCGGTCGATCGGTGGAACAACCACGGCCGATGACGCGCCGTCGCATCGAGACCCGTCAGCGCCTACTGGATGCCGCATTCTCGGTGTTTGCCGCAAAGGGGTTCGGACGCACCAGGATCGACGACATCTGCCAGGCTTCGGGCTACACCAAGGGTGCCTTCTACTCGAACTTCGGAACTCTGGACGAGCTGTTCCTGGCCCTGTACCGCGAGCAGTCCCGCGAGTTCGCCGAGCACACCGTCAGGTTCCTGGCTGCCGAGCCGTTCGACACCGTCGAGGCCACGATCCAAGCGTGGGCGCAGGACCTGTCGATCGACCGGGACTGGCTGCTGATCAACACGGATTTCGTCCTGTATGCGGCCCGCCGGCCAGAGGTGCAGTTGGAACTCGCGACAGAACGGTCGCAGATGCGTGAGGATTTCGCGCGCATGCTCGCCGAGCACATCGGCGATCGGGTACCGGACCTTCCGGCGTCGCTGCCCACCCCGGCCGAGATGGCGCGTGCACTGGTCACGGTCTATGACGGGGCGATCTCGCAGCTCATCCTCGACATGGACGAGGCTGCGGTGCGGCAGCATTTCGCGGACATCGCCAGTGCCCTGTTCCGGTAAAGCTCACATACCTGTCGACGCCAGTGTGAACAGCTCCTTACCGGACGGATACGGCCGGGAAACTGAATCGCTGGAGGACACTGCGACCGTGTAGCGATGACGGCAGAACCTGTGGATCCGATCTGGCGTCGGCCCGTGGCCCGGCCGGCTCCAGTCCTGAATCTGGCGGTGCGCGCCAATGCCGACGTGCGTCAGGCCCAGGAGTTCATCATGCTTCTAGAGGCTGAAATGGTCGACCTCCAGGCACAACTGACGGCCATCGATGATCGTGTCAATGCCGGCCGTTCAGGAGCCCTTCACCATCAAAATGTGGTGCGGATGCGAGTGGCTGAGGTGAGGCGTCTGCTCGACGCGCTCATCTTCCGTTTTCCCTCGGCCTGAGTTTCCAGTCGCCGATCGCGGCCAGGCGTCTGCGCTGCTGGGCCGCCGCGGCGGTATCCAGGCCGTGGCGGCGCTCTTCGAGGTTGGTGATGACCCGCTCGCGGTGTTCGACGGGATTGGCGTCGTCGTATTTGAACTTGGCCTCCACGCGCAGCACCTCCAGACGTATGCCGCGAATACCGGGCAGCATCCGCCCGTACGGGGCCTCGCCGACAGCGACGGTGGCATGGCGGCCTTCGGGCTGGAAGTCTTCGAGCTGAGCAGCCAGGATGCGGGCCTTGCCCTCGGGATCATCGACAATCGTTGGGCGGCAGACGAACTGCACCGAGGAGTAATAGCTCGTCGGCACCCCGTCTTCGTCCGGACCGCCCGCCTTGGCGCGCCAGTAGGTCGGGATGTAGGCGTAGTCGCCGATCACCGTCAGACGCACCTCGGCGGCGGCCTCCAGATGCGGCCAGACCGGATTCGGCCGGGCCAGATGCATCAGCAGTTCCGCACCGGCGTGGGTGAAATGGCTCGGCACCATCAGAGGAGCGGAAGTCGGGCTGAGGTTGTTGACGCCCAAGATCCCGAACCGATCGGTCCCGGCGAGCCAGGCCTGCCACTCGGTCTCGTCGAGCGCGGCATCCCACGGGTGGATCAACATGTCATTCTCCTTGCCGGCGGTGGGCGGATGGTGGCGACGCGTCCGGTGGGGTGCCGACCCCGGGTTCGAACACCGTCAGTGAGAACCGCGCCGGGGCGTCGTGCGGGTTGGCGTACGCATGGTCGACGTCGCCGGGGAAGGACACGGCGTCCCCGTTTTCCAGGGCTATGACCTGGCCGTCGACCTCGACGTTGATCGCACCCTCGAGTACGTGAATCAGTTCCTCGGTGCCTGCTGTGTGGGCCTCACTGGCATGGCGATCGCCGGGTCCGAGCGACCAGTCCCACAATTCGACGACATCCGGTGGGGTGGTGCCGGCCACCAGGACGCCGCGCCCGCCGGCCGTGCCCGTCCACAGCTGCGCACCATCACCGGCGCGGATGACCTTCACTGGACGGGCCTCCGGCGGCTCGACCAGGGCGGGCAACCCGACGCCGAGCGCGTCGCTGAGTCGGAGCAGCGTTCCGACACTGGGGTTGACCTCGCCGTGCTCGACGCTGATGACCATGCGCCGGCTGACCGACGCGGCGGCCGCCAGCTGATCCAGCGTCCAGCCCCGGGCCGCGCGTTCCTGTTTGACGCGGGCGCCGATCGCGGTGGCAAGCTTGGCCGCGGCCTCGTCCATGGGTGCAATATATCGCACTGAAAGTCACAGTGTCTGCACTGTGTAGCCGCCATCAGTTTGGACTTGCTGGTCCATTGTCTCGAGCCACGCTCGCGAGGTATCAGCGCGTGACGGCCCGTACCTCGGATTGGGCTATGGCGAGGGAGCGTTCGGGATCTACGCATCCCTTGCCGGGGCTTTGGGAATCGCGCCCGGGTGACTCGCGTCAGCGGGTCGTGCTGCCCGCGCCCTGCCATACGGTGTCGAACGGGGCGTTTCCGCTGATCCGATCGACGATTCCGGCTGTGGTGAACTCCTTGGCCAGACGCACCGCCTCGGGGACGGTGGACCCCTTGGCCAGCGCAGCGGTGATGGCCGCTGCCAGCGTGCATCCCGCGCCGGCTACTCGGGCCTGTCCGACCTTCGGTGCGCGCAGGATCTCGGCGTCATGGCCGTCGAAGAGGACATCGACTGCGTCGTCACCGGGAAACTCGACTCCGCCCTTCACGAGGACGTGGGCCGGTCCGAGATCGGCAATACGCCGGGCCGCCTCGACGAGATCGTCGATCGAGGAGATGGCGTCCATCCCGGCGAGGGTGCGGGCCTCGAACAGGTTCGGGGTGACGACGGTCGCCAGCGGCAGGATCTGACGGCGCAGCGCGGTGTCGGTGTCGAGCGCGGCGCCGGGCTCCTGCCCTTTGCAGATCAGGACGGGGTCGACAACGATGTGCCGCCATGATTGCCGGGCGAGAGCCTCTGCGACGACGTCGATGGTTGCGGGGGTGCCGAGCATTCCGATCTTGACGACATCGAGGTTGTACGCCGACGTCGCCGCCTCGATCTGATCGGCGATGACCTGTGGGTCGACGGGCACGAATCGGTGGCCCCAGTTCGCCTTGGGATCGAACGACACGATGCAGGTCACCGTGCCGACGCCGTAGGTGCCGAACTCCTGAAAGGTGCGCAGGTCGGCTTGCAGGCCGGCGCCGCCGGTGGCTTCGGATCCGGCGATGACATACGAGAGGTCGACCACGTGGGTGAGCGTACGCCAGCGCTACGAGCGTCCAACGTGAACTCGGCGGATACTGGCGCACGTTGCTGTGCTCTTGAGAGGTCGGAGGACTATGCCCCGTCAGCGTGCATTCGCCCAGGTCGACGTGTTCTCCCGAACCCCGTACCTCGGCAACCCGGTCGCGGTCGTCCTCGACAGTGAAGGCCTCGATGACGTTGCGATGCAAGGACTTGCGCGCTGGACCAACCTGTCGGAGACGACGTTCGTGCTGCCCCCGACGAATCCCGAGGCCGACTACCGTCTGCGCATCTTCACTCCGGGTAGTGAGCTTCCGTTCGCAGGGCACCCGACGCTCGGTTCCGCGCACGCCTGGCTCGGACACGGTGGGCAACCCCGGCGTGAGGGACGCGTCGTGCAGGAATGCGGAGCCGGGCTCGTGGAGGTTCGGCAACGGGGCGCCGAGCTGTACTTCCAGGCGCCGCCGACGCTGCGGTCCGGGCTACTTGAGGACGACTATCTGGATCAGATCGTCGACGCCTTCGGAGTGGCACGCACCGACGTCCTCGCGCACCAGTGGGCGGACAACGGTCCCGGCTGGGCCGTGCTCGTGCTGGGCAGCGCGCAGCAGGTGCTCGAACTGGAACCCGACTTCACTCGGATTCCCACGGCAATGGTCGGTGTCATCGGCCCGTATCCGTCTGGATCGGTGCACAACTACGAGATGCGGACGTTTGCACCGGGCGTCGGCGTTCCCGAGGATCCGGTGTGCGGCAGCATGAATGCCTCGGTCGGACAGTGGCTGACGAGTACCGGCGCAGCGCCGGCGGAGTACCGGGTCTCTCAGGGGGCACGGCTCGGCCGGGCCGGCGAGATCCGCGTGGTGTCTGAATCCGATGGGTCGGTCTGGGTCGGCGGTGTCACCACCACCTGCATCGAAGGTGCCGGCCCTCTGATCTGTCCGTCATCGATGGTGGTTCGGGCACGAAAGTTTTTGACAATTCAACAGTTTTTCGAAAGCGTGCGAGGTCACCGCTTGCTATGTTGCGGTGCGGGAGCGCGGATCCCCAGGGGGATCTAGCCAGTTGCTGCGCGTGGCAGAACCGCAGTGTGGTGCCCTCCAACCGCTACGCGAATTATGTTGCCTTACCCAGGTTTAGGACGTCAATGTTCTATTGGTGTGGGACTTTTCTGGCAACCGGCAGCATGATTTTTTGTTAGCTGATAACGTCGCGCTCATGAAGCTCGTGGAAAGTATGGCCGCAGCCGTGGCTGCACTGGCGGTCTTTGGCGCCGCCGCATGCAGCAGCGCGTCCACCGATCAGGCCCCGTCCGCCACGTCCGTCCCGGGCACCTCGTCGCACACCAACCCGGCCAGATCACCTGGGGCTCCCCATCCGGCTGCTCCTGGCGCATCTCAACCTGGTCCTGGCGCCCCGAGTCAGCCGATGATGCCCAATCCCAACGGCGATGGCTCGATGGTGCCGTGTGAGGGCACGATCTGCACCAATCCGAACCATGGAGCGGGCGACAACCCGGAGGAGAATGGCGGTGCGGTGATGCCCAACCCGAATGGGGACGGCTCGGACGTGCCGTGTGAGGGCACGATCTGCACCAATCCGAATCACGGGGCCGGCGACAACCCGGAGGAGAATGGCGGTGCGGTGATGCCCAACCCGAATGGGGACGGCTCAGACGTGCCGTGTGAAGGCTCGATCTGCACCAATCCGAATCACGGGGCCGGCGACGACGGGTAGGCCGTGCGAGCCGAAACGGCCGGCGCCACCCAATCACGTAGGTAGGTGCGCAATCCGGAGTCCCGGCGGGATGGTCCGCCCGGATCGATGATGAACGACTGCAGTGTCCTCAGCATGAACTCGACCAGCTGATCGAGCGATTCTCCAGCGAATCCGACTGCAGCCCAGTCGATATCGAAACGCTGCAGGATCGATTTGCCGAATTCGATCGCAAGCTCCGACGTCACCCCTGCGGTGAAGGCGCTGGCCTTGCCGGGCTGCAGCACCAGGCTGAGGTAGCGGTCGTGCGGGATCTGTTCGGCGGTGTAGGCGATGCCCTCGACGACGGCTTCGCTGGGATCGGTGATCGAACCCAGTTCTGCGGCCAGCCGATCGAGGAAGCCGTCCACCGACGACACGGCAGTGGCGACCATGAGGCTCTCGAGCGTGGGGAAGTAGCGGTAGACCGTCTGGCGCGTCACCCCTAGGGCCTGTGCCACCTCCGACACGCTCACTGTGCCGCGCGCGTCGATCGCCGCCCGTGCCGCCCCGATGATGCGACCGGCGGCCTCGTCGTCGTCGGCGGGAATGTCTCCCGACCAGCCGTGCCTGCGCATCCGTTGATCGTCGCACGACTGACGATCCAATCTTGACAATACAGTCAATGACCATTGTATGGTCAGGGCATGACTGTCAGCCCAGTGAGCAGCACCGATGAGGAACTGACCCGCCGCGCTCTGCGGCATGCCGTCGAGGGAACGACGGATATGGCCGACCGGGTGTTGAAGGTGCCGTTGCACTACTACCGCGATCCCAAGATCACCGAGATCGAGGAATCCCAGATCCTGCGTCGGGTCCCACTGGCGATCGTGCCGTCGGCTCAGATCGCGGCGAAGAACGACTTCGTCGTCCGCTCCGTGCTCGGGGACTCCCTGCTCGTCACCCGGGACCGCGCCGGAGCCGGCCATGTCTTCCTCAACTACTGCCGCCACCGCGGCGCCATGCCGGCCTGCGGATCCGGCAACGCGTCCCGGTTCGTCTGCCCCTATCACGCGTGGACCTATCGCAACACCGGTGAGCTGTTCATGGTCCCGGGCAAGACCGGCTTCGACACGATGGACGCCGCGGACTACGGCCTGGTGGAGTTGCCGTCTCAGGAGCGTCATGGCTTCATCTGGGCGGTCCTGACCGCTGACGCGACCATCGACGTCGACGATCACCTCGGCCAACTCGGACCTGAACTGGCGCAATGGAATTACGATTCTTACGGCTACCACACCGACCGCGAGTTCTCCTCAGAGGTGTCGTGGAAGGGCGCGCTCGAGGCGTTCGCGGAGGGCTACCATTTCCCGTTCGTCCACGGCGAAAGCCTGATCGGGCAGAACACCCTGCCGAACACCGCGATCTACGACGAATTCGGCAGACATCATCGCATCGGCTTTCCGTTCAACTGGATCAAGAACCTCACCGATGATCCGAGCGCCTCGTTCGACCCGTCGGCGAACATGGGCGTCATCTACTGGGTCTATCCGAATCTCATCCTCGCCAACAGCCCGGTCGGGGTGGAGATCATCGACATGTTGCCCGAGGGGGAGCCCACTCGCTGCACGGTGCGGCACAGCTGGATGGGCCGAATCCAGGCCACGAATGATGACATGCGTGCTGCCTACGACGCGGTCTATGAGGGTGTTCACGCCGCGGTGCGCGATGAGGATTTCGCCATGCTTCCGCAATGCGGCGAAGGGGTGCGGCATGGTCAGCACGACCATATGATCATCGGCCGCAACGAAATTGCGGTGCAGCACATGATCAAGGTGTTCGCCCAGGAGCTGGGGGTGGCGTTGGCCTAGCTCTCGGGCTTACTTACCCGGCAGGGTCCGCCGCGCCTGCAGGGTGATGCCGGGCACCGTGTTCGCCAGGTCGGGACGCTGCTTGCCGAAGGCTCGGATTGTCCGATAGAACGACCACAACTGCCGTGGCGTCGGAACTTTCGGCACCCAGGCCAGTTCCCAGTGGATCCCGTTGATGGGGTCGTCGAAGAACACCGCGTAGTAACCCGGCCAGTACTGGGGGTAATCCTTGGGCTCATCGGTGACCGGGATGCCCCGGGCAATCAGGAACTCACGATGAAAGCGGTCGATTTCTTTCCTGTTTCGGGCCCAGAGCGCGACGTGGTTGATCCCGACGGCCTGGTCGGTATGGGTCAGTTTGTCTCCGGTCCGCGCTGGCTGGATGCCGATGTAGCTGTGTGGGTTGAGGTATCGCGTCATGTAGTAGATCGACTGGTACTCCATGTCCAGCGACGAGAAACTGCTGAACCCCAGCCAGCCGAACATCGCGTCGTAGAACGCGATCGATTCGTCGTAGTGCAAGACCGCGAACTCGACATGGCTTACTCCGCGCCACCGCATCGTGCCCCCTGGGAGTCGACTACTACCGAATGTAGTATTTACGAACCGTGTTGTGAAGGCTCAGGTTTTAGAGCGGGCTCTGGGAGTTGATGGACGGCGGATTGCCCGCAAGCGCGCCGCGTCGTGCGCTCTGCCGAGCAGGCTGACGGCCAACGTTCCGGTCCGCACCCCCGGATTGAGAATCGAGACCCAGCCCTGTACGCGATAGAGCGGGTGCGGGAGGACGGTGTCGACGGCGGCGTAGTCGACGTCGGCCCGATCGAGTCGTGGATCTGCGCCGAGGAGTTCGACGTAGGTGCTCCGGCCGACGTGAATGTTCAGGCGCCATCGGCCGGGTCGGTCGAGATCGCCGGAAGTATCGTCGGGGTAGTTCTTTGTGATGATGGTGGCGTAGGGCTGTTCTCTTTGTGGCACTTGGCCGTTGGGTGCGAAATAGAAGAAGTGGTCACCCCATGCAATCTCCGGGAACGGGCTACCCGCTATCGGCGCCAGCTCAAGAACCCCGTCGAAGCGTCGGATCGTCTCCAGCAGCTGGTCCATACTCATGGTTGAAGTGTGAGCTTGAAGTGCTTGTGGAGGGTTGTCGGAGTGGTCGCGGCGAACATGCTGACGGTCTCGGTCGTGGCCGCGGAGACCGGGTACTCGGTCCAGCAGATTCGTGACTTGGAGCGTCTCGGTGTCGTCGCATCAGCGGTCCGGGCCGGCAACGGGTACCGGCAGTTCTCCACGACAGTGATTCGTGAGCTACGTGCGTATCGAGATCTGGCCCATGCCGTGGGCCCCGTCGAGGCCCGCCGGGCAATGCGCGAGATCCGCACATTGCCACCCGGGGACGCGGTAGCCCTGGTGTGCTCCTTCCACATCGGGATCAACCGGGAACGCGAGCAGGCTCTCGTTGCGCGCCAAGCGCTGGAGGCCATCCAAGACGAGGCCAAGACCGAAGCCGCCCCGGTAGCAGCGGACGCGATGACCATTACCGAACTGTCACGTGCTCTCGGGGTTCGTTCTTCCACACTCCGCTTCTGGGAGACGGAGGGTTTGGTCAAGCCCGACCGGATCGTCAATCGGGCGGGATCGGCTCGGCGCTATCAGCTTGAGGCGATCCGGGAGGCGCGCATCACGGCAGCGCTGCGCGCCGCGGGCTACCGCATCCCCGATGTTCGGAGAGCGGTCTCAGCGATCCGGGAGCTCGACGACGTGAGTCGCTCGCTCGAGGCGCTCGACACGCGGTTGAACTCCATCACCGACCGCACCCTTTCGCTCATCCGTGCGGCGGCGACTCTGGCTCAGATCATCCAATCCCCATAGGTTGGCCGTTGCTGCCAACCCCCGCTCAATTTCTGCCAGCGGAATTAGCCGCGTTGAGCAGCGTGTTGTGGAAGCCAGACCGGGTAGGAATTCCCCGAACCGGTGGACAGACGTCCGAACCGCGACTCTCACGCCACGGCTCGAACGCCCAGAACGAAGGGCTTCGACATGAAGAAGTTTGGATTTGCCGGCATGATCGCCACTGGTTTCGCCGCCGCCATCGTCGGCCTCGCCGCCCCGGCGCAAGCCGACATCACCCATCACCAGTGGGTGCACGACATCCAGCAACATGCCAGCACCGGCGCCGTCACACCGACATTCGGTAACGGCCGCTGACACAGGACACCAGCGAGGGGCACCCATACCGGGTGCCCCTCGCTTGTCGTTGGCAGCCGATCGTCAAAACGTAGGGTGGCGGGATGACCACCACCCACCGGCTTGCAGTGATTCCAGGCGACGGTATCGGTAAGGAAGTGGTCCCCGAGGGCCTCAAGGTGCTGGAGTCGGCAGCGGCAGCCTTTGGTTTCGCCATCGACTACGAACAGTTCGATTACGCGTGCGCGGAGTACTACACCGACACCGGCGCCATGCTGCCCGACGGATGGTTCGACGAATTGGGCCGCTTCGATGCGCTCTTCTTCGGCGCGGTCGGCTGGCCGGACGTTGTGCCCGACCATATTTCGTTGTGGGGCAGTCTCCTGCAGTTCCGTCGACATTTCGACCAGTACGTCAATCTACGTCCGGTCAAACTGATGCCCGGAGTGAAAAGCCCGCTGGCTGGGCGAGGGCCCGGAGATGTCGACTTCGTCGTCGTACGGGAGAACACCGAAGGCGAGTACTCGAGCGTCGGCGGCAAGATGTTCGAGGGCACCGACCGCGAGACGGTCATGCAAGAGACGGTGATGACGCGGGTCGGCGTCGACCGGATCCTGAAGTACGCGTTCGAGCTTGCCCAGCGTCGACCCGACAAGCACCTGACCTCGGCGACGAAGAGCAACGGTATCTCCATCACGATGCCGTACTGGGACGAGCGCGTCGAGCTGATGAGTCAGCGGTTCCCGGGCATCGAGGTGGACACGTTCCACATCGACATCCTCGCGGCGAACTTCGTTCTGCACCCCGACTGGTTCGATGTCGTCGTCGCGAGCAACCTCTTCGGTGACATCCTGTCCGACCTGGGGCCCGCGTGCGCCGGCACCATCGGCATCGCCCCCAGCGGAAACATCAACCCGGAACGGCGATTTCCGAGTCTGTTCGAGCCGGTTCACGGTTCCGCGCCCGATATCGCCGGACGCGGAACCGCCAATCCAATCGGTCAAATATGGAGTGCATCATTGATGCTCGACCACCTCGGTGAACCCGATGCCGCGGCAGCGATCATGAAAGCCGTCGAGGATGTGCTGGCGCGCGGGGGAGACATCCTGACCCCCGACATGGGTGGCACCGCGACGACGAGCGCACTGGGGAACGCGGTCCGCGACCAGCTGCAGGCGAATACGGCTGGTTCGCAGTAAGTCTCGGGCGATCCGCTAGGTGTCAGGCCGAGATCTGGCAGAGAAAGTCAGGGCCGCCGGCGTACACGATGCCGGACGGGTAGGGCGCGGACGCGGCGCGCGCAATCGTCGTCGCCAACTCTCGGTCGGACATCACCTCACCGGAAACCACGGTGAAATCGATTCCCCGCCGGTCGAATTCGGAACGCATCGCGTAGAGCGCGGTCTCACCGGCGCGCTTGCTCGCGGCGATCGTGGCGTAGCCCTTCGGCACGGCCTTGTTCGGGAAGAAGTGGGCCTGATGGCTGGTGACGAACACGATCTGACCGCCCACCGGCATCAAAGGCAGGGCCAGCGTGGCCAGCCGACGCTGGGCATCGCGGTTCAGCCGCATCGCGTAGCCCGGATCGTTCCCCAGCTCCAGCCCGGTCGATGCATTGAGCACCAGGACATCGAGTCGGCCGAATTCCCGGCCCACCCGCTCGATCATCGCGGCGGCGGCAGCCTCGTCGGAGATGTCGGCCCCGAGTGAGGAGGCGCGACCGCCCGCACGGCGAATGGCGTCGACGACAGTGTTGGCGCGTTTGGCTTTCTCGCGGTAGTTGACGACGACGTGGGTGTCCGGGCCGGCGAGCTGCTGTGCGACATCGGCGCCGATACCCCGCGATGCGCCGGTGACAAGAGCGATCCGGGTGGCTGCTGCAGGCTGCATGTCGGGTTCCTTTCCGTCACTACCGGGGCGGATGGCCGCCCTGAGAACCCACCGTACCTCAACTCTAAGAAAAATAAGATCCCCTTAAGGTCACGATAAGGGGTACGCCGTGTCGCGGCCGTGTTGCTGAGCTCGGGCGCTTACCCTGGCCTTGTGACTGGCCAAGGCGTGCCCGGCGGGGTCGTGCACAAGTTGCCGACTGACCTGCGCGAAGCGCTGATCGGCAACGCCACGGCACTGGATGCGTGGCGAGACATCACGCCGCTCGCGCGCAACGAGTTCATCTGCTGGGTCGAAGACGCCAAACAGCAGGCGACGCGCGAGCGACGGATCCGCCGGACGCAGGAGGAGCTGGAGGAAGGGCAGCGGCGACCATGCTGCTGGCCAGGGTGCAAGCACCGCGAGCGCAACGGCAAGTAGCCGCTCTCGCGGCCGCTCGGCGCTACCGGATCGACAGACCGGTGATGGCCCTGGAGATCACGAGTCGCTGAATCTCGCTGGTGCCCTCGAAGATGGTGAAGATCTTGGCGTCGCGGTGCATCCGCTCGACCGGGTAGTCGCGGGTGTAGCCGTTGCCGCCCAGGATCTGGATGGCCTCATCGGTCACGTAGACCGCGGTCTCACTGGCCACCAGCTTGGCCATCGAGCCCTCGGCGTTGTCGAACGCCTGGTTGTTGCGCGCCATCCACCCGGCTCGCCAGACCAGCAGCCGGGCGGCGTCGATACGGCTCTTCATGTCGGCGAGCTTGAACGCGACGGCCTGGAACTCACCGATCTTGCGGCCGAATTGCTCACGCTGGCAGGCATAGTCGAGGGCGTACTCGTAGGCGGCGCGGGCCACGCCGACGGCCATCGCGCCCACGGTGGGCCGGGTGCGCTCGAAGGTCTTCATCGCCGCCTGGCCACCGGCCGAGGCGCCGGACTTCACGCGCGCGATGCGCTCCTCGAACTTCTCCCGACCACCCAGGATCAGATCCTCGGGCAGGCGGACGTTGTCGAGCACCACCTCGGCGGTGTGCGAGGCGCGGATGCCGTGCTTCTTGAACTTCTGGCCTTGGGTGAAGCCGTGGGTGTCGGGCGGGATGATGAACGTGGCCTGTCCGCGGGAGCCGAGTTCGGGATACACCGAGGCCACCACGATGTGGACGTTGGCGATGCCGCCGTTGGTGGCCCAGGTCTTGGTGCCGTTGAGGACCCACTCGCGGGTCGCCTCGTCGAAGCGGGCGCGGGTGCGGATGGCGCCGACGTCGGATCCCGCGTCGGGCTCGGACGAACAGAAGGCACCCAGGTGCGGCTCGCCGGGCGTGCCGAACATGGCCGGCAGCCACTGGCCGATCTGTTCGGGAGTTCCGTTGCCCGCCAAGGCCGCTGCGGCCAGGCCGGTGCCCAGGATCGACAGGGCGATGCCTGCGTCACCCCAGAACAATTCCTCGAACACGGTCAGCATGCCGAGCCCGGTGGGTTCGCCGGCCTGCTGGGCGAACAGTTCGGGGGAATAGAGGCCGACCTTGGCGGCCTCCTGGATGACGGGCCACGGGGTTTCCTCGCGCTCATCCCATTCCGCGGCGGCCGGGCGCACCACCTCGGCGGCGAACTGGTGCACCCAGTCGCGGACCTCGATCACATCGTCGCTCAGTTGCATGGAGAACGTCACGGTTTGCTCCTGAAATATGTTGGTGGTCAGTGGTTTTACGTGCGGTGTTGTTCGATCACGCTGACGGTCTGGGTGACCCAGGCCTCGAAGAAGCGATCGTTGTCGACGTTGCCCGGCGAGCGCTTGGTCAGCGCCTGCAGCGTCGCGGCATAGGACAGTGCGGAGATCGCGACGGCCGCGGTGGCCTCGGGATCGGGGATCTGGGTGCGGCCCGAGCGATTCGATGCGGCCAGTTCATCGGCGAACCGTTGATAGGCGTTGTCGGTGATGACCTGCCACGTCTTCTCGTCGAGGTCACCGAGTTCGTCGGGTTCGCGCAGCATGACCCGCAGCAGTTCCTCGCTCTGGGTCAGGTTGGCCCAGATCAATTGCCCGGCGCTGCGAACCGCCTCTTCGGTGGTCCTGGGATGGCCGGCGTCGTACAGCTCCCGGGCACTCACGATCGCGTCGATGCGGTGTGAGACCGCGGACTCGAGCAGTTCGCGTTTGGAGCCGAAGTGCTTGTAGAGCGCTCCCGAGCCCGGCGCGAGGCCGGCCGCCTGCTGGATATGAGCCACCGACGTGGCGGCGTACCCCTTGGCGGCGAACAGCTTGAGCGCTGTGGCCAAGAGCCGGTCACGTCCGGATGACATGGTGAGAGAGTACTCACTCACCACGGTGTCGGACAAATGCCCCCGTGGAGGCCACTGGATAGATACGTTCACCTGGACTGATCGGTCTGACGGGGAGGCGTGACGATGGCGGTCCTGACGAGAAACGACAAGATCCTGTGCGGCGTCTATGCCGTGATCGCCGTGGCGGCGCTGGTGGCGACCTGGTGGAACAACATCGGCTTCTTCACCACCGAAAGCGCGAGCCTGATCGACTTCTTCCGGAGCGGCTACGCCAACTACGGGTCGTCCTCACTCACCAACGACCTCCTGCTGTTCGGGCTGGCGGCCTTCGTGTTCATGGTCGTGGAGGCGCGCCGGATCGGCATTCCGAAGGTGTGGATCTACATCGTGCTCAGTGCGGTCATCGCCGTGAGTGTGGCGTTTCCGCTGTTTCTGATCCGCCGGCAACTGGTGCTGGCCGAGCGGCGGGCGGCAGTCGACAATCCCGTGTAACGACGGGTGGACATCGTCTAGGCCAGTTCGTAGCCTGTCCGAGGGATATACAGCCGGGCCAAGATCGGTCCTTGCCAGCGAAGGATCGTGACAATTCGAATCACCGGGGTGCGCCGTTTGCTTCGGCAAACGTTGTGCGCCTCGGCGGCCATAGCGGTGCTCGCGACGTCGATGGGCGACGTGATGGCGGACCCGGCGGCTGACGGGCTGGCCAAGCTGAACGAGTTGTCCCGTCAGGCGGTTCAGAGTCGCGAGGCCGTCACCGCTGCCCAACGCGATGTCGATGCCAGACTGGCCGAGGAGACAGCGGCCGCAGACCGCCATCGCGCCGACCTGGAGGCCCTCGAGGTCGCGAACACCCAGCTTCAGCCCTATCAGGCTGCGGTCAACCGGGTGGCGGCGATGACCTATGTGAGTGGACGCACAGGTCAGGTGGCGGCGGTGCTGACCGCAGACTCGCCGCAGCAGCTGATCGATCAGCTCGCAGTGCAGCGGGCGGTCTTCGATGGGGCAGCCGACAAGATGGCGGCCTATCGATCGGCACGTGAGCGGGCGGCCTCCGCCGCCGGCGCGTCAGAGAGCTCAGCCGCCGAAGCCCACGCCGCGGCCGAGCGGGCCTCCGCGGTACGCGCAGACCTGCAGGCCAAGTGGCGTGAACTGTTGCGTCAGATCGCCGAAGCGGAGGCACAGTACGGCGCGTTGACGCCGCAACAGCAGGCGGTGGTCGACAACGCGGCGGCGGTGATGCCGGGCGCTGGGGCGGACATCCCGGAGGGATTGCCGGTCGGCGTCGCCTCTGAGGTCGGGTTGCAGCCCAACACCATCCTGGCCGCCCGGGCCGTCAGCGCACAGTTCCCCCAGATTGCCGACATCGACGGGGTCCGGCCGGACTCGAAGCCATGGCATCCCAGCGGTCTGGCGATCGACATCATGATTCCCAACCCCGAAAGCGCCGAGGGCATCGCGCTCGGCAACGAGATTCTTTCGTTCGCGATGAGCAATGCGGCCCGGTTCGGGCTACAGGACGTGATCTGGCGTGGCACCTACTACACGCCATCCGGACCGCAGGCATCCGGCTACGGCCACTTCGACCACGTGCACATCACCACGACGCCACGCCGCTAATCAAGCCCGAGCATCCTGCGTGTCATCTGGTTCAGCTGCACACGAAGGGTCTCGCCGTCGATGTCGGCGAGCAGCGGATGCATGACGGCGACGCTGATCGCACTCGAGAGCATCGCCGCGTGGAGCCGGGCCTCGACTCCGGCCTCCGTGCCGAGGAGCGCGGCGTAGAGGCGTTCGATGAACCGCTGGAACGGTTCGTACTCGGCCTGTAGTCGAATGATGACGGGGTCGAACATCGGAATGCTGAATGCGCCGCGGCGGTCGATGGCCTGCTCGATCATCCGGTCGAGTAGTGCCTCGCGGGCTTGCCGGGGTGAACCCTGGCCCTCGGCCGCCGCGAGTGCTTCCTCCAGGCGGCTCATCTCCCGTTCGGTGATCGCGATGACGATCTCTTCCTTGGTCTTGAACTGCCGGTACACGGCCGCCTTCGTGACACCCATTTCGTCGGCGATCATCTGCAGCGACGTCCCGCTGACTCCGTGATTGGCGATGAGTTTCAGCGCCGCGTCCATCACCCGTGTTTGAGCGGCGGTTCGCGTGATCGCACCGAAGGTGCGGGCCTCCTGTGTGGACGTCACAGGATCAACGGTAACCGACGATTGACCGTCTAGTTGCCGATCGGCTACCGTCCAAGTTGCCGATCGGCAACTAACGCCACGCATGAAGAGAGTCCGACGATGAGACGACCTGACGGTGAGTTGATCCTCTTAGGGACGTTGCCCGTGGTGACAATCATCTGGATCTCCGCGTTCCTTCTGTTCCCCGGATTCGTACATCCGATGTCCCCCAACATGTCTGCCGAACAGGTCGCGAGTTTCTATCAGGATGAAACCGCGCGGATCCGCTACAGCATGATCCTGTTCAACTGGTTCGGTGTCGGTCTCATCCCGATCGTGATGCTGTTGGCGATGCAGGTACGCCGGATGGCTCACCGCACGCCGATCTTGTCCTACAGCTTGATCGCCGCCGCCGGGGGTCCGCCGGCACTGTTCCTCATCGCCAACATGTTCTGGCTGCTCGGCTCGTTCCGCCCGGACCGCGCTCCTGAGTTGACCCAGGTGCTCAATGATCTCGCCTGGCTCACCTTCACGCTTCTGGTGCCCTATCTGATCGCACAATGCCTGCTGCTCGCGCTGGCGATCTTCTGGGACCAGCAGGAACGACCGGTCTTCAAACCGTGGGTGGCGTACTTCAACCTCGGCGTCGCGGCAGCGTTGGCCCCCGCTACGTTCGCTGCACTGTCGTTCGACGGGCCCTTCGCCTGGGATGGGGCGTTGTCGTTCTGGCTCAAGAACATCGCCATCGCCGTCTGGATTCCGGTGATGGGAGTCATTCTCGCCCAGACGATCAAGCAGCACCGGGCGCTGGACAAGGTGCCCGCATGAGCGGCTCACGGTTGAGCAGACTCATGTGGAACATTCGCTACCACCCCAAACGCGAATTGTGGTTCGCGTGGTACGTGATGGTCTTCTTCTACCAGCTCTACGGTGTGCTGTTCTTCTTCGTCACCCGCGTGCAGCCGCCGCCAAGCCCGGCATGGGACACCCCGACGGTCGTGCACTGGGTCACCGACCATCGGTTCGGCGTCCTCGCCGGATTCGGCGTCGTCTTCCTCATCACCGGCTTGTGTGCGCCGATGAACGCCCTTCTTGCGTACTCGATGCGCCGGATGTCGGTCAGTCCGGTCTTCGCGTACTCGTATCTGATCATGTACTCGCTGAGCGCAATTCCGGGCATGCTGGTCATGGCCATCGCGATGACCGCCGCCGCGCTGCGGTCCAACCGTGACCCCGAGATCATCCACTGGCTCTACGAATTCGCCTTCCTGTCGTTCAGCGGAACGATGGGTGTGTTTCTGATCGGCTCCCTCGTGTGGATGGCCGCGATCCTGCTCGACAAGAACCGCGTGTTCCCGAAGTGGTTCGGCTATCTCAATCTCTGCAATGCGCTTACCGAAGTGGTCGTCGCACCGGCATGGATATTCCAGCGGGGCGCGTTCGCCTGGAACGGCGCGATCGCCTGGTGGGTCAACATGGTCGTGTTCGTCACGTACACAGGGGTTTTCATCGTACTGCTGCGCAGGATGATCGAACGCGAGGACTTCGGCACCGGTCCGTTGCCGGCCCTTCCGGACAAACAGGCTGACCAGCCGCATGCGGCAGCGGAGGCGGTTCGATGACCGAACAGATCGAGCGCGACCGCACACGGACGGTTCCCGGGCAGCCCGACATGTGGATGTTCGTGCTAGTCGAATCGCTGTTGTTCACCGCGTACTTCTCGGTGTACCTGGTGTCGCGCACCCAGAATCCAGAACTCTTCCTGCAGTCGCAATCGCATCTGGACCTACGGGTCGGTGTGGTCAATACCATTGCCCTGCTGCTGAGTTCGTGGGCCATCGCGCGGTGCGTCCAGGCCTCACGTGAGGGCAACTACCGATCCGCGTTGACCAACGCGTTCCTGACGGTCTCGTTCGGCGTCATCTTCCTGGCCGGAAAGATCATCGAGTGGGTCACGCAGATTCGCATGGGGAACACGTTCACCAGCGATGAGTTCTTTCAGCACTACTTCTTCCTGACGTCGATCCACTGTATTCACGTACTCATCGGCTTCGTCGTGCTGGGTGTGGTCGTCTACCAGTTGTGGAGTCCTGAGCGGCGATCCCAGCAGCTCGTCGAAACGGGTGCGACGTACTGGCACACCGTCGATTTCCTCTGGGTCCTGATTTTCGCGTTGATCTACGTCGTGAGGTGAGTGGTGCGCACCAACTTCAACAGGAGACTGCTGATCGTCTGGCTGATCTTGACGGCGATGACGCTCGTCTACGTCTGGCTGGATGAATCTGTCGACCAGAACGGCACACTGAAGGCCAGCACCGTCGTCACAGTCAGCGCCATCATGATCGCACTCATCAAGGTACGCATCATCTTCCGGGAGTTCATGGAGGTGCGCCACGCTCCGGCGTTGCTGTGCCGCCTGACTGACGGATGGGTCGTGCTCATCGGCGTCTGCCTCCTCGGCAGCTACTTCGTCGGGTCAGCAGTGGCCGGCTAGGTCCCGTACAGGTGGAGCGCCCGGGCGGTTTCCGTGGCCACCTCACCGCTCAGCCCGGCCATGGGCGGGGCGCCGCGCTGGTGGATCACGTTCCCGAGCACGACGACGTAGGTGTCCGACCCCGGGTCCATCCACAACGTCACTCCCGTGAATCCGGTGTGCCCGAAGCTGCCGACGGGGAAGACCATGCCACGCGGTCGCGACTGGTCCGTGTCGATATCCCAGCCGAAGCCGCGGAGGTCTTGTCCGGCTATTGCCGGATAGTTCGGTGCGAGCAGGGGATGTGCTGTGTTGGGGGACTTTTCGATGGCTTCCCGGGTGGCGTTGTTGGCTTCCTCGAGTTGTTCGGCGTTGTGCCCGGGCTGCTGCGGCGACGTCATCAGTTCGACAGTCGATTGCTTCAGCGGAAACGCACTCGGGCGGCCGGCGCGACGGTCGAGGAGGGCCTGCGCGAACCGGCCGACATCGTTCACCGTCGAGAACACCCCGGCACTGCCGGCCACGCCGCCCATGCGGCGTGCCGTCGGGTCGTGCACGGTGCCGCGCAGCGGGTGGCCATAGTCGGGGTTGAGGCCCGGAGTGTCCTCGTCGAGCGCCGTCGGCGCGACGCGCGTCAGGAGACCAGTGCTCCACGTACCTGGCGGACACTCGCTCACCCCGGTTCCGCGTGGATCGAGTGCGATCGCGTTTCCCCGAACCTGGTGTGGACCGCATGCTTTGGCCGCAGGCAGATAGTGGGTATCTGACATGCCAAGGGGTGCAAAGACGTTGTCCTGCACGTAGCTGTCCAAGGGCTCGCCGGTGATCCTCTCGATGATCGTGCCGATCAGGATGAAGCCGATGTCGGAGTAGTGAAAGTGTTCTCCGGGACCGAACACCACCCACGCACCGAGCGCGCGGTGAATACCTTCGGCTTTGTCGGGCTTGTCCAGCCCCCATGGCCCGTCCAGGCTCAGATCTCCCGCGATGCCCGACGTGTGGGTGAGCAACATCCGCAGCGTGACCTGCGCGCGGCGGGGGTCATTGGTCGGGTTGAAGTCGGGCAGGTATTTCTGCACGGGTTCGTCGATCTGGACCTTGCCTTGCTCGTAGAGCTGCATGAAGGCCGTCGTCGTCGTGAGGCTCTTCGACAACGAGGCCAGGTCGAAGATCGTGTCCTCGGTCATCGGCTCAGCGGGGGCGGGCGCCCCGTCCAGTCCCGGTTCGCCGGCCAGCTTGCGGGAGCCGAACGCCTGACGGAAGACGATATTGCCGGCGTGCCCGACCTGGACCACCGCACCGGGCAGTCGAGGTGCCGCAATCGCGTCGTTGATGAGCTGGGCGACCGGGGCGAAATCACCCATGGGGACGACGGCGGCAAGAGTGGGAGTTGGGACGGTAGGCGCCGGCGCGGTTGTCGTCGATGTGGAGCTGGCCACCGGCGGACGTGCCGGCTGTCCGCACGACGTGGCCGCCGCGATCGTGAACACGACGGTTCCGACGGCGCAGAGCCGAGCAAGACGCGACCGTGACATTGCCACCGAACCGACGGTAGCCCCAGTCGCGAGGGTAGGGACAGCCCTACCCTGGAGTCGCAGGCGCACCGGATGGGGGTGAATCCGACAGATGCGTAGCGTCGAGCCCATGAGCAGCGGCACCCTGCCGAGGACCACGGCGCAGCCCGAGCGAGTCGGCTTCCTTCGGCAGCTAGGGGTGGACACCGGTTATGTATTGCTCGGATTTCCGCTCGCCATAGTGAGTTTCAGTGTTCTGGTGACCGGGTTGTCAGCGGGGCTCGGGACGCTGGTCATCGGTCTGGGCCTGCTGGTCCTCGTCGGCACCCTGTTCGTTGCGCGTTTGTTCGCCGATATCGAGCGGCTTCGCTTTCCGGCCGTGCTGCGTCGGCCCCGCAGCCGGCCGGTCTACCGGGCGGCCGCACCGGGTGTGGGCGTCTGGAAGCGGATCCTCACGCCGCTCACCCAGGGCCAGTTCTGGCTCGACCTCGCATACGGCATCCTGTGCTTCCCGATCGCGGTGATCACGTTCACCGTCGTCATCAGCTGGTGGGCATCGGCGATCGCGGGCACTTTGACCATCGTGTGGGACTGGAGCATCCCGCGCGGCCCGGACAACACCTCGCTGGCCCAGCTGATCGGGCTCGGCGACAGTGCCTTCGCCCGGATCGCCCTCCAGACCGCGATCGGCCTGGTCTGTCTGGTCAGCCTCCCAGTCGTGGTGCGGGCGTGCGCCGTGCTCCAGGCCGGTTTCAGCCGGGCCCTGTTGACCGGTGTGGCCGAGTTGCGTCAGACGATCACCGTGCTCACGGAGCAGAAGGCCGCGGCCGCCTCCGCCGAGGCCACCGCCCTGCGTCGGCTGGAACGCGATATTCACGACGGACCCCAGCAGCGGCTCGTCCGCCTCGCGATGGACCTGGGCCGCGCGCGTCAGCACCTGGACGGCGATCCGGGGCCGCTGCGCGACTCGCTCGACGAGGCGATCAGTCAGACTCAGGAGACGCTGAACGAGTTGCGTGCGCTCTCCCGCGGTATCGCCCCGCCGGTACTCACCGACCGCGGCTTGCCCAGTGCGCTTGCCGCACTGGCTGTCCGGTGCACCATTCCGGTCGAGCTCGCGGTCGACCCCGAGCTGGGCACGCCGGCCGGCAGGCTCGACGCGGCGGTGGAGACCACCGCTTACTTCGCGGTGGCCGAAGCGTTGACCAATGTCGCCAAACACAGTGGGGCAGAGAATTGTTGGGTCACCGTGGCGCATGGGCCCGGCGGTGTGCGCGTCGAGATCGTCGACGACGGAGACGGCGGTGCCCACGTGGCCAAAGGTCACGGCCTGGCGGGCCTGGCCGACCGGATTCGGGCCGGCGGTGGCACGCTGACGGTGGTGAGTCCGGCCGGCGGGCCGACCACGATCGGGGCGGAGCTGTTGTGTTGAGAGTGGTGGTGGCCGATGACGCGGTCCTCCTGCGGGAGGGCCTCATCCGATTGTTGACCGAGAACGGTCACGATGTGGTTGCCGCGGTCGGTGACGGCCCGTCGCTGGTCCAGGCGATCGAACAGCACAAGCCGGACGTCTCGGTGGTGGACGTTCGGATGCCGCCCTCACACACCGACGAGGGCCTGCGTGCCGCGGTGGAAGCCCGGCGGCGGGTGACGCGATCGCCTGTTCTCGTCCTGTCCCAGTACGTCGAGGTTTCCTACGCCGACGACCTGCTGGCGGACGGAGCCGGCGCGATCGGTTATCTCCTCAAGGATCGGGTCGTGGCGATCGCGGACTTCCTCGATGCGGTGCAGCGGGTGGCGTCCGGTGGCACGGTGCTCGACCCCGATGTGGTGGCCCAGTTGCTGGTCCGACGCCGACGCGACGACCCGCTGCGGCAGATGACTGCGCGTGAGCAGGAGGTGCTCGCACTGATGGCGGAGGGCCGGTCCAACACGAACATCGCCCGCACGCTGGTCGTCAGCGCCGGCGCGGTGGAGAAGCACATCAGCAATATCTTCGCCAAACTCGGCCTGCCGATCGACGGCGAACAGCACCGCCGGGTGCGCGCGGTGCTGACGTATCTGCGCGGCTGGGGAACGTGACCACGGTGATGCGACGATAGAGCCATGACCGCAACGCTTGTCGCGAAGAATGTGGCCGGCGGATTCGCCCATCGCACCCTCTTCGAGGGGGTCGACCTGACCGTCGGGCCGGGTGATGTCATCGGGGTTGTCGGCGTCAATGGCGCCGGCAAGAGCACACTGCTGCGCATCCTGGCAGGGGATCTCGAGCCGCTCGACGGTACGGTCAGCGTCGCGCCGGCCGACGCCTTCGTCGGATGGCTGCCGCAGGAGCACGAGCGCGTGCCAGGGGAGACCGTCGCGGCCTACATCGCGCGCCGGACGGGATGCACCGAGGCCACGCAGGCCATGGATGCCGCGGCCGCGGCACTGGCAGACCCGGGCCAAGGGGAGGACAATCCGGCCGCTGTCTACTCGGCCGCACTGGATCACTGGCTCGCCACCGGCGCGGCCGACCTCGACGAACGGCTGCCGACGGTGCTGGTCGATCTCGGACTCGACACCGATGCAGTGCGACCGGACTCGACGCCGATGACCGCGTTGTCAGGTGGGCAGGCGGCCCGGGTGGGGTTGGCGGCGCTGCTGTTGTCGCGGTTCGACATCGTGCTGCTCGATGAGCCGACCAACGATCTGGACCTCGACGGACTCGCCCGGCTGGAGCAGTTCGTCAGGGAGCTTCGCGGGGGTGTGGTGCTGGTGAGTCACGATCGGGAGTTCCTCGCCCGCAGCGTGACTCGCGTGCTCGAGCTGGATCTGGCGCAGAACACCACCACCGTTTTCGGCGGTGGGTACGAAAGCTATCTGGAGGAGCGTGAGGTCGGCCGCCGGCACCGGCGCGAACAGTACGAGGAGTTCGCCGAGAAGAAGGCCGACCTGGTGGCCCGCGCCCGCACCCAGCGCGAGTGGTCGAGTCAGGGCACCCGCAACGCAATGCGCAAGTCACCGGACAACGACAAGATCCGCCGACGCGCTGCCTCCGAGTCCAGCGAGAAGCAGGCGCAGAAGGTGCGTCAGATGGAGAGCCGGATCGCCCGCCTCGAGGAGGTCGACGAGCCCCGGAAGGAATGGACCCTGCAGTTCACCATCGGCGCCGCGCCACGGTCGAGCTCGGTCGTCGCCACCCTCGACAATGCCGTTGTGCAGCAAGGTGATTTCGTGCTGGGCCCGGTGTCGTTGCAGGTTGACGCCGGCGAGCGGATCGGCATCACCGGCGCCAACGGGGCAGGAAAGTCGACATTGCTGCGGCTACTGCTGGGGCGCCGACAGCCCGATGAGGGCCGCGCGAGCGTGGGCGCCAGTGTCGCCATCGGCGAGATCGACCAGGCCCGTGCCGATTTCACTGGTACCGCGCGACTGGTCGACCGGTTCGAGGAGCAGCTGCCGGCGTGGTCGACGGCCGATGTGCGGACCTTGCTGGCGAAGTTCGGGCTGCGGGCCGATCACGTCGAACGCCCGGTTGACGAGCTGTCACCGGGGGAGAGAACCCGTGCCGGCCTGGCGTTGCTGCAGGCACGCGGCACCAATGTGCTGGTTCTCGATGAGCCGACGAACCATCTGGACCTGCCCGCCATCGAGCAACTCGAGCAGGCGCTTGAGGCTTATGACGGTGCGTTGTTACTGGTGACGCATGACCGCCGCATGCTGCAGAACGTTCGGTTGGACCGAAGGTGGCTGGTCGACGACGGTCGTGTGGCTGAGTTATAGGTTCGGCGCCCTCAGGCATTCACGAAGGTGCCGGTGAGCCACGGCTGGTATGAAATCGACTCTGTGGACTGAGCTTCGAGCCTGCGCTCAGTGCGGGATTTCACGCGATTTCACGCCCTCAGCGCAGACTCGGCACACTCAGCGCAGAGTCACGCCGACGCCGACGCCGACGCCGACGCCGACGCCGACGTGGGCGTCCGCGGCTCGAGGTGTTTGGCCCACCCCGATGCGCACACTGCCGTGCAGACAATCGCGAGTACGCCAACAAGAGTCAGCATCACCGGATAGCTGAACCAGTGTGCGAGTGCGGCCAGCACCGCGGGCAGGAGGAACCCGAGGTAGGCCAGCGAGTAGTAGACCCCGGAGATGCCGGCGAGCTCGTCGGGCGGTGCAATGCGTTGGATCTCAAGCAGACCCGAGACGATCGCAATGCCGTACGCGCTGCCGAGCAGCATCGCGACCAGCGGCGCGACGAGCACTGACCGGGTGACGGCGGTGGCCACCGCGGCGAAGATGCCCAGCGCCATCAAGGCCATCGACACCACCACGGCGCGGGAGCTCGACACGTCGTCGAGGCGACGTGCGACCGGTTGGATCAGCACGCCGCAGCCCAGAGTCAGCACCGTCAGCCCCACCGTGTACAGCAGCGCCCAGGACCCGAGCTGGTCGGCGACGAGCGCCGGCACCACCGCATAGGCGATGGCTGCCGAGCCGAAGATCCACGGCGCCATGGGAACGACGACGCGCAGGAACCGGCGGTGGCCCGCTGCAGGCACCTTCAGGCCAGCCAGGAAGGGCCGGTCCGTCATGCGGGGCCGGGTCTCGACGGTCCGGTTCCACACCGCCCACAGCACCGGCACGCACAGGGCGGCGTGGACCAGGTAGGTCAACACGAGGGGCAGCGGCGCGTACACGGTGAGCAGTCCGGCACACAGCGGTCCCACCCCGAAGCCCAACGACAGGCAGATCGAGGCGCGCCGCGCCCCGGCGCCGGCGGAAGCGGCGTCGTCGAAGGGCGGCCTGGACAGTTCGGCGATCCACGCCGAACCCACTGCCATCGCGATCCCGACCGCCACCCCGCTGAACAGCCGGCCGACGAACAGGGACGGGAAGCCCCAGTAGTCGCCGACTGCCAGGATGAGACTGCCCAGCGCTGCACTGATCACACCGGCGGCCATCACATTGCGTCGACCGTGGCGGTCCGACAGGGTTGAGGCGATCAACAGGCCGGGAATCAGGCCGAGCACGTAGGCACCGAGCAGGATGTCGACGTCCACCCGGGTATAGCCGGAGTGCTGGGCATAGGCGATCAGCAGCGGCGTGAATTGGTTTCCGCCCCAACCGATGCAGAAGACGGCGATGGCCACGGCGAGCCAGGGTTGCATGTGCCGCCGGAGCCGAACCGGCGAGTCGACGAATTCCGTTGCGACAGCGGTCATGCCAGCACCACCCGGTAGGTCGCTTCCAGATGGGCCAGCAGCGAGGCCTCGAAACCGGAGACATCGCGTCGCCCGATGGCGTCGGCCAGATCCGCGTGTTCACCGATGAGGTCGGTGAGCCGCGCGGAGTCCGATCGAGCGGCGTCGGCCATCATGCGGCGCTGCCGGTCGCTGAGCGATCCGTAGAAGCGCCCGGCGATCGAATTCCCGGCGACCTGGACGATCCGGCGGTGAAAGGCGTCGTCGGCGGCGGCGAACTGATCGGCATCACCGATCGCGGCACCGTGGCGCTGCCGGTCCACCAGCTCGGTCAGTTCACCGAACAGGGTGTCGATGGATTCCGGTGACCGGCACAGCCGGCGCACCGCCGCGGTCTCCAGGGCCAGGCGCATCTCCAGCAGATCGGTGGCTTCCTGTGCCGACACGGGGACGACGACCGCACCGCGCCGCGGCACCAGATCGAGGAAGTCCTCGGCGGCCAGGCGTAGAAACGCCTCGTGCACCGGCGTGCGGCTGACGCCGAGCTGCGTGGCCACCTCTACCTCACTGAGCAGCTGCCCGCCTCGAAACTCACCGGAGAGGATCTGGTCCTTGGTCATCCGGTAGACGCGCTGGCTGTTGCTCGATTTCTCGTCCGTGACCACGGAAGACCACAGTACCTCTTGCATGCAAGCTTGCATGCAAGGGGTCTGGCCAGGCTAAACGCTAGAAGGGGCTGCTGTTGGCCTGGTACTTGGACGATTCCGGGCGGGGTCCGAACCGACGGATGTAGTCCTCGTGCTTCTGCTGGTCCTTCTTGTACTGGATCTCGTCGACCAGGTTGGGGTCGAGACCGTGCTGAGCCAGCCGGTGGCGCCGCCAGATCTTGTTGAGCGCGAGCGCCATCAAGATGGCCCAGATGTAGATCGGCACGGTCATCTCGATGTGCACGTACAGCGATGCGGGCAGGAGCCACAGCGGCGCCAGCGCGAACAGCGGGGGGATCGCCATCCGGATCAGGTGTCGGCGTACGGCGCCATGGTCGGCCAGGTCATGGGCCACCCAATCGCGCATGGAGTCGGGCAGCCGCTTGCCGTAGCAGTAGGCGATGTACTGAAAGAGGTTGGGGCGGTCTTTGGTTTCCTGGCCGGCCATGATGGACTCCTCGGGTCAATCGGTGAGTGAATTGGCCGCCAGCGCAGCCACGTTGATGCGGGTCAATACCCGATGCAGCTCTTCGAGCTCGGAGAGGTCGACGCCGAGGCGCTCCACCACCGCGGGTGGGATGGCCAGGGCCCGTTCACGCAGGGCGATCCCAGCCTCGGTGAGCTCGACATCGGTCGCGCGTTCATCGCCGGCCCGGCGGCTGCGGGTCAGCAGGCCGAGCGCTTCCAGCCGTTTGAGCATCGGTGAGAGCGTCGCTGAGTCGAGCTGCAACGCGGAGGCGATCTCTTTGACCGACAGTGGCGGGATGCCTCCGGAATCGGACCGTTGGTGATCCCACAACGCCAGCATCACCAGGTACTGGGGATGCGTCAGGCCCAGCGGCTCCAGCAGTGGCCGGTACACCGCGAGCACGGCGCGATTGCTGACGGCCAGCGCGAAACAGACCTGCCGCTCAAGCGCCAGGGGGTCGGCGCTGAGGGCCCGGGAGGGTGCAGCAGACGCTTCGGATACTGCGGTCATGCTTAGAAAGTACCCTAATAGTTAGGGTACTAACAATGTCTGTGCGGTCACACGCTCAGTTCGCGCGCTTGGCCAACCGCTCAGCGTTGTCGATCAGGATGCTTCGGCCCTGCACGCGGATCCAGCCGCGTTGCGCGAAGTCGGACAGCGCCTTGTTGACCGTCTCCCGCGAGGAACCCACGAGTTGAGCGATCTCTTCCTGGGTCAGCTCGTGGTCGACGCGCAGCGCGCTGCCGTCGCGGCTGCCGAACCGTTGCGCCAGATAGAGCAACTGCTTGGCCACCCGTCCCGGCACGTCGGTGAAGATCAGGTCGGACAGGTTGTCATTGGTGCGGCGCAACCGGCGGGCCAGCACGCGCAGCAGTTGTTCGGCGATCTCGGGCCGATCAGCGATCCAGCCCCGCAGCACACTGCGGCTCATCACGACCGCCTTCACTTCGGTCAGGGCGGTCACCGTCGAGGTTCGCGGACCCGGATCGAAGATTGCGAGCTCACCGAACATGTCCGACGGGCCCATCAGCGTAATCAGGCTGTCGCGGCCGTCCACCGACTTGCGGCCGATCTTCACCTTGCCCGTGGTGATGATGTACAGCGTGTCGCCGGGCTCGCCCTCGGTGAACACCACCTCGCCGCGACGGAACGTCACCGGCTCCAACTGCCGGACGAGCGCAGCCACGGCGTCTGGCGACACACCCTGGAAGATGCCGGCGCGGGCCAGCACTTCGTTCATCTTTCCCCCTTGTGGATGTGCCGAACCTCACTGCTCGGAACGTTTGCGCAGGTGGCAGCCGAAATTACGACTACCTTTCTACTTTACAAGGGCTTCCGGTTTACAAGTTGTCAGGTTTCGTAATGGCCGCCGTCACGATGAACGTGAGCCGGCATCAGATGACCGAGCAGCAAATCCGCTGAGCCTCGGTGACGGAGTCGGCAAGCGGGCGGCGCGTGTTGATGAGGTGAGCGTCGGGCCATTGGGCGCCGGCCAGCCCCTCCGCGATCTGCGGGGTGGCATCTGATTTGGTGGCCTGTCGCCGTACGATGCGCTCTTTGGCTTCGTCGATAGGCACCGTGCAGGCCAATTCCACTGTTGGGCAGGCCTGTTCGATGGCAATATCGCGTGCTCGCCGCCGAAGGTCTGGATCTCGCCACGTCCCGTCGAGGACTACCGACCGGCCCATTGCCAGGGTTTTTCGGGCCCGCTCGAGCACGGCGTCATATACGGCAGCCACGTTGTCGTTGCTGTACAGCCCCTCGTTCAAGATCCCCGCGGCGCCGTCGAGGACGCCACTCTCCTGCAGTTCGCGGCGCACATCGTCGGTGGATACGACCTGCGCAGACACCTGCTCAGCGAGCGCGTGCGCGAGTGTGGTTTTCCCGGTGCCGGGGCCGCCGCCGACGATGATCAGTCGCACGGTGCCTCGGCGGAGGCGATCGAGGGCAACGTCGAGATGGCGCCGCGCGTCGTCCGCGGCACTCAGGTCGCCCTGGTCGACCCTGATGCAGTCGACCTTGGCGCGGACCACGGCTCGGTAGGCGACGAAGAAGCCCACCAACGCTGTCGGCGGAGTGTCACCCGAGAGCCGCTGGTACTCGGCGATGAAGTTGTCGGCCAAGTCTTTGCGGCCGAGGAATTCCAGGTCCATGGCCAGGAACGCGGCATCGTCGCTGCAGTCGACATGTCGCAGGCTGTCATCGAACTCGAGACAGTCAAGGATCGCCGGACCGTCCGGCATGCAGAAGATGTCTCCGGTCAGCAAGTCGCCGTGGCCGTCGACGACGCGACGGTTGGCGATGCGGTCGCTGAAGAGGTCGGCGCGACCCTTGATGAACTGGTCGGCCAGTCGATCGACTTCGGCCAGCGAATCCGCGGGCACCACTGTTCCCGCGTATCGCCTCAATTCAGTGAGGTTGTCACGCCAACGGCCGGTGATCGCAGGCACCGTCGCTGCACGATCGATGGCGTCCGACCGGTCGGCGTCAGCATGAAAGCGCGCCAACGCTTCGGCGATCGCCGACAGATGATCAACCACAGCCTCGCCACTGACGACGATCGACGTCAATCGGCGCGAATCGGGGTACCTGCGCATCACGATCACCGGCTCGGGCCGGCCACCGTGCGGATCGGAGAGATGAGCGACCCCGAGGTAGCTGTCAGGAGCCAATCGCTGGTTCAAACTAACCTCACGTACGCACACCTGTTCACGACGCTCGACCGAGCTGAAATCGAGAAAGTCCGTGACGACGGGTTTCTTGACTTTGTAAGCCCGGTCGCCCACCAAGGCGACGATCCCCGTGTGTGTTTCATGAATCTCCGCTGCGGCACTGCCTGCCGCGGACTCAGCCGTCCTCGACGAAGTCGGCCGGGCTGATGTGTCCATAACCCATGATCGCTCTCTGGGCGCACGCGATGGTAGTGGCCGTTCGTCCAATTCTTGGGGCCGAAAGTCCTTCGTCCCACAGCACAAGGACTCTATGGGGCCACACAAGTCCGCCGTCGCGAAACGCCTTTTTCGATGGGGACTTTGGGCCCTATCGGACACCGGTTCGCGGCGCTACGTTCTCCGCGTGACGTTCGCGACGGGAGCCCTTGCGGGTGGTCCACGAGCTATTGCCCGCCACCGAACGAGGCCGGTCGTAGTAGGTATCGATGGGTCGCGTGCGGCGTTGCGCGCGGTCCGGTGGGGAATTGCTGAAGCCGTCAGCAGAGGTGCGCCCTTGCGGTTGATCTATGCCACGAGCAACGGTGCTCCATGGGACCTCGTCTCCCAAGATGCCGCCGACCTGGCCGCTGCGGCTGTAACCATCTCGGCGACAACGCTGAAGGCCACCACGACGGTTCTCGAGGGCGGTCAGCTGGCCGATGCGTTGATCAGCGACTCATTCGATGCGGCGCTCGTCTGTGTCGGTGACACTGATATGTGCACTGCCGCAACGGTGGCCGCCAACGCACATTGCCCGGTTGTGATCGTCCATGGCGCAGGTGATTCGGCGTCGGCGAGGGTGAACTGGGTGGTAGTGCCCGTCGGCGATTCCTATGAATTCGATTGGGCGATCTACGAAGCGCTGGATCAAGCACGCCTGCGTCAGGCAAAAGTTCTGGCCGTCACCTGGTGTAGGGAGGGTGCACCACAGGCGTCTCAGAATGAGCTCGGGCTTTCGATTGCCTTCTGGCGCAGAATGTTCGTGGATGTGCCCATAGTCTCGGTTGTCGCAGACAGGGCCAAAGAGTATCTGGACCAAAGCAACGCGGAAACCGAGCTTCTCGTGGTCGCGAGGTCCCCCGACGGCGTGCTCGGAAGTGGCCTCAGACGCCAGCTCTATCGGCTCTTGCAGCAGGGACGATTCTCCACGTTGGTTGTGCCATCCTGAGCTGCGTGATGGATCACATTGCAGCGCAAGCAATTTAGTCCTACTTCTGACGAAAGCCGCGCCTCGGGCTACTGGGGTGAGACGAGTCCGGCGTCGTACGCATGGATGATCGCGGCGGCACGGTCACGCAGGTCGAGCTTGATGAAGATGTGGCCGATGTGGCTCTTGACGGTGAGCCCGGAGATGCTGAGTTCATCGGCGATCTCGCCGTTGGAATGCCCCTTGGCGATCAGTGTCAGCACATCGAGCTCGCGGGCCGTGAGATCGCCGACGGCGGCGGCGCGACGCGGCTCGGCCGACTTGCGGTATGTGGTGAGCACCCGTGAGGTGACTGCGGGGTCGAGGTAGCTGTCGCCCTGCGCCACCGCGCGCACCGCCCGGATCAGCTCCTCGGCCGAGGAATCCTTGAGCACGAATCCGCTGGCCCCGGCGCGCAGCGCGCCCGAAAGCAGCTCATCGTCGTTGAACGTGGTCAGCGCCAGCACCGGAGGCCCGTCGGTCGCCGTCACCTGGCGGGTGGCCTCGATCCCGTCGACCCGTTTCATCCGCAGATCCATCACCACCACGTCGGGGCGGCACTGGCTGATGGCATCGGGCACTTCATCGCCATCGGCGCATTCGGCGACGATCGTGAAGCCGTCCTTGCGCCGTAGTATGCGTCGCAACCCGGAGCGCACCAGATCCTGGTCATCGACCAGGAGGACCGCCACCTCGGACACGGGGTCCGTCATGACACCACGGGGCACCATCGGGGCGCCCGGTCAGTGTCGTCCAACGGGATGTTCGTACGCACCGACCATCCGTCGTCGGCGGGTCCGACGCTGATGATCCCGCCGAGCAATTCGACGCGCTGGCGCATACCGCGCACACCGCGGCCGTCTACATTGCAGCCGTTCTGGCCGGCCAGCGCGGGAACGGGAAGCCGGTTGACGACGGTCAAGGCCGCCGAAGTCCGTGAAATCCTCAATAGCACTGTTGCTTCTGTGTCAGGCGCGTGTTTGGCGATGTTGGCCAGGGACTCCTGGGCGATGCGGTACAACGCCAGGCCCACCGCGGCGGAGACCGCATCGGTGCGGCCGGTCGCGTCGAGACGTACGTTGAGCCCGGCCCGTATGAAATCGTCTACCAGGCAACTGATGTCGTCGACCCCGGGTTCGGGTGCCATGCTCATCGGAGCGCCGTCGAGTAGTCCGACCGTGCGGCGAATATCGGCCATGGCCTGACGGCCCAGGCGTTCAGCCTGCTCCAACGCCTCGACGGCGTCGTCGACGTCACGGTCCTGCTGCAACCCGCGGCGTGCCCCGGTCACGTGCAGCAGGGTCACACTCAGCGAGTGCGCGATCACGTCGTGGACCTCGCGGGCGATACGGCGCCGTTCATCGGCCGCGGCGTGGCGGGCCTGCGCGGCCTGTGACTCCTGTTGCTGTCGCATGAGTTGCTGTTGGGTGTGCACGAGATAACCCACCAGCCAACCCATCCCGAGAATTCCCAGATACAGCGGCAGGGCGTCGAGGCGGTGTTGCGCTGCGGCGGTCAGCAACAGGGTGGCCGCGGTCAGCGATGCGAGGAATCCACCCCACACCCCGGTCAGCGAGGCGACCTCGCCCACCATCAGCACCGCGATCAGTGGAGCGAAATCGTTGGATACCGGTGTCGCGGTCGCGAACAGCAATACGGCGGTTGCGGTGGTCCAGGTGGCCCAGACGATCGGTGCCTTGAAATCGACGCCGGACAGGTAGAACAGCGCGAACGGGGCGATGCAGACGACGAGCGCGAGCAGGCTCGCCGGAAGGTCGGCGGTCGGGCGCTGCAACATGGCCACTACGCCGGCACCGATCACAGTGGTGTCGAACGCCAACACGATGGCCCAGTTGTAGCCCACCGGGAGGGCGTACCCCCGCCGGTGCACGTGCGCACGCAAGCCGCGCGCGATGCTACCGAGCATGTTCTGATCGTAGAAGGTGAGATTGCTGTCGCGCCTCCTACTGCGGTTGGATCTTGTAGGGCCGAATTCTCTGGGGCCGGATTTCAGCAATTCAGAGTCGCCACATCTCGCGCGACATCGCGGCGTCCTCGACAAAGCCTTCACGCAGAGGTGGGTAGTAGGGGCTCTTCAGGTCGGGTCGAGGTGCGGCGGCCAGTGCCGCGCGCACCGCGGCCGCCGCGCGCTGCCAGAGGCCGCCCTCCCGACGGTCCGGGCGCGCCGGCATCGGTGGGTCGGTCACCGGTGGGGTGAAGAGGGCGTCTTTCGCCGTCCATCCACGGGCGACGCCTGTCACTGAATTCGCTATCGAGATAGCTGGGGAACGCTGTGCTCGTGTCATGGCTCGACGCTACGAAGAACGCAGGTCAGCCCACATCGCTCTGGTGTCCGATCTTGACCTACGACCGTAGTAGGAGAACTGCACCGACCACAGGACGATAGCGCCGCAAGTGGTTAGGCTCCTGTTGTGGTCTCGAGCTCGACCCGCAGACGTGGGCCCCGGCGTGATGTCGACACCCGAACCCTGATCGTCGATACCGCTGAGCGGATGTTCGCCGAGACGTCGATCGGTGCGGTGGCGTCGCGGGCAGTGGCCCGCGAGGCGGGCGTGGCCAGCCGCGCGGTGGCCTACCACTTCCCGGCCAAGCGGGACCTGGTGCTGGAGGTGGCACGACGGCGTGCGCCGACGGTGTTCGAGGCCGTCGTCCAGGAGCTGGTGCGGGTGGCTGAGTCCGGGAACGAGATCGGTGTCTTAGACGTCGTCGAGGCTCTCATCGCGCCCTACGTCAGGCTGCTCGACGAGGATCCCGTCGGCGGATTGCGCTGGCTCAAGGTGATGAATCAGCTTGCCCTGGACGAAGACCAGATCTGGCTCGATCAGTTGGCGGGCACACCGAGCCTGCCCGAGTTGTTCTTCGCCGCGGCAGGACGGGCGGTGCCGGACATCCAGACCATCGAAGGTCAGCAGCGCAGCACGATTGCCATCTTTGCGATGATCGGTGCGCTGGCCAGTTCCGATCTGACCCTCTACGGACGGCCGTTGGGACCCGGCGGCTTGGACCGCGGATGGGTCAACCAGCTCGTCCGGTTCACCGGGGGCGGTTTACGCGGCGACGCGGGTCCGCCCGACTAGGATCGTTGCGTGCAGATCGACGGCCAGCAGCTTGCTGCGTTCGCCGCGGTGGTCGAGCTGGGAAGCTTCGACGCGGCCGCGCAGCGTCTGCATGTGACTCCTTCGGCGGTCAGCCAGCGCATAAAGGCCCTGGAGCAACGTGTCGGACAGGTTCTGGTGGTCCGCGAAAAGCCTTGCACGGCAACACCTGTCGGCGTTCCACTGCTCAGACTGGCTGCGCAGACGGCATTGCTGGAGTCCGAGACACTGGCGGAGATGGGCGGCGGCACCGCGCAACGCACCAGGATCGCGCTGGCGGTGAACGCCGATTCGATGGCGACCTGGTTCACCGGGGTGTTCGCCCGGGCCGCCGAGTTCCTGTTCGACATCAGGATCGAGGACCAGGACCTCTCGGCACGCCTGCTGCGTGAGGGCGTGGTGATGGGAGCAGTCACCACCGAGCGAAGCCCGGTGCCCGGCTGTCGGGTGCACCCGCTGGGCGCGATGCGCTACGTGCCGGTGGCCAGCGCCGAGTACGTGCAGCGCTACCTGCCGGAAGGATTCACCCGCGACTCTGCGCAGGCAGCACCCTCGCTGTCCTGGAACCGCGACGATGCACTGCAGGATCAATTGGTGCGCAAGGTATTCCGCAGGGATGTCGTCAGGCCGACGCATTACATCCCGACCGCCGAGGGCTTCGGTGCCGCAGTGCGCGCCGGGTTGGGCTGGGGGATGTACCCCGAGGAACTGGTGGACGACGGCTTCGTCCGGATCACCGAACAATATCTGGACGTGCCGTTGTTCTGGCAGTGCTGGAAGCTCGACAGTCCGATGGTCGACACCATCACGGCTGCGGTGCGCGACGCGGCGGTCGGCCTGCGCGGGTAGGCCCGAGTCCGAGACGGGGCTACCGCACCAGTGGCGCCAGATGCTTTCGCGCGTAGGCGCGAACCGCCTCGTCGTCGTTGACGTCCAACACCGGCGTGGGCATCTGGGCCAGCGAGCACGCCAGTCGGATGTGCAGTTCGGCGACGGCGAGCAACTCGGCATCGGGCATGGCGGCGCCGGCCGCGCGCAGAGCCTTGGCCATCGCCGACGAGGCGTGGTGCAGAAAGGCCGGAGCCTGGTCGTAGGCGCCGGCCACCGCAGTGAAGTCGGTGTCCAGTCGCAGGAACCTGCGCATCACGGGTTCCGTGGTCAACAGCCGGACCCCTTCGCAGAACGCTGCCACCGCGGCCTCGTTGGGTCCGGAATCGATTGCCACGGTGCGCAGCCGGTGCATCGCTGCGTCGAAGGTGCGCCGCCCGAGTTCGGTGATCAGCGCCTCGCGGGTGGGAAAGCGACGGTAGAGCGTTCGGCGGCTGACGCCGGCCTGCTTGGCGATGACATCCAGGCTGGCCCGGCCGAGCCCGACGAGCGCCACCTCTTCGGCGGTGGCCTTGAGGATGGCGTCTTCCTGTTCGGCTTGGCTGGCGTTGCTGCGTGGCATCACTACCAGTGTGTCAGCCCGCTGCCGGGCATCCCAGCGGCGTGAACGAATCCAGCGCCACCGATCGGTGCAGGCGCACCAGCTTCTCGTACTGGAGCCGGTTGTAGGCGAGGGGCACCAGCAGCAGCCGGTCCGGCAGCACCCGCCAGGCCAGTTGAAGCAGTCGGGTGTACACGGCGAATTCCCGCTCGTGCCGGGACTGCCAGCGGAACCCCGTCATCTCCCGAATCCCGGGATGCATGATGCCGAATGAGCACACTTTGATCACCCGGCCGGCGATTGGTCGAACCGCCATCCAGGACGGGGTCAACGCCAGTCGCACCGGGGCGGGCAGCAGTAGGGTCGGCAAGGGCAGTTGGGTCAGTCCGGCCGTGACGCGGGTCAGAAACTCGTTGCCCTGCAACTGGTTTTCCACCATGTCGTCGTAGTAGCGGGCCGCCTCGGCATAGGTTTCCGGGAGTTTCGCCGAGGCGCCCGGCAGCTCGATCGAGCGAAATGCCTCGAGTAGTTGGCCGTAGGCCGCCTCTTGCTCGGCGGGGTTCATCGTGATGCCGGTCGCCGGGGTGAACGAATGCAGGACGACGAAGATCCCGCTGATCGCAATCCAGTTCCACAGCTGTGGGTTCAGGGCGCTGTAGCGGATATCGGCGAAGTCATCTTTGCCGTGCCCGCGGACGTCGCGGTGCATGGTCTGCAGGCGGCGCCCCTCCGCCTCACGGTCCGTGGCGTCGCCCCAGATCGCCAGAAACGCCGAAAATCCGCTGCGCACACCGCGATCGAGAAAGTTGCGTTCGAATCGGCCACTGCGGTCGACGGCCGCGGCCACCGGGACCAGGGCCACTTCATCGAACGCCGCTGCGCCGAAGGCGCCCCCCAGGATGCTGCCCGAGTGCCTGCGGAAATCCGCCAGCACGTTCGGTCGGACTACGTCTGTCTCGGCCGCGCTTCCGATAGCCATGGCACAAAGTCTAGTTATTCGTGCCAATGTGTCAATGGTGCTCTGTCGAAGCTGTCTCACCTGATTGGTATCTTCGCGAGCATGGCCAACCGGACCCATCGATACGAGGTCGAGGTGACCTGGACCGGCAACACCGGTTCGGGGACCAGTGGCTACCGCGAGTACGCGCGCGATCACGACGTGACCGGCGCAGATACGCCGGGCAAACCGACGATCCTGGGTAGCGCGGATCCTGCCTTCCGTGGGGATCCGCAGCGCTGGAACCCCGAGGAACTGCTCGTGGTCAGTCTGTCGCAGTGCCACATGCTGTGGTATCTGGCGCTCTGTGCCAAAGCGGGCATCGTCGTCACTGCCTACAGCGATCGGCCGGACGGCACGATGAGCGAAAACGCCGAGGGTAGTGGCGTTTTCACCGGCGTCACGTTACGGCCGCAGGTGACCATCGCCGACCCGGAGCGGGTCGGCGATGCCACCGAGTTACATCACGAAGCCCACCGGATGTGCTTCATCGCCAACTCGGTCACCTTCCCGGTGAACGCTACGCCCACCGTGACAGCACCGAACGGGGCATGAACGACGCGTCGATCGGGACGAATCTGAGTGCACTCCAGTCGGATTCGCCGGCGGTCAGCACGCGGTTCTCGCCAATCCTGACAAGTGCGCCATGTGTCCCCCTGGTACGCCGATCCCGCGAATGGCTGGACGCTAGCCGCGGAATCGGCCACCCGGCGGGGTTTCGGCTCGCTGAGCGCGGGTCACCGATGGAGCCGGCGCAACTGGGCTGAGGCCACCGACAGCACCGCCAGGTCGGGCTCGTCGGAATCGAGGAACTCGTCCAGCGTGCGCTTGGCCCGGTCCAGCCGTGGCCGGTTGTACGCCTCGAAGTCGCGGATGCTGCTCGAGGCCTGGGCCTCCTCGATCCCGTGCTTGGTGACGTCGATCGTGAGATCGCGCAACGAGCGGTAGAGGTCCTCGCGAAGGGCGAGCCGGGCCAAGGCATGCCAGCGGCCGCCCCGGGGAAGTGACGACACCGCCAGCAGCAGCCGGTCCACTCCGAGTCGGTCGGACAGTTCGAAGTAGATCCTGGCCAGTTGAGCCGAGTCCTCGTGGTGGACGTGGGCGACCTCAATGATGTCCAGAAGGCTGAACGCATAGAGGGATTCGCTGATCCGGTGGGCGATGTTGCCAGGCACGCCGCGGACCACCAAGTCGTTGTGCGCCGTCAGGACGTTTTCGCGCTCCTGGCCCCGCACCATCGACCCGAGTTGCCCGCGCAGCATCGCCACCTGGTTGCTGAATCGGATGATCTCGGCGTCGACGTCGAGCGGTTGCGGCCGGTTGAGCACAAACCAGCGGGCAGCCCTGTCGAGAAGACGCCGGCCTTCGATGATCATGGCATTCGTCAGCACGGGCGACAGATCGGCGGCGTAGATATCCGACCACAGTGTGTCCAGGTCGAAAACTTCGGACACCACGGCGTGCGCCCGCACGATATCGGCTGGGGCAGAGCCGGTCTCCTCGGACAGCCGGAACGCGAAGGTCAGCCCCGAGGTGGCCAGCACGCGGTTGACGACCGAGGTAGCGATGATCTCCCGGCGCAGCGGGTGCTCGGGTAGTGGCTCGCCGAGTTGGCGCCGCAACGTCGGCGGGAAGTACCGGGTCAGCAGCGCGACGAAATACGGGTCGTCGAACATCTCACCACTGAGCAGTTCGGCCTTGAGGTCCAGCTTGACGTGCGCCATCAAGGTGGCCAGCTCCGGAGCGGTGAGGCCACGGTCGTCCTTGGCCAGATCGGCGAATTCCGCTGGGCTGGGCATGTTCTCGCGGGAACGGTGCAACCCGCGCCGGGCCTCGAGATCGGCCGTCATTCGGGCGTGTACATCGACCATCTGGGCCGCGTTGGAGCGGGCATCGCTGAGCAGTCGATTGTGTGCCCGGTTGTTGGCCAGGACGAGTTGGGCCACCTCGTCGGTCATGTCGACCAGCAGTCGATTGCGGGAATTGCCGGTGATCAGGCCGGACCGCGCCGCGGAGTCCAACAGGATCTTGATGTTGACCTCGTGGTCGGAGCAGTCCACGCCGGCCGCGTTGTCGATGGCGTCGGTATTCACCAGGCCGCCGCGGCGGGCGTACTCGATGCGGGCGCGTTGGGACAGTCCGAGGTTGCCGCCCTCGACGATCACCCGGGACCGGACATCCCCGGCGTCCACCCGCACCGGATCGTTGACCTTGTCGGCGATGTCGGAGTGTTGTTCGTCGCCGGCCTTGATGTAGGTGCCGATCCCGCCGTTGAACAACAGGTCCACGGGGGCGCGCAGGATGTGGCTGATCAGCTGGGTGGGAGTCAGCCGGACCTCGTGGTCGTCGATGCCGAGCGCGGCGCGCATCTCCGCTGTGGTGGCAATGGTTTTCGCGGTGCGCGGCCACACCCCGCCGCCCGGACTGATCGTGGAACGGTCGTAGTCATCCCACGATGACTGGGGTAGTTCGAACAGCCGCTGCCGCTCCTTGCGAGCCGGCACGGTATCGGGCTGCGGGTCGACGAAGATGTGGCGGTGGTCGAATGCGGCCACCAGTCTCAGGCCGGGGCGCAGCAGCATGCCGTTGCCGAAGACGTCCCCACTCATGTCGCCGACGCCGACGGCGGAGAACTCGTCGGACGCGGAATCGATTCCGAGTTCGGCGAGATGGGTGTCGCCGCTGACCCAGGCGCCGCGGGCGGTGATGCCCATGGCTTTGTGGTCGTAACCGGCCGAACCACCGGACGCGAAGGCGTCGCCCATCCAATAACCGCGGTCGAGGGCCACCGCGTTGGCCGAGTCCGAGAACGTGGCGGTGCCCTTGTCTGCAGCCACCACCAGGTAGGGGTCGGGACCGTCGTGGCACACCACGCCGCCGAAACGGGGCCGGTCATCGGAATCTGAGGGGGCGGTTTTGTCGACCACGTCGAGCAGTGCGGCGATGAACTGTCGGTAGCTCCGAAGACCCTGCACGCGCGGGGATTCGCCCGTGCCGGGCCGGGCCTTGACGACGAACACGCCCTTGGCGCCGACGGGCACAATCATCGCGTTCTTGACCGCCTGCGCCTTCACCAGGCCCAGGACCTCGGTGCGGTAGTCGTCGTGGCGGTCCGACCAGCGCAGCCCGCCGCGGGCCACCAGCCCGAAGCGAAGATGCAGACCTTCGAATTCCGGTGAGTACACGAAGATTTCGGAAAGCGGACGTGGCTGTGGCAGCTCGTCGACGGACCGAGCGTCGAGCTTGTGCACCAGATAGGGCGCCCAGACCGTGAGAGCGTCGGGGGCGAACGCGTTGGTGCGCACGGTGGCATTGATCAGATTGTGGTAGGTACGCAGGATCCGGTCGGCGTCAATGTGCAGCACCTGATCGATCTCGGCGGACACCCGCTGCTCGGCCTCGGTGATGCGAGCGATGCGGTGGGGGCCGGCGGCGGGTTGCTCGGTGCGGTCGAACCGTGCCTCGAACAGGTCTAGCAGCGCGCGGGTGGCGGCCGGGTTGTCCAGCAAGACCCGTTGGATGCGCGCCTGGCTGTAGGGCAACGGCAGCTGCCGAAGGTATCGGCTGTAGCTGCGCAGCACGGTGACCTGCCGCCAGCTCAGTGCGGCTCGCAGGAGCAGCGCGTTGAATCCGTCGGATTCGATCCGGCCGGCCCACATTGCCTGGAATGTCTCGCGGATGCGATCGGCGGTGCCGTCCTGCGGCCGGGCCAGCGCATCGACCGCGTCGGGACCGGGCTGCAGCAGCAGATGATAGACGTGGCAGATCCGGCCGTCGGCCCTGGTCCAGGTGCCGGCTTGCTCCTCGAGGACCTCCAGGTCCATGCTCTGCAGCGCGGGCAGCATGCGGCGCAACGGAACCGGGTCGAGGGCGGCGAGCGCGAAGTTCAACCGTCCGTCCGGGGTGCCGGCCCAGTCGAGGTTCACCGCGACGGCGTCGCCCATCAGATGGTTGAACGCAGTGGGCTCCAGCAGTCGGCTGGGTACCACGACCCCGGCCTGCTGATCCTGCAATTCGGGCGCAATGGGGTCGGCGCGCAACGAGTCCACGGTTCGGTCTCCTCAATCGTCTTTGATCGATAGCCGTCGGTTGCGTTCGACGGACGGACCAATCCTGTGGTGCGGAGCACCGACGCGGAGGATGCAAAGTGTCAGCGATCTGATGGTCGCCGTTACATTCTGTAATTCATCGAGGCCTCGGCTGCGGCGGCTCTAGCTCGACGGCACCACCCCACGCGGCAGGATCAGCGGGAGATCGTTGTAGGTGACGATGCCGGGTGCTGCGTTGATCACCGCGGGAATCGCGTTGATCGGGGGAGTGGCGGTCATGATGTGCCCGAGCACCATGAACTCCTCCAGGGTGGTGGCCTCGAAGTCCGGTGGCGGCAGGAAGCCGACCTTCATCGTGACGGTCGGGCGACCGGCCACCTCGATCACCCAGCCGTCCTGGTCGATCTGCCAATCCGGTTGCAGTGTCTGACCTTTGCGCCAGCGCAGGGTGAGCTCGACGCGGGTGGTGTCGCCGATGATGCCCTTCCAGCTGACGAACACCCCGGCCACGCCGCCCGCCGGAATCGTCCACGAGCCCAGGTCGAGATCCTCTGTGGTCTGGGCGTATTCGGCATCGCAGCGGACTTCGTCGAACTCGATCCCGAGCGCGTCACCGATCATCCGGACCGCCTCGCCGAAGACCCCGGTGCCGTGGGCCGTCATGGCCTGCAGGTCTGGATGATCGATGGGCTGGCCGAACCCCACCGGCTTCTCGGTTTCCGGTGAGTCGTAGAAGGTGGTGTCGGCGGCCTCGTTGACGGTGACCTTGTCCACCCGGTCGCAGATGCCGGCGGCCACGATGGCCAACTGGTTGACATAGCCCGGGCTGATGCCCGATCCGAACATCGTCGAGCCGCCCTTGCGGCAGGCCTCGGCGATGCGGTCGCGGCCCTCGCCCTGGTTGTGTCCGGTGATGAATGAGGCCGTCGCAACGACATTGACTCCGGCGGAAAGGATGTCGACGAGCTCGTCGACGTCGATCCACATCGGGTTGTAAATCACGACGTCCGGTTTGAGGGCCAGCAGTGCCTTGACGTCATTGGTGGCCGCGACGCCGAGGGGTTCGATGCCGACGAGTTCGCCGACATCCTTTCCGGCCTTGTCCGGCGACCACGCATAGCAGCCGACCAGTTCCAGGGTCGGGTTGCGAGCGATGGCCGCCACCGAACTCTTCCCGACGTTTCCTGTCGTCCACTGGACAACCCGGTATGGAGAAGTTTGTGACACGGCAGTGGGTCCCTTCCTCGGTTTCGGGCAGTTTTCCACGACCGTGAGAAAAAAGGAAGAGTGATGCTCCAGCGACGCCCTGAGCATTTAGAATTACCCATGTGACCACCGGAAACGCACCCCGACGGGGGCGGGGACGTCCGCCGCGCATCGATCAGCAGCAGATCGTCGCCGCGGCCCGCGCCATATCCCCGGGTGCGTTGACGATGCAGGCGGTCGCCGATGCGCTCGGAGTGGACCGCACCACGCTGCACTACTACGTCGGTGATCGCGACGGACTGCTCGAGCTGGTTGTGGCCGATCTGTTCGAGACCGAGTTGCGCTCGATCAAGTTGCCCGAGGATGCGAGCTGGCAGGAGATTCTGCGGGCCTACGGCAGCGCGATCCGTGAAGGCGTACTCAAACTCGGTGTGACGGCCACGAGTTTTCGGTTGAGTGGTAGCGGTGGGGCCGCGAGCCTCGCGCTGGCCGAGCAGGTGCTGCGGGCCCTGACCAACGGGGGATTCGGTACCGACGACGCCGGGCGGGTGCTCACCCTGGTGTCGGGGCTCGCGATGTCGGCCGCACACGATGTGCTGGGATCGGCCGAGTCGCGGCTGCACCATCAGACGCCCGAGGTGGTTCGCGCATTGAAAGACCTTCCGTCAACCGACTTTCCGCTGCTCAGTGGTGTCGTGGCCGATCGGGGCGTCGCGACGACCGCGGCCCAGGACTTCGACTTCAACCTCGACATCGTCATCGCCGGCCTCGAGCGGTTTCTGGACAAATAAGTACCGAGTCGTCGGCCGAGCTCGCCTCGAGTACAGTACTCAGCATCCTCTTAGGCGGAACTTGAGTTCCGTCCGGGTAAATTTTGCGAGTGTCACATCGGGGAGGCGCAACGGTGTTCAAGTTGCTCAAGAAGGCGTGGATACCGCTGCTGCTGGTGGTCGTCGTCGCTCTGGGTGCATACGCGATCCTTCGCATTCGTGAGTCGGGTCATCACCAACCGAGGGCGGCAGATGGTTCCGGCATCACCGCGAACTTCAATCCGAAGCACATCACGTACGAGGTCACCGGGTCCGGTGGAACCGCGAACCTCAACTATCTCGATGAGAACGGTCAACCGCATCTCATCGAAAACACGCCGCTGCCTTGGTCGTTCACAATCGTGACGACGTTGCCGTCGATGTCGGCCAACATCATGGTCCAAGGGGACCGTGACGTCAGCGATCTTCGGTGCCGGGTGACGGTCGACGGCGAGGTCCGTGACGACCGGTCGAGCGACGACACAGTCAAACCGTTCATCTACTGCTTGGTGAAATCCGTATGAGCAACGCGCACTCGAAGCCGCATCGGCCGTTCATCGGTCACCTGGTCCGGATCTTCTCGCTGCCGATCATCGTGTTCTGGGTGCTCGTGGTGGTCGCGCTGGGCACACTGGTCCCCTCTCTCGACAAGGTCGCGGAAGCTCGGCAGGTCCCGCTGAGCCCGACGAACTCGGCGTCGTATCAGGGGATGCTGAACATCGGCAAGGTGTTTCAGCAATACGACTCCGACTCATCTGCGATGGTCGTGCTCGAGGGCGACGACAAGCTCGGTGACGAAGCACATAAGTTCTACGACCAGATCGTCGACAAGCTCGAGGCGGATCGCGAGCATGTGCAGAACGTCCAGGACTTCTGGAGCGATCCGCTGACGGCGGCGGGCTCACAAAGCGTGGACGGTAAGTCGGCGTATGTGCAGATCTTCCTCAACGGCTCCCAGGGCACCAGCGCCAGCCACGAGTCGGTGGCTGCCGTGCGCGACATCGTCGCCTCGGTGCCCGCACCGCCGGGTATCAAGGCCCACGTCGCCGGCAACACCGTGCTCAACGCCGACACCCAGGTGGCCGGGCATCAAAGTATGGCAACCATGGAGTTGGTGTCGGTCGCCGTCATCATCGTCATGCTGCTGTTCATCTACCGGTCCATCGTGACGATGCTGGTGTCGATGGTCATCATCGGCCTGGAACTGTTTGCCGCGCAGGGTGTTACCGCCGCGGCCGGTTATGTGAACATCATCGGCCTGACCCCGTACGCGGTGAGCATGGTGACGATGCTGTCCCTGGCTGCCGGAACCGATTACGTGATCTTCCTGCTCGGCCGATATCAAGAGGAGAGATCGAACGGCCGGGATAGGGAAGACGCCTTCTACATCGCCTATCACGGTGTCTCCCACGTGATCCTGGGCTCCGGGTTGACGATTGCCGGCGCATGCATGTGCCTCACCATGACCACGCTGCCCTACTTCCAGACCATGGGTCTGCCCTGCGCGATCGCGATTCTGGTGATCATCGCCGCGGCCCTGACGCTGGCGCCCGCCGTGCTCACCGTCGCGTCGAAGTTCGGTCTGCTCGACGCCAAGCGGGAACTTTCCACCAAGGGTTGGCGCAAGGTCGGCACCTCCGTGGTGCGCTGGCCCATCCCGATCATCTTCGTCACCAGCCTGATCGCCATCATCGGATTCATCAGCCTGCTGACCTATGTGCCGCAGTACAACGACCAGAAGTTCACGCCCGCCGACATGCCGGCCAACCTCGCCATGGGCGTCGCCGACCGGCACTTCTCGCAGGCGCGGATGAATCCGGAACTGTTGATGCTCGAAGCCGACCACGACCTGCGCAACCCGGCCGACATGCTCGTCATCGACCGCGTCGCCAAGGGCGTGGTTCACATGCGGGGCATCGAACGGGTGCAGACGATCACCCGCCCGCTCGGCTCGCCCATCGAGCACAGCTCGATCCCGTTCCTGCTCGGCGCACAGAACGCCGGCACGCTGCAGGGCGCAAAGTTCAACAACGACAACTCGGCTCAGATGCTCGAGCAGGCCGACGAGATGGGCCAGACCGTCGCCAGCATGGAACGCATGTACACCCTGATGTCCGAGTTGACCGCGACCACGCACAGCATGGTCGGGCGCACGCACGACATGGTGGAAGCCACCCAGGAGATGCGCGACAACCTCGCCAATTTTGACGATTTCTTCCGGCCGCTGCGCAACTACCTGTACTGGGAGCCGCACTGCTTCGACATCCCGATCTGCCAGTCGATGCGCTCGATCTTCGACACCCTGGACGGCATCGACAAGCTCACTGATGAAATGCAGGGTCTCACAATCGATATGGACCGCATGGATCAGCTGATGCCGCAGATGCTGCCGGTGCTGAGGACCACCATCGACTCGATGACACGCATGCGGGACTTCATGATCGCCACCCACAGCACCATGGCCGGAACCCAGGCTCAGCAGCAGGAACTGGCCAAGGGGGCAACGGAGATCGGTCTGTACTTCGATCAGGCCAAGAACGACGACTTCTTCTACCTGCCGCCGGATGTGTTCCAGAACCCCGACTTCGAGCGGGGCCTGAAGATGTTCGTATCCCCGGACGGCCACGCGGTCCGCTACATCATCACCCACCAGGGCGATCCCGCCTCCGTCGAGGGCATAGGCCACGTCCGGGACCTCAAAGACGTTGTCGCCGATGCCGTCAAGGGCACTCCGCTGGCCAATGCGAAGGTATCGCTGGCCGGTACCGCCTCGATGTATGCCGACATGCAGGACGGTGTCAAAACCGATCTCATGATCGCGATCATCGCGTCGATGATCCTCATCTTCGGCATCATGCTGATCATCACCCGAAGTGTGGTCGCCGCCTTGGTGATCGTCGGCACCGTGGCCGCATCGCTGGGCACCGCCTGCGGTTTGTCGGTACTGCTGTGGCAGGACATCCTCGGGCTGGGCGTGCAGTGGATCGTGATCCCGTTGTCGATGGTGATCCTGCTGGCGGTGGGCTCGGACTACAACCTGCTTGTGGTCTCCCGCCTTCGGGAGGAGATCCACGCCGGGCTCAATACCGGCATCATCCGTGCGGTGGGGGCCACGGGACGGGTCGTCACCGCAGCCGGACTGGTGTTCGCCTTCACCATGGCGTCGATGATCGTGAGCGACCTCCGGGTGATCGGCCAGTTGGGTACGACGATCGGTATCGGCCTGGTCGTCGACACGCTGATCGTGCGCTCGTTCATGACACCGTCGATCGCCGCAGCGTTGGGCCGCTGGTTCTGGTGGCCGCTCAACACCTTTGAGATCACCAGGCGTGGTCGCGAAGAGCGTGCCCGGAAGGCGGCCGGCGACACCGACGACACCACCGCACCGATACCGGCAACGACGGTGTGACGGTCGTGAGTGGCCCGGATCATCCGCAAGACGCAGAGTCGAAGTCGAGACTGCGTCAGCGGACTGACGGCCGACTCGACCGATCGCGTGACCCGGCGATCCTCGATGCGGCATTGGCCGCGTTGGCCGAAAACGGTTATGTCAACACCAATATGAACGACATCGCCGCGCGCGCCGGCGTCGGTAAGGCTGCCATATACCGTCGCTGGTCGTCGAAGGCCGCGTTGATCACCGATGCGCTCGTGTACTGGAAGCCCGACCTGCTCGACGACGATGCGCCCGACACCGGCAGTCTGGAAGGCGATTTCGACGAAATCGTGCGGCGCACTGCGCGCAGCGACAACGAACTCTTTTCCTACGATCTGGTGCTGAGGGTCGCGGTCGAGGCCACCCATGACCCGCACCTCGGCTCTGCGCTTGAAGATCTGATGCTGCTCAAGGGCAGGCGGGTCGTGACGACGATCCTTCAGCAAGCCGTCGCCCGCGGCGAGGTGGCAGCCGACCGGGACTGGTCGTTGGTGGCTGATGTGCTGACCGGGATGGGCCTGATGCGGGTGGTCAATGGTCAGGGCGTCGACTCGAAGTACGTCCGGGACGTCATCGATACCTTGATCCTGCCTGCAGTACGCGGCCACTGACGGCTGTGTCCGGGGTGCCGGGCCGTCGGGGCGCCGTTCATCGGGTGTAGATTTATAGCTAGGCCCGATACATCAGTTGGTCAACCGTGACGTTCGACAGTCACGATTTTTCGATGTTGAACCGTCAGCCGGCGATTAACCATCGCTTGCTATCCAATACCAGTGCGGTAGTCCCGCACCTCTCAAGGACACTCTCTATGGAATCGTCCGAGCTGTTTTCACACCCCGAGCAGCAACAACCTATGCCGGATGTCGAGAGCTCGAGTGACCCGTCGCGGGGGCTCGTTTTCTCAGATCGGCCCACGGATCGGCCAGCGCCGCAGCCTCGCGCAGATGCCCAGTCGCCGTCGTGAACGGCCTCTCCGGGACACGACGGCTGGCCAGTCCTGTCCGGCTCGCCCTCGCCCGGCAGTTGGGTGCCGATATTGACGGAGCGTGGTGGCCGCACACCGCCTCGGTGGCGAACGAACTACCGGAGCTTGTCGAAGTTCTGCACCGATCGCTGGGCGAAGTTGTCGATATTCGCGTCAACTGGTCAGCCGCTCAGGGCCAGTTGGATCTCGACTCGATCGTGACGGGCACCCGCCTGCCGACCGGGGTGAAGCTGAGTCGGCCCCGTCTGATGATGGTGGCGGGCCGAGACCAGTGCGTGAAACTGCTTGTCGTCCCGTGCAAGACGTCCGTTACTCTCGGCGGCCTGGTGATGCGGTGCGCCGCGTCGATGCCAGTCGAGGAAACGGTGCGGCGTACTCCCATGTTCGACACTGCAGATCGCGTGCTGCAGGTCGCCCAGATCGAATCTGCACGATGGTTGGGGCATCTCCAGGCACAGACGCCTGTGTAAACGAAAAAGATGGGCTGGTACGGAATTCATCCGTACCAGCCCACCATCAGGTCTTGGGGCGGTTAGACCGCGGTAACTCCCGTTGCCTGGGGGCCCTTGGCTCCCTGGGTGATCTCGAACTCGACACGCTGGTTCTCTTCGAGCGACCGGAAACCACCGCCGGTGATCTCGGAGTAGTGGACGAAAACGTCCGGGGCGCCGCCGTCAGGAGCGATGAAGCCGAAGCCCTTCTCGCCGTTGAACCATTTCACAGTTCCCTGTGTCATATTTTTACTTCTCTCATCGTGAAACTGGACGTACCAAAAACGTCCTGGTCAAGTATGACACGAGGATGGGTGGCGCACCTAGTGGCGCACCCAAAAGTATTTGCTTTTGCCTCGATCGGTTGGCTGCGGCGGCAACCCGAGCACCTTCCGGTGGAAGAGTTTCGACTGGTGGCGACCATCACGTAGCGGCGTCCTGCTCGTTCTTCTTGCCGAACGGCAGCACGTGCATGATCCCCACGACCACGGTGCCGACCACCAGACCGATGACGGCCGACGCGGCGGTATTGGTCACCCAGGCCAGCAAGCCGCCGAAGGTATCGCCCACCGCGTGGTGCACCGCCTCCTCGGCATGGTGGACGACGGCGTAGAGCGTGTGCCAGCCCAGGGTGTCGGTACCGACCAGCAGAATGTGTCCGCCGACCCAGAGCATCGCCACTGTGCCGATCGTTGACAGTGCCGAGAGCAGCTTGGGCATCCCGGCCACCAGGCCGCGCCCGACTTTCTGCGACACCTTCGACGAACGCTGGGCCAGCAGCAGACCGATGTCGTCCATCTTCACGATGCCGGCCACCACGCCGTAGACCGCGGCAGTGATCACGAGGGCGACGATCACCAGAATGATCAGTCGTGGCCAGAAAGTTTGATCGGCCACCTCGTTGAGTGCGATCACCATGATCTCGGCCGACAGGATGAAATCGGTGCGGATCGCGCCCGTGATCATGTACTTCTCGGCGTCACCGCCGACCGCGGTGGTGGGCTGTCCGTCGGCGCCGTGGTCGCCGTGGCCCATGAACCGTCCCCAGACCTTCTCGGCGCCCTCATAACAGAGGTACGTCGCGCCCACCATCAGGATCGGTGTCAGTAAGAATGGCGCGAACTGGCTGAGCAGCAACGCCGCGGGCAGGATGAACAGGAGCTTGTTGCGCAGCGAGCCGATCGCGATGCGCTTGATGACCGGTAGCTCGCGATCGGCGCTGATGCCGTGCACGTACTGCGGTGTCACCGCGGTGTCGTCGATCACCACCCCGGCTGCCTTGGCGGTGGCCTTGCCGGTCGCCGCACCGATGTCGTCGATCGACGCCGCCGCCAGCCGTGCCAGCGCGGCGATGTCGTCGAGCAAACCGAACAGACCAGCGCTCACTGCTGTCTCTCTTCGCGCAAGCGGCTCATCGGCCTTGTCTCTCTTCGCGCAAGCGGCTCATCGGCCTTGTCTCTCTTCGCGCAAGCGGCTCATCGGCCTTGTCTCTCTTCGCGCAAGCGGCTCATCGGCCTTGTCTCTCTTCGCGCAAGCGGCTCATCGGCGAGTTCATCCCCATGTCGGAGAAGGCTACCGGCCCCTACATGCCGATGAGCGACTCGATCCAGCCGCGGGCAAAGTACAGGATGAAGCCTGCGGCCACGACCCACAGCAGCGGGCTGACCTCGCGAGCCTTACCGGCGGCGGACCGCAACACCGCCCAGGCCACGAAGCCGACGCCGATGCCGTTGGCGATCGAGTAGCTGAATGCCATGGTGGCCACGGTGAGGACCACCGGCAGGGCCACGGAGAACTCCGAGAGATCGATGTGGCGCAGTTGCGAGACCATCATGGCGCCGACGATCACCAGGGCCGCGGCGGCGACCTCGGTGGGCACGATCGAGGCCAACGGCGCGACGAACATGGCCGCCAGGAACAGCGCCCCGGTGATGAGGTTGGCGAACCCGGTGCGGGAGCCCTCCTCGATGCCCGCGCCGGATTCGATGAAGACGGTGTTCGACGATGCCGATGAGGAGCCGCCGACGACGGCACCGGCACCTTCGACGATGAGTGCGGATTTCAGCCGCGGGAAGTTGCCCTGGGGGTCGGACAGCCCAGCCTCTCGGGACAGCCCGGTCATCGTGCCCATCGCGTCGAAGAAGTTGGCGAACACCAGGGTGAATACCAGCATGATGGCGGCCAGGGCCCCGATCCGGCTGAAGGCGCCGAGGCTGACGTCGCCGACGAGGGACAGGTCGGGCAGCGCGAACGGTGAGCCGGACAGGGCCGGTACCGACAGCCCCCACCCTCCCGGTTTGTCGTGTGCCGACCCGAGATGCCAGATCGCCTCGACGATCACGGCCACCACGGTGCCGGTGACCAGACCGATCAGGATGCCGCCGCGGACTTTCCGGGCCACCAGGATTCCGGTGACCAGCAGTGTGAACACGAAGACAACGGTCGGCACGGTGTTGATGGAGCCGACCCCGCCCGTGCCGAGACCGACCGGGGGAGAGGGCAGGCCGGTCGAGCCGACGAATCCGGCGTCGACCAGTCCGATGAACAAGATGAACAGCCCGATGCCCGCGGTGATCGCCAACTTGAGCTGCATGGGCACTGCGTCGAACACCAGACGGCGGAACCCGCTGGCCGCCAGTGCCACGATGATCAGGCCGTCGATCACCACGAGGCCCATGGCCTCGGGCCAGGTGACCGTTCCCACCACGGTCGTGGCCAGAAACGAGTTGATGCCCAGACCCGCGGCGAACGCGAACGGCAACCGCGCGATGATCCCGAACAGGATCGTCATCACGCCTGCCGCCAGACAGGTGGTGGCCGAGACCTGCGCGAATTCGAGCTTGTTGCCCGCGACGTCGGCGGAGCCGGAGAGGACGACCGGGTTCAGCACGATGATGTAGGCCATCGCGATGAAGGTGACCAGGCCTCCGCGGATCTCGGAGAGGGCCGTTGAGCCGCGGGCCGAGATCTCGAAGAAGCGATCGAGTCGATTCATAAGCGATGAGCCTAAGGCGGGACCGGTCTGGTTTCCCGTCGTATCGCTGATGATCGACGTGGTACGGGCGGTGACCGCCGGCTCGATCCCGTCGTGCGGGGAAGCCTGTGGAGCCCAACACTGTCGGAGTCATCTGCCGTGGAGTCAATATTGGGATGTTGAAGGGCCACAGCCGCAAAGGGATTGGCGCCGAAAAATCGTTTGACCTCAACTTGGGTTGAGGTGTCATGCTGCGTACATGACAGTTCGGCGCTATCGGTGCGGTGTGGAAAACCGCCCCGAATCCGGGGGTAATCCCCCTGGGGATCGGGTGCGTCGCCGGATAGCTTCGAGTGGCGAGGTGTCTGAGGCCAGCGATATGAGCAGTGGCAGGAGCGGGGGCCATGCCTATGAGTACGGGTGCGCGCGTGAGTATTGACGATTGTCTGTCGGAACGGTTCGAGCGCGACGCGCTGCCGTTGGTGGACCAGCTCTACGCGGCGGCGCGTCGTTACACGCGCAATGTCGTGGACGCCGAAGACCTCGTTCAGGAGACAATGGTCAAGGCGTACAGCAGCTTTCACACCTACCAGGACGGCACGAACATCCGGGCCTGGCTGTTTCGCATCCTGACCAACACTTGGATCAACGCGTACCGCACCGCGCAGCGTCGACCGCAGGAAGTCTTCGCCGACGAACTCTCGGATGCCCAACTCGCGGAGGTGGCGCAGCGCTTCCCGCTCGGCGTGGTCTCGGCGGAACTGGCGGCCCTGGAATCTATGGGCGATGACGAGGTGCGCCAGGCCGTGCGGGCATTGCCGGAATCGCAAGGCGTGGTCGTGTACTACGCCGACGTTGCGGGATTCCGGTACAAGGAGATTGCGGAGATTCTGCAGATTCCGGTCGGAACAGTGATGTCGCGACTGCATCGCGGGCGCCACGCGCTGCGTTCGAGACTGGTTGAAATGGCAGTCGCCCGAGGCTATCTCGATCGTCCATCGCATGACGGCACAGCGGCCTAGCCGCGTCGGGGTGCCCGGCCGAGTCGAGTCGGTCAGGTAACAGACAGCAAGCTCCCAGCATCCGGGCCCCCGACTGCGGTCCCGCTCACAGCGGTGTAAAGTTCCTCCCCGCTGTACATAGTTATTCGAACTAATTCGCCGATCGCCGGGGCTCATCGCCATTGGCGGGTTCGGGTAATCGTCGGGAGGTACCGGTGAGTTCTGGTCGGGCTGTTCGTCGTGTGTTGAAACACGGGTGGATTCCGTTGGTTCTGGTGGTCGTACTCGCCGTGTCGGGCCTGGTGGTCTCACGATTGCACCGGGTATTCGGCTCCGAAGATCTCAACGCGAACGCCGGCGCGGGCATCGAGATCGTCCAGTTCAATCCAAAGGTCCTGGTCTACGACGTCTACGGGCCGCCCGGGGCGACGGCTCAGATCAGCTATTTCGATCCGGACGCCAAGGTGCATTCGCTGACCGCGCCGCTGCCGTGGTCGGTCACGTTGTCGACCACACTGCCGACCGTCAGCGCCAACCTCATGGCCCGCAGCGACGGTGACCAGATCGGTTGCCGGGTCACCGTGAACGACGTTGTCCGCGAGGAGAAATCAGCCGATGGCATCAACGCCCAGACCTACTGCCTGGTGAAGTCCGCATGACCACTTCCGCTCACGCACACCCCAAGCGGCCGTTGATCGCCCACGGCCTGCGCATCCTCGCGGTGCCGGTCATCCTGTTCTGGCTGGCGTTCTCCGTGGCCGTCAACATGATCGCGCCGCAGCTCGAGATCGTCGGCGAGGAACACTCGGCGCCGATGGCGCCCGAGGATGCGCCGTCGATGATCGCCATGAAACGGATGGGAACGAACTTCCAGGAGTTCGATTCCAACAGCACGATCATGATCGTGGTGGAGGGTGAGCGGGCCCTGGGGCCCGACGCCCACCAGTACTACGACGAGATCATCCGCAAGCTGCGTGAGGATCCCGAACACATCCAGCACATCCAGGACTTCTGGGGCGACACCCTGACGGCGGCCGGGGCGCAGAGCGCCGACGGCAAGGCCTCCTACGTGATGGTGAACCTCGCCGGTCAACAAGGCCAGACCCTGGCCAATGAAGGTGTGCAGAAGGTCCGCGACGTCATCGGGGAAACAACGGCCCCGCCCGGCGTGCGGGCCTACGTCGCCGGGCCGGCCGCGCTGACCCACGACATGCACGTCATCGGCAACGCCAGCCTGGGCAAGATCACCTTGTTCACCCTCCTGGCGATCGCGATCATGCTGCTGATCGTCTACCGCTCGATCGTCACCACGCTGATCCAGCTTGTGCTCACCGGTGTCGGGTTGCTGGCCTCACGCGGACTGGTCTCGGTGCTGGCGTACCACGACGTGTACGGGCTGACGACGTTCGCCGGGAACATCCTCACGATGCTGGCGATCGCGGCCGCCACCGACTACGGAATCTTCCTGTTCGGCCGTTATCGTGAGGCACGTAGCGCGGGGGAGGACCGGGAAACCGCGTACTACACCACCTTTCGGTCGGTGTCCCCGGTCATCATCGGCTCGGGCCTGACGATCGCCGGGGCGACGTACTGCCTGAGCTTCGCCCGGCTGCCGTACTTCAGCACCATGGGAGCGCCGGTGGCGATCGGCATGCTGGTGGTCGTCGCCTCCTCGGTCACCATGGGTCCCGCAGTGTTGTTCCTCGGGAGCAAGGTCGGTCTGTATGAGGCCAAGAAGCCCGAGAAGGGCCGGTTCTGGTACAAGGTCGGCACGGCTGTCGTCCGTTGGCCCGCACCCATTCTGGTGGCGAGCGCCTTTGTGGTGCTCATCGGCGTGGTGGCCATCCCCGGTTTCAAGCCGGCCTACAACGACCGTTGGTATCTGCCCGCCGACGCGCCGGTGAACGTCGGATTCGACGCTGCCGACCGGCATTTCAGCCAGGCCCGGATGAACCCCGACATCCTGATGGTCGAATCGACCCATGACATGCGCAATCCGGCCGACATGCTGGTTCTGGATCGGGTTGCCAAGAACGTGCTGCGCACCGAGGGCATCGCGATGGTGCAGAGCATCACCCGCCCGCTCGGTATTCCCATCCAGCACAGCTCAATTCCGTTCCAGACCGCCATCCAGGGGCAGACCAGCAATCTGAACCTGCCGTTCCAGCGGGAGCAGTTGGCCGACCAGCTCAGGATGATCGACGCGACGAATGTCTCGATCGGCATCATGGAGCAGCAGTACCAACTGTCCCTCCAGCAGACCAAGCTCACTCAGGACTCGGCGGCCAAGTCGCAGGAACTGCTCGAGGTCACCAAGAAGATGCGCGACAACATCGCGAACTTCGACGACCAGTTCCGGCCCATGCGCAACTACTTCTACTGGGAGCCGCACTGCTTCGACATCCCCATGTGTTCGGCGACGCGTTCGGTCTTCGATGCCCTCGACGGGATCGACGAACTGACCGACAAGACATCTTCGGTGCAGGTCAATACCGACCAACTGGCCGATCTTGCCCCGAAATTGACTGCGCTGCTTCCGCAGTCGATCGCGTCGATGAAGACCAGCCGGGACTTGTCGCTGGCGTCGTACAACTCGCAGAAGGCCCTGATCGACCAGATGCAGGCGATGAACGACACCGCCCTGGCCATGGGTGAGAGCTTCGACCAGGCCAAGAACGACGACCTGTTCTACCTGCCGCCGGAGGCGTTCACGAACCCCGACTTCGAGCGGGGCCTGAAGATGTTCCTGTCGCCCGACGGCAAGTCGGCGCGGATGTTCATCACCCACCAGACGGATCCCGCGACGCCCGAAGGTATCGCGCGGGTCAACGCCGAGCGCACCGCCGCGCAGGAGGGCCTGAAGATGTCCTCGCTGTCGGACGCCAAGATCTATCTCGGCGGCGTCGCGGCAACCTACAAGGACATGAGCGACGGAGCCCGATACGACCTGATGATCGCGGTGGTATCGGCACTGACACTGATCTTCGTCATCATGCTGATCCTGACCCGCAGCGCTGTGGCGGCCCTGGTGATCGTCGGAACCGCGGCCAGTTCGATCGCAGCCTCATTCGGCATCTCAGTGTTGTTGTGGCAGGACCTGTTCGGCATCCACGTGCACTGGCTGGTCATGTTGATGTCGGTGATCATCCTGTTGGCTGTCGGATCGGACTACAACCTGCTGCTGGTCTCGCGGTTCAAGGAAGAGATCCACGCGGGCCTCAAGACCGGCATCATCCGATCGATGGGCGGCACCGGCGGTGTCGTGACCTCGGCGGGCATGGTGTTCGCGGCGACGATGGCGGCCATGCTGGGCAGCGACCTCGTCGTGCTGGCGCAGATGGGGTCGACGATCGCGATCGGCCTGCTGCTGGACACCTTGATCGTGCGCTCGCTGCTGATGCCGTCGATCGCCACGCTGCTGGGCAGGTGGTTCTGGTGGCCGCAAGTGGTGTATCCCCGCGGGGACAACCACTTCCGGAAGCCTGTGCCGCGTACACCCCGTGCCGACGATGAGGACACGACGGCGATTCCGGTACCGACGAGCTAGATTCGTACGTCACTAGTTCGTCGATCTGCCGCAGTGCCGGTCACATCGGCCAATTGTCCAGTGAATTAGGGTGATTGAGGGGTGCGGCAGCGGGGAGCGGTCGGGGCTGCTGCGTGGTGATGGCATCCAGGATCAGCACCACGTAACGGCGCCAGCCGTCGCTGCCGAGATCCATCGTCCACAGGACGCTGTTGAGCATCGCAACGATCCTCGGCAGATCCTCGGCCACAAGGTCGCCGCGAACGAGGCCGTCCTTCTGGGCTCGGTTCGTGAGTTCGCGCATGGCGGCTTCGAGGCGATCCGCGATGTTGGCCAGCGCGTCGGCACGCCTGGCTGCAGCGAGGATGTTGTGCTCGGCGGCGCCCAGTGCAGTGGCGGCCTCGATCAGTTCGGTCAGCCCGCGTAGTGGATCCTTTCGGGCGAGCGCTTTTTCGATTGCAGGCGAGAGGTTTTCATCGATGCTTTGATCGAGCGCGGCTCGCAGAAGGTCGGCTTTCGTCGGGAACCTGCGGTACAGGGTTCGCTCACCAACTCCGGCGCGGCCGGCGATCGTGTCGATCTGCGCATCGGGGCCGAGCTCGGCAAACACCTCACGTGCGGCTCGCAGGATGCGGTCGGCATTGCGTGCCGCATCGGTGCGCAGCGGGCGTTCGGCTGTCGACATGGCATCAGCCTATCTGACAGTTGACTGTCAGATAGGCTCGCTCTAACCTCGCAGAAGTGGCAGCTGACTGCCAGTTGACGCCCGGAGATTGCGAGGATCGCCGATGACCATGCCCAGTCCCGAAGCGTCGGTGGAAGCCGAACTTCCCTCGATCCCCGCTCCACGCGCCGACGGATGCCCATTGGCGCCCGCCCCTGCGTTCGCCGGATGGCGGGAGGCCGAGGGGCTTCAGGCGGCAGTCTGGAAGGGAAAGCCGGTATGGATGATCAGTCGCTACCAGGACATCCGGGCGGCACTTGTCGACGAACGGCTCAGTGCCAATACGGGGCTGTACGGCGTACCGACCGAGAGTGGTGAGATTGCTCTGATCTTCCCGCGCCTGGATGATCCCGAGCATCAGCGGCTGCGGCGAATGTTGACCAGGGACTTCACTTTCCGGCGAGCAGAGGCAATGCGGCCGCAGATTCAGGAGTTAGTCGACGGCTTCCTCGACGAGATGATCGCGGCCGGTCCGCCTGCAGACCTCGTGAGCAAGTTCGCGCTGCCGGTGCCGTCGCTGGTCATCTGTCTGCTACTTGGGGTGCCGTACGAGGATCACGAGTTCTTCCAGAAGCAGAGTGCCGCCGGGCTCGACTCGAACGCATCAGAGGAGGAGCGCACTCAAGCCCAACTGGCGTTGTTCACCTACATGTTCGACCTGGTGGCCCGCAAGGAGCGGGAACCGGGTGACGATCTGATGAGTCGGCTGATTGCCGACCATGTCGCCACGGGTGAACTCAACCGCGAAACCGCCGCCATGAACGGCCAGATGTTGCTGGCCGCCGGCCACGAAACCACCGCCAGCATGATCGCTCTGGGCGCGCTGGCCCTGTTGCAGCATCCCGACGCTGCGGCGCGCCTGCGGGAGACCGATGACCCAGCCGTGGTGGCCGGCATCGTCGAGGAGCTGATGCGTTATCTGTCGATCGTGCACAGCCTCGTCGACCGCGTCGCTCGGGAGGATGTCGTCATCGGCGGGCAGCTCGTCCGGGCCGGTGACACGGTTCTCATGAACCTCCCGGCGGGAAACTTCGACACCGGCTTCGTCGATCAGCCCGATGCCTTCGACGTAAATCGCAACAGCCGAGGGCATCTCGGCTTCGGTTACGGCGTGCATCAGTGCCTCGGCCAGAATCTTGCGCGGGCTGAGCTGCAGATCGCCCTGGCCGCGTTGGTGCGCAAACTGCCCGGATTGCGATTGGCGGTCGCGCCGGGAGAGTTGAGATTCCACAACGACAAGGAGATCTACGGTGTCGTGGAGCTGCCAGTCACCTGGTGACCGCCGGCGCGGCATCCGGCTGTACAACTGACAGCAATATGACGTATTTCGGCGAACTCCGGACCAATTGGCAACCGCTGGCCGCCGCGACCGCGGGTCTCAGTGCGGGTCTGAGCCTCAGCGCCTACACGAACGCCGCGATGGGGCCGCAGTTCCTGGCGGCGTTCGGGTGGAGCCGCTCGGATTTCGCGCTGACCGGCGCGATCACCTTGCTCACGTTCGTGTTCCTGCCGTTCTACGGCCGCCTCGCCGACCTGTTCGGGGTGCGCCGCATTGCCGCGATCGGCGTCGTCGGACTGCCGGCGTGCTGGATCGCGTACGCGATGATGTCCGGACCCATCTGGCAGTACTTCATGATCAACGTCGCCCTCATCGCGCTCGGGGTGACCACGACGCCGGCGATCTACAGCCGACTGGTCGCGACGCGTTTCCGGACGGCCCGGGGTCTGGCCCTGGCCATCGCGATCTCGGGCCCGCCCCTGTTGGGTGCGATCGGTGCTCCGGTGGTCGATGCCATCAACCGCACACATGGTTGGCGGGCCGGGTGCGTGGCCATCGCCGTCACGATCGCGGTCATCGGTGTCACCGCCCTGATGCTCGTGCCCGGGCGCAACGGAGATGCGGCCTCGATCGCGGGAGAACGCAAGGCCGGCAAGGATTACCGCGCCATCGGGCGCAGCAGGGTGTTCTGGATCCTGCTGCTGGGCGTGCTGCTGTGCAATCTGTACCACTCGGTCACCACCACCCAGCTCGGGATCATGCTCGGCGACGCCGGGGCCGGCGGCGATGTCGCGGTGCTCATCACGGTGTTCGCGGTCGCCGTCATCATCGGCCGTTTCGTGTGCGGCGTGGCGCTCGATCGGCTGCCTGCGCAGGCGGTTGCCGCGGTGGCGATGGCTCTGCCGGGTCTCGGCTGCCTGCTCATCGCGTCGCCGTGGGACGCCATCGGTGTCCTCGCCGTGGCCGTCTGCTGTCTCGGCGCGGCCTGGGGGGCTGAAGGCGATGTGATCGCCTACCTGGTGGCACGCCACTTCAGCCTGGGTGTGTACAGCACAGTCCTCAGCATTCTGTCCGCGGTGATCGGGGTTTCGTCAGCCCTGGGCGCGGTGGTGCTGAGTCGTATGTTGGCCGCCACCAATAGCTTCGACAGGTTTCTGGTGCTGGCCGGAGTCGCGGCGTTCATCGGTGGCGCGGTGCTGTTGCTACTCCGACGTGGACAGGTCGTATTTACAAATGACGATGAAAGTGTCACGGTGTCCTGATGGACTTCTCCCATGTCGAGCTCGCCGAGGAGGACGCGGCCTTCCGTGATGAGCTGCGGGCATTCCTGGCTCGCGTCGTCACCGACGAGGTGATCCAGCGTGACCGCGAGACCGGCGAGAACTTCGACGAGGCAGTGCATCTGGCCCTGGGCAAGGCCGGGTATCTGGCCGGCGACTACCAGGCCGAGGCCGACGGCGGATTCAGCGCGGTCCGGCGCCGCATCTGGGAACTGGAGATCGGCCGCGCACACACCCCCTGGTTCCACTGGGGAACGACCGCCATGGTCGCCCACACCGTGGAGAAGTTCGCCTCGGCCGAACTTCTCGACGAGGTACTGCCGGGTGTCGTGGACGGGCGGCTGCGGCTGTGCCTGGGCTACACCGAACCTGAAGGCGGGTCCGATGTCGCGACCTGCAAGACCCGCGCCGTGCGGGACGGGGACAGCTGGATCATCAACGGCTCCAAGATGTTCACCTCGAATGCGCACAACGCCCAGTACGTGTTCCTGCTGACCAACACCGATCCGTCCGCGGCCAAGCACAAGAGCCTGACGATGTTCCTGGTGCCGCTGGATTCCCCTGGCGTCGAGATCCAGCCGATCCGCACCGTCGACGGGGACCGCACCAACATCACGTATTACAGCGACGTCCGGGTCAGCGACCGCTACCGCGTCGGTGAGGTGAACGGCGGCTGGACGGTCCTGCGCGGTGCCCTCGAACTCGAACACGGCACCTTCGAACGCGAGACGCGCGGTCTGCAGAAGCTGGCCACCATGACCGAGCACATCAATTTGATGGCCGAGGCGGTGGACCACGTCGCGGCCGTTGCCCCCGATGACGCGGCGTCGCGCTACCGGTTGGGCCGGGGCATCGCCCGGCTGGAAGCGGCCCTGAGCAGTCCCGACATGTACGGCCGCGTAGCGATCGCCCAGACCATGCGCGACGTATCCCCGGACCTCATGGACCTACTCGGATCGGCCGGTGCGCTGCCGGTCGGCGCGACCGGGGCCGCAGACGACGGCGGTGCCGAGTACGTCTTCCGGCTGGCCGGCCCCACCGGTATCTACGGTGGCACCCTTGAGGTATTCCGCAACATGATCGCCCAGCAGGCGCTGGGGCTGGGCCGGCCGAACTACTCGCCCGCAAAGTGAGCGGTGCCGCGTCGGTACTGTGGCCGGGTGCATCCCATGGACAACGCCCTCGAGCTCGAATCATCCGGTGACGATCTCCTGCGCGGGCGGACGATCCCCGAGTGGGCCAACATGGTGGGCCCGTTCGGCGGTATCACCGCAGCCACCATGCTGCGGGCGGTCGAGCTGCACCCGAAACGGCACGGCCAGCCCATCGCCCTGACGGTGAACTACGTGGCGCCGATCGCCGACGGTGAGTTCGACATCCTCACGCGAATCGTCCGGACCAACCGATCCAATCAGCACTGGATCGTCGAACTAAGCCAGGACGGCGAGGTCAAGACCAGCGCCACCGCGGTATTCGGGCTGCGTCGCCAGGGATGGTCGGACACCGAGATCATCGCGCCACAGGTCCCGGCACCCGAGGACATCGAGGCGTCGGTCCTGCCGTTCGGCGTGGTGTGGTTCGACAACTACGACATGCGCTTCGTCGACGGGGGGATGCCCGCCATCGGCAGTGAACCGACCGCATCGGCCAGTTCTTCCACGACCCTGTGGGTGCGGAACAAGCCGTCCAGGCCAATGGATTTCGCCGCGTTGGCCGCGGTGAGCGATATCTTCTATCCGCGGGTGTTTCTGCGTCACGGCCAGTTCGTACCGGCCGGAACGGTGTCGATCACGGTGTATTTCCACGCCGACGACGAGTTGCTCGCCGCGCAGGGGGACGACTTCGTGCTGGGGACGGCGCGGGCACACAAGTACTCCGGTGGCTACTTCGACCAGACTGCGCAGTTGTTCGGCCGCACCGGCGCACTGCTGTCCACCAGCCACCAGTTCGTCTACTTCAAGGCCTGAGACTTCACGGCCGGCGGTCCTCGGGGACCGACTGCAGGGCGATCCAGGCGCTTACCCGGGTCTGCGGATCGTCGAGCTTCCCGGGCAGCACCGTCTCGATGGCCGCGAGACGATTGCGCACGGTGTTGCGGTGCAATCCGAGTTCTTCGGCGACCTTGAGCCGGGATCCGTGGTGGCGCAGGAAACAACGCAGGGTTTCCAGCTGCTCGGTATCGAGCCCGCGCAACCAGGATTCGGCGAACGCGGTGGCTTTCTCGGGATCGATCAGACCGAGCGGGCCGTTGTCGATCACCCGGTCCCACACCACCGCGCCGGACACGTCGGTGGCCTGGCCCAGCGCCAGGCCGGCAGTGCGGTAGCCGGTCTCGCCGTCACCGGGTACGACCGAATTCCCGACGCCGACGAGCAGTCCGTCCGCGGCCAACCGGGAAGCGGTCGCTACGGCACGGGACGGCTCGGTGACCGCGCACAGTTCACCGGCGTAGACCCCGGCGAGGATCCCGCGCCGCTCTAGGGCGGCTACCGCGTTCTCGATGGCGGATTCGTCTCCGAGGCCGCGGAGGAAGCGAATGTGCTTCGGCAGCTCGAGCGCCGCCTGGTCCACTTCCAACACCAATTGTGCGGTGCGGACGTCACTTTCGGCGAGAAGCTCCAGCACGCGGCTGTGCAGGTGCCGTCGGGTCGTGGCACGGCTGCGGTCCTGCTCGTCGATGAGCCCCAACAGGGCCACCGCGGTCGTCACGGCCTGACGCTGTTCTTCCGACGCCCTGGCCGGCATCAAGGCGGCCAGATAGGCCGATGCCCGCCCGCTCAGCCCGATGGGGTGCACCGACACAGAGGTGGTCGGATTGGACTGCGCTGCAGCCGAACGTAAGCCGTGTACCTGAAGCCTCTTGACGTCGTCGGCGACCTCATCGAGCGGGAACTCGGTGCGGCGGGTGCCGACCGGGCCGGTGACGACGCGGCCGTCGGGATTCATCAGGCACGTCGCGCCGTCGAGCGCTGCGGCCAGCGCTGTGATGACCGCAACGACAGGATCCGGTTTGGCCGCGGCCGAGATGAGCTTGCGCTGCGTCTTGAGCGACTCGCGGGTGGCGGTGGACTCCTGCTCCTCCAGCAGGTGCGCGACGTATCGGCTGATCGCGACGAACGTGGTCAGCCGCGGCACCTCGAACAGATTCACCTGGTGTCGTCGGCAGGCGTCGACCAGTTCAGGTGGCGTTTCGGCGTGGGTGAGTCCGACGGCGAACCCCACGGCCGCCACGCCGGCGTCGCCGAGCCGGTGCACGTAGCCATCCCACTGGTCGTGCCAATTGCCGGTTTCCAGGCCGGTGGTCAGCAGGATCTCGCCGCCTTCCAGGAACGGCCCCGGGTCGGCGAGCTCACTCGTGGCCACCCAGCGGACCGCTGCGTCGGGGCGACAGACCTGGACTGCACGCAGCCCGAGTGCGGGCGCTTCCAGGAGATCGCCGACCAGGACCATGCTGCCAGTGTTGCACAATATCTAGTGGGGTAAATGTGCATTTCAGACCTGCCGTCGGCGCCGACCGTTGCCTAGCGTGAGGACAAACAACCGCCAGCAGCAGGAGGAACACGTGACCATCGCTGACATCGCGGGTGCGGCCATCGCCCAGGAACGCCGGCTCGTCACCACCATTCCGGGCCCGGTTTCCCGGGAAATGCAGGCACGCAAGACCGCTGCGGTGGCCGGCGGCGTCGGGACCACATTGCCCGTCTACGTGGTGGCCGCAGGCGGCGGAATCCTCGTCGACGCCGACGGTAACCAGCTCATCGACTTCGGCTCCGGCATCGCCGTCACCACTGTGGGCAACAGCGCACCCGCCGTCGTAGAGGCCGTCACCGAGCAGGTCGCCGCGTTCACCCACACGTGCTTCATGGTCACGCCGTACGAGGGCTATGTGCGGGTGGCCGAGGAGCTCAACCGGCTCACCCCCGGCGACCACGACAAGCGCAGCGTGCTGTTCAACTCCGGCGCCGAGGCCGTCGAGAACGCCGTCAAGATCGCACGCGCCTACACCCGCCGGCAGGCCGTCGTGGTGTTCGACCACGCCTACCACGGCCGCACCAACCTGACCATGGCGATGACCGCCAAGAACCAGCCGTACAAGAACGGTTTCGGGCCGTTCGCCGGTGAGGTGTACCGGGTGCCGACGTCCTTCCCGTTCCGTGACGGCGAGACCGACGGTTCCGCCGCGGCCGCCCGTGCCCTGGACCTCATCGACAAGCAGGTCGGCGCCGACAACGTCGCCGCCGTCGTGATCGAGCCCATTCAGGGTGAAGGCGGATTCATCGTTCCCGCACCGGGATTCCTGCGCGCACTGCAGAACTGGTGTACCGACAACGGTGCGGTGTTCGTCGCCGACGAGGTGCAGTCGGGCTTCGCCCGTACCGGCGCGATGTTCGCCGTCGAGCACGACGATGTCGTGCCGGACCTGATCGTCACCGCCAAGGGCATCGCCGGTGGCCTGCCGCTGTCGGCAGTCACCGGCCGCGCCGAGATCATGGATGCGCCGCACGCCGGCGGCCTCGGCGGCACCTACGGCGGTAACCCGATCGCGTGTGCCGCTGCGCTTGCCGTCATCGACACCATCGAGCGCGACGGGCTGCTCGCCCGTGCGGTGCAGATCGAGAAGACCATGGTCGGTCGCCTCACCGCGATGGCCGCCGTCGACTCGCGGATCGGCGAGGTCCGCGGCCGCGGCGCCATGATCGCCGTCGAACTCGTCAAGACCGGCACCACCGAACCCGACGCAGACCTGGCCAAGCAGGTCTCCACCTCTGCCCATGCCCAGGGGCTGGTGGTGCTGACCTGCGGGACCTACGGCAACGTGCTCCGATTCCTGCCGCCGCTGTCGATGCCCGACCACCTGCTCGAGGAAGGGCTGGACATCCTGGCCGGCATCTTCGCCGAGACCCGCTGACCGCTGCCGACCCAGGGAGACGCTGTGAACACGCAGAACGCGATCGCCGAACTCGACGCCAAGCACGGCATCGTCATCAACGGGCAGGCCCGCGGTGCCGCCACCACGTTCGAGGTGCATGACCCGGCCACCGGGCTGACCATCGCCGAAGTGGCTGACGGCACCGTTGCCGATGCCCGCTCGGCAGTCGACGCCGCGCATCGGGCCTTCGGTGGCTGGGCCAGGACCAGCCCGCGGCAACGCAGCGACATCCTGCGCCGGGTGTTCGACCTGATGGTCGCCGACATCGAGCGGTTGGCCGCCCTGATCTGCGCGGAGAACGGCAAATCGCAGGCCGATGCCCGTGCCGAGGTGGGCTACGCCGCCGAGTTCTTCCGCTGGTTCTCCGAGGAGGCGGTGCGGACCGACGGGGCCTACGGTGTCAGCCCCGCGGGCGGCACCCGGACGTTGGTGACGCACAAGCCGGTGGGGGTCGCCGCGCTGGTGACGCCCTGGAACTTCCCGGCCGCGATGGCGACCCGCAAGATCGCCCCCGCGCTGGCCGCGGGATGCACCGTCGTCCTCAAACCGGCCGCCGAGACGCCCCTGACGGCGCTGGCGATCGCCGGAATCCTGTCCGCCGCAGGCGTCCCCGACGGTGTGGTCAACATGGTGCCCACCACCGATGCCGCCGCCGTGGTCGAGAACTGGTTGAGCGATGACCGGGTCCGCAAGGTGTCCTTCACCGGTTCCACCGGCGTCGGCCGGGTGCTGCTCAAGCAGGCCGCCGACCGGATCGTCAACGCCAGCATGGAACTCGGCGGCAACGCCCCGTTCGTCGTGACTGCCGACGCGGACGTCGAAGCGGCCGTCGCGGGCGCGATGATCGCCAAGTTCCGTGGGGGCGGTCAGGCCTGCACCGCGGCCAACCGGTTCTACGTGCACGCTTCGGTGGCCGACGAGTTCGTCGCCCGCTTCGGCGCCGAGGTTGCGGCGCTGAGGGTGGGCTCCGCGTCGGATCCGGCATCGCAGATCGGTCCCGTGGTCAGCGAGCGCGCAGCGCTGCGGGTGGCGGCCGCGATCGATGCCGCGGTGGCCGACGGCGCGGTGATCGCCGCGCAGGCGCAGACACCGTCCGAGGGCTGGTTCGTCGCTCCCACCTTGCTGACCGGAGTTGCCCCGGATGCCGCGATCCTGGCCGACGAGATCTTCGGACCTGTCGCCCCGGTGGTCGTGTGGGAAGACGAGGCGGATCTCCTGCGTTGGGTCAACGACACCGAATACGGTTTGGCTGCCTATGTTTACGCCGGCCGGCTACAGGACGCGGTGCGGCTCGCCGAGTCCTTCGACGCCGGCATGGTCGGCATCAACCGGGGCGTCGTGTCCGACCCGTCGACCCCGTTCGGCGGGATGAAGCAGAGCGGCCTCGGTCGCGAAGGCGCACGTGTCGGCCTTGAGGAGTTCCAGGAGACGCAGTATTTCAGCGTGGCGTTCGACTGAGCGGTCCGCTCAGAACGGCGCCGAGTGCTGCATCAGGCTCAACATCAGCACGACCATGCACAACAGCGAACTGAACATGATCAGCCCCATGATGACGATCACGAACCACGACGCGCAGAGCTGCTTGCCGTGGGCCAGCTTCGCGATCCGCGCGTCGTGCATGAGTTCATCTGCGACGACGGCGAATTCGACGCCTTCCAGCTCGCTGTCGGCAGCAGGGGCGCCGCAGGATATTTCGCGAAGGCGGGCGGCGGCGATGCCCACGCCGACCCCGGCGAACCGCCGACTCATCTGACGTGCCTGCCGGCGGCTGAGACGGTGATCGAGCGCATCGATCGAATGCGGCCACTGTGCCCATCCGCCGTGCGCGTTCGACGGGGTCGTCATAACCCATTGAGTCTACGAGCGTGCCGGGTTGTCAGGAAGCGTTCGGAGGTGACTTGTTCACGTGCGCAAGTACTTTCTTCACCGGACTACGTTCACCGGACGACCCGGTGCACGTCTTCCGTCACGTCACCGCCCTCCTGAGCGATCCACGGCCCTTCGATCGACGGGTCGATGATCCCGCCCTCCAGCCACGTGTACCGGCTGCCGAGCACGTTATGCGCCAACGTTCGGTCCGAGTCGTCGCTGTTGTCCCAGAGCTCGGTGAACAGCCGCTCGGCCCGCACCCGCGATTGGCGGCAGAACGCGTCGGCGAGCTCGACCGCGGAGTCCGGTGCGTCGCTGCGAGCCCGGACGCAGGCCGCCGTCATCGCGAACAGCTCCGCCCCGATGTCGACGATCCGGCCGAGGAAGCGCTGCTTGTGTTCCAACTTGCCCTGCCACCGGGACATCGCATAGAACGTGCTGCGCGCAAGCTTGCGGCTGGCCCGTTCGACATAGCGCAGGTGTTCGCCGAGCGGGCCGAACTCGGTGAATGATGTTGGCAGTTGGCCTTTTCCGGTGACCAGCGTGGGTAGCCAGCGGGCGTAGAACTTACCGGCCTGCGCGGCCGCTTTCGCCTTGTGCTTGAGGTCGGCGTCGGGATCGATGATGTCGCCGGCCACCGACAGGTGGGCGTCCACCGCCTCGCGGGCGAGCATCAGATGCATGATCTCGGTGGAACCTTCGAAGATGCGGTTGATCCGCATGTCACGCAAGACCTGCTCGACGGGCACACCGCGTTCGCCGCGCGCGGCCAGCGACTCGGCGGTCTCGAAGCCACGGCCGCCACGAATCTGCACCAGTTCGTCGGCGATCAGCCAGGTCATCTCCGAGCCGTAGAGCTTGGCCAGTGCGGCCTCGATCCGGATGTCGGTGCGGCCGGCGTCGGCGAGCTCACTGGCGAGTTCGACCATCGACTCGATTCCGTAGGCGGTGGCCGCGATGAACGCCACCTTGCCGGCCACCGCGTCGTGCTCACCCACCGGCCGGCCCCACTGCACGCGTTCCTTCGACCATTCCCTGGCGATCTTCAGACACCACTTCGCCGTTCCGGTGCACACCGCAGGCAGCGACAGCCGTCCGACGTTGAGCGTGGTCAGGGCGATCTTGAGGCCTTCACCTTCGCGACCGATGCGGTTCGCCGCGGGCACCCGCACGTCGGTCAGCTTGGTCAGGCCGTTCTCGATGCCGCGTAACCCCATGAATGCATTGCGGTTGGTGACGACGATGCCAGGGGTATCGGCCTCGACGACGAACGCGGTGATGCCGCCCTTGTGCCCTTCACTCGCCGGCACCTGGGCCATCACCACCAACAGGTCGGCGATGACCCCGTTGGTGGTCCATAGTTTGACGCCGTTGAGCAGGTAGTCGTCGCCGTCGGGGGTGGCGGTGGCGTGCAACCTGGCCGGGTCGCTGCCCACGTCGGGTTCGGTGAGTAGGAATGCGCTGATCTCCCGCGTGCACCGTGGCAGCCAGGTCTGCTTCTGCTCGGCTGTCCCGAACATCGACACCGGCTGCGGTACGCCGATCGACTGATGTGCGGACAGCAATGCGCCCAGTGCGGGATGGACCGAGCCGACCAGGGCGAGCGCCTTGTTGTAGTACACCTGGGACAGGCCGAGACCGTCGTAGTCGGTGCCGATCTTCATGCCGAACGCGCCGAGTGCCTTCAGGCCCTGGATCACCTTGTCCGGGATCTGCGCGTCGCGTTCGATCACCGCGGCGTCGATCTGCGTCTCGCAGAACTGCCGGAGCTCGGACAGGAAGGCCTCACCCCGCTCCGTCGCCTCGGCCGGACCACGAGGGTGCGGATGGACCAGATCCAGCCGCAGTCTTCCGAGGAACAGTTCCTTGCCGAAGCTGGGTTGGTGCCACTGCGCTTCCCGCGCCTCCTCGGCGACCTGCCTGGCCTGTCGTTCGTTGACTTCTCCGGTAGCGGTCATCGCCGGCCTCCGTGTGTTGGGCCCTACTCGACGGTAACTCTGTTGTCGGCGGAGGAATACCCGCTATCCGTCCGATCACACGGCTGAGAACATGACTCCGTGACCAACCCGCGCACCGGTGCGTTCCGCGGCGACATGGCCTATATCGCCGCGGGAGCGGGTCCGCCCCTGGTGTCCATCCGCCCGGTGATGCCCTCCAGCGACAATCCGGCCGGGCTGACCCGTTGGGCCGAGCAACGCTCGCTGGCGGCCCTGGCCCGCCACTTCACGGTGTACTCGGTCGGGCGCCGCCCGGGCCTGGCGCCCGGACTGACGATGAGCGAGCTCGCGACCCACTACGCCGAGGCGATCGAGGACGGCTTCGGTCATCCGGTCGACGTCATCGGGGTGTCGACCGCCGGCAGCATCGCCCTGCAACTCACCGCCGACCATCCCGGGCTGGTGCGCCGGTTGGTCGTCGCTGCCGCGGCGTGCCGGCTCGGTGACGACGGCCGTCGGATGCAGCGCCGCTACGCAGACCTGCTTGCGCGGGGCCAGTACCGCCGGGCCGAGGCCGCACTCAGCCCGGCCACGGCCGACTCCTGGCTGGCGCAGCGCATGATGGCCGGCCTGATGGCACTGGCACCGCGGCCGGAGGATCCGGATGGAATGGTCGCGATGCTGCTGGCCGAAGACACCTTCGATCTGTGTGGGCGACTCACCGACATCACCGCGCCGACGCTGGTGATCGCCGGAGACCGGGACCGGCTGTATCCGCCCGACCTGGCGCGGCGAACTGCCGACGCAATCCCGGGCTCGGCGCTGCGGATGTACCGCAACCGCATGCACCACACCGTCACCCGTGATCCGCGGTTCGGTACCGACGTCGCGGCATTCCTCTCGGGAGTGCAGTCGTGACCACATGGGCCGAAGCCGTCTCGCTACACTTACCGTAAGTCCAACGGTTAGGAGCCGCGTTGATCAAGGTCATGCAGGGCGTGCGGGTGCTCGAGGTCGCGCAGTTCACCTTCGTACCGGCGGCGGGGGCCATCCTCGCCGACTGGGGTGCCGACGTGATCAAGGTGGAACACCCGGTGCGCGGGGACACGCAGCGGGGCTTCATCAACATGGGCGGGTTCCAACTCGACCCGAACCGGCATCCGCTCATCGAGCACCCCAACCGCGGCAAGCGCAGCGTGGGTATCGACGTCTCGACCCCCGGCGGGCAGGAGGTGCTGTACGAGATCGCCAAGACGGCCGATGTCTTCCTGACCAATTACCTTCCCGCCCAACGGCAGAAGAACAAGTTCGATGTCGAGCACATCCGTGCGGTGAACCCGAACATCATCTATGCCCGCGGCAGCGCCTACGGCGACAAGGGTTCCGAGCGCGATACCGGTGGCTTCGACGGCACCGCCTTCTGGACCCGCAGCGGTGTCGGGCACGCGCTCACCCCCGAGGCGATCAACGGTGCACTGTCCCAGGGCATTCCGGCTTTCGGCGATTCGATCGGCGGGATGAACATCGCCGGAGGCATTTCCGCGGCCCTGTTCCACCGCGAGCGGACCGGGGAAACCTGCGAGATCGACGTGTCGCTGCTGAGCACGGCGTGGTGGGCGGCCGGCGCCAGCGTCACCCAGGGCATGGAGACCGGTGAGACGATGCGCTCGCTGATGCCCGACGACGCCACCTCGGTGAACCCCTTCATGGCCAACTACCGGACTTCCGACGGCGGCACCATCAACCTGTGCATCGTCAGCCCGACCGGCTACATCCGGGACGCCTTCGAACACCTCGGTCTGCCTGAGCTGGCCGATGACCCGCGGTTCTCCGACGTGCTGCCGCTGATCGAGAACGCCTCGGAGGGCGTCGAACTCATCGCCAAGGCGATCGGCAGCAAGCCGTTCGAGTACTGGCGCCAGCACCTCAAGACGATGAAGGGGCAGTGGGCGCCGTTCCAAAGCCTGGTCGACCTCGCCGGCGACGATCAGGCTGTGGCCAACGACATGATCGTCGAGGTGGAAGCCACCGACGGGGGTAAGCCGTTCAAGGTCGTGCGTGGGCCCGTGCAGTTCAATCACGAACCGCTGGAGACCACCCGGGCACCCCAGGCCTCCGAGCACACCGAGATCGTGTTGATGGAGCTCGGCATCGACTGGGACCGGATCGAAGAGCTCAAGGACTCGGGCGCGATCGCCTGAGCCCGGCCCGGGCTGGCTTGGCTAGTTGCAACCGCCCGCATGGACCCATCGGCCGTTGTAGCCGATGCAGCCGCTGACGTTCGAACCCGGCGGGGGCGGCGGCGGTGGCACGTCCTCCGGGAGGGGGGCGTAGTAGGCCGGCGGTGGAACGTAGGGGGCGACGGCGTCGGCGATGTTGACGCACCCGCCGACCGAGATCCGGCGTCCGGCAGTCGCGCACACGTCTGCGTTGGCGGTCCCGGCCGGGGCGGCCAGGACGATGGCGCCGGGCAGCGCGGTGAAGGCGAGCGCGACCGTGGCCGCGCGGAGCCATGATGATCGAGGCGTTGGGGTGTTCATCGTTGTCCTAGGGGCTGATCAGGGGGCTTGATCCCGCAACGGGCGCGGAAATCGGTCAGCGGCTGACGGATCCCGACCATGTCGGCGTGGGCCTGGGGGTTGGCGTCGAAGAAGGCACGGGTCGCGTCCGGCACTTCTTCCTGTGGGCGGCCGTGCAGATTCGTGTAGAAATCGTTCACGTCCGGATGGGTCCACAAATACGTGGAGGTTGCGGCGGCGACTCCGGAGGCGATGCCGGCGAGATCGGCGGCCGTGCAATTTGGTGGGCGCGGTGGCGGCTCGGCGGCCGCTGTCACGGAGGTGAGCAGCGCGCCGATGATGCCGACAACCCCGACGGCACCGGCGGCGAAAGCGGGCACCATTCCGTAGCGCGCGGTGGTCAATGTGCGGGACACAGCGGGACTCCTTCCCGAGGCGGGCAGGTGCCGATTGCATCGCCCGGCGGGCCGAACTGTAGCAGGTGGGACGGGGTGTGCGCGACGAATCGTTCGCTCGGCAAGGACGTGGCTTGGCTTGCTGCGTCGGCGTTTAGGGTCGCGGCGGTGCCGCGTGCCGGGCGTTGCGGTAGGCCGTCGGAGTGGTGCCGAACCAGCGTTTGCAGGAGCGGGTGAGGACACTCTGCTCGGCGTAGCCGAGTTGATGGCAGAGCTGATCGAGGCTGAGGTCGGTGTCGAGCAGCAGGCGTTGGGCCGTCTCGCGACGCGTCTGGTCGACGAGGTCGGCGAACGTGGCGTTCTCGGCGAGCAGACGCCGTTGCAGGGCCTTGGGGTGCAGGCCGATGTGACGGGCGATGTCGATCAGGCCCACCGCCCCCGTGGGCAGGATCTGGCGGACCAGGCTGCGCACCAGTTGGCTCGTCGTCGAATTGGATTCGCCCATGACCCTGGCGAGGTAGTCGACCGCGGTCTGGTGGGCAAGCTGATCGGTGGGTAACGGCCGTTGGAGATCGGTGGTGCGCAGGGTGAAACCTGCGACCGGTTCGTAAAAGCTGGGCGGACAACCGAAGTAGCCCTGATAGTCGTCGGCGGGGGTCAGGGCGGGGTGCGGCAGGTGCACGGCGACGGGTCGGTAGTCGGCACCGAGGAACAGCCGTAGGACCCGCAGCGTGACTCCCAGCGACAGCTCGACGGCCTGGGCTTGCGGAGGTGACGGGTCGAGGACGTACTCGAATTCGAAGCGCCGCAGATCCGGGTCGAGATGTGTGGTCACCCGGGCGGTGATCGACGGGCTGTAGGCCGCCATGAACTTGTCGAAAATCATGAAGGCTTCGGCAACCGTGGCGGCATTGCGACCCGCCAGCCCGACCGGGCCGAGGATGTCGATGCCTTGGCGGAGCGCCAAACGCCGCCCGAAATCCGGCGTTTCGAGCACGGCGGCAGCGTCTTCGAGCATCTGGGCCCCGTTGGGCAGGGAGATGAACCGGTCGTGGCGACCGGCATCGTCGTAGGGAATGCAGGCGGCGGCGAGCAGTGCGTGACTATCTCCGCCGAGTTCGGCGACGAGTTGGTGAAAATTCGTGAGTGCCGTGCCCCGAATCACGGCCATGTCCCACAATGTCAAAGATTTGTCCCGGAATGTCAAGACAGAAGCTGGCAGTTTGCTGCACAGTAGATGCCCGGGTCGGGGTGAAACGGCTGCGCGGCTTGCCCCACCAGTGGTCGGCTGCACAGCCCAGTTCTTATGGAGAAGAGGGGCGTGGTGTCTGACGTGCAGGGTGACCAGTTGGTTGCGGCAGTACTACCGGACGGCGGTGTTTTGCCGTTCCCGCCGGTCCCATCGGGCAGTGTCGCGGGCCGCACGTTGCAGGAGTCGACGTATGACCCGCGGGTAACCCCGAAGCGACTACATGAGGACTCGCCGAACATCGTTATCGTGCTCATCGACGACGCCGGACCCGGCCTGCCCTCGACCTTCGGCGGTGAGGTGACCACATCGACGCTCGACCGGATCTGCGCTGAAGGAGTGTCGTACAACCGCTTTCACACCACGGCGATGTGCTCGCCGACGCGCGCCTCGCTGCTGACGGGCCGCAACCACCACGAGATCGGCAACGGCCAGATCGCCGAACTGGCGAACGACTGGGACGGCTACGCCGGCAAGATTCCGCGGTCGAGCGCCACCGTGGCCGAGGTGCTCAAGCAGTACGGGTACGCAACCTCGGCGTTCGGCAAGTGGCACAACACCCCCGCGGAAGAGACCACTGCGGCCGGGCCGTTCGAGAACTGGCCCACCGGTTTGGGTTTCGAGTACTTCTACGGCTTCCTCGCCGGGGAGGCGTCGCAGTACGAGCCGAACCTGGTGCGCAACACCACCGTCGTCCCGCCACCGCGGACACCCGAAGAGGGCTATCACCTGTCCGAGGATCTGGCCGACGACGCCATCTCGTGGTTGCGCAGGCACAAGGCATTCAACGCCGACAAGCCCTTCTTCATGTACTGGGCCAGCGGCTGCCTGCACGGCCCGCACCACATCATGAAGGAATGGGCCGACAAGTACGCCGGGAAATTCGACGACGGTTGGGACTCCTACCGGCAGCGGGTTTTCGAGCGCGCCAAGGACAAGGGCTGGATCCCGCAGGACTGCGAGCTCACCGAACGCGATGAGGCGATGTCGTCCTGGGACGACATCCCCGAGGATGAGAAACCGTTCCAGCGCCGCCTGATGGAAGTCGCGGCGGGCTACGCCGAGCACGTCGACGTACAGGTCGGCCGACTCGCCGACGAGCTCGAGTCGCTGGGCTACGCCGACAACACGCTGTTCCTCTACATCTGGGGGGACAACGGTTCCTCAGGTGAGGGGCAGAACGGCACCATCGCCGAACTGTTGGCGCAGAACGGGATTCCCACCACCGTGCGCCAGCACATCGACGCTCTCGACGAGCTCGGTGGCCTCGACGTCCTGGGCTCGCCGCTGGTCGACAACCAGTACCACGCTGCGTGGGCGTGGGCCGGCAGCACCCCGTACAAGGGCATGAAACTGCTTGCGTCCCACCTGGGTGGCACGCGTAACCCGATGGCGGTGCGCTGGCCGGCCAAGATCACCGCCGAACCCGCGCCCCGCGATGTGTTCCTGCACTGCAACGACATCGTGCCGACCATCTACGACATCGTCGGTATCGCACCGCCACAGATGGTCAACGGGGAACCGCAGATGCCGCTGGCGGGAGCCAGTTTCGCCCGCACACTGGCGGACCGGAACGCGCCCGGCGGCAAGAAGACCCAGTACTTCGAGATCATGGGCAGCCGCGGCATCTACCACGACGGCTGGATGGCCTCGGCGCGCGGGCCCCGGCTGCCGTGGGTGCCGGGCCAGCCGCAGGGGATCGCCACCTGGACCCCGGACAACGACGTGTGGGAGCTCTACCACCTCGACGAAGACTGGTCGCAGGCCAACGATCTCGCTGCTGAAGAGCCCGAGAAGCTGGCCCAGATGCGGGAGATGTTCATGGTCGAGGCTGCCCGCAATGAGGTGCTGCCGATCGGCGGTGGATTGTGGGTGCCGGTGTATCACCCCGAACTGCGTATCGCGCCGCCCTACAAGGAGTGGGAGTTCTCGGCCGACACCATTCGGATGCCGGAGTTCTGTGCACCGGCGCTCGGCAACAAGAACAACGTCGTCACCATCGACGTCGACATCCCCGCCAACGCGAACGGGGTGCTGTACGCCCTCGGCGCCGCGGCGGGAGGGCTGACGCTGTACCTGGACGAGGGCTACCTCTGCTACGAGTACAACCTGTTCATCTTGCAGCGCACCAAGATTCGCTCTGCTGGCAAGGTTCCGCCGGGTCGTGCCACCCTCACCGTGACAACCATCTACGCGGACCCACGCCCGGCCGGCCCACTCGACATCGCGGTGGTGCGCAACGGCGAAACGCTCGCCAGTGGCCAGGTCCCGGTCAGCGCACCGCTGCTGTTCACCGCCAACGATTGCCTGGATATCGGGACCTGCCTCGGCTCACCGGTGTCGCTCGACTACCGCGAGCGCGCGCCGTTCCCCTTTGAGGGCCGTATCCACCGCGTGCACGTCGCTTACACCTAGTCGGCAGAAAAACCAAGAGAGGAACGACCTTTCGTGAAGAATGATCGCCGGACGGCCAGATGGCTGGTTGCGTTCGGTACCGCGATGTTGATGATGGCGACGATGGCATGTTCGCCGTCGTCGCCCGACAAATCTGACCAATCCGACCAGGCCGCGACCGGGCAGCTGACGCACGACGAGGCCAAGGCCATCGCCATGGATGCGTACGTCTACGGCTACTCCCTGGTTACCGTCGAGATGACGCGACGTGTGATGACCAACGTCGAGAAGATCGAATCTCCCCGCGCCCCGATGGGGCAGCTGATGCGGATGCGTGAGTACCCGAACGCCCAGTTCCGTGACATCACCGCACCCAACGCCGACACGCTGTACGTCAACGGATTCGTCGACGTCAAGGACGAGCCGTGGGTGCTGAGCCTGCCGGAGGCAAGCGACCGCTACTACCTGTTCCCGATGCTCGATGGCTATACCAACGTGTTCGAGGTACCCGGGAAGCGCACCACGGGCACCGGTCCGCAGACCTATGCCATCACGGGTCCCGGCTGGAAGGGCACCTTGCCCGCCGGGGTGAAGGAGTACAAGTCGCCGACCTCGACGGTGTGGCTGCTGGGCCGCATCTACTGCGACGGCACGCCCGAGGACTACGCCGCCGTGCACAAGCTGCAGGACGAGATCTCGCTGGTGCCGCTCAGCTCGTACGGCAAGCCGTACACCCCGCCGGCCGGAAAGGTCGATCCGGCCATCGACATGAAGACCCCGGTTCGCGATCAGGTCAACAACCTGAGCACCGAGGACTACTTCAATCTGATGGCCACCTTGATGAAGGACAACCCGCCCGCCGAGGCAGACAAGCCGATCGTGGACAAGATGGCCAAGCTCGGCATCGCCCCCGGGGAGAAGTTCGACATCAACAAGCTCGGCTCCGATGTCGCCGCGGCCCTGCAGTCGGTTCCCAAGGAAGGGGTCGACAAGATCATGGCCCGCTTCAAAGAACTGGAGAATGTCAACGGCTGGCGGTTCACCACCCAGACCGGTCAGTACGGAACCGACTATCTGCAGCGCGCCGTGATCACCGCGATCGGGCTGGGAGCCAACCGGCCCCAGGATGCGGTTTACCCGACTTCGGAAGCCGATGCCGACGGCCAGACCTACAACGGCGCCGAGAGGTACACGGTGCACTTCGACAAGGGTCAGTTCCCGCCCGTCAATGGATTCTGGTCATTGACGATGTACGACGAGGGCTTCTTCTTCGTCGACAATCCGCTCAACCGGTACACCTTGAGCCAGCGGAACTCCTTCGTCACCAACCCGGATGGGTCGGTCGACCTCTATCTGCAGCACGAGAATCCCGGCCCGGGGAAGGAAGCCAACTGGCTGCCCGCGCCGGCCGGCAAGTTCAACCTGATGCTGCGTCTGTACTGGCCGAAGGAAACCGCGCCGTCGATCATCGACGGCACGTGGAAGCCGCCGGCGGTCAAGAAGGTTTCCTGACAAGGGACTTGCCAGGGCATCTGCCAAACAAAAAGCGAGATGGCTGCCAGACCAGGTCTGGCAGCCATCTCGCTTTTGTCGCGTTCAGCGATGAATCAGACGTGCACCGCCCGATGACGGTGTCGAAGCAGGCGGGACAACCAGCGGACATCGATCAACATTGCGTTGGCCTTTCTCTCAGGCGCTCTTGGTAAGCAGGGGCAGCAACCGGCGGCGTGCCGTATTGCCTTCGGCGAAGTGATGCAGGGCTTCGGGCACCGACGAGCTGAGCGGGACGCCCACCTGCTGGCGGTGGATCTCGGCGACGACCGACGGGCTGGCGACTGCCGCCCAGTCCACACCGAGTGCGCCGCATCGTTCATCGATGTCGTAGAACAGTGAGATCGCGTGCGGTGCAAAGCTGTTCACGCCACTCAGATCGAGCGCCAACGGCTTCTCCGCAAGAATGAACCGATTCACATACGACGCGATCTGGTCGATGTTGTTGCTGTCGACATCTCCCTTGACGGTCACCACTGTCGCCAGCTGGCGGCATTGCGCACGCATCGATGCGCCCTCGCAGATGACTGCCGAGTTCCCGTACCGAAAGTGTCGATCCAATGCCGGGGTGTTGTTCGTGAATGTCATGATCAGCCTCCCGCCGTCTTTCCTGAGCTCTGGCTGAGCTCCGTCGCGTCAACCTGTTCATGACGTTATGCGGGCAATCTAAGGCGGCGGGGAGCCAGCGTTAATACTTTGCTAAGAACCCGGAGGGGCTACCCGTCGGTAGGGTTCGCCACGATCAACACGTCCAGAGTTCGGGGTCCGTGGACGCCCTCCACGCGCTGGAGCTCGATGTCACTGGTGGCGCTGGGGCCGGAGATGAAGGTCAGTGGCCTGGTTGCCGTCAGCTCGGCGAACGCCTGGGGCACCGTGTCGACGATCTGCTCTGCCCGGATCACGCAGAGGTGATGGTCGGGCACCAGGGTCAGCGCCCGCCGCCCCTGCCCGGGGCCTGCATCTAGGACGATCGTGCCAGTCGCGGCGATTCCCAGCGCGCATCCGGTCAGCACGGCATCGGCTCGATCGAGTTGCTCGACACCCAGCGTCGGCGCGTCGGGGACCGTCGTCAGCCCGGTCACCCACTCCGGCCGCAGATCGGCCGGGATGACCACCGTGGCGTCCGGCCCGACCAGCTCGAGGACGGTCGACGCGATCGCGTCGATCTCGATGCGATGGACCCGCGCCCGGTATTCGGCGACCGTCTCGGCGAACCTTTCGACGTCGCCTGGCCCGGTCAGCGGCTCACGGTGGTAGTCCCTCGGCACCGCGACCGACTGTGGCGGCGCGGCGGCCAGGGCGCCGCAGATCCGGCCGAGCACCGCGGCCCGGGCTGCGTCCGGCGCCGGGCCGGTCACCCTCGGCCGCCTTCGTGGGTCCGGTTCCACCACTGCCTGAACGTCTCGGCGGGCGGCTCGGGAATGTCACGGCTGGCCGTCCACTTGGAGGCGGGCCAGGGCAGCGCAGAGATGCGGTGATCGCGCCCGGCGATCAGCCGGCCGGCGCCCAGAGCCTTTTCCGCCAGCGCGAACCGGCCCGCGCCGGACATCGCCCAGCCCGCGGCCTTCATCGCCAGATCCTGTCCGCCCGGCAGCCATCCTCTTTCCTGATCGACCTGGGCGGCGCGCAGGTGTACCAGGATTGACGGAATGTCGATGCGCACCGGGCAGGCTTCGAAGCACGCTCCGCACAGCGACGAGGCGAACGGCAGGCTGGCGTTGGGATCGTCGTGACCCGTGGTGCCGGTGAGCTGCGGGCTCAGGATCGCCCCGATCGGGCCCGGATAGACCGAGCCGTAGGCGTGGCCGCCGGTGCGTTCGTAGACCGGACAGACGTTCAGGCACGCGCTGCACCGGATGCAGTGCAGCGCGGCGCGCCCCACCTCATCGGCCAGCACCCGGGTGCGGCCGTTGTCGAGCAGGATCAGGTGGAATTCCTGCGGCCCGTCTCCGGGATGCACGCCGGTCCACATCGAGGTGTACGGGTTCATCCGTTCCGCCGTCGAGGAGCGCGGCAGCAACTGCATGAAGACCTCGAGATCGGTGAACGACGGCACTATCTTCTCGATACCCATCACCGTGATCAGCGTCTGCGGCAGCGTCAGGCACATCCGGCCGTTGCCTTCGGACTCCACCACCGCCAGCGTGCCGGTCTCGGCGATGCCGAAGTTCGCCCCGCTGATCGCCACCTTCGCGGTGAGGAATTTGCGCCGCAGATGGGCCCTGGCCGCCATTGCCAGCACCCGGGGGTCGTCGGTGAGCTCACCCGCGTCGGGCATCTCCCGGTTGAAGATCTCGCGGATCTCGGCCCGGTTGCGGTGGATGGCCGGCACCAGGATGTGGCTCGGTTTGTCGTGGCCGAGTTGCACGATGAGCTCGGCCAGGTCGGTTTCGAACGCGGCGATGCCCTGCGCTTCCAGGTACTCGTTGAGGCCGATTTCCTGGGTGGCCATCGACTTGACCTTGACCACTTCGTCGGAGCCGGTGGCGCGGATGAGGTCGGCGACGATGCGGTTGGCCTCGTCGCCGTCGCGGGCCCAGTGCACCACGCCGCCCCGCCGGGTGACGTTGTCCTCGAGCTGCTCGAGCAACCCGGGCAACCGCGCCATGACGTCCTGCTTGAGCGCGCTGCCCGCGGCACGCAACTGCTCCCAGTCGTCGCATTCGGCCACCGCGGCCAGCCGTTTGGTCCGGATGGTGTGGGTGGCGTGGCCGATGTTGCGGCGCAGTTGGGAATCGGCGAGCGCGGTGCGAGCGGCTTTCGGGAAGGGTTCGTCGCCACGGAGGTTGCCGACGCCGGGGGTGCCGAGGAATGTCGTCATGCCTCGGCCGCCAGGATCTCGGCCAGGTGCACGGTGCGCACCCCGGAGCGCAGTCGGCTCAGCCCGCCGCCGATGTGCATCAGGCACGAGGAGTCCCCGGCGCTGCAGACCTCGGCACCGGTCTCTGCGATGTGGGCCATCTTGTCGGCCAGCATCGCGGTGGACGTGTCGGAGTTCTTGATCGCGAAGGTTCCGCCGAAGCCGCAACAGGATTCGGCCTCCGGCAGCTCCACCAGCGTCAGGCCCCGCACATTGCGCAGCAGGCGCAGCGGCTTGTCGCCCACCCCGAGCATGCGCAGTGAGTGGCAGGTGGGGTGATAGGTGACGCGGTGCGGATAGTAGGCGCCGACGTCGTCGACACCGAGCACGTCGACCAGGAATTCCGACAACTCGTAGGTCTTTTCGGCCAGCCTCTCGGCGCGCGTGGCGAGGTTCTCGTCGCCGGCTCGACGGGCCACCATCGCATGCTGGTGACGTACCGAACCCACACACGAGCCCGACGGGGCCACCACTGCGTCGCAGCTCGCGGATTCGAAGGCCTCGACGTGATTGCGCACCAGCGCGGTGGCTTCCTTGAGATAGCCGGTGTTGACATGCATTTGGCCGCAACAAGTTTGGCCGGATGGGAAGATCACCTGGTGGCCGAGGCGCTCGAGTAACTGCACGGTGGCGATCGCCGCGGGTGGGAACATCGCATCCGCCAGGCAGGTCGCGAACAGGGCGATTCGCATGCGCACTCCTAAAGCGTGATCTGACCACAGTATGTCGCGATTCCGAACCCCGAGGTCGGCCTCGGCCACCACGGCAGTATCTCTCACTCCTTCGGTGACCTGCGGAAACCGCTCCGCGCCGAGGCTACCGGAATAAAGTAAACGCTAGTACACTTTTATCTCGGTGTTGGCGTCGCCCGGTGACGGGTGCCTGCCGAACACGAGAGGAGTCATGCCATGGGGTTGTTCACCGACAAGGAAATCGAGTACCTGGGCCAGCAGCACATCGGAAGGCTGGTGACCGAACCCACCTGGACTCCGAGGGGTGTGTCGATCAAGGGGCCGGTGACCATTCACGAGACCGGTGGCGAATCGCTGGGCCCCGGCTTCGGACCGCGATGGATAGAGATCACCCCGCACTGGGTGTCGTCCTGGGGAGTCAACGAGGCACCGTTCGCCGAGCCCGTCCCGCCCCGGAAGGTATCGGAATGATGAATATCTTTGTGCTGCAAAATGAAAGGACACTGTCATGAGCTTCAACACCGCAAATGGAACACGTGGAGCCCGCCAACCCAAGGCGGGGTGGTTGACCAGCTTGTTCAACAACTGGTCGATGCGCCGGATGCGCAGCAAGGGCGGCAAGGTGATGGGGATGGACGCCCTCGTGCTCACCACAGTGGGCCGCAAGAGTGGCGAGGAACGTAGCACTCCGGTCGCCTGGTTCCCCGGCGGTGGAGGCACGTGGCTGATCGTCGCGTCAGCCGCGGGCGCACCGAAGAACCCCGCGTGGTACTACAACATCGCCGCGCATCCCGACCAGGTTCAGGTCGAACTGGACGGGCGCAAGGTGGCAGTCACAGCCGAGCAGCTCAATGGTGCCGAGCGTGACGCCGCGTGGAAGCAAATCGCAAGTGCACTACCGCGTTTCACCAAGTACGAAGAGCAGACCGACCGTGAGATACCGGTCATTCGCCTGACTCCGCGATGAGCCCGGCGGAGAGACCCGAACGAAAGGGTGACCGCACCCGCCGCCGCATCCTGGAAAGCGCGCGCAACGTGTTCGCCGAGGTCGGATACGACCGGGCGACCATCAGAGGTATCGCAGCGGCGGCAGATGTCGATAAATCCAGCGTCATCAAGTACTTCGGGACCAAGCAGAACCTGTTTCAGGAAGCGGCCACCTGGACGATCAAGATTCCGGATCCTGTCGGGCCCGAAGGCTCGTCCACAGCAGAGAATCTCGTGCGCGGAATGTTCAGCGCGTGGTCAGCTGAGCCCAACAGCCCGATAGCGGTGTTGTTGCGCACCAGCATGACGAGTGAGGACGCTGCCGAGATATTGCGGGAACACCTGGCCACGCACACCACTCCGGTCATCGCCGAAGTGATCGACCAACCTGATGCTCGCCTACGCGCCGCCCTTGTCGGCGCCATGCTTGCGGGGATCGCCAGCCAGCGCTACCTGCTCGACGTCCCCGATATCTGCGATGCAGACCTAGACGAAATCCTGCGCATCATCACGCCTGCTGTCGACGCGATCATCTCGCCGTCGTAGCCTCAGCCGCGGTGCCACTGGGCGCCGCGGTAGTGCTCCCACGGGTTGTAGTCGGCAAGCAGCGCTTCCTGCGGCGGACGGTCGGCCTCGGGCACGTGCTGCAAGTTGATCCGGACCCGGTACCAGATCGAACTCGGGCCCCGCATCCCGTCGAGCAGGACGTCGACGGGTTCCAGTTGCCCGGCCACCGCGGGATAGCGCTCGCGCCACACGTCCAGTGCTGCCATCGCCTCGTCTTTGGTCTTGGTGCGGGCGATCTCGATCAGCGGCATGCTCGACTGTCTGCGCCCATCGGGGGAAGCGCCCTTGGGTGCCTTCTCCGCCGGGCCGAGCTCCTTCGCGAGGGCAAGCAGCGGGTCCAACTCACCGACCGCGAGATCCATGCCCTCCCACGGGTCGCCGATCTCGGCGAACCGGCCGGGCACGGTGGCGATCGTGAAAGCCTCGGGGTGGCAACCGTCGACCTCGTCCCACCGCAGCGGGGTGGACACCCGGGCGTCGGGGGTGGCGCGCACCGAGTACGCCGAGGCCACGGTGCGGTCCTTGGCGTTCTGGTTGAAGTCGACGAAGACCCTGGTGCCTCGCTCTTCCTTCCACCAACGCGCCGTCGCGAGATCGGGAACGCGTCGCTCCACCTCACGGGCCACCGTCTCGGCGGCCAGCCGGACCTTGGTGAACGGCCACCGCGGCTGAATACGCGCATAGATGTGGAAGCCGCGCGAGCCCGATGTCTTGGGCCACGCGGTCAGGCCGTGCTCCTCCAGCACTTCGCGGGCGACCTGAGCGACATCGACGATCTGCGACCAGCCGACCCCGGGCATCGGGTCCAGGTCGACCCGCAGCTCGTCGGGATGGTCGAGATCATCGGCCCGCACGGGATGCGGATTGAAATCGACGCACCCCAGGTTCACCGCCCACGCCAGGCCCGCGGCGTCGCGCAGCACCGCTTCCTTGGCCGACGTGCCGGACCGGTACTTGAGCTCGGCGACGTCCACATAGTCCGGCCGCTTCTCCGGGGCCCGCTTCTGGAAGATGGCTTCGGTGGCGATGCCCTTGACGAACCGCTTGAGGATCATCGGACGTTCGTAGACCCCGCGCAGCGCACCGTCGGCCACTGATCGGTAGTAGTTGATCAGGTCCAGCTTGGTGACGTGCGCGTCAGGGAAAACCGCCTTGTCGGGGTTGCTGACGGCGACCTCGCGGCCGTCGATCTCCAGCGACATTGCACCGGCCATGACCACATGCTAGTTACCGCCCATCGTGCGATAGATGTCACATATTGTGGCGACATGCCAAGTCTGTCTGATCTGCCGGCGAACCTCACCGCGAAGGCCAAGCAGTACGCGGAGCGGGGCGCGGCCGAATTGCACTACGCGCGCAAGATGTTCGAGGCGGGCGCGCTACGGCTGGAACCGCCGCAACATATCGCGGCCATGCTGAACGACATCCGGACCTGGGGTGAGATCGGGATGATTCCGGCGCTCAATGCGCGTCGGCATCCCAACCGCGCCGCGGTCATCGACGACGAGGGCGAGTTCACGTTCGGTGAGCTCGACGCCGCCGCGCATGCGGTGGCCAACGAACTGCTCACGATGGGCGTACGGGGCGGCGACGGCGTGGCCATCCTGGCCCGCAACCACCGTTGGTTCCTGATCGCCCAATACGGCGCGGCCCGCGTCGGAGCTCGCATCATCATGCTCAACTCGGAGTTCTCGGGACCGCAGATCAAGGAGGTTTCCGAGCGCGAAGGCGCGAAGGTGATCGTCTACGACGACGAGTACACCGCCGCCGTGGCAGAAGCCGACCCGGAACTGGGCAAACTGCGGGCCCTGGGCGTCAACCCCGATTCCGACAAGCCGTCCGGCAGCACCGATGAGACGCTGGCCGATGTCATCGCGCGCAGCAACGGCCGGTCCGCACCCAAGGCCACCAAGCATCCCGCGATCATCATCCTGACCAGCGGCACCACCGGAACGCCCAAGGGCGCGAACCGGGCCGCCCCGCCGTCGCTGGCCCCGATCGGGGGAGTGCTGTCGCATGTCCCGTTCAAAGCCGGCGAGGTGACCTCACTGCCCGCGCCGATGTTCCATGCGCTCGGGTTCCTGCACGCCACCATCGCGATGATGCTGGGCTCCACCCTGGTGCTCCGTCGCCGGTTCAAGCCGGCCACCGTGTTCGAAGACGTCGAGAAGCACGGAGTCACCGGCATGGTGGTGGTGCCGGTGATGCTCTCGCGCATGCTCGACCATCTCGATCAGATGCAGCCCAAACCCAATCTGTCGTCGTTGCGGATCGTGTTCGTCTCCGGATCCCAGCTGGGCGCGGAACTGGCGTCCCGGGCACTCAAGGAACTCGGGCCGGTCGTCTACAACCTCTACGGATCGACCGAGATCGCCTTCGCGAGCATCGCCCGCCCCAAGGATCTGTCGATCAATCCGTCGACGGTCGGGCCGGTGGTCAAGGGCATCACCGTCAAGATCATCGACGACAACGGCAAGGAGCTCCCGGCCGGGCAGGTGGGTCGCATCTTCGTGCGAAACACCTTCCCGTTCAAGGGATATACCGGTGGTGGGGGCAAAGAGATCATCGACGGCATGCTGTCGTCGGGCGATGTCGGATACTTCGATGAGCACGGCCTGCTGTACGTCAGCGGGCGTGACGACGAGATGATCGTCTCCGGCGGGGAGAACGTGTTCCCGGCCGAGGTCGAGGATCTGATCAGTGGGCACCCCGACGTCATCGAGGCCACCGCGCTCGGTGTCGAGGACAAGGAATGGGGCGCCCGGTTGCGGGCATTCGTGGTGAAGGCCGAGGGTGCCAGCCTCGACGAGGACGCGATCAAGACCTACGTCAAAGAGCATCTGGCGCGGTACAAGGTGCCGCGTGAGGTGGTGTTCCTCGACGAATTGCCGCGCAACCCGACCGGCAAGATCCTCAAACGCGAACTCCGCGACATGGAATAGTTTGTTCGCATCGGTGGTAGTACAGCCTTGTGGACATCGACCTGACCGGAAAGACCGCGCTCGTCACGGGCTCGACACAGGGCATCGGGCTGGCCATCGCCGAGCAACTGGCTCGTAGCGGTGCCCGTGTCGCCGTCAACGGCCGTACGTCGGCCCGGGTCGATGAAGCCGTCTCCACGCTGGGCGAGTTCGACGTACTGGGCATCGCCGCTGACGTCTCGACCGAGGACGGAACTGCAGACCTGCTGCGTCAGCTACCCGATGTCGACATCCTGGTGAACAACCTCGGGATCTTCGGTGCCGTGCCGCCGCTGGAGATCACCGACGCGCAATGGCGCACCTACTTCGACGTGAATGTCCTTGCCTCGGTGCGGCTTATCCGCAGCTATCTGCCCGGAATGACCGAGCGGGGCTGGGGTCGGGCGATCCAGATCGCCAGTGACTCCGCCATTGTCACGCCGGCGGAGATGATCCATTACGGCGTATCCAAGACGGCGCTGCTCGCGGTGTCGCGTGGTTTCGCCAAAGAAGCCGCGGGTACCGGGGTGACCGTGAACTCGGTGATCGCCGGGCCGACTCATACGGCCGGTGTCGAGGATTTCGTCTACCAACTCGTCGACAAATCGCTGCCGTGGGATGAGGCGCAGCGCGAGTTCATGATCAAGCATCGGCCGCAGTCGCTGATCCAGCGCCTGATCGAGCCTGAAGAGATCGCGAACATGGTGACCTACCTGGCCTCTCCGCTGGCCTCGGCCACCACGGGTGGCGCGCTGCGGGTCGACGGCGGTTACGTCGACTCAATCCTGCCTTAGGAGCTCAACCCCCGGCGGGGCGGCGAGATCGAACGTATTCTGCGGCCATGGGGGCGCAGAGCGTGTCGGGAAAGATCGCCGTGATCACCGGTGGTGCATCCGGTATCGGTGCCGCGCTCGCGGCCAGGCTGGCCGGGGAAGGCGCTGAGGTCTGGATAGCCGATCGACAGACCGACGCCGCGCGAGACCTCGCCGGCCGCCTCGAAGCGAGTGGTGGAACAGCACACGCCATCGAGCTCGACGTACGCGACTACGCCTCGTTCGAGCGGGTCGTCGCCGAGATCGTGGAGCGATCGGGGCGCATCGACTATCTGTTCAACAATGCGGGCATCGGGGTCGCCGGTGAGGTCGATTCGTACACGCTCGATGACTGGAACGACGTCTTCGATGTGAACCTGCGTGGTGTGGTGCACGGCATCCAGAGCGTCTACCCGATCATGATCAAACAGGGCAGCGGTCACATCGTGAACACGGCTTCGATGGCAGGTCTCATGTCAGGTGCGGGCCAGGCAAGCTACGCCGCCACCAAACATGCCGTCGTTTCCATCTCGCGGACGTTGCGGGTTGAGGCCGAGCGGCACAACGTGCTGGTTTCGGCGCTGTGCCCCGGCGTGGTCCGGACCCCGATCCTCGCCGGTGGCAAGTTCGGGCGGATCAAGACGCCGCCGGCCAGCGATGAGGAGTACGTCGAGAAGGTCTGGGAGCCGTTGCGGCCCATGGCTCCTGACGTGTTTGCCGACCGGGTGGTGCGTGCGGTCAAGCGCGGTGATGCGACCATCATCGTGCCGGCGTGGTGGAAGGTGTTCTGGTACCTGGAGCGGCTGTCGCCCCGGCTGTCCTTGCGCCTCGCGAAAACCGCACTCACCCGGGCCCGTGCTGTGGAAGCCACACTCAGCAAGGGCGAGCTAGGAGAGCATCGCTGAACCTGGCACTGCCAGGCACATCAACGACAACGCCAGCAGGAACCACCCCGCGCCCTGCCAGATCGGCCAGGTGCCCTCGGCCTTCCACACCTGGTAGGTCCGGACGAATGCCCCGACGCCTCCGACGAACAGGATCGTCGGGACCAGCGTCGCTGAGAGTACGGAATGGTCAAAGGCGTAGAACGTCAGGGCGACGCCGGCGACGGCCGCCACAGCCAGCACATAGCCCACCGCGGATCGGAACATCTGCGGGTCGTGCCAACGCTTCTCGACGTCATCCACGTCGCCCATGGCGTCCGCTCACCTCGTCATGGCGGCCCGTTGACATACCAGCCCAGACAGCCTGGCCTGCCTCGGCACGCGATGATGGCGCCGGCGTCGGGGGCGGACCCGCGCACCCGGGGTGGTCTGGGCTGCAGATTGCAGTTCACCACGTAGGGGTTCCACGGAATGACACCGTTCACGCAAGGCTCGGCGTGGATTTCCGCGGCCCCCGGGGAGCTCTGCCCCCACACGGCGGTCGGCGCGATGACAACCGACAGCGCAGCTGCACCCAGCAGCACCGGGCGCAGAATGCGAAGTCGTGACGTCCTCATCGTTGAGTGTCAACCGTTTCTGGTAGCCGCCTATTTCGACGGTAGCACCAGCGGTGTCGAACGGGCAGGTCAGTGCGACGCCTGTTTTCCGCTGCCTATGTCCAAGCGGCCCAGTCCGCCTTCCGGATCATGCAGTGCACCCCTTTGACCGCGTCCACCACCTGGCTCACCTCGAAGTCGCCGGCCGCCGACAGGTAGGCGAATGCCACATCGCGCGGCACGCCGAGCCGCGTGTTGAGAAACGTGACGGCATTTCGGACCGCGATGCGCATCGCCTCGTCAAGGTCGGCGTCCATCCCGGTCGGAATCCAGTGGGTTGCGGTTTCCACTACCGGGTTGGTGATGGCCCCTATCGCTGCGCGGGCGTCATCGGACTTCAGAACGGTCAGTCGCATGGTTGCCCGAAGTGGCGCCTCGAGCGCCGTCAGCGCGACCTCGCCGTTGCCTTGTGCGAAGTGCGGGTCGCCCGTGAAGAAGCCGGCCCCGTCGACCTGCACAGGCAGGTACAGGGTCGAACCGGATACAACGTGCTTGATGTCGATGTTGCCGCCGTGGTCGCCGGGAGGTACCGATGGCACCGGGTCCTCGGTTGCGCAGGCGACTCCCATGATGCCGAGGAACGGGTTGATCGGGAATCGCACTGTGCGACGGGTGCCGTCGCCCGCCGACAGCATGCCATAGGGCATCCCAAGGTGCTTCTCGACCCAACTGAAGTGACTGATCGTGCCCATCGAGACGATCTGGTCGACCGCACGCACCGGTTCGGAGTCGGGAAACTCGGGGAACTCCCCTGCGAGCGCACCGTAACCGTGCCGGCTGCTGATGAAGCCGTAGGGAACACGCATTGCGAGATCGAGGATCTCGACCTTGAGAACGTCACCTGGGTGTGCTTCGCCGACGTGGATCGGCCCGGTGACGATGTGGGGACCACAGGTGTCGTCGTGGGCGAGGGGGCTCGCGGCGATATCGATGACGTCCTTGAGGACGCTGTGTACGCCGAACTGCGCGAAGTACGAAACCGGTTCTCGCCCTTGGTCTTCGAGGATTCCTTCGTGGCTCACGGTATCGATGGTCACCGTCTCACCGGACGCCACCGAGAGCACGGGATTTGTCCGCGCGTTGGGAAGCCATCCCCAGAGCACATCATCGGGGTGTGATTGCAGGTAGTGCTCGCCACCGATGTGGCCTTCGCCTGGATGAAGGGTTGGGAAGATCATGGTGCCTCCGTGGGTGCCGGTGCCGGGGTGGACGTGGCTTGGGGAAGTCCGACGATGAGATCGATCTCGACGGCCGCTCCCACCGCCAGGCCGGTGACCCCGACACAGGTGCGGCTGGGCAGCGGGCCGGCGAACCACTTGACGTACTCGGCATTGAACACGTCGAAATCGTCGAAGTCGGTGAGGTAGACGCGCACCATCAGGGCGTCGTCGAGCGTGGCCCCGAATCGCGCCAGTACTGCCGAAAGATTCGCCATCACTTGATTCGCCTGCCCGGCGACGCCGCCGTCGATGAGCTCGCCGGTGGCGGGATCGGTGGGCATCTGGCCGGTCAGGTACAGGGTGTCGCCCCACTGTGTCGCGTGGGCGAACGGCCCGACCTGCGGCGGAATGCCTTCGGCCGCAGTGAAACTGAAGGATTGTTTGGCGATCATGCGATTCCCTCGCAGGCTCGGGTCCCGCATGTCACCTGTTGATTCGCTCCGCAAGCGTCGCTCATGCGTCCGCCAGTTGCATCGCGTTGACGAAGCGGGCGGTGACCGGGCTCTGCGGCCGGGTGATCACCTGGTCGGCGCTGCCCTCTTCGACGACAACTCCGCCCGCCATGAAGACGACACGGTCGGCGACCTCAAGAGCGAACCGCAACTGATGGGTCGCGATGATCATCGTCAACCCGTGGTGGTGGGCCAGACCGCGGATGACGCCGAGGACCTCCGCGACAAGTTCGGGGTCGAGCGCACTCGTCGGTTCGTCGAGCAGCAGGACCCTGGGACGGGCGGCCAGAGCGCGGGCGATACCGACTCGCTGTTGCTGTCCGCCGGACAGCCGGTGCGGCAGCACACCTGCCTTGTCGGCGAGGCCTACCTGCGACAGCAGCAGGCCAGCCCGCTCGGCGGCTTCCTCTTTGCTCAGGCGCTGGATCCACCGCAACGGTGCCGCGATGTTCTCTTTCGTCGTCATGTGTTTGAACAGGTTGAAGTGCTGAAACACCATGCCGACGCCGGCTGCGATCCGGGCACGTGCGATCTGGCGCTCCGAGAGCGGTGTACCGGACTGGCTGTAGCCGAGGGGCTGCCCGGCAATGCGAATCGTTCCGGTGTCGACGGATTCGAGGTGGTTGATCGTGCGCAGCAGGGTGCTCTTCCCGGATCCGCTCGGCCCGAGCAGTGCGATGACTTCGCCCTGCCGCACCGACATGCTGATGCCGTTGAGCACCTGGTTCTCGCCATAGGCCTTGTGGAGGTCGCGGATTTCGAGGATGGTGTCGCCGATTTCCTGTCGCTCGGCAGCAGGTGCGGCGGCGACGGAAGGGTCCGTTGGCGGAGTCGGTGTGCTTGCCCGGCGCCGGAATCCGAGTCGGGACAGCAGCGACCGGTCGTCGCGGTCGAGGTTGAGCGCATCCTCAAGAATCAGCTGGATGACGCTGAGTACAGCGGTGAGCGCGAGGTACATGACGGCCGTCGCGAAGTAGATCGAGAAATAGTCGAAGGTGGCCGAGGCGAGCTGCTGGGTGCGCAGGGTGAGCTCGGGTACCGCGATGACCGATGCCAGCGCAGAGTTCTTCATGGTGGAGACGAACTCGTTGCCCAGGGCGGGGATCATTGACCGGAATGCCTGCGGGGCGATCACGCGGTGCATCAGCGTGCGGGGTGTGAGGCCGAGTGCTCGACCGGCGAGCGACTGCCCGGGGTCGACGCCCTTGATCCCCGAGCGCAGGATCTCGGACACGAAGACTGCTTCGTTCATCGCGAGGGCCACCGAGCCGGCGACCAGGGGCGGGAGCGTGATCCCGATGTGGGGTAGCGCGGTGAAGACGAAGACGAGCTGCAGGATCAGCGGAGTGCCGCGATAGATGACGACGTAGGTACGGCCGATCGCGGTGAACGCGCGAGATCTCGTAAGTTGCAGTGCGGCAAGGAGTGTGCCGAGCACGATGCCGCCGCCAAAGCCGTACAGCGTGAGCTGGAGGGTGAACAGCATGCCGTCGATCAGCCACGGCAGCGTCAGATAGTGCAGGAATTTGTCCATGAGTTCACCTCACTTCTGTCAGATTCGTTGGGTTGCTTCGATATTGAGCGGGACATCAGCCGACACTGAGGACGGTCGGCTCGGCGACCGCGTTCTCCGTCAGCTTCCACTTGGCAGCAAGCTTGTCCTGCAGTCCGCTCGACTGAACCTCGGTGAGTGCCGCCTGGATGGCATCGCGGAACTCGTGCTTGCCCTGTGGCACCCCGATGCCGATCGTGTAGTCGAGCATGACGGTTTCGGCGGAGTCGAGCTTGTCGGGGTGAGCCGCAACGAATCCGTTGACGGTGTTGACGTCATTCATGTACGCGTCCGCGCGGCCGGCGAGGACCGCCTGCGTGCAGTCGGCGCTCGAGTCGAACAGGCTGACGGTCGGCGCCTTCAGGCCGGCCGCCACGCATGCGGGACCGACGGCTTCCACAAGCGGAACTTCGACGTATCCTTTGTTGAGCCCAACCGTGAGCCCGCACAGCGAGGTATCGATACCGGTGATCTTCTTCGGATTCCCCTTTGCCACCAGGATGCCGTCGAATACCTTTGAGTAGCTGATGAAGTCGACTCCGCCTGCGGCACGTTCCCTTGTGGCATAGAGGTTGGAGAGGATCCAGTCGGCCTGGCCACTGGCCACCGTCGGGATGAGTTCGGAGAACCCGACGGCGACATAATCGTTGCTGAAGCCGAGACAGGCCCCGAGGGCGTTTCCGAGATCGATGTCGAAACCGTGGTATTCACTGGGGTTTTCCGGATTCACGGTCTCATACCCGGGCGTGTACGGGTTGATCGCATTGGTGAGAGTCTTGCCGTTGAGGTCCGGATTCTTGGCGCGCAGGTCGGTGCATGTTGCCGAAGAGGCCAGATCAGTGTATTCAGTGGACGTTTCGGTGGTCGCCGCTTCAGTCGACGATGTACAGCCAGCGAGTGCAACACCGACGGCAACGGCGAGAAGTGCGGTACGGTGCGAGCTTTTCATGGCAGGTCCTGTTCACTGGCGCGGAGGGGGCGGGCGATCCTGGCCGGATGGTCCGGCCAACTGAAATTGAAATTAGGTGGCCACCAGGGACGCAGCACGCCGAGAGCGTTTCTCGTAACACGAGTAACAAAGAGTTATTCCGCAGGAAATCGTCAGCGTCGGTTTTTGGACTGCTTGGCCCGACCATCGGACCTATGTTGGGATCTGAACAGGGAGGCAGGATCCGAGTTGAACGCACCTGCAGGCGGGGCGATCCCGCCGATGATCCAGCGACCGCAAAGTGTATCGGTCGCGCTCGCAGCACATTTCGAGCGTCTCATCGCGACAAACGAGATCTCGCCCGGAACGCGACTCCCATCGGAACGTGAGCTCGCGGTGTCGATGTCGGTATCGCGGTCTTCGCTTCGGGAGGCCATGCACGAACTCGAGTCGAAGCGCCTGATTTCGCGGGTCCGGGGTCGCGGAACCGTTGTGTTGGCGCCGACTGCGAGCGTCGACGAGCTGCTCGGGATAGCCGGCGGCGGAACCGAACAGGAGCATGCCGCCGAACTGCGTTCGGTCATCGAGCCGTCGATCGCGGAGCTCGCCGCACACCGGGCTACGTCGGCAAACCTGCTGCAGCTTCGTGATGTCCTCGACAAGTCGCACGAGAACCTTCTGCAGGCTGAGTCACTTCGCCTCGATGTCGAGTTTCATCTGCTGCTCGCGCAGGCCGCGCAGAACCCGCTCCTGTCCGCACTTCAGACCTTGACCAGCGAGTGGACCGGTGAGGTGCGTAAGCACTCGCATTCCACGAGACACGGGCGGTGCGCGTCGGTGCGTGGTCACCAGGAGATCTTCGATGCGGTGCGTACCCACGACGGACTGGCCGCGCGTCGGGCTATGGAAGATCACCTGCGCGACGTACGTGATCTCGTCGCCAAGGCAACGCGCTCCTGAGCCACCCTTGGGCGAGTAGCGAAAGTTACGGATCGCGGGGCAGGCCCAGCAGGCGTTCGGCGATGATGTTGAGCTGAACTTCGGTGGTGCCGCCGTAGATCGTGGTGGCGCGGCTGGCCAGCAGATACTCGGCCCAGCGGCCGAATTCCTGCTCGGGATCGCCGACGGCGCCATCGGTGCCGAAGGAGGCCACGGCGAACTCCGCGTAGCCCTGGCCGGTCTTCATCGACAGCAGTTTGGAGATCGCGGCGGCGGGCATGGCATCGCCGCCGGCCAGCGTCAGCAGGGTGGACCGCAGGTTGAGCACCCGGGCGGCATGGCCTTCGGCGATCAGTTGGCCCGCGCGATTCTGGTCGATCTGGTCGAACTGGCCCGCACCGAGGAACGCCACGAACTGCTCGAGGTTGGCCAAGAACGGCGGCTCGCTGCTGCCGATCGACACCCGCTCGTTGGTCAGGGTGTTGCGGCTGACCTCCCAGCCCCGGTTGACCTCACCGAGCACCATGTCGTCGGGAACGAACACGTCGTCGATGAACACGGTGTTGAACATCGCGTTGCCGGTCAGCTCGCGCAGCGGCTTCACCTCGACGCCCGGAGCCTTCATGTCCAGCAGGAAGTACGTGATGCCCTGGTGTTTCGGCGCGTTGGAATCCGTCCTGGCCAGCAGGGCGCCCCACGCCGAGTACTGGGCGCCCGTCGTCCAGATCTTCTGCCCGGTGATGCGCCAGCCGCCGTCGACCTTGGTGGCCTTGGTGGTGAGGCTGGCCAGATCCGAACCCGCACCCGGCTCGGAAAACAGCTGGCACCAGATCATTTCGCCGCGGAACGTCGGTGACAGGAACCGCTGCTTCTGCTCATCGCTGCCGAACGCCACGATCGACGGGATGATCCAGGAGGCGATGCCCATCTGCGGGCGCCGCACGCGGCCGGTGCCGAATTCCTGGGCGATGATGATCTGCTCGATCGGCTCGGACGCGCGGCCCCACGGCTTGGGCAGGTGCGGCTGCACCCAGCCACCCTCGGCGATCGCGGTATTGCGTTCGGCGCCGCTCGGAATCGCTTTCAGCGCAGCCACTTCCGCGCGGATCTCGTCACGCAGCTTCTCGGTGTCGGGATCGAGGTCGATATCGACCGGGCGCATCCCGGTTGCCGTCGCGGTATCGACCACCAGCTGCGGGTAATCCGAGGCCCGGCCGAAGCAGGCGGCCAGGACGAGCGCACGCCGGTAGTAGACGTTGGCGTCGTGTTCCCAGGTGAATCCGATTCCGCCGTGCACCTGGATGCAGTCCTGGGCGGTGTGTTGTGCGGCGGCAGGTGCCAGGGTGGCGGCCACCGCTGCGGCGAACTCGAAATGGGTTGTCGCCGAGGGTTCTTCCTGAGCGTCGTCCAACGCCCGGGCGGCGTCCCAGACGGCGGCGGTGGCGCGCTCGGTGTCGGCGATCATCCCGGCGCACTTGTGCTTGATCGCCTGGAACTGGCCGATCGGCCTACCGAACTGTTCGCGGATCTTCGCGTACGAGGTCGCCGTGTCGGTGGCCCAGCGCGCGACACCGATGGCCTCGGCCGACAGCAGTGTGGTGATCAGTGCCCTGGCGTGGGCGCGGCTCAGGTTGGACAGCACCCGGTCGGGTTCGACCTCGACGGCGTTGGCCCGAACATGTGCCAGTGGGCGCAAGGGGTCGACGCTGCGGACCGGCTCGATCTCGAGCTGGGCGGCGTCCAGCACCACCCATTGGACGCCGGACTCGATCGCGACCGGGAGCACCAGGATCGATGCCTGCGCCGCCGCGGGCACCGCGCGGGCCTCGCCGCGGATGACCAGGCCGTCACCGTGGCGGGTCGCGGTGAGGCCGGAGTCGATGGCGTAGGCCGCGATGGTCTCGCCCGAGGCCAGACCGCCGAGGATCTCGGCCTCGGGGTTACCGGCCGAGATCAGTGCGCCGGCGATCGCGGACGGGACGAAGGGCCCGGGGACCGCGCCGTGGCCGAACTCGGCCAGTGTGATGGCCAGCTCCAGGATGCCGAACCCCTGCCCGCCAACGGATTCCGAGAGGTGGAGGCCCTGCAGCCCCTGCTCGGCCGCGGCGTTCCAGTACGGCGGGGGGTTCGGGATCGGAGTCTCGAGTGCTTCGTGCAGCACCTCCGAGGGCGCCACCCTTGCTACCAGGGACCGGACCGAATCGGCCAGGTCGCTGTGCTCAGTCGTGATCGCAATGGGCATGCGGCACCTCCATCCGGGGCATATCTCTATTAACCGGTCGGTCGGGACCGAGGGTACCCCGGCGTGACCGGCGCCACTCCGGCGGCCTATCTCACCCCGTTAACTACGTGGGCCAGCGGTTCGCCATCACGAATGCGCCGGCAGTTGTCCACCGCCATGGTCAGATACCGCCGCATGGTGTCGGCCGTGTACCAGGTGACGTGCGGTGTCAGCACCACATTGGGCAGCTCCAGCAGGGGGTTGCCGGGCGGTACCGGCTCCTCGGCGAACACATCGAGACCGGCCGCGGCCAGGTGCCCGGTGCGCAGTGCCTCCACCAAGGCCGGCTCGTCGATGATCGGACCCCGCGCGGTGTTGACGACGACCGCGCCGGACTTCATCGACGCCAGGGCTTTCTGGTCGAGGAGGCCGCGCGTGGCGTCGGTCAGCGGGAGGTGAAGCGAGACGATATCGCTGGCGGCCAACAGGTCCGGCAGACTGCGCCACCGTGGGTGACCGGTGTCGCGGGTGCTGGTGTGCAGTACCTGTGACGGCTCGGCGCCCATGGCGACGACGATTTTCTCAACCCTCTTGGCGACGTTGCCGTAGCCGAGCAGGCCCACCGTGCACCCGCTGATGTCGCGGACGGTCTCGCCCAGACTGTGATCCGACGGCCAGCCCTTGCCGTCCCGGGTGGCGCGGTCGAGCTCGGGCAGCCGGCGCAGCGCGGCCAGCATGAGCAGCACGGTGCCCTCGGCCACCGACGGGGCGTTGGCCCCGGGCATGTTGGCCACCAGGATGCCCAGCTGGCTGGCGGTGTCGACGTCGATGGTGTTGACCCCGGCGCCCAACTTGTGCACCAGCCGCAGCCGCAGACCGCGCTGCAGGTCGTCACCGGAGACCGGTCGCAACACATGCCAGAGCACCTCGGCGGCGGGCAGCTCGCGGTGGAAGGTGGCGTCGTCGTCCTCGGCGCAGAACGTCACGTCTAGCCAGTCCTTGTGGGGTGCAAGGAAACCCAGCACCTTGTCCCCGGGGGTGAAGTGCGCGAGAACCCGGATCGGGCCGGGGTTCACCGCCACCGTTTCGCGATCCATCCGGCGATGGTATCGGCCTGCTCGTCGCGGGCGCCGGAAGTCGTGAAGTAATGGTCGGTGTCGATCGAGCAGTGTGTCTTGTCCGTGCTCGCGAGCGCGTCGTGAATGCGTCGGGCGTCGGACGGGTACACGCCGGTGTCCTGGCCGGCGTTGATCACCAGTGCCGGGCAGGTGATCCGGGCCAGGTGCGGCTCGGCCCGCGTCTGGGCGTGCCGCAGGCTCCACATGCCGATCCAGTTCCGCACGGTGGTGGCCGCGGCGATGCCCCGGGCCGACCGGTTGGCCTTGATCGGTACCCCGGCATAACAGAGGTTGGCCTGCCTGTTGGTCGGCTCGACCGTTGGATCGACCATCCTCGGGTCGGCCCAGGTGCGCATGACGGTGAAGGGGCGATCCGAATATCCGGCCGCCTGAACTCTTTTGAGCTCGCTCTCGGCCCAGTCGGTGATCTTCTCGTTGCGCGCGACCTGCGCCGCGCGGTAGCGGGCCACGAACTCGGCCGAATAGGGTGCCGGGTTGCGCTCGTCGAACAGGTCCAGTTCGGGATCGCTGGTGACGGCGTCGTTCTCGTCGACGACGGACGCGTCCATCCAGGCGGTCAGCACGTCCGGGCGGCCCGGGTGGGCCGCGCTCGCGACGTACCCGTCGGCAGGCAACAGCTCGGTCAGGCCCTTGGCGGGCCGCATGCCGTCGAGTGGCTGCACGTTCGGCGCGACGGCTTGGGATTGGTAGGCCGCCATCAACGATCCGCCGCCGGAGTTACCCAGCAGCACAACGGTTTCGATTCCCTGGACTTCGCGCAGCCAGCGCACACCGACGCCGATGTCGACCAAGGCGTGATCGAGCAGGAAGCTGCTCTCGAACCCGCGGAAACGGGTGTTCCAGCCGAGGAAGCCGATGCCCCTGCGCGCCAGGTAGTCCGCGATGTAGTGCTCGGAGAAGTCGATCTGGTAGTGCGTGGCGATCACCGCGACCGTCGGCTTGTGCCCCGCGCCGCGGTAATAGAGGCCCTGGCACGGGTACCCGCCGGCGCCGGCGCGCTGGCCCGTCGGGGATTCCAGCCCGATGAACTCGCGGACCACTTCCGGTGACGCTGTACTCATGAACGCGGGGTCTCCTCGTGATAGATGGTCCGGTAGAACACGTTGGCCAGGGTGGTGATGCAGGCGGTGTCGTCGGCGACGGCGTCGCGGCCGCCGGACAGCTGGACGTAGCAGAACTGGTTGAGCATCGACACCAGTGCGACGGCGGTCAGGTGAGCGTCGTCATCGGGGCAGAACCCTTGCTGCTGAGCATGTTTGACCATCTCGGTGATCATGGCGATCGGCAGCTGGCAGATCTCGTCCCAGTATTCGGCGAAGTCGTCGTCGATCATGGCCATCTGGGACACGGCGATGATCTCGGCGAGGCGGTGCCGGTAGGTCATCCAGTGTGCGGAGGCCGCCTGGTGGCAGCGTTCCCAGTTGCTCAGATTCGGTCCGGTCGCGGGAAGCGCGCGTTCGCGGGCCTCGTTGCGGAAGCGCAGGGCCCATTCGCGCACCATGGCTTCTTTCGAGGCGTAGTAGTTGTAGAACGACGCGGCGGACCGGCCGGCCTCCGAGGCGATGTCGGAGATGGTGGTGGCCAGGATGCCCTTGCGGGCGATCACCGTGCGGGCGGCGCTGTCGATCGCCGCCTGGGTCTGGCGGCCGCGCGCGGTCGGCAACGGGGTGCGGGGGCTGACGGTCACGGATTTCCTAACGGCCATTGATCACATCTGAATCTGATGTTAGATTCAGATTCGTAGTTGCGCCAGTCCTTGGTGCGTTCGCCCCGGAGGTTCATCGACGTGATCAAGCCCAACAATCCCAACTCGGAGTTCGAGTTCGGCGGAATCAACCATGTGGCACTGGTGTGCGCGGACATGGCGCGCACGGTCGACTTCTACACCAACGTGCTCGGCATGCCCCTGATCAAATCGCTGGATCTGCCCGGCGACATGGGGCAACACTTCTTCTTCGACGCGGGTAACGGGGACTGCATCGCGTTCTTCTGGTTCCGTGACGCCCCCGACGGGGTGCCCGGGATCTCGGCGCCGGCCGCCATTCCCGGCATCGGCGAATTCATGAGCGCCACCGGCTCGCTGAACCACATCGCCCTGCACGTGCCCGCCGAGAAGTTCGACGAGTACCGGCAGAAGCTCAAGGCCAAGGGTGTTCGTGTCGGGCCGGTGCTCAACCACGACGACAGCCCCATGCAGGCGTCGGCCACGGTGCACCCCGGTGTCTACGTCCGGTCGTTCTATTTCCTCGACCCCGACGGCATCACACTGGAATTCGCTTGCTGGACCAAGGAATTCACCGAGAACGACGCGCAAACGCCGCCCAAGACGGCCTCCGACCGACGTCCGCCGGTGGGCGCCGGGCGGTAGTCAGTCCGGTTATGGCTTGGTGGCGGTGACGAAGTAGCCGCGCGGCACCCCGGGGACGTCCAGTGGCACGGCCGGGGCGAACCACCGGTTCCATTTGTTGCCCGGCTCGGCCACGTCGGTGACGACCGCTGACCAGCCCAGCGGTTCGCACAGTTGCTCCGGGGAGTCGGTGCCGAACAGCCACGGCGCACCGTTGCGCTCCATCTGCTCACGCACCGCAGCGAGCATCACGTTGTCCAGCAGCGTCTTGCCGACGATGTCGTAGAGCAGGACCGAGCCGGGTGCCGACAGTACATCGACCCTGGAGAACAACGCGCGCACGGCGCTCTCGTCGAGGTACTGCAGCAGCCCTTCCATCAACCACACGGTCGGTGCTCCCGGGTCAAAGCCGTTGGACCGCAACGCGTCGGTCCAGTCCTGCGTGAGATCGGCGCCGATGCCCACCCGCCGGCAGCGTGGTTCGTCGTTGGTCAGGACGTCGGCCTTGGCCGCGATCACGGCGGGCTGATCGAGCTCGAAGACCGTGGTGCCGTCGGGCCACGGCAACCGGTACGCCCGCGCATCCAGCCCCGCGGCGAGGATCACCACCTGCCGCACCGGCGGTACGGCACTCAACAACGCCTCGTCCCAGAACCGGGTGCGCACCACGATCTGCACCATCGACTTGTCGCCGGTGGCGGCGACGGCTTCGGCAAGCATCCGCTGCCCGGATTCACCGGCCAGCTTGTGCGCGAACGGATCGTCGAAAAGCCGGTCGGGACGGCGGGTCTCCTCGGCCCGGATGGCCGCCACCAGGGTGCCGGTATCGGCGACGGCCTGCCCCGGGGTCTGTCCAGAGTTGGTCATCTCGCCATCATGCGCGTCCGGCCGGGGTGGCGGCTTGGATATTTTTGTCCCGGGTCGATTGCGCCAGCAGCTGCAGTGCATCCGCCGAACTCGAACCCTCGGCGGTGGTCACGACGCTCAGTGATTGGTCGACGTCGCGGGCAATTGTCAGGTTCTGCATCGTGACGGTGAGCCGCCCGGCCAGCGGATGGTGCAGGTCATAGGAGTCCGCCTCGCAGGGTTTGACCCGGTGATCGGCCCACAGCGACACGAATTCCGGGCTCTTGACCGACAATTCACCGATCAGAGCGGACAACAGCGCATCGTCGGGATATCGACCCGCCGCCAGGCGCAGGCTGCCGACCACCGTGCGCACCTTGCGGTCCCAATCCAGGTAGAGGTCGCGGGTGTGCGGATCGAGGAACAACAGCCTGGCCAGGTTGGGCCGGGTCGCGGGCCGGTCCACCGACGTGAAATCCAGATGGCCTGCCAGCAGGGCATGCCCCAGCTCGTTCCAGGCCAGCACATCGGTGCGGCGGCCGATCACGAGCACCGGCAGGTGCTCCAACGATCGCAACAGGTCGCGGGTAAACGCACTGACGCGTTCGACCGGAGGGCGGCGCGGCGGCTGCGCGCGTTGGGACGCCAGCTCTCTCAGGTGCGCCTGCTCGTGAACATCCAGCTGTAGGGACCGGGCCAGCGCGTCGAGGATGGCCTCGGAGGCATTCACCGCCTGCCCCTGCTCCAACCGGGTGTAGTAGGAAACGCTGACCCCGGCCAGCTGGGCGACCTCTTCGCGGCGCAGTCCGGCCACGCGTCGTCGTTCGCCGTATCGGGACAGCCCCACGTCCTCCGGATGCAGCCGCCCGCGTCGGGCTCGGAGGAACTCGCCGAGTTGTCCGGTCATAACCCCACTATGCCTCCGGGACTCCGCGCCGTGCCTATCCCTGCCAGTGGTAGGCACCGCGTGGTCTGGCTGGCCGATCGTCGCGTCGCCAGGCTGGGGACATGAACGAAATCGTGTTGGGCGACGTCACGGTGACCCGCGTCATGGAGTACTACGGTTCGGTCCGGCTGTCGCCGCAGGAATTCTTCCCCGAGAGCACCGACGAGGCGTGGCGGCGCAACCAGGATTGGCTGGCCCCGGATTTCTACGATCCGAGCAACGACGACTGCGTATCGGCCATCCAGACGTGGCTGTTGCGCAGCGAGGGCAGAACCATCCTCGTCGACACCGGCGTGGGCAATCACAAAGAGCGCCCGCACGCCCCGGTGTGGCATCACCTGGACACCGATTTTCTGGGGAATCTGGCGCGGGCCGGCGTCGCTCTCGAGGACGTCGACGTGGTGATCAACACCCACCTGCACATCGACCACGTCGGCTGGAACACCTACTTCGAGGACGGCAACTGGATCCCGACGTTCCCGAACGCCACCTACCTGATGCCGCGGGCCGACTTCGATTTCTGGAACCCGGTCAACCGCGGCGACCCCGTCGCGGGGCGGGACAACGTCTTCCTCGACAGTGTCGCGCCGGTCCACGAGGCCGGACAAACGACATTGTGGGAAAACACTTTTCACCTCGATGCCAACCTGACGCTGGAACCGGCACCGGGACACACCCCGGGCTCCGCGGTGGTCCGGCTGCAGTCGGGCGACGACCGTGCGGTGTTCGTCGGCGACATGATGCACACCCCGCTACAGATCGCGGAACCCGACGTCAACAGCTGCTACTGCGAGGACCTCGGGCAGGCGCGGGAAACGCGGCGACGGGTACTCGGCCACGCGGCCGATACCAACACGCTGGTGATACCGGCCCATTTCGGCGGCCACGGAGCGGCCGAGGTGATGCGGGACGGCGACCGGTTCGCGGTCAAGGAATGGGCGGCGTTCGACCGGGTAACGGGGGCTTGAGCATGACTGACGCAATCGTCGACACCACGACAGGCGCCGTCCGGGGGCTTGCCACCGCACACGGACGGGCATTCCTGGGCGTTCCGTACGCCGCGCCGCCCACCACCGCCGGGCGCTTCACCGCTCCGGAGGTGCACGAGCCCTGGCGCGGCGTGCGCGACGCGACCCGACCCGGGCCGACCGCGCCGCAGTCACCCCGAAACACCTTCGGGCGCTTGGATATGTCACCGTTCTTCGGACCGGGCTGGGTGCGCGGCTCCGATTACCTCACCGTCAATGTGTGGGCCCCGCCGGATGCACAGCGTCGCCCGGTCATGGTGTTCGTCCACGGCGGTGGTTTCATGGCCGGCTCCACCCGCTCACCGCTCTATGACGGCACCACCTTCGCCCGCGACGGCGTGGTTCTGGTGACGGTCACCTATCGGCTGGGCATCACGGGATTTCTCGACGTGCCTGGGGCGGTGGCCAATCGCGGCCTGCTCGACGTGCTGGCCGCACTGGACTGGGTGCAGGCCAATATCGAGGCATTCGGCGGCGATCCCGGCAATGTCACCTTGTTCGGCCAGTCCGCCGGTGCGACGATCACCGCCGGGGTGCTGGCCACGCTGGGCGTGCACAGGCTGATCCGTCGCGTAATCATGCAGAGCGGCAACGGCTTCGGTGCGTTCACCCCTGCGCAGGCCGAACGGGTCAGCCGGGTGGCGGCCGAGGCCCTCGGCGTGGAGCCCACCGCCGCCGGGTTCGACCGGCTCTCCGACGACGCGCTCGTCGAGGCGGTTCCCAAGCTCTCCGGGTTGGATCTGCGCACGGAGAGAAGTTTCGACCCGCTGCTGGGGCTGAGTCCGTTCAGCCTGGTTCTCGCCGAACAGCCTGCGCTGCAACTCGATCCCGAAGTAGGTCTGCTCATCGGGACCAACACCGAGGAGGGCAACCTCTACCTGGTTCCTCAAGGGCACCTCGACTCCTCGACCCGCGGCGACGTCGAGCACCTCGCCGCACAGGTGGATGCCGACCCTGCCGCGTTGATCCAGCGGTACCGCGCGCACTCTCCCTCGGCGGGCTGGGGTGAGCTGCGTTCGGCAATGCTGGGCGACGCGTTGTTCCGCACCGGCAGTGACCGCATGGCAGGGACCCATGAGCAGCTGGCGGGTGCCGCGACGCACCGTTACGAATTCGGCTGGCGCTCAGAAGCAGTGGACGGGATGCTGGGTGCCGCCCACGCCGTGGAGCTGCCGTTCGTGTTCGATCGCCTCGGTGTGGAGTCGCTGCGCGGCCCGGGCAGGCTGCTCGGGCCACCCGAACCTCCCGCCGCATTGGCTGCCGCGATGCACGGTGCCTGGGTCCGCTACGCCACCACCGGAGACCCGGGCTGGGCGCCGTCGGTGACCCGCAGATTCACCGGGGCGGGTTGATCCCGACGTGACTCGGCAGCCAGGTGTGGCGCTGGGTGTACTGCGTGGGCGTCATGGCGGTGAACGAACGGAACTCCCGGACGAGGTGCGCCTGGTCGAAATAGCCCAGGTCGGTGGCGATCCGGGCGCCACCGGCGTCGCCGGCGTCCAGCAGTCTCATCGCGGCCTGGAACCGGCGCACCCGCAGATAGGCCTTGGGTGTCAGTCCCACCTCGGCCCGGAAGGCCGCGATCAGCCGTCGGGCCGACAACCCGGTCAACGCGCAGGCGTCGGAAACCCGCAGTGAGGGTTGACGTTCCGCCGCCTGCAGAACCGCGGCCACCGCGGGAACACGGGATCTCATGCGCGCCAGCAGGAATGACTCCACCAGTGCCACCCTGGCCTGGATCGATGCGGCGTCGATCAGCCGGGCGCGCAGCGCCGACGCGTCGCGGCCCCAGATTGTGTCCAGGTCCGCGCAGGTGTTCTCCAGGTCGTCCAGCGGCATCGGAAGGAACGCCGACGCGCCACCGGGACGGAAGTGGATGGTCAGCACGGTTTGCGCGGGATCGATCTGGGTGACGTAGGAGGCCACGCCCGCCCCGGCGATGAAGGCGGCGCCGACGTCGAGGCGGGTGGTGGCGTCGGCGGCGTAGAAATCGACGCGCTCGCGGGAACCGAGATCGATGATCACGGTGGCGGCGCCGCGGGGGAGGGCGCGGCTGCGATGGGTCGCGGCCTGAATGTTCTGCCAGTAACCGAAGAACTGGACGTGGGCGGCCAGCGGTGGGCTCGGCCGTAGCAAAACCGGGCCGGCCGCGCCTCGTCCGGAACTCTGCATACCGCCATCATCCAAGGTCTGTCTCGTGCCTGCCCCCTTGACGGCAAACTCCTGCAGATATAACTTGTTGGGCAACAAGCAAGCTGGATTGGGGAAGCCATGAGTGAATCCGGTGAGAGGCGCACTCAGGAGCAGCGCCGAGGGGAAGCCGAACGCAAGCTGATCACCGCGGCCGCCGAATTGGTGGGTGAGGTCGGCCCGTCCCGGGTCACGCTGGCCAACGTCGGGGAACGGGCCGGCTACAGCCGGGGCTTGGCCACCCACCATTTCGGCTCCAAAGGTGCGCTGATGCAACGCCTGGTGGAGACGGTGACCCACCAGTTCCGCGAGGCCATGTTCGACCAGCCGGGTTCTGACGCACTCGATGAGTTGGGCACGTTCATCGACATCTACTTCGCGGTGCTGTCGAATCCGCTGCCGGTCAACCGGGCCAGGCTGGTGCTGTGGGCCGAGGCCGTGACGAACCCGTCCGAGGAGGTCCGGCCTGCGATGGTGGCTGCCGACCGGGAATTCCGTGAGGAGATCGAGAAGCGACTGCAATTGGCTGTGGCAGCGGGCCAGGTCGCCGCATCGGTCGACGCCCACGGATTGGCGACCGTCATCATCGCCATGCTTCGCGGTGTCGCGTTGCAGGCACTCATCGATGAACACGTCGACCTGGCGGCAGCCCGGTCGGAAATCGAACAACTACTGACCATGCGACTGACCCAGGAGGGCCCCTCATGAGCCGAATCTTCGGCAGTATCAACCAGATCGGATACGTGGTGCGCGATATCCACGCCTCGATGGACCAGTGGGTCCGGTGCGGTGTCGGGCCGTGGTTCTACATCGAGAACGTCGTCACCGACTACTTCCGCTACCGCGGAGAGGATTCGGCGATGACGATGAGTGTCGCGCTGGCCAACTCCGGAGATGTCCAGCTCGAGCTGATCCAACCCACCAACGACGCCCCGTCGATGTACCGAGACTTCCTGGACTCCGGGCGTGAAGGTGCCCAACACATCGCCTACTGGAGCACCGACTACCAGGACCTCTATGACCGCTCACTGGCCGCCGGCTACACCGTCGGGCAGGAGGGCAGCATCGGCGGTGAGCAAGGCCGATTCGCTTATCTGGACACCGAGTTCGACCAGGGCACCGTCATCGAGATCAGCGACATCAGCGGACCCAAGGGGCAGATGTTCGACTACGTCCGCGAGGTCGCCGCCAACTGGGACGGTACCGAGCCGATCCGGGTACTCGGATGACCACCGAATTCGCCTACCCGGACCTCGACGCGCTCACCCCGGAACTGCGCGAGGCCGTCACCAGTCGGGCATCGCTGAACATCTTCCGCATGATCGCCCACAGCCCGAACCTGGCTCCGGGCTTTCTGTCCCTGGCAGCTGATGTGCTGCAACACAACTCGTTGCCGGCGACGTGGCGTGAGCTGGTGATCCTGCGGGTCGGGTACCGCTATCGGGCGGGCTACGAGACTTATCAGCACGTCAACATCGGGCGCGCGATCGGTATGAGCGAGGACGCGATCGCGGCTGCCGAGTCGGGGTCGGCGGAGCGTCTCGACGAGCAAGAGGCCCTACTGCTGCGGTTGACCGATGTGCTGCTCGACAACCACACCCTCACCGATGCCGACCGCGATGACGCGCTGACCACCCTAACGGTCAACCAGCTGGCCGATTTCACGTTGACCGTCGGCTTCTACCAACTGGTGTGCAACTTTCTCAACACCTTCGGTGTCCGACCCGAGGATCACGATCGGTGAAGGTCCACCACCTCAACTGCGGCACCATGCACGTACCGGGGGCCACACTGGTGTGCCATGTGCTGCTGGCCGAAACCTCCGACGGGCTGGTGCTGGTGGACACCGGGTTCGGCACTCACGACTGTGCTGACCCGGCCCGACGTATTGGGCCGTACCGGCATGTCATCCGGCCGGCGTTGAGCCCGATCGAGACTGCGGCACACCAGATCACCGCGCTCGGTTTCGACACCGCCGACGTCCGCCACATCGTGCTGACACATTTCGACCTCGACCACATCGGTGGCCTGGCCGACTTCCCCGATGCGCTGGTCCATGTCACCGCCGCCGAAGCCCGCGGCGCTGTGTACGCACCGTCGGTGCGGGAACGGGTCCGATACCGGCGCGGGCAGTGGGCGCATGGGCCCCGACTGGTCGAGCACACGCCGGACGGGGAGGCCTGGCGCGGATTCACCGCCGTTCCACTGGAATCCATCGGCGAGGGCATCGTGCTGATATCCCTACCCGGCCACACCCGCGGGCATGCCGCCGTCGCGGTCGATGCGGGGAATCGTTGGGTGCTGCACGCCGGGGATGCGTTCTACCATCCGGGCACGCTGGACGGACGGTCCCGCGTGCCTGCTGTGTTGCGCGCACAGGAAGCGCTGGTCTGCTACGACCGAAAGCAATTGCGGGACAATCAGGAGCGGCTCGCCGAGCTGTACCACCGTAACGACCCGGGCCTACTCATCGTCTGTTCTCATGACCCCGGCCTGTACGCGCATGCCGGCGGGCGTTGAGACCGTCGTCAGTTTCCGGGTTGCTGCATTCCGGCCAATGCGTCGAGCATCGAACGCAACTGGTCGATGAGCTGGTCGGGGGAGTGGGTGATCTCGCCGGATAGCCACGCGCTGATCGTCTGTGTCACCCCGCCGACGGCGAAATGCGATGTGGCCCTGAGATAGTCGTTCTCACGCAGCTGCAACGCATCGCCGGCGTGCTGACCGAGCAGCGCGGCGAAGAGCGCGGTGGACTCGGCACGTTTGCGCGCCAGTACCTCGTTGGACAGTTTGACGCTGAACAGCAGCCGGCCGATCCGCGGATCTTTGGCGATCAGATGCACGATGTTGGTCATCCCGGCGGTGGTCTGATCGGCCAGCGGAACGGCCGCGACGGCGGCCTGCGTCGACGTCGCGATATCGGCGATCACCCAGTCGTAGACCGCGGCGATGAAGTCGTTCTTGTCGGTGAAGCTCTCGTAGAAATACCGAGCGGCCAACCCGGCGCTGCGGCACACCGCGCGCACGGTGACCTCGGCGTCCTCGGCTCCGAGCAGATCCAGCCCAGCCTCGAGCAGCTGGCTGCGGCGCTGCGCCAGGCGGTCGGCCGCTTCGACGCCGCGGTACGGGCGGACCTGCTTCACCCAGACATCTTGACACCTGTCAGTCCGGCAGGCCAGTATCAGGAAACGCAGGTTCTCAGTTTTCAGAAGGGGTGGCCATGACGGTCAGCGAACCGATCCCGCATGTCGAGCGGCCGATGAACGAATCGGCGCGTCCCGGGGCCGCGCCGCCCAAGCGCCGGAGGGGCGCCGGCTTCGACGACGGGCTGATGGGTGTGGCGCTGCTGGCCGGCCCCGCCAACGTGATCATGCAGCTGGCCAACCCAGGCGTCGGCTACGGCGTCGTGGAGAGCCGCGTCGAGAGCGGTCGCACCGACCTGCACCCGGTCAAGCGCGCCAGGACGACCTTCACCTACCTGGCCGTGGCCACCCGGGGCAGCGACGCGCAGAAGGCGGCCTACCGGCGTGCGGTCAACAAGGCGCACGCGCAGGTGTACTCCACCGAGGACAGCCCGGTGAAGTACAACGCGTTCGACAAGAACCTTCAGCTGTGGGTGGCCGCCTGCCTCTACAAGGGCGGGGTCGACGTATTCCGCATGTTCATCGGCGAGTTGGACGACGAGACCGCCGACCGGCACTACCGCGACAGCGTCACCATGGGCACGACACTGCAGGTGCCCGAGGACATGTGGCCGGCCGACCGGGCCGCGTTCGACCGGTACTGGGAGGAATCCCTGGAACGGCTGCACATCGACGACACCGTGCGTGGATACCTGTATCCGATCGCCGCGGGCCGGCCCAAGAACCCGGTGCTGCCCCGCTTCGTGCAGCGCCGGCTCGATGCGGTAGCCCTGCTGATCACCACGGGATTCCTCCCGCAGCGGTTCCGGGAGGAGATGCGGCTGCCGTGGGATGCCAAGAGCCAGAAGCGGTTCGACCGGCTGATCGCCGTGCTGCGCACGATCAACGACCTGCTGCCGTCGTTCCTGCGCCAGTTCCCGTTCAATGTGCTGCTCAAAGACCTCGACTGGCGTATCCGCACCGGTCGTCCGCTGGTGTAGCTGTCAGAACCGGGGCGTACCCTCGCGCGGGTGCGTACCGATGATGACAACTGGGATATCACTACAAGCGTAGGCTCGACGGCGTTATTCGTCGCTGCCTCAAGGGCATTGGAGGCTCAGAAGCCCGATCCGCTCGCCGTCGACAAGTATGCCGAGGTGTTCTGTCGCGCGGTCGGCGGCGAATGGACGACTGCGGTCGAGGGCACCGACCCCGAGCATCCGCTGCAGACCGAATTCGGCGAGAGCTTCGTCAACTTCCAGGGCGCCCGGACCAAGTACTTCGACGAGTACTTCACCCGGGCCATCGACGCCGGGGTCAAGCAGGTCGTGCTGCTGGCGGCCGGTTTGGACTCGCGGGCCTACCGCCTGCCGTGGTCCGACGGCACCGTGGTCTACGAGTTGGATCAGCCCCGGGTGCTCGAGTTCAAGCGCGAGACGATCGAGCGGCTGGGTGAGGCGCCGCCGGCCGAGCGGCGCGAGGTGGCCATCGATCTCCGGGAGGACTGGCCGGCGGCCCTGCGCGCGAGCGGGTTCGATCCGTCGCGCCCGTCGGCCTGGATTGCCGAGGGACTGTTGATCTACCTCCCTGCCACAGCACAGGAACGGTTGTTTGCTGGAATTGATGCGCTGGCCGCGCCGGGCAGCTTCGTCGGTATCGAGGAAGCGATTCCGATGCCGGACGAGGCGTTCGAGGCCAAGCGCGCCGAAGCGGTGTCCTCCGGCGAGGAGAACGCGTTCTTCACCCTCGTGTACAACCAGCAGCACGCTCCCGCGGAGCAGTGGTTCGGTGAGCGTGGCTGGGATGGTGCTGCGACACCGCTGCATGAGTGTCTGGCCCGGGCGGGCCGCCCCGTGCCGGGTCCGAACTCCGAAGCGGGCCTGATGACGGGAACTATCACCTTGGTGGCTGCGACCAAAAGGTGAGGCAGTTCACGAGCTAGCCCGAGTACGTGCCTCTCGACAGTTAAGTTATGCAATGCTAACTTCAGCAAAAGTTAGCTTAGCCATACATAAGGGAGAGATTCGGGGGCTTAGTCGCTCCCGTGCACGCATATGGGTAGTGACACGCTTGCGGCTCCGCCTCAGGGAGCGCCCCGGCTCGATCGCGATGTGATCAGCCGTTTCGCCACATGTTGTCGTGCGCTGGGCTTGACGGTGAACGACCGGCAGCGTCCGGCCGACCTCACCGCAGCCCGGTCCGGCTTTGCTGGATTGGCACACATCGCGCACGACCACTGTGACGCCTGGACCGGTCTGGCCGCCGCGGGCGACGTATCCGGTGCGGTCATCGACGCGGTGTGGCGCACCCGGACCAGCGCCGGTCAGCTGCAGCGTCAGATCGATCTGGCCGCCGGCGACCTCGGTTTCACCTATGACAGTGGGCTGTACCTGCAGTTCCGCGCCAGTGAGGTGGACGACTTCCAGCTGGCCTACGCCGCGCGCCGCGCTGCGGACGGGCAGCTCGCCGAGGCCGACGCGCTCGTGGGCGAGCTGCTCGCCCGTCGGCCGGGGTGGTTGAACGCCACCTGGCTGCGGGTGGCGGTCAACCACCGGGCCCAGCGCTGGAACGACGTGGTGCGACTGCTCACCCCGGTCGTCACCGACCCGTCGCTCGATGAGATCACCGGTCACGCCGCACGGATCACCCTGGGCATCGCGCTGGCCCGGCTCGGCATGCTGGCACCCGCCCTGTCGTACCTGGAGGACCCGTCCGGCCCGATCGCGGTGGCCGCCCTCGACGGCGCGCTCGCCAAGGCGCTGACCTTGCGCGGGCAGGGCGAGGACGAAGACGCGAGCGAGGTGCTGCAGGACCTCTTCGCCGCGCACCCGGAAAACAAGCAGGTTGAAGAGGCTCTGTCGGATCCGACCTTCGGGCTGCTGATCACCACGGCCGCCCGCATCGACGCCCGGACCGATCCATGGGACTCGGAGACCGAACCGTCGGAGTCCGACTTCGTCGACCCGGGGGCCAAGGAGCGCAAGGCGCACCTGCTCGTCGAGGCCGAAGCCGAGCTGGCCGAATTCATCGGCTTGGAAGAAGTGAAGTTTCAGGTGGCGCGGCTCAAGAGCTCGGTCGCCATGTCGATCCGGCGCCAGGAACGCGGGCTGGCCGTGGCCCAGCGCACCAACCACCTCGTGTTCGCCGGCCCGCCCGGAACGGGTAAGACCACCATCGCCCGCGTCGTCGCCAAGATCTATTGCGGCTTGGGGCTTCTCAAGAAGGAGACGGTCCGCGAGGTTCACCGCGCCGACCTGATCGGCCAGCACATCGGTGAGACCGAGGCCAAGACCAACGCCATCATCGACAGCGCGCTCGACGGCGTGCTGTTCCTCGATGAGGCCTACGCGCTGGTGTCCACCGGGGCCAAGAACGACTTCGGTCTGGTCGCCATCGACACGCTGCTGGCCCGCATGGAGAACGACCGTGACCGGCTCGTCGTGATCGTCGCCGGCTACCGCAAAGACCTCGACATGTTCCTCGACACCAACGAAGGTCTGCGCTCGCGCTTCACCCGCAGCATCGACTTCCCGTCGTACTCCTCGTCCGAACTCGTCGAGATCGCCGAGCGGATGGCCGAGAAGCGCGACAGCACGTTCGAGAAGTCCGCCCACGACGACATGGAGAAGCTGTTCGGCTACCTGGCCGAGGCCACCATGCCCGACGGCAACGGTGTGCCGCGGCGCAGCCTCGACATCGCCGGTAACGGCCGCTTTGTCCGCAACCTGGTCGAGCGTTCCGAGGAGGAGCGCGAGTACCGCCTCGATCATCTTCCGCCCACTGCCGGTTCCACCGGCGAAAACCACGACTTCACCGACGAGGAGATGATGACGATCACCGCCGGTGATGTGAACAGTTCGGCCGGCCCGCTGCTCCGTGGCCTGGGTCTGACGGTGCCCGCATGACCGCGCCAGGGCCTTCCGACGAGCGTCGTTCCTTCAGCTCCCGCACGCCGAACAACGAGAACCCGGACGGGGTGCAGTACCGGCGCGGCTTCGTCACCAAGAACCAGGTCACCGGCTGGCGATTCGTCATGCGCCGGATCGCTTCTGGCGTGGCGCTGCACGACACCCGCATGCTGGTCGACCCGCTGCGCACGCAGAGCCGTGCGGTGATGACCGGTGCCCTGATCGTGGTCACCGGTCTGATCGGTTGTTTTCTGTTCTCATTGTTCCGGCCGGGCGGATCGGCCGACAACGACGCGGTCCTCGCCGACCGATCGACGGCGGCCCTCTACGTTCGCGTCGGTGAGCAGTTGCATCCGGTGCTCAACCTGACCTCGGCGCGGTTGATCACCGGCAAGGCTGACAACCCGAGCACCGTCAAGACCAGTGAAATCGACAAGTTCCCGCGCGGCAACCTGCTGGGCATCCCCGGCGCGCCGGAGCGGATGGTGCCGAGCACCAGCACCGACGCGGATTGGACTGTGTGCGATGCGGTTTCCGGCACCAACGCCGGTGTGACGGTCATTGCCGGTGCCCTCACATCGGGTGGTGAGCGTGCCCTGACGCTGACTTCCGACCAGGCGGTCCTGGTACACAACAGTGAAGGCCCGACCCCGGGCGACTGGCTGCTGTGGGACGGCAAGCGCAGCCCGATCGATCTGGCCAACCGTGCCGTCACCGACGCCCTCGGTCTCGGCGGACAGATCCCTACACCGCGGCCCATCGCGGCCGGCCTGTTCAACGCCATCCCCGAAGCTCCGGCACTGACCGCCCCGCACATCGCCGACGCCGGTGCGCCGACGAGCTACGGGTTGTCGACCCCGGTGCCCATCGGTGGTGTGGTGGCGGCCTACGACGCCGACAACACCGCCCGCTACTACGCGGTGCTGGGTGACGGACTGCAGCCGGTCTCGCCGGTCCTGGCCTCGATCCTGCGGAACACCAACTCCTATGGCCTGGACCAGGCTCCGCGGATCGGGCCCGACGAGGTGTCGCGGATGCCCGTCTCACGCGCCATCGACACCGCCGGCTACCCGGGAGCACCGGTCAAGCTGGTCGCATCGTCGACCGCCCCGGTGACCTGTGCCCAGTGGACCAAGCCCGAGGGTGCCACCGAGAGCAAGCTGTCGGTCCTGTCCGGAGCGGCATTGCCGGTGCCGGACGGCCTGCACACTGTCGGCCTGGTCGGCGCGGGCAGTAACGGCGCCGCCAACCGGGTCGCGCTGACCCCGGGCAGCGGCTACTTTGTCCAGACCGTCGGGGCCGAGCCCGGCTCGCCGACCGCAGGCTCGTTGTTCTGGGTCAGCGATACCGGCGTGCGCTACGGCATCGATACCGCCGGCGACGACAAAGTTGTTGCGGCGCTTGGTCTCACCTCGCCTGCCCTGCCTGTTCCGTGGTCGATCCTGACGCAGTTCGCTGCCGGCCCGACCCTGTCCCGTGGCGACGCCCTGACCGCACATGATGCGTTGTCGCCCAATGCAAATGCTGCACGCCTGGAGGCAACGCGATGAGCCGGCTGATCTTCGAGCACCAGCGGAGGCTGGCGCCGCCGACCACCCGCAAGGGCACCATCACGATCGAACCGCCGCCCCAGTTGGAGCGGATGGTCCCGCCGTCGCTGCTGCGCCGGGTGCTGCCTTACCTGATCGTCATCCTGATCGTGGGCATGATCGTGGCGCTGTTCGCCACCGGTATGCGGATGATCTCGCCGACGATGCTGTTCTTCCCGTTCGTGTTGCTGCTGGCTGCCACAGCCCTCTACCGCGGTGGCAACAAGATGCGCACCGAGGAGGTCGACGCCGAACGCGCCGACTACCTGCGCTACCTGTCGGTGGTCCGCGACAACGTCCGTGCGCACGCTGCCGAGCAGCGCGCGGCGCTGGACTGGTCTCACCCCGAGCCCGAGGCGCTGGCCACCGTCCCGGGTACCCGCCGGCAGTGGGAACGTGACCCGCGCGACCGCGACTTCCTGGTGCTGCGGGCCGGGCTGCACGATGTGCCGCTGGACGCCGCGCTGAAGGTCAAGGACATCGCCGACGAGATCGACTTGGAACCGGTGTCGCACAGCACCCTTCGCGGTCTGCTCGATGTGCAGCGCACCGTGCGCGACGCCCCGACCGGCATCGACGTCACCAAGCTGGCCAGGATCACCGTGATCGGTGAGGCCGAGGAAGTCCGAGACGCGCTACGGGCCTGGATCGCGCAGGCCGTCACGTGGCACGACCCGACCATGCTCGGGGTGGCGCTGGCCTCTCCCGATATCGACTCCGACTCCTGGTCGTGGCTGAAATGGCTTCCGCACGTGGATATTCCGTCGCAGGCAGACGGTGTCGGTCCGGCCCGTTACCTGACCACCGGCGTCACCGAGCTGCGCGGACACCTCGATTCGGTCCTGGCCGGCCGGCCCGCGTTCCCCGCCGAGGCGGACCAGATCCTCAAGCATCTGCTGGTCGTCCTGGACGATCCCGAAGCCGATCCCGACGACATCGCGCGGAAGCCCGGACTGACCGGCGTTACCGTGATCCACCGCAGCGACAAACTGCCCAACCGCGAGCAGTACCCGGATCCCGAGCGGCCCATCCTGCGGGTCACCGAGGGCCGGATCGAGCGCTGGCAGAGCAGCGGCTGGCAGCCCTATGTCGGTCAGGCTGACACGATGTCGGCCGCCGAGGCCGCCCACATCGCGCGGCGGCTGTCGCGTTGGGATTCCAATCCCGGCTACGTGCGGTCCACCGCCACCGGCAGCGCCACCTTCGGCACGCTGCTCGACATCCCGGATGCCTCGGCCCTGGACGTGGCGAGCCTGTGGGCCCCGCGCAACCGCGACGACGAACTGCGGGTGCCGATCGGCGTCACCGCCACCGGCGAGCCGCTGTACTTCGACCTCAAGGACGAGGCCGAGGGCGGCATGGGCCCGCACGGCCTGATGATCGGTATGACGGGCTCGGGCAAGTCCCAGACCCTGATGTCGATCCTGTTGTCGCTGTTGACCACTCACTCCGCTGAGCGGCTCATCGTGATCTACGCCGACTTCAAGGGTGAGGCCGGAGCCGACATCTTCCGCAACTTCCCGCAGGTCGTCGCGGTCATCTCGAACATGGCCGAGAAGCGGTCGCTGGCCGACCGGTTCGCCGACACCCTGCGTGGTGAGGTGGCCCGCCGCGAGCAACTGCTCAAGGAAGCCGGCCGCCGTGTTCAGGGCAGCGCGTTCAACTCGGTCACCGAGTACGAGGCCGCTATCGCCGCGGGCCACGACCTGCCTCCGATGCCGACGCTGTTCGTGGTCGCCGACGAGTTCACGCTGATGCTCGCCGAGCATCCCGAGTACGCGGACCTGTTCGATTACGTTGCGCGCAAGGGCCGCTCGTTCCGGATTCACATCCTGTTCGCGTCGCAGACGCTCGACGTGGGCCGGATCAAGGACATCGACAAGAACACGTCGTACCGGATCGGTCTGAAGGTGTCCAGCCCCAGCATCTCTCGTCAGATCATCGGGGTCGAGGACGCGTATCACATCGAGTCGGGTCGCGAGCACAAGGGCGAGGGCTTCCTGGTGCCCGCCCCGGGTGCGGTGCCGGTCAAGTTCCGCAGCACCTACGTCGACGGCATCTACGACCCGCCGCGGGCCGAGAAGTCGATCGTGGTGCGGGCGCTGCCACAGCCTCAGCTGTTCACGGCCTCACGGGTCGAGCCCGAGCCCGACACGGTGATCGTCAGCAACGAGCCGGAATTCAATGTCGCACCACCGCGCAAGCTGATCGCCACCATCGGCGACCAGTTGGCCACCTACGGCCCGCAGGCGCCGAAGCTGTGGCTGCCGCCGCTGGACGGCGCGATCGCCCTGGACGACGTGCTGGCCCGCACCGAGGTGGAACCCGGTCAACTGCGCTGGCCGCTCGGCGAGATCGACAAGCCGTTCGAGATGCGCCGCGATGCACTGGTGTTCGACGCGAACTCGTCGGCAGCCAACGTGCTGATCCACGGTGGTCCGCGCTCGGGCAAGTCGACCGCGCTGCAGACCTTCATGCTGTCGGCCGCGGCGCTGCATTCGCCGAACGAGGTGAGCTTCTACTGCCTGGACTACGGCGGCGGACAGCTGGCCGGTCTGGCCGATCTGGCCCACGTCGGCAGTGTGGCCACGCCGCTGGAGCCCGAGCGAATCCGTCGCACCTTCGGCGAGCTCGAGCAACTGCTGCGGGCCCGCCAGCAGCAGGGCGCGGTGAACCGTCAGCGCGGTGGTTATTCCGATGGCTATGGCAACGTTTTCCTCGTCATCGACAACCTGTACGCGTTCAGCCGGGACAACACCGACACCTTCAACACGCGTAATCCGTTGCTGGCCAAGGTGACCGAGCTGGCCAACACCGGTCTCGCCTACGGCATCCACGTTGTGATCACCACGCCGAACTGGCTGGAGGTGCCGCTGGCGATGCGTGACGGCCTGGGCCTGCGCCTCGAGCTCAAGCTGCACGACAGCCACGACAGCATCGTGCGGGTGGTGGGTGCGCTGCGCCGTCCGGCGGAGTCCGTGCCCGCCGATCAGCCGGGCCGGGGCCTGACCATGGCCGCCGAGCACTTCCTGTTCGCCGAGCCGGAGCTGAGCGACATCGCCGTCATCAACTCCCGCTACCCGGGGCAGAGCGCACCGCCGGTGCGCCTCCTGCCCACCGCGCTGGCCCCCGCCGTGCTGGCGCCGCTGTACCCGGCGCCCGAGCGGGTGGTCATCGGACAGCGCGAAGAGGACCTGGCACCGGTGGTGCTCGACTTCAAGGACAACCCGCTGCTGGCGGTGTTCGGCGATACGAAGTCGGGGAAGACCACGCTGCTGCGGCACATCATCCGGACCATCCGGGAGAACTCCCGGATGGACGAGGTGGCCTTCACCGTCATCGACCGGCGGCTGCATCTGGTGGAGGAGCCGTTGTTCCCGGACAACGAGTACACCGCCAACATCGACCGTGTGCTGCCGGCCATGCTGGGCCTGTCGGCGCTCATCGAGAAGCGCCGTCCGCCGGCCGGTTTGAGCCCGCAGGAACTCAGCGCGTGGAATCAGCGGTCGGGACCCGACGGCCACATCCACTACCTGATCATCGACGACGTCGACCAGATCCCAGACGGCCCCGCGGTCAGCGGTCCGTTCGCGGGGCAACGCCCGTGGGCCAACATCGTCGGACTGCTGGCCGAGGCGACCGATCTGGGCCTGCGCGTCATCGTGACGGCTCGGGCCACCGGATCGGCGCATGCCGTGATGACGGCACCGTTGCTGCGTCGCCTCAACGATCTACAGGCGACCACGCTGATGCTGTCGGGCAATCCGGCCGACAGCGGCAAGCTCCGCGGGCATCGGTTCGCCCGGTTCCCCGCGGGACGCGGCATGTTGCTCGGCGACGGCGACGCGCCCGAGTTCGTCCAGCTCGTCAACCCACTCATCGATGACACGGCACTTTCCGTGAACAACGGGCGAAAGGAATTCTGATGACATTGCGGGTAGTTCCGGAAGGATTGACCGCCGCCAGCGCGGCCGTCGAGGCGCTCACCGCGCGCCTGGCCGCCGCGCACGCTGCGGCCGCACCCCTGGTCTCGGCGGTGATTCCGCCTGCGGCCGATGCGGTTTCGCTGCAGACCGCGACCGGCTTCAGCGCCCACGGCGCCCAGCACTCGGCAATGGCCGCCCAGGGCGTCGAGGAGCTCGGACGCTCGGGTGTCGGCGTCGGCGAGTCCGGTGCCAGCTACATCACCGGTGACGCGATGGCGGCTTCGTCCTACATGATTGCGCGCGGCATCTGAGATGACTGCCCCCATTTGGATGGCCCTACCACCCGAGGTGCACTCGACGCTGCTCGCCAGCGGTCCAGGCGCCGGGTCGTTGCTGGCCGCCGCGGGGGCCTGGCAGTCGCTGAGCACCGAATATGCCTCGGCGGCGGCGGAACTCACCAGCGTGCTGGGTGCGGTGCAGGCCGGGTCCTGGGAAGGGCCGAGCTCGGAGCAGTACATCACCGCGCACGGGCCCTACCTGACCTGGCTGGCGCAGCAGAGCGCGAACAGTGCTGCGGTGGCCGTGCAGCACGAGACCGCGGCCGCGGCGTACACCACGGCGGTGGCGGCCATGCCGACCATGCCCGAGCTGGCGCTCAACCACGTGGTGCACGGCGTGCTGATCGCCACGAACTTCTTCGGCATCAACATGATTCCGATCGCCGTCAACGAGGCCGACTACGTACGGATGTGGGTCCAGGCGGCCACCACCATGGCCACCTACCAGGCTGTCTCGGGGGCCGCTGTGATGGCGGCACCGACCAGCACGCCGTCGCCGATGCTGCTCAAGCCGGGCGTTGGGGAAGCCGGCACCGCCTCGGCCAACGCACGGCAGATGATGGCGCAGGGTACTGCGACGGATTCCGGTTCGGCGCTGACCAATGCTGACGTGACGGCCGACAACGAGTACCCCAATCTGCCGCAGTGGCTGGTCGATTACCTCGGTAATGACTCGATGATCGGCGGCAAAGAGCTGCTGCGGTTCCTCAACGATCCGCTCGGAACCATCCAGAGCATGCTCACCGACCTGATGACCAACCCGTCCGGTTTCCTGACCACCTGGGGGCCGTTCCTGTTCGGCGTCATCTATCAGTTGATCTTCCAGCCGGTGGGTTGGGGCACGTGGATCGGTGTCGCGCTGTCGCCGTTCCTGGCCCCGCTGCTCGGTATGGGTCTTGCCGCGCTGGGCTTCCTCGACCTGCTTCCTACCGATGATGTTGCGCCAGGCGATGTTCCGGCCGATGCTGATGCGCCGGTGGTCCCGGTGCGGGGTGATCAGGGGCTGCCGATGGCGGGCCTGTCGCCCGCGGGTATCGGCGGTGGGGCCGGAGGCGCCGCCGCGCCCGCCGCTGCGCCTGCCTCCGGAGGAGTTGCCGCACCGGCCCCTGTCGCGGCGGCGGCCTTCGCGCCGTATGCGGTGCTCGGCAGTGACCCCGATGAGGGCTTCAGCCCGACGGTGGGCGGCAAGTCCAGTGCACACGCACCGGCTTCCGGCATTCCTGCGGCGGCATCCGGTGTGGCCGCGTCGCTCGCGGCGCGGCGTAAGCGCCGTCGCAAGCGGGGTGCGGCTCTGGAAGACCACGCCTACGCGGATGCCTACATGGATTACGAGCAGCCCGACCCGGACCCGGCGCCGAAGCCGGAGCCGGAGCCGCGGGTGCGGACGTCCGAAAGCGGTTCCGGCACCTTGGGATTCACCGGTACCGAGACGAAATCCGATACCACCGCGGCCGGGCTGACCACGCTGGCCGGCGAGAGCTACGACGAGAGTCCCGTCTCGCCGATGCTGCCCGGTTCCTGGGAGCCCGGCGATTCGCAAGGGGGTACCCGCAGCTGACCAGATCATCTTCACCACGTTCGACGCACCGCCAAATGTCTACGATCCGAAAGGAAAATCCATGAGCCTGTTGGATGCTCACATCCCCCAGCTGATCGCCTCCGAGGCCGCCTTCGGCGCCAAGGCCGCACTGATGCGCAGCACCATCGCGCAGGCCGAGCAGGCCGCCATGTCGTCTCAGGCCTTCCATATGGGTGAGGCCTCAGCCGCGTTCCAGGCCGCACACGCCCGATTCGTCGAGGTGTCGGCCAAGGTCAACGCGCTGCTGGACATCGCGCAGCTGAACCTCGGCGACGCCGCGGGCACCTATGTCGCCCAGGATGCCGCCGCCGCCAGCACCTACACCTCGGTCTAACCGAATCACTCTCGGATACAGGAGTTTTCATGTCTCAGATCATGTACAACTACCCGGCCATGCTGGCTCATGCCGGAGAGATGAACACCTACTCGGCTGCCCTGCACGCCGTCGGTGCTGACATCGCCAGTGAGCAGGCCGCGCTGGGCAGCGCCTGGCAGGGTGACACCGGTATGACCTACCAGGCCTGGCAGGCCCAGTGGAACCAGGCGATGGAAGAGCTGACCCGGGCCTACCGTGCCATGGCGTCCACTCACGAGATGAACACCATGTCGATGAGTGCCCGCGACGCGGCTGAAGGCGCCAAGTGGGGCTGATGCCGGTGGCCTTCTGGAGCCGGAGGCTCCGCCTTGAGTACCGGAGCTAACGCCGTCGAGCTGACCACCGATCAGGCCTGGTACCTCGCCGAGGTACTCGGCGCCGGGGCGTACCCGTGGGTGCTGGCCATCACGCCGCCCTACAGCGAACCGGTACAGCGGGCCGGCTTTGTCGCCGAACAGGCCGCTGAACTGACCAGGATGGGCGTGCTCGACGCCGTTGGCGGAGTGAATCCGCGGGTGGCGCAATGGGTTCGGCTGGCCTGCCGGCCGACCCAGTGGCTGGACCTGCGGTTTGTCTCCGGGCCGGGGGATCTGCTGCGTGGCATAGTGGCGCGCACCGGGGACCAGACGGGCCGGACGGTTGTCGTCCTGCGTAACGCGCAGTTGGTGACGTTCACCGAGATGGACATCGCCCACCCGCACGCGCTGGGCCCGGTGCTCACGGCCGGGCTGTCGCAGCGCAAGCCGGCGCGGTTCGAGGAGTTCGCGCTGCCGGCCGCGGCCGGCGCCCGAGCCGACGAGCAGATCCGCAACGGCACCCCGCTGACCGAGGTGCTGGGATTCCTCGGAGTCCCGGCCTCGGCCCGCTCGATCGTGGAGGCGGTGTTCGACGGACGGCGGACGTATGTCGAGATCGTGGCCGGAGAGCATCGCGACGGCCACCGGGTCACCACCCAGGTGGGGGTCAGCATCATCGACACCCCCGCGGGACGGATCCTGGTCTCCCCGTCGAAAGCCTTCGATGGGGAGTGGATTTCGACCTTCACGGCGGGCAGTGCCGAAGCGATCGCGATGGCGATCGAACGGCTCACCGCTTCACTGCCGAGCGGCTCCTGGTTCCCCGACCAACCGCTCATCCGCGACTTCGACAGCGAAGCCGTCAACGAATGTTTGTCCAATGGCTCCAATGATGTTGTATCCCGCCACGATCCACGCTCCATGAGAAGAACCCAGAAAGCATAGGAATGTCCGACAACACTGTGATGCCGATCGTCCGGGTGGCCGTGCTGGCCGCTGGAGACGACGGTGGCCGGCTGACCGAGATGGCTCTGCCGTCCGAGCTGCCGCTGCGCGAGATTCTGCCCGCGGTCCAGCGCATCGTGCTGCCCCCCAACGCCGGCGGTGACGACGGCGCGAGCGCCCCGGACCCGGTGCGGCTCAGCCTGGCCCCGGTGGGGGGTGCGCCGTACAGCCTGGACGCCACACTCGACACGGTCGGCGTGGTGGACGGGGATCTGCTTGCGCTGCAAGCCGTCCCCGCCGGCCCGGCCGCCCCGCGCATCGTCGAGGACATCGCCGACGCGGCTGTGATCTTCTCGGCTGCCCGCCGACGCCCGTGGGGCCCCGCGCACATTGCACGGGCCGCGGCGCTGGCCCTGATCGGGCTGATCCTGGCGGGCACCGGCCTGGCAGTCGCCCATCGCGTGCTGACCGGTGAACTGCTCGGGCTGTTCGTGGTCGGTGGCATCGCCATCGCCACCGTGCTCGCCGCGCTGTCGACCCGGGCCCGTTCGGGAGCTCTGGCCACCGCGTTGGCTGTCGCCGGGCTCGTTCCCGTCGGCGCAGCGTTCGCCCTCGGTGTGCCAGGCGATTTCGGTGCGCCCAGCGTTCTGCTGGCCGCGGCTGGAGTGGCTGCGTGGTCGTTGATCAGCATGGCCAGCTCGCCCGACGACCGGGGCATCGCGGTGTTCACCGCGACCACGGTGGCCGGAGCCGGTGTGTTGCTGGTCGCCGCGGCGGCCACGCTGTGGGAGATCAACTCGACCGTGATCGGGTGTGCCCTGATCCTGATCGCCCTGGTGGTCACCGTTCAGGCCGCCCAACTGTCGGCGATGTGGGCCCGCTTCCCGCTGCCGGTCATCCCGGCGCCGGGTGATCCGTCCCCGTCTGCACAACCGCTTTCGGTGCTGGCCGACCTGCCGCGCCGGGTCCGGGTGAGCCAGTCGCACCAGACCGGCGTGATCGCCGCGGGTGTGCTGCTCGGTATTGCGGGATCGGTGGCCCTGGTCGGTTCGTCGACCGCGTCGCCGTGGGCGTGGTACGTCGTGGTCGCTGCCGCGCTCGGCGCCGTCCTGCGGGCTCGCGTCTGGGACTCCGCTTCCTGCAAGGCCTGGCTGCTGGGCCATCCCTACCTGCTGTCCGTTGTCCTGTTGGTGGCCTTCGCGATTGACGGCCGGTACCAGGCCGCCTGGTTGGCGCTGGTGGTGCTCGCCGTGCTCGTCGTGGTGTGGGTTTTTGCCGCACTGAATCCGCGGGCGGCGTCGCCGGATACCTACTCGCTGCCGATGCGGCGCCTGGTGGGCTTCCTGGCAACCGGGCTCGATGCTTCGCTGATTCCGGTGATGGCCTTCCTCATCGGGCTGTTCAGCCTCGTTCTCGACAGGTGATGAATCGGTGATCCACAAGAGTCTGGGTGTTCTGGCCACGGCCGGTCTGGTGCTGCTGGTCGGCTCCCCGTCGGCGGGTGCGGTCAGCCCGCCCGAGGTCGACCCGCAGACCGCCCCACCGGCCGGCAGTGCCGGCCCGGTGGAGGCGATGGCGCAGCGTTCGGCGTGCGTCACCACCGAGGCGAGGCCGGGTACCGATCCCGGAGCGGTCAACCCGAATCAGTTGGCGCTCAACCTGTCCGGTGCCTGGAGGCAGAGCCGCGGGCAGGGTCAGACCGTTGCGGTCATCGACACCGGGGTGCAGCCGGGACCGCGGCTGCCCCACGTCGAGGGCGGTGGAGACTTCATCGAATCGACTGACGGCCTGACCGACTGTGACGGCCACGGCACCGCCGTCGCCGGTCTCATCGCCGGCCAACCCGGGCCCGACGGTTTCTCCGGGGTGGCGCCGGAAGCCCGGCTGATCTCGATCCGGCAGAACTCGCCGCGGTTCGCCCCGCGGACCCCCAGCGCCGATGCCGCTGAGGCCCGTGCCGCGGCCGATGTGGCCAGCCTGGCCCGGGCCGTGGTGCGTGCCGCCGACATGGGTGCGCGCGTCATCAACATCTCCGTGGTGACCTGCCTGCCCGCCGACAAACAGATCGACCAGACCGAACTCGGTGCCGCGCTGCGTTATGCGGCGCTCGAGAAGGACGCGGTCATCATCGCCGCCGCGGGCAACACCCAGGGCGGGGTCACCACCGGGTCCGCCTGCGCGTCCAATCCGCTGTCCGGAACCCCGGATGACCCGCGCAACTGGGGCGGCGTCTCATCGGTGTCGATCCCGTCGTGGTGGCAGCCCTACGTGTTGTCGGTCGGCGCGCTCAACGCCACCGGCCAGCCCTCCGGATTCACCATGGCCGGCCCCTGGGTGGGGATCTCGGCGCCGGGCGAGAACATCTCCTCGGTGAGCAACGCGCCCGGCGGAGCGTTGGCCAATGCGCTGCCCACCGACCAGGGCAAGCTGATTCCGCTGAGCGGCACCAGTTACGCCACGGCCTACGTGTCCGGCGTTGCGGCCTTGGTGCGCAGCAAGTTTCCGGAACTGAACGCGCGCCAGGTGATGCACCGGTTGACCACGACGGCCCAGGGTGCCGCCCGCTCGCCGTCGAACGTCATCGGCGCCGGCGGTGTCGATCCGGTGGCCGCACTCACCTGGGATGTCGCCGGTATGCCGCTGGACGGACCGGCGGCTCCCGCAGGCAAACCCATTGCCGCACCTCAAGAACCAGCCCCGCGTGACAACACCGGCCGAGTCGTCGCATTCGCCGGCACCGGAGTACTTGCGCTGGCGGCGCTGGCCGTCGCCTTCGCCGCATACCGACGGAAGGACCCCACCACATGACCGCCCGACTCGCGCTGGCGTCGCTGTTCATCGTCGCAGCCGTCCTGGCCCGGCCATGGCAGACCGACACCGAACGGTGGGTGCTCGGAGTATCCGTCGCGGCCGTGGTTCTGTTGCTGGCCTGGTGGGGCGGGTTGTTCCTGACCACGCGGATCGCCCGGCACCTGGCGGTGTGGCGGCGCAACCATTCCGAGAACGAGCCGGCCGAGCAGTCGGACGCCGAAACCGTCACCCTGCGCGTCGATCCCGCGGATCCGGCCCAGTTGCCGGTGGTGGTCAGCTACCTGGACCGCTACGGCATCCGCTGCGACAAGGTCCGGATCACCCACCGTGACGCCGGCGGCATCCGTCGCAGCTGGATCAGCCTGACCGTGACCGCAGCGGACAATCTCGATGCGCTGCGCGCCCGTTCGTCGCGAATCCCGTTGCGGGACACTACCGAAATCGTCGGGCGGCGGCTCGCCGACCAGCTGCGTGAGCAGGGCTGGACGGTCACGCTGGTCGACGGGGTGGATTCCCCGCTGCCCGACCCGGGCGAGGAAACCTGGCGTGGAGTGAAGGACGACTCGGGATTCGTTGCGGCCTACCGCGTCAGCGTCAGTGACAAGCTGGACGCCGTGCTGGCCGGGATCGGCGCGCTGCCGGCCCAGGAAACCTGGACCGCATTGGAGCTCACCGGATCTCCGGCCCAGCCGCAGCTGACCGTGGGCGCGGCGATCCGTACGGAGGACCGGCCCGCACGCAAGGCCCCACTGGCCGGCCTGAAACCGGCGGGTGGTCGGCACCGCCCGGCGTTGGCAGCGTTGAACCCGTTGTCCTCGGACCGCCTGGACGGCACCCCGGCCGCGCCGCCGCAGGCGCTGCTGCAGCGGTCAGTCGAACATGAAATCCCGCAGGAAGCGGGTCATCCGGCGTAGGTAGTCCGGCTGGCTCACGTGCAGCAGGTGATTGCCCGGGAACCAGTGGAACGCACAGCGATCCCAGTGTTCCCACAGCATTTCGGCCTGCTGCGGTGGAGCCAGCCGGTCGCCGAGCCCGGCGATGATCATCCGTCGCTCCTTGGGCACCAGCGGACGGTAGTTCAGCGGTGAGGCATACCGCGCCGCTGCTTCGGTCAACGCGGGATCGGTTCTGGCCACTCGGCGTTGCAGGGCCACCAATCTGTTGGCCGGGAACCACTCGTCGACCGTGCGATCCGGCGTCACCACAGGGACATTCGGGACCACGGCCTGTATCCGGTCGTCCACACTGGCCAGTAGGGCCGAGGTGAACCCGCCGAGGGAGATACCGGTCAGGGCGATCCGGTCGACACCGGTGGACTCCAGATAGTCGATCACGGAACGGAAGTCGTGCACGGCCTGCGCCATGGCCTCGGAGAACCCGGCGAATCCGTGGGCGAAGTAGCCGTAACCGCTGAACGGGGAGAACCGTTCGGCGCGGCGGCCGTGAAACGGCAGGGTGTAGAGCAGCACGTCGTAGCCGGAGCGGTAGAACCACGGCAACGACAGGAACAGGCCGTTGGCCAGGTACGGCGATCCCATGAAACCGTGGATCACACACAGCGTGGGGTGCGGGCCGTCGTCGTGACGCCAATGCTGGGCCCGCACAACGTTGTTTCGGCTGAACCCGCTCCACATTTCGCGCAGTGCCGGGTGGACCGCGGTGAAGCTGCTGTCGAACTGGATGTTCTCCACCCGGCCGTGCGCGATCATCTCGGCCACCGGATTGGCCGGGCGGCTGGATACCCGGGGCGGCCTGGTGGGTGCCGGGAACGACACCGCGGGATCTTGTGCCGCAGCCAGATCCGCGTAGAACCGCATGTGGTCGTGCTCGGCGCGCGACGCGGACGGATGCAGCATCGAGGCCAGCGTCGTCGGCACCATCGAGGTGGCCACGATCGAGGCGACCCCGGTACGCAACGCGATGTCGGCGATCGCCGAGGCATCCACGATTGCGCGTTGCCGCAGCGTCAGATCGGAACGCCGGGGCAGGCCCCGCGCACCGGCATCACCGCCGGGGACATCGGGAACAGGGATCGGGGGTTCGATCGGATCTGCGCTGGACGGCTCCACGCTTCCCGATGCTAGCTAACTGCTCAGCTCAGCCCGAACAACTTCGCGGCGTTGTCGTGTAGGACATTGCGGCGCCAGGCGTCGTCGACGCCCGGCAGATCGATCAGGTGGTGTATGGCCTCGGCGTAGCCGTACGGGATGTTCGGGAAGTCGCTGCCGAACAGGATGTGCTCACCCAGGGCTTTCAGCCGATCTGTCTCCGAGGTGGGGAAAGGCATCGTCGCTTCGACGAACGGGGTGAACGCCATCGTGGTGTCCAGCCTGACCTGCTCGAACTTCTCGGCGAGATCCAGGAAGGCGGAGTACTCGGGCATGCCCATGTGCGCGACGATCAGCACCAGTCGCGGATAGCGGCCCAGCAGTTTCGCGATCGGGTCGGGGCCGGTGAATTGTCCCGGCACCGGACCGGAACCGCAGTGGATGACGACCGGGACGCCGGCGTCCTCGATCAGCCCCCAGACCTCATCGAGCAGGGCGTCGTTCGGGTCGTAGTTGCCCACCTGGATGTGCGCCTTGAACACCTGGGTGCCTGCGGTGATCGCTTCGGTGACGTAGCCCGCGGCCTGCGGCTCGGGGAAGAACGTGGCGGTGTGCAGGCAGTCAGGAGTTTCCTTGGCGAAGCCGTCGGCCCACTGGTTGAGCCAGGCCGCCATCTCGGGCTTGTGAGCGTAGATCAGCGAGGAGAACTTTCGGATGCCGAATTCCCGCAGCGTGGCGACACGCTGTGTTTCGTCGGCGCGGTAGGTGATGGGCCATTCCCGGCCGATCATCGGGCCTTGGCTGTCGAAGTACTGCCACACCTTGTCCATCACGTTCTTGGGCATGAAGTGCGTGTGCACGTCGACGATGCCGGGCAGGCCCAGCTCCGTCCAGATCTTGCGTACCTTGTTTGCTTCGTCCATCGCGCTCTGACGATAGCCGCCCCCCGAAAATGCGACCGCCGGGCATGATCGGGGCATGTGGAATCCGGACACCTACCTCGCCTTCGCCGATCACCGGGGACGTCCGTTCTACGACCTGTTGTCGCGGGTCGCGGCGTCGGCTCCGCGCCGCGTGGTGGACCTGGGTTGCGGGCCGGGCAACCTGACCGAGACGCTGGCGCAGCGTTGGCCCGGTGCCACGCTGGAGGCGTGGGACAGCTCACCAGAGATGGTGGAGGCTGCGCGGGCCCGCGGGCTCGAGGCACACGTCGGGGCGATCGAGGAGTGGACGCCCCAACCCGACACTGACGTGGTGGTCACCAATGCGGCATTGCAGTGGGTGCCCACGCATCGCGAACTCGTGGTGCGGTGGGCCGGGCAGTTGCCTGTGGGTGCGTGGATCGCCTTCCAGGTGCCGGGCAATTTCGACGCCCCGTCCCACCACGCGGTGCGGGAGCTGGCCCGGCGTGAACCGTTCATCGAGCCGCTGCGTGACATGCCGTGGCGTGATGTGGGCCAGGTCGATACGACGGTCGAGTATGCCGGGTTGTTGACCGATGCGGGCTGCGTGGTGGACGCCTGGGAGACCACTTATGTGCACCGATTATCCGGTGAGACACCGGTTCTGGACTGGATCACCGGGACGGCTCTGACGCAGGTCAAAGGCAGGCTTACCGAAGAATTGTGGGAGCGATACCGTCAGGCGATCATCCCGATGCTGGCCGAGGCCTATCCCAAACGCGATGACGGCATCACGTTCTTCCCGTTCCGGCGCGTGTTCGTGGTGGCGCAAGTCGCCCGAGTCGCGCGGTAGCCATTACCTACCACGTAATCGATTTCCCGACCGCACTCCGTGACGATGAGGGCATGCCTACGTTAGAGACCGCGGACCGCACCGACATCCACTACATCGACACCGGCTCCGGACCGGTCATGGTTTTCACCCACTCGTGGGGACTCAATTCCGGCCAGTGGAACCAGGTGATCCAACGCCTGGCGGACAAGGGCTTTCGGTGTGTTGCCTATGACCGGCGCGGGCATGGGAGCTCAGGCGCCTACGACGGCGAGTGGACGGTGGATCTGCTGGCCGACGATCTGGCCCGGGTGCTCGAACACCTGGATCTCGACGACGTGACGCTGGTGGGGCATTCCCTGGGCTGCGGTGAGGTCGTGCGCTACCTCAGCCGGCACGGGACGGCGCGGGTGAACCGCGCGGTGTTGGTGGCGGGCCAACTCCCGCTGGTGGTCAAGACGCCGGACAACCCCGACGGGGTAGACGAGGCCATCCTCGACGCCATGCTTGTCGAGTTGGAACGCGATGTGCGGCAATGGTGTATCGACAACGCGCCGCCGTTCTACGGGTCCCACACCGTGGCACCTGAGATTGTCGAGTGGACCGTGGACCAGATCGCTGCCGTGCCCGTCGAGACCCTGCTCGCCACTCAGCGCATGGGTGCCCACACCGACTACCGTGCCGAGCTCGCCGAACTCGACCTTCCGGTGCTGCTGATCCACGGCGACGCCGACGCGTCGACGCCCATCGAGCTCACCGGGCGACGCACGGCCGCACTGCTGCCACACGCCGAGCTCATCGAGATCCCCGGCGCCGCACACGGGCTGTACCTCACCCACGCCGACCGCGTCATCGACGCGATTTGTGGAGTTTCAGCCGTGGCGGGCACCGCTTAGCCCGCGAATTCGGTGCAATCACCGGCGGTGAGCGCCGCTAAACGCACCCAAATCACTGGCTAGCGACGGGTGTTGAGAAGGTCGATGACCTGCTGCACCAGGTCGTCGATGACGGCGCCGGTGGTGTCGAGCACGAGATCGGGGTTCTCGGGGGCCTCGTAGGGGGCGTCGACGCCGGTGAGCCCGGTGAGCTCGCCGGCACGGGCCCGGGCGTAGAGGCCCTTGGGGTCCCGGCGCTCGCACTCGGCCAGCGAGGTCGCCACGTGCACCTCGATGAACGGCAGCTTGGCAGCGTCGTTGAGGGCCCGCGCGGTATCCCGGTCCGACTTCAGCGGTGAGACCAACGAGGCCAGCGCCACCACACCCGCATCGGCCAGCAGCCGGGTCAGATGTCCGACGCGGCGGATGTTCTCGGTCCGGTCACCGGCGGAAAAGCCGAGATCATCGGACAGTCCGTGCCGCAGGTTGTCGCCGTCGAGCAGATATGCCACCTGACCCGATTCGACCAGGGCCCGCTCGACGGCTACCGCCAGCGTGGACTTGCCGGAGGCAGGCAGGCCGGTGAACCAGATCGTGGCGCCGCGTTGCCCGGTGCTGTTCCACCGGTAGTCGCGATCCAGAGACGACGGATGCCACTTGATGTCGGACCGGTTGTGCCCGCTCGGTTTGAGTTCGCGTGCCTGCAGGATGATCCCGGCGCCGACGGTGTCGTTGGACACCTCGTCGATCAAAATGAACGCACCGTTGTCGCGGTTGTCGGCGTAGTTGTCGGCAACCAGCACCGAGCTGGTGCGCAACGTGATCGAGCCGATGTCGTTGAGTGCCAGCTCAACCGGGTTTTCGACCTCGTCAAGGGTCTCCGGGTCCAGCTTGGTGTGCAACTCCTGGATCGTGGCCCGTACCGTGCGGGTGCCCTGCTTGAGGGCCAGCCGGTCGCCGGCGCGCAGAGGATCATCGAAGAACCAGCACACCGTCGCGTCGATCTCCCGGGCCTGCACCGGCACCACTGCTTCCGAGACGCCGCTGACGAGGACGTCGCCGCGGCCCACGTCGATATCGTCGGCCAACTCGATCGAAACCGACAGCGGTGCAACACCTACTGCGCGGTCGTCATCGAGGGTGTCCAGCGCCGTCACGATGGAGCGGGCGCCGGACGGCAGGCTCAGCACCGGGTCACCGAGCTGAAGCGTGCCCGCCGAGAGCCGGCCGGTGTAACGGCGGCGCTGGTCGGCGGTGGGCCGGGAAACCCATTGCACGGCCAACCTCAGGTTGGCCGGATCAGCTTGCGGCGCAAACAGTTCGACGCTATCGAGGTAGTCGAGCAGCGTCGGCCCGTCGTACCAGGGGGTGTTCTCAGAGCGGTGCACCACGTTGTCGCCCAGCTTGGCGGCGATCGGGATGACGGTGAGATCGAGCCCACCGAGTCGGTCGGCGACCTGCTGCAGCTCGCGCTCGACCTCGGCGAACCGGCCCTTGTCGAAGTCGACCAGGTCGATTTTGTTGACCGCGGCCACGAAGTGCTTGATACCCAACAGCTTCGCGATGCGAGCGTGGCGTCGGGTCTGACGAAGCACCCCGGCCCGGGCATCGACCAGCAGGATCGCCACGTGGGCGTTGGAGGCGCCGGTGAACATGTTGCGGGTGTAGCGCTCATGCCCGGGGGTATCGGCCAGGATGTAGCTGCGGGTGTCGGTGGAGAAGAAGCGGTAGGCGACATCGATGGTGATGCCCTGTTCGCGTTCGGCCCGCAGCCCGTCGGACAGCGCGGCCAGATCAGCCACTCCTTCCGAATCGGTGACGGCCTCAAGATGATCCAGTGGCAGGCTGTCGGTGTCGTGCAGCAGGCGGCCGATCAGGGTGCTCTTACCGTCGTCCACCGAACCGGCGGTGGTGATGCGCAGCAGTTGACGAGTAGACATCAGGATCCTCGGTTCTTCGCGCAAGCGCTCATCAGAAATACCCCTCGCGTTTCCGGTCTTCCATCGCCGCGACGGACGTTCGATCATCGGCCCGGGTCTCGCCGCGTTCGGAGACGGTGGCGGCTGATATCTCGGTGATCACCCCGCCGATGGTGGTGGCCCGCGACCGCACCGCGCCGGTGATGGTCAAGTCACCCACGGTGCGGTAGCGCACCCACTCCACGGCGGACTTCTCGGCACCGGCGGGTTGGGCGTACTCCGACACCGCGAGCAGGATGCCGTCGCGCTCGAACACCTCGCGTTCGTGGGCGAAGTAGATCGACGGCAGCTCAAGGTTTTCCAGTTCGATGTAGCGCCAGATGTCGAGTTCTGTCCAGTTCGACAGCGGGAACACCCGGACCTGCTCGCCCTTGCGGATCCGGCCGTTGTACAGCGACCACGGCTCGGGGCGCTGGGCCCGCGGATCCCACTGGCCGAACTCGTCGCGGAAACTCAGGATGCGTTCCTTCGCCCGGGCACGTTCTTCGTCACGACGCGCACCGCCGAAGGCCGCATCGAATCCGCCGGCCTCCAGCGCATCCAGCAGGGTGCGGGTCTGCTGCCGGTTGCGGGAGGCTCCGGGCCCCGGATCGGCGACACGGCCGCTGTCGATGGTTTCCTGCACGGAGGCCACCACCAGCTTGTGGCCAAGTCCGGTGGTGCGGCGGTCGCGGAACTCGATGACCTCATCGAAGTTGTGCCCGGTATCCACGTGCAGCACCGGGAACGGCAACGGTGAAGGTCGAAAAGCCTTCTCGGCCAACCTCAGAAGGACGATCGAGTCCTTGCCCGCCGAGAACAGCAGCACCGGACGCTGCAGTTCGGCGACCACCTCGCGGATGATGTGCACCGCCTCGGCTTCGAGTAGGCGCAACTCGTCGACGTGTAAAAGGGCAGTGCTTGATGCTCTTCGCGCAAGCGGCTCATCGGTCGTCATACCGGGAGGCCCTCCTTCTCTGCGTCGCGGCGGTAGCGATCGACCCATTCGTCGGATCGCTGATCGGCCTGACGTTCAAGCACCGGCTGTGGGGCCAGGCGCGGGTCCAGACCCAGCGCTTCCAACACCGTGGCCACCACGGTCGTCAGGTTTCGCCACAGATACGGGTAGGACACCTCGATGGGGGAGATGTTCTCCTGGGCGAACCAGGAGCGCCAGCCCTCCTCCTGGGCCTGCAGCAGCTTGATCACGTGGGCGATCGCACCCGCGTGGTACTCGGCACGCGCATCGCGGACCGGATCGGCCCGGCCGCGCCACACTCTGGTCTGCACCGCCCGCCAGAACGAAACCGCCTGTGACACGACGTCGGGCCGGTAGACGTGGATCAGCACCGGGTCGCCACCGGTGACGTCGCGGATCGCGGCCAGCAGGCCGGGCCCGGATCGCTCGGGCAGGCCTTTGGCACGCTCCAGCAGTAGCGGCGTCTGGTTCCACATCAGCTTCCCGCCCCACACGCCGTTGGGGGTGCGGCCGACGGTGCGGATGTAGTCGCGCCAGATCTCGGCCGGGGCCAGGTCCGGCTTGCCCTCGACCAGTGGGTCGAGCAGGCGCAGGATCGACTCGTCCTCGACGTCTGCGAACCATTCCCGCGGCTGCGGCGACATGCTGGTGGTCGGCAGGTACTGGAAGAACTCCTGGGGCTCGCCGGCCATGCCCGTAGCGCGCAGGGATTCCACCAGCAGGGTGCTGCCGCTGCGCTGGGATGCGAGCACCAGGTAGGCCATCGGATGATCTGGCATGGCGAGACTCTAACCATGATTTGTTTGCGGCGCCTATTCAAGTAGACGTCAAGAGGTTTCGTTCACCGTGATGAAAACTATTGGCGGGTATCGGTGATGCCACGGTCGGCGGCGATGGCCGATCTGCTGGTGGCCGGACGGCCGTGGATATGCACGTACGTGTCGGTGTAACGCTCCGATATCCGGGTTCCGGCGAATTCGGAGGGAATGACATCGAACGTCTTCTCGCGCCAGTCGTTCAGTAACAGTGCCAGGTCGTCCGCGATCGCCTCGGCCTTGTCGGTGGCGTCCGGTGCCAGCAGGTTGTTGCTTTCGGTCGGGTCAGCGACTAGGTCATACAGTTCGCGGCCGGGCCGGGGGTTCAGGACGGTATCGCCGAGTGCGCGTCCGGAGGGGCTGTCGGCGATATCCCACGGCAGGTCCAACAATGGCCGAGCCGCGTAATTCTCGATATAGCTGTATTCCTTTGTGCGAATGGCGCGAATCGGGTCGAAAGAATCATGGTAGGTCTTTGTGGTGTACACCTCGGAGCGGATCTCTGCCGTTTCCACCGGGTTTGCCGTGAGGTTGCTGGCGTGTGACAGACCCTCGACCTCGTCAGGGATCTCGACGCCGAGGAGTTCCAGCAGGGTGGGCAGTAGATCGACCCCGCTGAACAGTTCGTCGTAGCGGCGCGGCGCTATGCCGGAGCCACGCGGCGGGCGCACGATCATCGCGATGCCGGTGCCCGCGTCGTACAGCGTCGACTTGGCCCGGGGCAACGCCGGCCCGTGATCGGTCATGAACACCACCCACGTGCTCTCGTCGAGACCGGTCGCGGCCAATGTGTCCAGCAGTTCGCCGACCTTCGCGTCCGCGACGGCAATCGAGCCGTAGAACTCGGCGAGGTCGTCACGCACCTCAGACGTATCGGGCAGGTAGTCGGGGACGGCGACGTCGTCGGCCTCGGCCGGTTCGTACCGGTCTCGCGGATAGGGCCGGTGCGTCTCGAAGAATCCGGTGGTGAGCAGGAACGGCTGCCGCGGTGGCGCAGTCAGCCAGGCGGTGGCCTGTTCGACGACGTACTCGCAGAACGAGTTCGACACGTCGAACTCGTCGTACCCCAGGTTGGCCGGTTGCGAGGTTTCGTGTTGCATGCCGAACAGGGCTGTGTGCCAGCCTGATTCGGCCAGGAAGTGGGGGAGCGTGCGCACCCCGGCGCGGTACTCCCAGCCGTGGTGGGCCAGGCCCACCAGGCCGTTGCTCTGCGGGTAGCGGCCGGTGAACAGCGAACCTCGCGACGGTGAGCACAACGGTGCGGTGGCGTGGGCGCGGGTGAACAGGATCCCCTCGGCGGCGAGGCGGTCGAGGTGCGGGCTGGCCACATCCGGGTGGCCGTACACGCCGAGATAGCGGCCGAGATCATGCCAGTGCACGATCAACAGGTTCTGCCGTTGCGGCTCGGTCACGTCACATCCTTTCCGTCCAACCCTACGACCGAACAGCCTGAATGCGCCCCCCGCAACCGTTTGGCTCATCGAGAGCTACTTATGCGGCGCGGCGTCGTCGGTAGGGTGGAGGCCATGCCGACCGCCACCGAACCTGCTGCGGTCAGCGGCTACGAGGTCCGCTGGGAGCAGCACAACGCCGAGCGGCGTGCCCAGATCCTGCAGGCGGCGGTGGCGTTGGTCGAGGAGAATCCGCCGGGCGCCGAGATCTCGATGGTGCGTATCGCGGAACGTGCCGGGGTGGCGAAGTCGGTGGTGTACCGGCAGTTCACCGGCAAGGAAGAGCTCGAGCGACGCGTCCGGTCCTGGGTGTTCGACGATTTCGCCGCGATCCTCGACACCAATCTCGATGTCACCAACGGCTCATTGCGCGAGATCCTGACCCGCACCGTGGCGGCGGTCGCCGATTGGATGCTTGATCACCCGCGCCTCGATGACTTCGTCCGTCGCGGGCCGACGTTCGAGAGCGACGGCTCGTTGGATGCGGTCAGCGGGCTGAAGCTCCGGATGACCAGGCAGTCCGAGGGCATCATCGCCGCGATCGCGCAGACCATCGGCGTGGACGACAGTGCGTTCAAGACCGTTCCTTTCGCGGTCGTGACCATGGTGGAGGCCACGCTGTCGGCGTGGATCCGCGGTGCGGCGCCAGAGCGGTCACGCGAGGAGATCGTGACGCACCTGGCCGATTTCGCCTGGTATGTCCTGGACGGCGCGGCCCGCGCGAGCGGTCTGGAGATCAACCGCGACGACGAGTTGACGGCCGTGATCGCCGCGCTGACGAAACGCTAGAGCAGCCCGGCGTTGTAATCGTCGACCAGGCTCCGCACGGTCTCCTGGGCGCAGGACTTGTTGGTCCCGATGAAACCGGTCGGCCCACGTTTGATCCAGCCGGTGACGTAGGCGCCGCGGGCCCGTGGCACCCGGCCGCCGTCATTCGGCACGGTCGCGGTCGCGTCGTCGAACGGCAGCCCCGCCACCGGCCGGCCCTGGTAACCGATAGAGGTCAACACCAGACCGGCTTCGATAACCCGTTCGTGCCCAGTCGATTTCACTCGTACCGACCCGTCGGCCGCTGCGACCAGTTCGTTGTGGACGAATTCCACGCCGGAGGCCGCGGACTGGCCGAGGATCGCGGTCGGCGACAACAGGTACTCGAGCACGATCCGGTGATGGCCCGCTCCGCGTGGCGCGGCGCGCAGGATCGCGGACCGGGGATCCGACCCAGGCAGTATCCGCAGGTCCTCGTCGCGGACGATGATGTCGATCCCCGGCGTCGAGCACAGCCCGACCAGTTCGGGGACGGTGAACGCGGACTGCTCGATGCCCCGTCGGCCCACCACAACCACTTCTTCGATTGCGCTGTGGCGCAATGCCTCCAGTGCATGTGGTGCGATCGACGTGTCGGCCAGACGGTCGGGGTCGATGCTGAGGATGCGGGCGACGTCGAGTGCGACGTTGCCGTTGCCGATCACGACAGCGCGCCGGTGGGACAGATCGAAGGAACGACCGGCGTGATCGGGATGCCCGTTGTACCAGGCGACGAACTCGGTGGCCGAGGTGACGCCGGGCAGCTCGATGCCGGGGATGTCGAGACGACGGTCCGTCGACGCGCCGACCGCGTAGATGACGGCGTGGTGCTCGTTCAGCAGGTCGTCGTGGGCGACATCGCTGCCGATCTCGACACCAAGATGCATCTCCAGGTGCGGGTTGTCGGTGATGTGTTGGAACTGCTGAGTCACCTTGCGGGTGCGCTGGTGATCGGGGGCCACCCCGTAACGGGCCAAACCGTATGGCTGGGTGAGCCGTTCGTATATCCGAACCCGGGCACCCGAGATGGTCAGGACCTCTTCGGCGGCATACATCGCAGCCGGACCCGAGCCGACGATCGCGACACGCAGGTCGCCGGCTCGGACCCGCAAGGGCGGGACCACCGGCGCCAGCGCCGGCCGGGATCTCGGCGTCGCGTAGAAATCGGCGTTCAGCGTGGCGAACACGTCCTCCGCGTCGGTCAGCTTGGTGTGCGGTTTGATCGCATCCACCGGGCACGCCGACACACAGGCGCCGCAATCGACGCATTCAACCGGGTCGACATAGAGCATCTGCGCGGTGTGGAAATCGGGTTCGTCGGGTGTGGGGTGGATGCAGTTCACCGGGCAGGCATAGACGCACGATGCGTCGCTGCAGCAGGACTGCGTGATGACGTGGGGCATCAGGCGAGGGCAACCGCTTCACGGTCCGGCGCGCCGCGGTAGCGGGCGGCTTCGCCGTCGATGCCGCAGCGCTTCCATACCCACCGGCCGGTCCGGTTCATCAAGCCGATTTCTTCGCTGAGGGAACGCATTTCACCGAAGTAGCCGGCCAGGATCTTGCGTGAGTGCGGGCTGCGCCAGAACGCGTCCTTGATCACCGCCCGCGGAATTCCGAACTCCTCGCCGAACGACCTCGGGGGTGCCATGATCTCGTGCGCAAGCCAGCGCAGGGTGAGTGGGAATGCGACGCAGGCGAATGCCTTCATGCGCCACGACCGTTCCGGCAGATGGGTTTTGAGGAAATCGTGCGCCCAGGAGATGTGGCGGGCTTCCTCGGCGATGTGGATCTGCATGGTCCGCAGCACCGCGGGCGGAATGTTGGCGCCCTCGCGGATCAAGCCCTTCTGGAAATGGTCGATCGGCTCTTCGCCGGCCAGGATGCCCGCCATGAACGCCGTCGGGGAGTACTGGCCGACGAGGCCGATGTACGGCGACAACCGGCGGAACAGTGGCCGCATCCCGGGAACGTCGACGCCTGACCGGTTGACCAGCTCCTGGAACATCTGGATGTGGTTGCACTCCTCGGTCATCTCGTGCAACGCGTAGCGGAACTCGGGCGAGTTGTTGGGCAGCTTCATGATGAACGCCATCAACCCGCGGATCAGGATGCTCTCGAAGGCCGCGCCGACCTTGACGGAGTTCAGTGTCCGCCAGCGGCCGATCTCGATCTGACGGGCCAGCGGTTGGCTCTGGTACCAGGCGGTGGCACCCAGCGGATCGACGTTGGGTGAGAGCACCCACCGTGGATCGTCGAGGTCGATCGCCAGATCGGGGGAGTCCCACGCGATGTCCAGATAGGGATCGAAGCGGCGGCGCACGGAGCCCTCGGACAGTGTCTGCAGCAGATCCCGGTAGTCCGCATCCAGTCGTGCGGCGTCGGGCGAGGTGGAAGCCATGGGCCCACAATTTACCGAGACATTGAGTCCCAGTAAATACCCGGTTTTTGCGGCGGGGTTTGCTACGGGTGGTACGGCACGCCGACCGCGCGGAAGACGTACTCCGGGCCGACGTCGAAGGCCAGCGATCGGCGCGGCAGTCGCGCGAGAATCTCGTCGGGGATCTCGGTCTTGTAGTGCAGCGAGAGCTTCCCGTGACCGCGCCGGTCGATCTGGGCCACGTCGGCCTGCAGGGTGAGCCCGGTTTCGCTGAGCTCGGCGTGCACCGCGCCGACCTGCGGGGCTGACCACGGCTGGTCGATGCTGCGGCCGGCGAGCTTGGGCAGGGTGGACATGGTGGCCAGTACCCGGTAGTTCGTGAGAACGAGTGAACCGGCGTAGCTGGCGACACTGCCTGCCGATCGCGTTCCGGGGATCGATCCGGTGAAACGCCTGGTCACCGGGATGTATTCGGCCAGGAACAGGATGCCTTCGGCTTCGGCCTCCGACCGCAGACCGTCCGGCAGTCCGCCGATGTGCATCAGCTTTCGCAGGATCAGAGCCATGCCTTCGACGGTAGCGCGCAAACATGGCAAATCAGTGGGAGCTGGTAGAGATTATCTGGTGGGAACCCGTGCCAGATGGCTGATCGTGACCGCGGTGCTGGCAGCCGTGGTGTACGCGGCGCTGTGGATCGGCTACGAGCGGCAGTGGGCCTGGCTGGCTGACGTCGATGCCGCGGGCCTGGCGGGTCCCTACCGGTTCGGTTCGGCGCACCCGGGCTGGGTGACCGCGTGGGACGTGTTCTGCACCGTGCTCGGGCCTTTTGCCTTCCGGTTGCTGGCACTGGTGATGATCGTCGTCGCGCTGGTGCGCCGCCAACGGCGCATCGCGTGGTACCTGGTATTGACCGTCGAGCTCAGCGCGGTGACGACCGAGGTGGCCAAGTTCCTGGTCGATCGTCCGCGTCCGGCCACGGCGCTGGTCCACGCCCTGTCGACCTCGTTCCCATCGGGGCACGCGATGGGCGTCATGGTCGCGGTGCCGGCCCTGTTGGTCCTGGCGTTGCCGACGTTCCGCCCGGCGTTGCGGGGCTGGTGGGTGGCCGCCGGGGCGTTTGTCGTCATCGCGATCGGCGTGGGCCGGGTGGTGCTCAACGTCCACCATCCCTCGGATGTGGTGGCCGGCTGGGCGCTGGGCTACGTCTGGTTCGTGGCGGTGTTCCTGCTGTACCCGCCGTACCCGCCGACGGTCACGGCAGTGGACGAAACACCGGTAGCGCCCGGTAGCGCACGGTGAAGCTGGCCTCGCTGAGCGCCTCGCCCACCTCGCCGTCGTGGGCGACGGTGGTGGGCCCGTCGACGGCGACGAACCGGAACTCCGGTACCTGCAACTCGTGATAGAGCGGGCTGCGTTCGAGCCGGCCCAGCGCCACGGATACCGCGACGCGCAGCCGGCTGAACCGCCGCCCGGTTTCCAGGATCCGCACGTCGATAAGGCCGTCATCGAGACGCGGCCGCAGCGACGGGGCGAACCCGGACGGGAAGTACGTCGAATTGCCCAGGAAGAACAACTCGGTCTGAAGTGTCTTGTCGTCGTAGCTGATGCGGACCGGGGCCTCCCGGCGCAGCGTCAGATACAGCGCATACGCCCCGGCCGCCCGCTTGCCCATCCGGTGTTCGAGCTTCTCGCGCATCCGCACGTAGTTCGGGTAGGCGCCGATGCTGGCGGTGTTGATCACCATGCGTTCCTCGTTGAGGCACACCAGGTCGACGTAGGCCGCCGTGCCCTGCTGGATCGACGTCACGGTCCGAGCCACCGATTCACAGCCGATGTCCTTGGCGAAGTGGTTGAACGTCCCGCCAGGAAACACCGCGAGTGGGACACCTGCCTCGACGGCGATGCCCGCCGCGCAGGCCACGGTGCCGTCGCCGCCGCCCACCGCGAGCGCCTCGACGCGGGCCGCGGTCTCCCGTAACACCGTCTCGATGTCATCGCCTTCGCCGAGCTCGACGATTTCAGTGCGCGGCAGGGCTTTTCGCACGTCGTCGACGATCCGCGCGCCGGTCCCGTCACCGGAGGCCGGGTTGATCACCAGGGCCACGCCGGCCCCGTCCGGTCGGGGCTCGGTGTGGAACCGCAACGGATTCGACGTCGGCAGGGTGGCGGCCGGGATGGTCGGGACGATGCGTGCGCCCAGCACCGCGATCGCGGCGCCGATGCCGAAACCGGCGAACACGTCGCCGGGATAGTGCGCTCCGGTGGCCACGCGGGACAACCCGACCAGGCCGGCGAGCAGCGCCAGCGGCAGACCGGCCGGTGCGGACTCCAGGCCGACGCCCACCGCGAAGGCCGCGGCGCTCGCGGAGTGCCCAGACGGCAGGGAATGAGAGGTGGGGATGCGTCGGGTCCGTCGGGCCAGCGGGATCAGGCTGCGGTCCGGCCGCGGCCGTCGCCAGATCCGCTTGGCGATCTGATTGGTCACCAGACTGGTCACCGCCAGGCTGACCACGCCGCGCGCGGCGCCACGCCGCAACGACGCACTGCCCAGCGCACCCATGGCCGCCGCGATGGCAAACCACAGCTTGGAATGGTCTGCGGCCCTGGTCAGCCCGGGCATTACGGTGTCCAGCAGTGGGCTCGGTGACTCGGCGACCGCCTCGAAGACCTCACGGTCCAACGTGCCCAAGCCCTTGCCGATCGCGCGCACGTCCATGTCGCCAAGGTAGCCGTCGCGACCGGATCGTGCCCCAAGCTTTATCCGGCCGATAGGGACACCGACGACGATGGACGGATGCGCCGACTGCTCGCGATGCTGTGTGCCGGGGTGTTGGCTCTGGCATGCGCGCCCACGGCCGGCGCCGTCGACCCGCCCTGGTTCGCCTCGTCGGTGGGCAACGCCACCCAGGTGATTTCCGTTGTCGGAGTGGGCGGTACGAAGGCGAAGATGGATGTCTGGCAACGCGGGCCGTCCGGGTGGCAGCCGGTCGGTGCGGGCATCGACGCCAACATCGGCGCCAAAGGCATGGCCCCGCAGACCCACGACGGTGAAATGAAGACGCCCATGGGCATTTTCACCCTCGACTTCGCGTTCGGCACCGCACCCAATCCCGGCGGCGGCCTGCAGTATGTGCAGGTCACGCCGGACCACTGGTGGGACGGGGACATGAAGAGCCCGACCTACAACACCATGCAGGTGTGCAAGAAGGCGCAGTGCCCGTTCAACACCGACCCGGCCAGCGGCACCGAGAACCTCGACATCACGGCCTATAAACACGCCATCGTGATGGGCGTGAACAAGGCGCGGGTACCCGGCAACGGTGGTGCGTTCTTCGTGCACACCACCGATGGCGGGCCGACGGCGGGTTGCGTGGCGATCGACGACGCGACCTTGGTCAAGATCATGCAGTGGCTGCGGCCGGGAGCGTTGATCGCCGTCGCGAAATAGCCGTCAAAGATTCAGGGCGGCACCGGGTTCCAGTTTGAAGTTGAGGCCATCCAGCGAGAGGGTGGCGTCGTAGGTGCGGTCGTAGCCGGTGGCGCTGATCTTCCAGCCGTCGGCCGTGCGGCGGTAGCGGTCGTGGTAGAACGCCGAGCCGAACAGCATGAAGTTCATGCTCGGGACGATCACGCGGTCCTGGAGATACCAGGTGGCCGTGGCCTCGTCGCCGTTCACCTCGATCTCGGGGTGTGCGACGCGATGCTCGGTGATGACCTCGGGGCCCAACGAAGCCTTCATGTACTCGACCAGCGAGTCGCGGTCGGTGAAGTGCAGCGTCTTGCCCATCGACTGTCCGTAGTCGCCGGCGACGTCCTCGGTGAGGGTGTCGGCGAACTCGTCCCAGTGCTTGGTGTCCAGCGCACGCAGATACCGGTATTTGACTTGCTTGATGTCGTCGATGTCACCCATGCCCGACATTTGAGCACAACTCCGGCGGGCGCAATACCCTCTGTGTCCACTGTGGCGAACGTGCACTCTTTCGCGGCAAAGATGTGGTGTCCGGCTCTGCAAGCTGCACGCTCGCCAGAGGGCCTGAAATGGTTTGCCGGTCCACTGATTCAGCGGCAGTGTGCAGTGACCATCGTGGTACCTATGCAACGGATGAGCGTTGCTGAAGAGATCAAAGGCGAACCGGCGGAACGTGCTTGGGGCGGTCCCCGCGGAGTGTCGGACGGCCGCGGGGCTCTGCGGCGGCTATCGTGGCGTGCGTTATGAGCGGCCCGTTGGGGTTGTCGATCGGGACCACCAACTTGGTTGCGGCGCGTGTCGGCAATCAACCTGTCAGCCGGCGTTCGGTGTTGACCTTGTCGACCGACCGGACGCCGCAGGTCGGCATGCCCGAATCCGGTCCCGGTGTCACGCTCAGCGGATTCGTCGAGCGGGTCGGCGACCCGGTGCCGCTGGTGGCGCCCGACGGTGCGTCCTATCCCGCCGACACCCTGTTGGTCGAGGCCCTCGATGCGATGGTCGAGCTTGTCGGCGGACCCTCCGAACAGCTGGCGATCGCGGTGCCCGCGCACTGGGGTGCGCCCACCTTGCGGGCCCTGCGCAACGCGCTGCGGCACAATCCCAGCCTGTCGCGCGACGGGCGGCCGCCCCGGCTCATCCCCGATGCCGTCGCCTCATTGGCTGCGCTGCGCGCCAACCCGGGCCTGCCGTCCAACGGCGTGGTGGCCCTGCTGGATTTCGGCGGCGGCGGTACCAGCATCACGCTGGCCGACGCCGCGTCGGCCTTCGAGCCGATCGACGAGACCACCCGTTATCCCGATTTCTCCGGTGACCAGATCGATCAGGCACTGCTGACCCACGTGCTCGACGGTGCCGCCCAAGCCGGCGGTATCGATCCGGCCGGTACTGCCGCGGTCGGCTCCCTGGCCCGGCTGCGCGAGGAATGCCGTCAGGCCAAGGAACGGCTGTCGGCAGAGACTGCCACCGACCTGGGCGTCGAGCTGCCCGGATATTCGGCCACGGTGCGGGTGACCCGCACCGAACTCGAGGGGCTGATGCGGGCGCCGCTCGCCGGTGCGTTGGATGCGCTGGAAAAGGCGTTGGAGCGCAACGGGATCAGTTGGCCGGCGGTCTCGGCGGTCGTGACCATCGGCGGCGGTGCCAGTATTCCTCTTGTCACCCAACAGCTTTCGGAACACTCACAGGCGCAGGTGGTAACGACTCCGCAACCGGCGCTGGATGCTGCGATCGGTGCCGCGTTGTCCGCCGCCTACGCCGCGGATGCCGATGTTCAGACCGGCGTGGCCCCCACCCTGGGTGTGGCGGCCGCGTTGCCGACGGCCGGGATCCCTTCCGGCCCAGGAGGTTCTGAGGGTTCGTCCACCTTTCGGGCGCTGGCCTGGTCGGAGGACGACGCAGGCGACGACGTGGTGCCCTACACCGGACCCGATTTGGCGGAGTCCTACGGCACTGAGACCGCGGCGCGTCCGGCCGTGCAGTACGTACCCCCGACGGGGCCGATCGAACAGCCGCGCGGCGGGTGGGAGCGGTTGCCGTTGACGGTCTTCGCCGTGGCTGCGGCCCTGGTCCTCGTCGCCATCGGTGGTGTGACGTATGCGTTGACCAGTGCGACGGGCACCGCGCCGAGTTCAGAGGTCAAGCCGCCCGAGCCCAAGCCGTTGCCTCCGCAGGAGGTGGCACCGAGTCCGGTCGCACCCCCGCCGCCGGCCGAGCCGCCACCGGCCCCCGAGCCGGTGACGCAAGCGCCCGCACCGCCGCCGGTCACGGTGACCCAGGCGCCGCCACCACCGGTGACGGAAACGCACGTCGTCACGCAGACGACGACGCCTCCTCCTGTCACGACGACCACCACCACAACCACGACGACCACCACGACGCCGCCGACCACCACGACCACCACGACGACGCCGACGACGACCACCACGACCACGAACCCGATGACGACGACGTACGTCACCGTGCCGTTCGTCCCGGTGCCCATTCCGATCCAGGTGCCGAACCGCGGCGAGACGCAGAACCCTTACCCGCAACAGCCGCAGTACCCCTATCAGCAGCAGCCGCAGTATCCGTACCAGCCGTACCCGTGACGACCTGTGGTGTTGCTGCGCCTTCGCTGAACGGCATTTCGCAAAGGTTGAGGCGGCAGATCGTGAGCAAGCTGTCTTCGCTCGGTCTCCCTTGATGCGATCGGGTTTTCTCTGCTCGAAAAGTGTTGTGCGCATTGTCAATACAACGAACTGACGGTCGCGTAACGTTCCTGGCCATGGTGGGTATGGGTGGGGCGGGTTCCGGGATGAGTTCCTGCCCGGTGCGCCGGAACCGGAGGAAGTGACACCGGAACCTACTGCGCCGCTGAGTGTTACAGCGTCACGGCCGGAGGTGTCGGTGACGAAGGTGGCAGAGCCGGTCGAGAAGGTCGCGAAGAAACCGGTTCGTGCTGAGGTCCGGGCATCGGCGACGCAGGTCCACACCCAGGTGAAGTCCGCGGTGAAAGACGCTCGCGCGCAGATCCGCAACGCGGCCAAGGATGTTCGTGATCAGGTGGACGAGGCAACCGGCGATGTTCGGGCCGCGGTCAAGAAGGCGGTCCGAGTCCCCAACGCCGGCGAGAACGGCAAGGACGACACCAGCAGTCGTGGCAAGGCCGCCGCGAAGGGGTCGGCCTCTGGCGACGACTGAGCGCGGGTTCGGCAATACCCTGCCGGGAGTCTGGTTCGGCGGTACCTTCTCGGTCAAAGCTGGGAGGAAAGATGAAGCGCATTCATGCCGTCGTCGTGGGCGCCGTGGTCACCGTCGTCGCAGGCTCGTTCGCTGGACCTGCTGCAGCAACTCCCGCCGAGGGTGACGTCGTGCGCACCGATCTCGGCAAAGGCACCACCACCGCGCCGATCTGGGTCGTGACGGCGGGGCAGCCGACCACCTTGCATGTGCAGAGCCTGCTACTCAAACCAGGGGCCGGAAGCGGTTGGCACACCCATCCCGGACCGGAGCAGTCGGTGATCAACGACGGCACGGTGGTCGTGCGGAGCGCGGGCAATTGTGTGCCTGCGGTGTACTCCGCGGGCCAGATGGTCGTCATCCCGGGTGGGGTGGCCCACCAGGTGACCAACGAGGGGACCGGCGAGGCGGACGTCGTCGTGACCTACACGCTGCCCGCCGACGCTCCGGTGCGTGACGACGCGCCTGCCCAGTGTCCCTAGCTGCGGAAACAGGCTTGTAACGACGAAACTTTGGGCAGGGGTCGGATATCTCCGTAAGAGTTCGGTTAAGGTTCTGCTGTGCCTGAGATGGATCGTCGCAGTGTGATGTTCATGATGGGTCTGGGCGTGGCAGCGGCAGCGCTGCCTGCCGGGACGGCCAATGCCGACCCGGCCGCACCCGGTCCCGGAGCGCCCGGAGCGCCCACCCCACCGGCTGCTACCGCGGCGTCACCGACGTTCCTGTTCCAGGATGAGTTCAACGGTCCGGCCGGGTCCCCGCCGGACCCGGCGTGGTGGCACCTGGTGCCCGAGCGCGAGACCATCAAGAACCCGGTTGAGTGGGACAAGCCGTTCAACATGGGCCGCTACGTCACCGACACGGACCACGCTTTCCAGGATGGCAAGGGCAACCTGGTGATCCGCGCGACGCGCGGCCCGGGCACCACCGTCCAGGAGAAGTACGCCGGCGCCAAGGTCGTCGGCAACTGGCGCGGCGGCATCGGCACCACGTGGGAGGCCCGGGTCAAGCTGAACTGCCTGACCGACGGCGCCTGGCCCGCGTTCTGGCTCCTCAATGACGATCCCGTCCGTGGTGGCGAGGTCGATCTGGTCGAGTGGTACGGCAACCGTGACTGGCCGTCGGGCTCGACGGTGCACGCCCGGCTGGACGGCGAGTCGTTCGCCACCGACCCGCACCCCATCGACAGCGGATGGCATACCTGGCGGATGTCGTGGATGCCGACGGGCATGTACTTCTGGAAGGACTATGCCCCGGGCATGGAACCCTACTTCGAGGTCCCGGCAAACTCGTTGGAAGACTGGCCTTTCAATGACCCGGGCTACACCCTGGTGCCGGTGTTCAACATCGCCGTCGGCGGCTCGGGTGGCCGCGATCCGAGCGGTGGCAACTACCCGGCGGAGATGCTGGTCGACTGGATTCGCGTCTTCCAGGGCTGAGTTTTCTTCCGGATCTTCCGCGAAACTACGGGTTTTGACGCCTTTCAGAGATTTCACGTCATAACCCGTAGTTTCGGCGTTCAGGGAGAGACCGCGGTCCGTAGCTTTCCGGGCGGCGGGGGATTGAGCGCCGACGCGATCTGCTTGAGCGGCACCGGGGGGACGACGAGCGCTTCCCACGGATAACGCTCGCGGGTGCGGTCGAGAAACTCCACGGCCCGGTGCAGGTGCCGGGGCTCGTAGTTGTGCACGCCGGTGATGGTCAGCCAGTGCCGCACAACGGTTTCCGGATCCACCGCCAGCGGCGGCCCCGGGGTGACGGATCCGGCCAGGACCAGGGTGCCGCCGATGTCGAGGCGTCCCAACGCATCCGAGACGGCCGCGCAAGACCCCGTGTAGTCGACGGCCACATCGACGGGCCCGCCATCGGAGGCCCGGCCGCCGAACCGTGACGCCAACTCCAGCCGATCGGCATTGCGGTCCACCACCTGCACATCGGCCCCGGCGTCCACGCATGCCGCGACCGCGGTCAGCCCCAACATGCCTGCCCCGCCGATGAGTACGCGCCGGCCGGTCGTTTCACCGGCGGCTTCCAGCGTGGCCATCACCGTCGCCGTCGCACACGCCGCGGGCGCGGCGACCGCGTCGGGCAGCGAGTCGGGGACCGCGGCGATGGTGGTGCCGCGAGGCAGAACCACATGTGCGGCATAGGAACCCGACAATGGCCAGTCGCCGTCGAACGGCTCGTGGCCCACCTTGCGCACCGACAGACATTTGGCGCTGCGGCCGGAACGGCACCGGCTGCAGGTACCGCAGGCCACCGTCACCGACCAGATAACGCGTTGCCCGACTTGGATATCCGCACCTGGGCCAGTGGCGACGACGTCGCCGACGGCCTCATGGCCGAGGACCGAGGGGCAGGCGGCGGGACGTCGGCCCATGACGGTGTGCAGGTCGCTGCCGCACACCGTGGCCAGCCGCACCCGGACCAGCACCTCACCGGCGCCGAGCTGGGGAATCGGCACCGTTCGCACGTCGACACCGGAGCCGGTCCACACCGCGGCCGCCGTCACACGAGGCGGGATCGGATCCATCCGGACAACCTTTCGATGGCGTAGACGATGATGAAGATGACGAGGACGATCGCGCCGGCGACATCGAAGTTCAGCGTGCGGATGGACTCGAACAGCAGGTAGCCGACACCGCCCGCGCCGACGATGCCCAGGATGGTCGAGGTCCGCACATTCACGTCGAACAGGTACAGGCTGGACCCGACCATCGCCGGCATGGCTTGCGGAATCACCGCGGAGAACAATGTCTTCCACCATCCGCCGCCCACCGATCGAACCGCTTCCAGTGGGCCGGGATCGATCTCCTCGACCGCATCGGCGACCAGTTTGGCCAGGAAGCCGATCGAGCCGATGGCCAGTGCGCAGGTACCCGCGATCGGGCCGAGCCCCAACGCGGCGACGAACACCACGGCCAGGATCAGTTCGGGTACCGCCCGCACCAGCAGGATCCAGGCCCGGGCCAGCCAGTAGACCACCGGGTGGGGCGTGACGTTGCGGGCGGCCAGGATTCCGACGGGGAGCGACAGCACGATACCGATGGCGGTGGACACCACACCGATGGCGACGGTTTGTCCTGCGGCCGCGAACAACTCGCTGCCCAGCGCCGAGAAGTTGGGCGGAATCATCCGGGTGAATACCTCGATGGCCGGCCCCACCCAGGTGACCAATGAGAGCGGATTGATCTTCAGCACCACCAGGGCGGCCATGCAGGCTGCGACCAGCGCACCGCCGAAGACGAACCGGGCGGCGCGCTCACGGGCCGGGTTCGACTGGGCGGAATCCAGCAGCATCCGGCGGATCACGATGGACAGCAGCTCCATCGCGGCGATGATCGCCAGGATGACGCAGGCGATGCCGAGCGCCCGCGGATAGATCAAGCCCCGCAACGCATCCTGCAGGGCGAAGCCGATACCGCCGGCGCCGACGAAACCCAGCACCACCGACATGCGCAGGTTGATGTCGATGCGGTAGATGAAGGTGGCGATCCAGGACGGCACTACCTGGGGGACGACGGCGTTGAGCATCTCGCGGAAGTAGCCGACGCCGGTGCTGCGCACCGCCTCCCGCGGACCCGGATCGCTCTGCTCGATGGCATCGGCGAACACCTTGCCGAGCATGCCGATGGAATGCAGCGCCAGCGCGAGAATGCCGGGGAGCACCCCGATTCCGAGGGCCCGGACGAACAGCACGGCGAACAGCAGATCGGGCATGGCGCGGCAGAACGTGATGATCGCCCGAGCCACGGCCTGCACGGCCGGGTGCGGGGTGGTGTTGCGCGCGGCTAGGAAGGCCAGCGGCACAGAGGCAATCGCGGCGAGCACCGTGCCCAGCACGGCCATCAGCAGGGTCTCGACCGCCAGTCCGCCGATGCGTCCCGGATCGTCCAGCCGCGGCGGGATCATCCGCTCCAACAGTGCGGCGACCTCGTCGAGCCCGTTCAGCAGTGTGCCCGGGGCGAAGTCGATGGACCAGGCGGCGACGATGGTGGCCAGCACCGCGGCCATGGCGACCAGGTGCAGGAGACCGGGCAGCGGCGCGCGCTGGGGCGTCGGCGGTGCTGACGGGGCCGGGCGCTCGGTCAGGTCGGTGCTCACGAGGGACGGGCCGCCGAACGGGCGGCGGGGTCGACGCGTTGGTAGATCTCCATGACGTCGTCGCGGGTCATTCCGACCGCGGGCCGGTCCAGGATCTTCTGGCCGTTGCGCAGGCCGACCAGCCGGTGTGCCCAGCCCAGTGCGAGGTCCACCTGGTGCAGCGTGCAGACCACGGTCAGCTTCTCTTCGATGCACACCCGGAACAGCAGATCCATGACCACACTGGCGTTTTCGGGATCGAGTGAGGCGACGGGCTCATCGGCCAGCAGCAGGCCGGGTTTCTGCATCAGGGTGCGGGCGATCGCGACGCGCTGCTGCTGGCCACCGGAGAGGGTGTCGGCGCGCCGGTCGGCGTAGTCGGCCAGGCCGACCCGGTCCAGGTACGCGAGCGCTTCGGCGCGCATGGCCTTGGGGTAGGTCAGTGCGCCGTAGCGGGGGAGTCGCAGTTGGCCGAGCCCGCCGATCAGGACGTTCTCCAGGCAGCTCAACCGCCCGACGAGGTTGAAGTGCTGGAACACGAACCCCACGTTGCGGCGCAGTGCGCGCAACTGCTTGGCCGAGGCCGTGTCGACGTGAGTCCCTCCGACCTCGACACTGCCCGAGGTCACCGGGTGCAGCCCGTTGAGGCAGCGCAGCAGGGTGGACTTGCCCGAGCCGGAAAGGCCCAGCAGCACCAACATCTCGCTGCGCCGGACGTCGAGACTGACCTGATCCAGGGCCAGGGTGTCACCGAAGCGTTTGGTGACGTCGCGGGCGATGACGACGAGGTCGTCGCCCGCGACGGGGTGGTGGGGTCCGCCTGCGCTCATGGGTTCTCAGCCCTTGCACTTCTCGGAGCCGGTGACATCGCAGACGTGGCGCACGCCGCCGTAGTCCGAATCCTCGACCGGGACGAATCCCCAGGCGCGTTCGTCGGTGATCCGGCAGGCGTCACCCTGGCAGAAGCCTTCGGCCTCAAGGTTGGGCACGTTGACCTTGTCGGCGAAGAGGGTCTTGAGCTTGCCGATGGCCTCGCTGCCCAGGGAATCGTTGGCGGCGAACACCGACCCGGCGATCATCTCCGACTTCCACACCGTCTTGAGCTGGCCGGGTTTGAGATCGCCCTTGGCGATCATCGTCTTGTCGACCATGGTGTCGAACGCGAAGCCTGCGTCGCAGTCACCGTTGGCGATGGCCAAGGCCGAGGAATCGTGACCGCCGGCGAAGATCGGTGACATCGCCTCGGACAGATCGCCTTCAGACCCGGATTGGATCACCCCGGCCTCGATCAGGCCTGCGGTCGGATAGAGGAAGCCCGACGTCGAGCTCGGGTCCACGAAGCAGACCTTCTTGCCGGCGAAGTCCTTGAGGCCGTTGATGTTCGCCTCGTCGGCGCGGGCCAGCCCATAGGACTGGTAGCCGGGCTTGGCACCCTTGTCCTGGATCACTACGCCGACCGGGGTGACTTTGGCACCGTTGACGCCGGCGACCACGTAGGCGAACGGGCCGAAGAAAGCGAGGTCGACGTTGTTGGCGATGATGCCCTCGACCACCCCGGCGTAGTCGGACGCCTGGACGAAATCGACCTTGGCGCCGGTCTCCTTCTCCAGCAGCTTGATCAGCGGCTGGTAGCTGGCCTTGAGGTCGGTGGAGTTCTCGGCCGGGATCGCGGCCAGGGTGAGGGTCTCCGGGAAACCCTGAGCGGTCTTGGCGTCGGAGCTGTGGGAACTGGAACAGCCGGCCAGCGCGAGCGCGGCGCAAGCGACCACGGTAGCCAGGCGGGCTGCGGTACACGGGGTGCGGAACTTCATGGCGCGCGGGACCTTTCGGGGCAGGGGCGTTTGATGGGCAGTGCGCCGGCGGAGGTACGCAACTGCCATGCCCCACACCCTGTGCGTTGGTCTATACCAACGGGTGCATCGAAGTTGGCGGGGAGGTTAACAACACGGCAAGTCTTTGGTCTAGACCAAAACTTGCTACGGTGAGCGGGTGGCGACAAGTGCCGAACCCCGGGTTCTCAAGCACCAGGTTGTGCGCGCGCAACTGGAGCGGCTGCTCGATGACCTCGAAGTGGGGGATCCGTTCCCGGCCGAGCGGGAGATCGCGGAACGATTCGACGTCGCCCGTGAGACAGTCCGCCAGGCGCTGCGAGAGTTGTTGTTGGCCGGGAGGATTGAACGCCGCGGCCGAACGACGGTCGTCGCGCGGCCCAAGATCCTGCAGCCGCTGTCCATGGGGTCCTACACCGAAGCCGCCAAGGAACAGGGTCGTAGCGGCGGACGCATCCTGGTCGGCTGGAGCGACCTGATCGCCGACGACATCCTGGCCGGGCAGCTCGGAATCGACGTGGGCGCACCCATCCTGCAGCTCGAGCGCGTCCTGACCACCGACGGCATCCGGGTAGGGCTGGAGACCACCAAGCTCCCCGCGGCCCGCTATCCGGGCCTGCAAGAAACCTTCGACTACCGCGAGTCGCTGTACGCCGAGATCCGCAGCCGCGGCATCCATTTCGATCGGACTGTCGACACTATCGAGACCGCGCTGCCGGATTCACGCGAATCGGCGCTGCTCACCGTGGACAGTCGCACTCCGATGTTTCTGCTCAATCGAGTGTCCTACGACCAGGACGGGATTCCGATCGAGCAACGGCGGTCCCTGTACCGAGGCGACCGGATGACATTCACCGCGGTGATGACTGCTTCGTAGGGCGGTCCCGATAGACCCGGGGTGATACTCCGACGCGCCGCCGGAAGGCACTGGAGAAGTGGCTGGGTCTCGAGAAGCCCACCAGTGCACTGACCTCGGCGATCGGATGCGAGGTATGCCGAAGTAGGTACTTGGCCCGTTCGAACCGCAAGTCCAGCAGGTATTGATACGGGGTGGTGTGAAACGCGGCGCGGAAGGCAGTGATGAAAACGGGCACCGACATGTCCGCCTGCCGCGCAAGAGCTTCGAGGGTGACGCTTGAGTCGATGCTGTCCTCGAGGAATTCGATGAGCTTGGATTGGGTGGCCAAGTTGAGGGTGTCGGTTCCGCGATCGGCCCGGACCGGTGCGTATGCCGCGCGGATGTGGGTGCTTACCATTTTCAGGGCTTCACCGCTTGAGTCGATGAGGCGTTGTGCTGCCGATCCACAGCTTTCATGGGCAATGCGGGCCTTCCGTGAGCTGGTGTGCTGCCGGGGGATTCGCGCGGGCGGCTGTTCAGACCTGAAACTCGATACTCGTCTATGTAACTGAGTCACAAAAGCGTTCGCTCAGAGCCGCCCAGTTCGAGGGGGAGAGCGACATCGACCTGCGTGACTACGGCCTGGCCGTGATCGAATGACGATCCCGGCCAGGCCGACCTGCGTCGGTGCTACTTGGCATCCCCCGAACTGCCGGCACCGGCGTCGCTCTTCTCGGCCTTGGCTTGCTTGGCTGGTTTGGCGAATGCTTTCTTGACGTCTTCGCCAATGTTCTTGGCAGTAGCCGAGATTCCGTCACGAACATCCGAGGCGGCCTTGGCGGCCGGCTTGGTCGCTGCCGGCGTGCTGCCCAGCTTTCCTGGAACGGCAACGAGGCTGTTCCGCACCGTAGGCTTGGCGGCTTCGGAGGTGGAGTCCGTCACCTCGTCAACAGTCTTCGGCTCTTCAGTTGGCTGTGCCTTCGGGGCTTCAAGGTCCGCGCTTGTCGTCGACGACTCGATCGCCTGCGGCGCCTCAGCGGGAGCCGATGCCATGTCGGCCGATCCGGTCGCATCTGCCTTGGGGGCGATTGTCTCGGTGAGTATGGTGGACCTGCCCGTGTCGACGGCCTTTTCGACGTTGCTCAGGAGTTGCTGTACCGCGGGAGCTGCCTCGGCTCCGTCTGCTCCGAGCGCGCCGGCGACGGTATCTCGGAACTTGAGCAGATTGGTCACAAGGCCGTTCGGACCGATAAGCCCTCCGCCGAAGCCCATCCATCCGTTCACGACCGTTTGAGTGATGTCTCCGGGAGTGCTGAGCACAGCCCCGATGGCCGCGACCGGATCACCCGCTTTCACCGCGTCGGCAATTGCTTGTCCGGACTGTCCCATTGTGGAGATGGTCGTGCCTATCAGTGAGACCGCACCTAGTCCCGCAGTGACGGCGAAAGTTGGCAGCAGCTCAACGGCATTCGCAAAGTTCCTCGCCATCGAAACCGGAATATATATGGTCGGCAGCATCGGCATACCAAGCTGGTAAACCAGGCTCATCATGGTGTTCCGGACGGTGCTGAATCCAGCCTGGATGTCCCCGGCCGCGAACTGCTGCGCCATTGTCTGCAGATTCGTGAACACCCCGCCGGGCGCACCCGGCGTGAACAGCGTGATCGCGTTCCGGACAACAGTTTCAATCGCTGCGGCATAGGTCTGCCCGTAGCCGAGCTGATTCTGGATCATCTGTTGCAATATGGGCGCTGGATTGCTTGCGATCAGCTGCGCGAGCAGTGTCAAGTTGGCAACCGCCTCGGTCACGATCCCCGACCATTGACCAAGCGGGTTGGGGAATGGCGTGGCATCGGCGTCTGCTGTCTGGGGGGACGGCACCGCCAGCGCGTTGGGAGCGCTTAGTAGTCCTGCTATCCAGTCCACATCCAGCGGTGCTACGACGTCTGGTGTCGACAGGTCTTGTACTGCCGACGACAGACGTGCATCCAGATATTCGGTACCCACCGGAGGCGTCACTGTGGGTGTCACGGCGATGACGCTGGCGCCGACGAGGGCTACGCCGGCGGTTACGTAGGGTCGTAGAGCGAGACTCAACTCGGGCTCCTTCGGATCAGGTGAAGATGTCAGCTGTCGCTGACCCGCCGAAAAAGTACGGACTGATCCGCAGAACCGCATTCACATTCTTTTGACTTTCAAAATATTCCGGCTAAACCGCGATCCGAGAAAGTGTTCTGCTCGGAGGCAAGTCGGGCATAGTGTCGTGCCGACGGTGAATCAGTGCTGGGGAGTTGCTGAGATGGGGATGAAGCCATGGGATGGCGATCGGCCGATGACCCCACGTGTCGTGCTGGAACACAAAGATGTTGCGGCGCGGGGGCTGTCGTTCAACTTCGCGACGGAGCTGATTTCTGAGCCCACGGACTGGTGCAGCTTCAGCGACACGCACCATCTGGTGTACGTATATCGGGGCGGCGCAATGCATTCGATGCAGACCTTGCTCGATTGGGGGCCCACCGGCCAGGTGCCGCCGACGGTGGGGGAAATTTGGTGGAAGCCCGCCGGCATCCAGTGCGCGGCTCTCGTCCAGGGGAATGTGGCGGGGTACTGCGAGATCGCGATCCCGCGGCGGGTAATCGGCGACACCGCACTGCTTCCCCGGATCAAATACCGGGACCTGCTGATCCACCATCTGGTCGAGGAGATGTACAGCGTCGCCAACCGGGACGACGCGCTTGCGCGGTTGCTCACCGACTCCGTCGCCGAGACCATGCGCCTGCTGATCCGGGACAAGTACGCCGACGCCCCACCCAGGCCGCGCGAACTGAGGGTCCTGGACTCCGCGACCCGCGCTGCTGTCGTCGAATACCTCGAGGACAGCCTGGACTCGGAGATTCATCTGGATGCGCTGGCTCAGTTGGCCGGCATGTCGGTCCAGGGATTCATCGACGCCTTCCGTCGGGCATTTCACGCCACGCCGTATCAGTTCCTGCTGAACTTGAGGATCGACCGCGCGAAGTCCCTGCTGCTGTCCTCCGGACGGAGCATCGCGGAAATTGCCGCGTCAGTGGGGTTCTCGACACCAAGCCACTTCGCTACGGCATTCAAGCGGCGCGTCGGGATCTCGCCCAGCGACTACCGGCGCCATACGTGACCGCCTGAGAACGTGACGGCCCCTCCCTATCCGGAAGGGGCCCACGTCCGTGCTATTTGGTGTCTCCGGCACCGCCTGCCTTTTCGGCACCGGTTGATGCGGTCGTTGGCTTCTTCTCGGGTTTGGCCAGGGCGGACTTGATGCCTTCGCCAATCTTGTTGACCGTAGCCGAGACTCGTTCACTGACGGCCGAGGCAAACTTGTTTCTCTCCGTCTTCCCGGCCGATGTCACGCCGGGTTTCCCGGGCACCGCGACCAGGCTGTCCCGAACGAGAGGCTTCGTCGCGGGCGTCGTCACCTCCTCCGTCGCGGTTGCCTCGTTCGTGGGGGCCACCGCGGGGGACGAAACGGCCTCCGTCACTACCTCGGTTTTCGGCACCGCGAGCGGTGCTTCGAGCGTCACTGCCTTCGCGGCCGGTAGTGACTTCGCCAGATCGGGAACCACCTTCGCGGTCCGGAACTCTTCCTCCGGGTCCGGCGGCGGTGGGTTCAGGATGTCGCGGAAATTCTGACGTGCGTCGTCGAGGGACCACCTCCACAAGTCGGCAGCGCCGAGGGCCGCCGTTGCGATATTCGCGGCACCGTGCTGGATAACGTTGACGATCTTGCCGGGATCACCTGTGGGAACTGCCTTTACGAGCTCGCCGAGAGTGTTCGTTACCGCGCCGATGACGCCGTACACCGACAGCAGCTGCCCGGGGCCGAGGGACCATGCGGTCAGGATCGCGGCGCCGGTCAAATCCCTCGCGACATCGAACTGGGTCTTCACGAAGCTCTGGACGTTCATCAGCTGCATGAACGTGGTCATGAACGGTCCCATGGCGATGGGCATGAACGCGCCAACCGCTCCGGTGAAATCTCCGGCTGCGATTTTCTGGGCGTACGTCGTCAACGCCCCTGGGAGGCCGGCCACCAGCCCCGCGTAGGACTGGCCGAGAGTACTGGCGATGTCGCCGAGCGTCTTGCCGTCCGCGGCGAGCTTGCCGGCCAGCCCGACGATGATGGGGAACGGATCGTCTATCTCGGCCTGGATCGCATTTTGAATCACGGTGCTCGCCTGGGCGAAGACCGGGGCGAAGACCTCGATCGGGTTGTCGATGGCCGCGCTGAGTTGTATCGAGTGGGATTGCATTGCGGGTGGGGGCGCGGTCACCGGTGTGACTGCGATGACGCTGGCGCCGACCAAGGCGACGCCGGCAGTCACATACGGCCGTAGAGCGAGGTTCAACACGGTCTCCTTCGACGCAGATGAGGGCGTCAGTTCTCACTGACCGCGCGAAGGTATCTGGAAAGTCGTCGAACAACATTCGCATTCTTTGGACGTTTGAATAATTGACCTGGGTCCGGCCGTCGCCGTGTGGTCAGTGGTCGCCGCGGTAGGAACGGGGTGATACCCCGACGCGGTGCCGGAACGCTGTGGCGAAATGATTGGGCGTCGAGAACCCGACCATCGCACTGATCTCGGTGACGGTGCGCGTCGTGTTCAGCAGCAGTGACTTGGCGCGTTCGATCCGCCGGTCCAGCAAGAACTGATAGGGCGTGGTGTGAAAGGCCGCCCGAAATGCCTTGATGAAACCGCCCACGGACATCTTCGCTTGCTGCGCAAGCATTTCGAGGGTGATCTCCGAGTCCAGACCGTCCTCTAGGAACTCGACGAGCTTCGCGCGGGCGACGGAATCCAGGGTGTCGAGCCGATGCTCGGGGCGTTGTGGTGCGTCCACCGTGTACATATCGGTGACCAACAGTCGAAGCGTCTCGGCCACCGAGTCGGTGAGCAGTCGCGCAAGCGCGTCATCGCGATCGGCAACCTCGTAGATGCGCTCCACCATCTGATGGATCAGCGGGTCGCGGTGTTTGACGCGGGGAATCAACGTCGTCGCGCCGAGCACATGGCCCGGGATGGCGATCTCGCAGTACTCGGCGGTGTCGCCTTCGACCAGTGATGCGCATTTGTCGCCGGCGGGCACCACCCAGATATCGCCCACGCTGGGCACGCCCCGGCCCGACGGGCCCCAGTCCAGGTCGGTTTCCATCGAGCGCAGGTGCCCGGCGCGGTGGACATAGACAAGGTGGCGCGTGTCGTCGAAGCAGCACCAATCCGTCGTGTTGTGAATCTGCTCAGTCGCGAACCTGAGAGACAGGCCGCGGGTAGCGATGGCCCTCTCGCCGAGCACGACACGGCGGGTCTGAGGCCGGTCGCCGGTCCACAGCGTCATTGCCACACGCGTACCTCCTGCGCGCCTTGCGGCTGCGTCAATCCGGATCGGAGCGTAGCGATGCCCAGGTGGGTGAGTGGGTGTTTTCGTCCTGAAATACCAAGCTAGCAAGCCTTATCGATCTCTTATTTCCGTGACCAATTTGTAACCAATGACCTGCGAAAACACGCCGCCGAAATGCTTGACACGTTTCTGAGGAAACTCGTAGATCGGGGGAGGGGTTGCTGCGTTGTCACAGAAGTACCCGTATGGTGCCCGTGTGGGCCGACACGCATTAGCCAGCCCCCGCCAGCGCAAACTTCCGGCGGCAGCGGCTGCAATCCTTGCGCCGGTCGCTGCCTTCTTCGCCAGCGGTGGCGACGCCCATCCGTACCCCGTTGAGCACGTCGCCGAAGCCGCCGCGGCCCCCGAAGCTGCGCCGTGCTGCATGGAGATCGTGGCCGCACCCGCCGCGGCCGCGTCGGCTCCCTCCGTGCAGACCCTCTCGTTGAGCGCCGCGCAGGAGCAGCCCGGCACGGCCTCGCGTTGGCGCGTCATCAACATTCCCCAGCTGTTGCCCGTCGGCATCGCACCCGAGCGGGGCCTGCAGGTCAAGACGATCCTGGCCGCCCGCAGTGTCCACGCCGACTTCCCCCAGATCCGCGAGATCGGCGGCGTCCGTCCGGACGCGCTCCGCTGGCACCCCAACGGCCTGGCGCTCGACGTGATGATCCCCAACCCGAGCAGTTCTGAGGGCATCGCGCTCGGCAACCGGATCGTGGCCTATGCCCTGAAGAACGCCGATCGGTTTGCGCTGCAGGATGCTATCTGGCGGGGTACCTATTACACGCCGGACGGCGGGGCCAAAGCCGGCGGCTACGGCCACTACGACCATGTTCACCTGACCACCAAGGGTGGCGGCTACCCCTCAGGCGGAGAGCTCTACCTGCGCTGAGCGTGGCGTGTCCCCAAGACCAGGGAGCACTACGCCGTTTAGATTCGCGTCGTGGCACGCAGAATGTCGTTCCGCCGGGCGCGATCGGTGGTGAGCGCCGAGATCGGCGAGATCCGCCGCAGCGATCCCGACCTCGACGCGAGTGATATCGCCGGCTTCACACTGCCGATCCTGGTGCGCGCCCTGGGCGTGGTCGCCATCGGCCTGGTGCCCCTGCTAGTGGTCCGCAACGGGGAAACCGCGAATGAGCAACTGGTCCCGGTCATCGGCTCACTGGCACTGGTGATCATCTGCGCGGCCGTGGTGGCCTGGCTGATCTCGATCGTCATCTCCGGGCTGGTGGTGATGATCCTGTACCGGACCCGACCGGCGTCCTCGTCGCGCCTGGTGATGCGCATCCTGACCGACTCGTTCATGCGCATCGACGACTCCACCTCGGCGCTGATGCTGCTGGCCCTGCTGGCCGGCCTCCTGTCACTCGCGTTCGGTCTGCCGACGCGCAGCGGTGACGAGCTGGCGAACTCGGTGCTCGACGATCTGCTCGCCGCGCAGATCGGTGTGCTGTTGGTGGCGTTGGGTTTTGCGTTCATCGCCGAATCGATCCGATCGGCCGCCGACATCGTCGACGACCAGTCGCTACTGCTGGCCTGGCCGTGGGCACTGATCATCGCCTCGCTGAGCTGGGTGCTGTCGACCGTGGCCGGCCCGTTCGAGGCCACCCGGATGCTGACCATCCTGTTGCACGAATGGCTGCCGGCCGTCGTCGACGATCAACCCAGCTCCCAGGTGATCGCCGAACTGGTCCCGCCCTCGGCGCGGTGGTGGGTGGCGTTCGGCCCACTGCCGATCATCGCCGCGATCTGGGCCTACGAGGCATTCCGGCACGGCGGGTTCCTCGCCCTCCGCCAGTTCTTCTCCGACGATGCGTCAGCGCCGTCGGAGGCTCCGCGCGACAGCAACGACCACGCAGGTTAGCCTTCGCGGGACAGAGGGGGTGCACGTGGCCGACGTGGCATCGTCGCTGAATCTGGTGTGGCGCAGTCTCGGCATGCTGCGGGCGGTGCGGCGCGTGCTGGTACTGCTGCTGGTGATCGGGGTGATCGCCTCGGCGCTGCCCTACGTCACGGTGGCCGCATTCGGGCCGATGGTGCAGGTCATCTCCGAGGCTGGGAACAGCGGAAACCTCAGCAGCGTATGGGATCTGAGTGGCCCGCTGGTGGCCCGTCAGGACGGCTTGCTGAAATCGCTGGCCGGGCCGGTGCCGTTCGTGGTGCTTCTGGCGGTCTGGGCCGGCTCGCTGATCCTGACCCAGCTCATGTACTTCGTCAACGCCTGGATCGGGGCGAGGGTTGAACGGGTCCTGTTGGTCGATATCCGCCAACGCGTCCACGACCACCTGCAGTCGCTGTCCCTGGATTTCTTCTTGACCTCGCGCAGTGGCGAGTTGATGCACCGGGTGATGACGGAATCGGCTGGTGTGCAACGACTCCTGACCGACTGCCTGCTGCCGCCGCTGATCGACCTCGTCGTCTTGGTAGTGGTGATCAGCTATCTGTTGGCCATCTCGTGGCAGATGACGGTGGCCGCGTTGGTGCTCACCCCGCTGGCTCTGATCACCCTCCGATTCGTCGGCCGCCACGTGCAGGCGGTGATGAGGCGCGTGATGAACGCGGAGCGAGCGATGGCCACCGAGGTGGAGCAGACGATCAGCGGGATCGCCGAAATTCAGATGTTCAACGCGCAACCCGTCCGTAGCAGGCGATTTCACGAGGTTTCCGAGGAAGCCGCCAAGGGATCGGCAGCCTCGGTTGTCTGGATGCAGGCCACCGTCAACGGCTCGCAGATATTCGTGGCCCTCAGCACGGTCATCGTTCTGCTGGTCGGTGTGGGGCTCAGCGCGCACTTCGGACTGACGTTCGCGGGCCTCCTGGTCTTCGCGGGTGTGGTTCCGGTGATGTTCAGTGCTGCTCAACGGGTTCTAGGGGCGTACACCACATACCAGGCCCTGGCGCCGAATGTGATCTCGACCTACGAACTGCTCGACACCTCGCCTTCCGTGCGCGAAGCCGAGGATGCCGTCGCACTGGGCGAGGTACACGGCAACCTGGTTTTCGAGGATGTGACCTTCGGCTACACGCCCGACCGCAACATCGTCGAAGGGCTGTCGTTCTCAATCGCCGAGGGGGAGACCGTCGGACTGGTCGGCGGTATCGGCTCGGGTAAATCGACGGTGTTCAATCTGATGCTGCGGTTCCGGGATCCCCAAGGCGGGCGGATCCTGTTGGACGGGACCGATATTTCGACCGTCACCATCGAGTCGCTGCGCGATCAGGTGTCCAAACTCGCCCAGTTCCCGTTCTTCACCAAGGACACCATCCGGGAGAACATCCGATTGGCCCGGCCGCAGGCCACCGACGCGGACATCGAAGAAGCCTGTGCCCAGGCCAACATCCATTCGGTCATCACGACGAAGATGCACGACGGCTACGACACCGTGGTGGACGTCCAGATCCCCTCCGGCGGGCAGAAACGCCTGATCGCGCTCGCGCGTTGTCTCTTGCGCCGACCTGAGGTGCTGCTGCTCGATGAGCCGACCGAGAACCTCGACGCCGACGAGCGAGCCCGGCTGATCGGGGTCATCCGAGGCTACGCCAGTGAGCGCACCTGCCTTGTGGTCAGCCACGACCTGGATTTCGTCGCCGCGGTGGCCGACCGAATCCTGGTGCTCGAGGACGGGCGCATCTCGCAGAGCGGCGATCATCAGACGCTGATGGCCCAGGACGGCCTGTACAGGCGACTGCACGACGTACAGAACGGGAGCTGATGGTCGCCGCGGCTACAGATAGAAGTGGTCGGCGTACACCAACCGCTCGACGGGCGTGAGCCCTGGCGTTCCCGGGGTTTCGTCGGCCGACAGGATTTCGTACTCCTCGATCTGCACGCGCAGATCGTCGACCGTGCCCGGGGTCTGCAGTTGTTCTGAAGGCTCCAACGCCAATTCGGCTGTCCAAGTGGCCTTGTACGTGGTTTCGTCGACGCCCGCCAGCGTGCACGGCACCTCATCGCCGCTCTTCCACTCCAGGTCCGAGCCCGAGGTTTGGCTGCGGACCTGCAGTGTGGTGACCACCCGATGCGAGGTGGTCAACCGCTCGGTGAGGCTGGCGGGCTGGTTGGGCAGCGTGATGCCCGGTGCGTTGGTCACCGAGGTGGTGCCGGTGACGCTGATGCGGACATGGTCGGTGTCGGGGCGGCTCAGGGTACCGATCCGCTCCGGTGGCAACTGGACAAAGTCGGTAGCCACCACCTGCGAGAATTCCATCCCGGCAATCGAATTCGGCTGATAGCGGGCGACAGCCAACCGCAGGAACGGCCAGTTGACGCCGGCCGATTCGAAGACCGCGTCGACGAACCAGCGCCGGCGGCCCTTATCGAAATCGGGGGTGTAGGCGTAGGCGTTGATCACCTTGTCGCCCGCGGTCGGACTGCCGGGCTTGATCACATGCAATTCGGGCCGGCCCGGAAGGCTTTCGGGCGCAAGGTTCAACTGCACCGCCCGTTGTTGCCAGGCCGTGAGCACCGGCACCTCATAGGAATCGGGGATTTTGGCCCCCGCAAGGATCGGGTCGCGCGCCCACAGGCTGACGCTCTCCGTCTTGTCTTTCGCCAGCGTCGGATCGCCGGTGGCGATGATCGCCAGCATCTCGCCGTCGCCACTGGAATACCACGGCCGGTCCAGCCAGATCCGCACCCCGCTGCGACGGCTACGCCGGATCGCGAACGGATGCTCGGGCTCGGTTGTCTGTTCCCACAGGAACATCGGAATCACGTCATGCACCACCGGCGGCGCCGGGATCGCCGAGTTCGGAATGCTGACCTCGACCTTGTTGCCCATCGACTCGGGGTCGTCGACCGCCGGTAGTTCGTCGGGCACGAAGAACTCCCGATACCGCGACGATCCGTGCAACTGGTAGCTCACCCTGCGTGCCTTGGTATCCGGCAGGGTGTGGACGGCACGCCTGACCGGCACCTCGGCATCGCGGGAACCGACGTGTTTCGCGTTCGGGTCGAGCGTCAGCAGCGAGTAGCGTTCGTTCTCCTCGATCCGATGGTTGACGACGACCTCCCGCGTGGTGCGGGACGCCGGCTCGGGTGCCGTCGGATCATCGATGCTCTCAGTCCATTCCGCACGCAGCTCGACCTTGTCGGTGCTGGCCCCGTGGACGTCGAGCACACCGTCCAGATTGGCGGCGACGACGTTGGCCGAGCGGGGTTCGGCGACGAGCCGGGAGATCTTCGGCGGTATCGCCGGCCGGGCCGTGGCGTGCACCAGGCGCAGGTCTTCATCCGGGGTGAGCCACCACAGCCAACCGTCGCGGGCCGCCGCGGCCAGCACCTCACGGTCGGCTTCCGGCACATTCGGGTCGTTGATGGGGCTGGTGACCCACAGCCCCATCTTGTTCAGATGGGCGTCGTCGAGCGTGGAGGACACCTTCACCGCGACCTGCTCACCAGGAGGCAGGCCTACGTGAATGACGTTGCCGACCTGCTCGGCGTCCAACCGCGGGGCGTCGTGCAGCACCAGACGCAGCGGTTGCAGCAGTGGCCACTCGCCTGCGTACTTGAGCGTGACCGATTGCAACACGCGGGGATTGGTGAACTTGTGATCGGCGCCGGCCTCGTAGAACACCAGTGCCACCCCGTCTGCCATCGGATCCGGCAGGTACGGCACTAACAGGTTGTCGACGTCGTGCACGATGTACTGCCCGGCGGCGGGTTGCACCTCGGGGTGCTGGATCTCATCCAGCGTCAGGGGTTTGGTGACGTTGGGCATGGAGAGCAACTTGATGCCCGGCTGGATGATGGTGCCCTTCGGATTGTCGAGGTCCTGGACTTCCTTGTAGAACAGGCTGCCGCGTTCCTTGAGCGCGATCGCATAGGCCCGCGCCACCTTGCGTTCCCGCATCAGCTGGTCCAGACGCCCGTCTTGCTCGGCTTCGAGCTCGCTGCCCTTCGGCGGCACGATGTGGCGTTCGGTCACACCCGGTGTTCCCGTCAAACCTGTGCGGATCACCATGCGCTGCAAGGACTCACCGGTGGCATATGCCACGCGAGGAACGAAGGTGGGGGCCGTGATCGGATCCCAGCGCAGGAACGGTTTGGGCACCGTGATGGTCGCGGCGTCGGCATCGGCGATCAACCGGGCCAGATCCTCCGGCAGGGTGTCCAACTCCGGGCGGGTGCGCACCGACGACGCTGCCTCGACCACCGACGCCATCGCTCGTTCGGCAGCGGCGCGCACGCCGTCACCGGTGCCCAGGGTCGGCGCTTGCAGCTTGCCCTGCGTCCGGAGATCCGCCGTCACACTGGCGTTGTCGCGGGCCGTCGTCTTTGTCCGCACTCCATCGAGATACGCCGTCGCAGCCAGGATCTGGCCTTCTGACACCTCGGTCGGCAGATCCGCGTTCATCGGCACGCTGTTACCCGCCAGGTCCACCCCGGCGATCCGGAACGAGTACCTGCAGCCGTACCGCAACGCCGGCAGCGAGCCGTGCTTGGCCGTCGACCGCACCCCGAGCCCTGGATTCTTGGTCGACTCCGGCTGATCGGCAATCCGTTCCTTGCCGGGATCCGGGTGGTCGGAAGGGTTGTGGATCACCAGCTTTCCCGGACGTGGCGCCGACAAGCTCCAACCGTCCCAGCCGGCGAGCACCTCATGCACATAGAACGGGTTGTTGGTCGGATCGCCCGGCACCCGGCTCATCGGCGGGTTCTGCAGATGCCCGACGTCGTCGTTGGCCTTGAAGATCTCGTTCTTGCCGAACGACGCGACCACCGACCGCTCGTGCAGGCTGTGCCAGCTCTTGGTGAGGTCGTCCCATACCTCGAGCCGAGTGCCTCGCAGCAGATGTTCGAATTTGAGTTCGGGCCCCGGCTGCGCACCGGCCTGGTCTACGGCGGGTTCACCCTTCGGGCTCTTGTCGAGTTGATGTTTGAGCCGGTCCGGGCGATCGATCTCGGCGACCGCGAACCCCGTGGCGCGCACGCCGGGTGGTGCGAACGAGCCACCGTCGCCGTTGGCTTCGATGGCCAGCGCCCGCAGCACGCTACGTAGCAATTGCTCCAAGGACATGCCGCCCGCGTCGGGATCCAGATCCACCACGCGGTACCGATCCTCGTCACCCAACCGCAGCCGGCCGCCGGTCCAGCGGTCGGGCTCCCTGGCCTGCGCGAGGAACTGCATTCCCGACGTGGTGCACAGCGTCACTGGGGAGACGTACTTCTCGGTCTGCGCGATCTTGACGTCACACCAGATCCGGGTGGCCGTGGCCAGTTTCGCCAGGTCGTCCTTGTGAACCTCCAGGTCGACTACCAGGCCGAGCGCCCGAGCCAGGGTCTTGACGCTGCAGGCTGCCGCGGCTCGCTCATGGAAATCCGGATCGGGATGGGGTGTGCGGGGAGGTGCCGCGGCGGGCGCCACGTTGTCGGTATCATGCGGCTGCTCTTCGGGCCGGTGGTAGTAGCCTGCGGTGGCGTGGGCGTCACGCAGCATCTTCTTGATCGGCGTGTTCGCGGTGGTGTCATCAAGCTGTGCAATGTAATTGGTGATGTGGTTGTCGACATTCTCGGTCGAGAGTAGAAGGTCGATCGGCGACGTGCGCGGGGTAATCGACGCCTCTTCGTCCTGGATGCCGAGGTGCGGTCCGCCGCCCCCGCCGCCCCCGCCGGGGGGCGGGCCGGCATCGGGTGCCGGCTTGGTCGGCGACAGCGCGCCCTGCACTGCCCGGGTCCGCGCGGCCTCCAAGTTGTCGAGCTCCCTGTCGCGGTTGTCGCGGTAGGTCAGCAATGCCGCAATCAACCCGCGCAGCTCGTTGATGTCGCGGAAGGTGGACAGTAGCTCCGCGGCCAGCGGGGCTGTGGTGACCGCAGGGCGGCTGACCGGAGAGGCGCATGCCGACGCGTTGTGGGCGTCGAAGGCATGATCGGGGGTGCGATGCGCCGGGTAGCTCTTCCAGTCGTTCTGCGTCACATCGGGATTCGGGAAATCTGCGACCGTGGTGGTGTCTGCGGGAAACGCCTTCTCCCACACGCTTTGATCAGCCACGCCGAGCAGCGGTGTGCAGCGCACCGGATCCAGTGCGTCGGTGTGCAAGGTGAACGTGGTGGTGTTGGCCTTGAGCGATGTGACCCAGTTGGCCACCGCCGGATAATCGGAGAGCTTTCCGCCGCCGATGAGTCGGTGCGAGAACAACAGGGACACATGGAATGTGTCGTCCGGGTCGACCGAGTACGGCAGCACCGTCGTCATCACGCGGGTGGTCGCCATGGTCTACGCTCCGATCGCGAATGAGGTGTAGTAGTTCTTCCACATGTCCTGCCCGCCCTCGTCGGGCGGCATGATGTCTTTGAGGGACGGGTCACCGTCGCGGGTGGCGATCTTGCGTTCACAGGTGATCGAGACGGACGCGGAGAAGAACGCGACCTCGATCTCGACGACCAAGCTGGCCCGCCCGGTCAACTTGCCGGTGTTGGTGTCGTAGGTCATCGACAGTTCGAGCGTGATGGACGCCGAGGCGATGCCTAACACCTCGACCTCGCCGCGAATCCGGAAGTACGCGGTCAGCTTCCCCTGGTCGTCTTCCAGGCGCAGGTAGACACCCACCATCACCGACACCGATCCCGAGGCGACCCCGAGGTCGACGCTCAGCGAGGCACCGGCTTCCAATCCCATCTCGAGTAGCACCAAACCCTTTGGTGCCAGCCGGAGTCCGACCCAGCCTCCGCCACCGATCGCCAGCACGGTCAGCCGGAACGGTGCCTCTTTGGTGCAGAAGAAGAAGCCGACGGTGACGGCCTCGCCGAGGAACGGCACCCGGCAATCGGCGCCGAGACGGATGTTCTCCAGGCTGAACACACCGATCGCCAGGCTCGGCAGCGCCAGGTCGAATCCAGCCCGGGCGGCTTCGGGGGTGACATCGACATAGGGCGGATCGGAGAACCCGTCGAATGGAATGACCTGACGCAGCTTCTCGATGAAGGACAGCACACCACCGAACGTCATGTTGCTGAACAGGACGTCGACCTCCGGCTTGCCGCCGGTGGATATCCGGAATCCCAGCCGGCCGAACCTCATTGTGACCAGGGGATCTTTGGCAGGTAGCAGCCTCAGTTCGAAGTCGCGAAGCTGTGCGCTGATATCCGATTGCGGCTTACCGTCTTTGGGAGTGCGGACTTCGACTGAGATCGCCAGGCCATCAGGGGAGTTGGGGTGGAAGATGTGGTTGGCCTCTCCCGTGTCCGGCCAGCCTTTGATTGTCGGGAACCAGTCGTAGCGGACGACGTTGCCCGCGCTCGGTGCACGGAGTGCGGCCAGCAGGTTCGTGGCGTTCTTCGCGGTGGTGAGCACTGATTCCAGCGACTGCGCAGAACGTTGGACCGTCGACCGGAGGAAGGCTGCTAGATCCGGGGTGGCCACCAGGCCCTGCGCACCCTTTAACGCGCGGAGGATGTTGTCGGCCTCCGTGACAGCCTGGTTGGTGTTCGCCTGCGCCAGGGCCTGCAGTAGCGGATTCAGCGATTGCGCGTTCAATGCCTGAAGTGCGCTGTTGGCCTGGTCGAGCAGGGCCTGAGACCGTTGTTTGAGGGCGGCCGGTGGATCGGGCTGGGTGACACTGACGTCGGACTGGAGTACCTCGACGGACTTCTGCAGTGCGAGCTTCAGATTCGCATACTCCGCAGTAACCGTCGACACGAAGCTCAGCTGCTGGGTAATGAGCTTGGGTGCCTGCGTCAGCGGAGTGTTGAGCTGCAGGATATCCGAAAGATTGAGTAGTCCAAAGAGTTTCGGTAAGGCGCTACCGAGGAACCTCGTCGGATCGAATGTCCCGTCGTCGATGCCGCCCGCGGCGCCGCCGCCGGCGTCGCCGACCGCACCGTGCTTGCGTGACAGCGCCGTGATCGCGGTACTGGGCTCGATGAACCCGCCGCCCTTGTCGCTGCCTCCGGAGAAGTCGAGCTTGGTCGTATCGGCCTGATCCAGTGTCAGGAAGATCTCGGACTTGTTGGCCGGGAAACCCTTGTCGATGTACTCCTTGCGATACGTCACGCCTATCGGTTTACGGCCACCATTGAGGGCAGTGAGCGCCGGAATGTCGATGTGGGCCTTGAGCATTGACGGTGTGCTTGTTTCCTGCCCCGCGACGCCCGTGAACTCGATGTATTGCACCCGCGAGGTGGTGTCACCCCGGTCGGACTCCGGAGCAAACGCGATTTCCGCGCCGCCCGCATCGATCGGGTGGACCAACTCGGGCTGCTGCATCGCATTGACGACGTTGTTCTGCCACTCGGCGAGCGCCGTCTTCCAGGCGTCGCCACCGGTGGGAACCGCGACCAGTGCCGTCATCATCGTGACCAGACGACCGGCATGGTCAGCTCCGGTGATCTTCCAGCCGAATGGTTTTCCGCCGACTTTCGGCACAAAGGGTACGTCGCCCGGCTGGTCGGGCAACACGTCCAGATCGGGTGAGACGACCGGATCGATCGTCACCGACACGAACGGGAGGTCGGTCGGGCCCAGCTCGGCGCCATAGCGGCGGGTGTGTTCTCGGAGCACGATGAAGTTGCGGGTATACAGATACGCGGCGGGATCGTTCTCCAACTTGATCTTTCGCTCGGTGATCTTCACCAGCGTGCCGAGGTGGCCGAACGGGAAGAGATAGACGGGTGTCTCGACACGCACGTACTGGTCGCGACCGAGCCTGGCCTGATGACGGTAGGCGCTGCGCCGGGGCGTGGGGTAGAGCTCGGCCTTCCAGTTCGCGCGCCAATCGATCCAGGCACCGAGTGCACTGAGATACAGGCGGTCCACGGTCAGCGGCTCGGGCTCGGTAATTTTCGGGTCGGCGCTCTGCCTGACGAAAGCCGTTCGGTCTTCGGCCGACAGCGGTCCGGTGAAGCCCGTATCAGGCGGCGCGGGCTCCTGCAGTCCCCTGTCGCGGGCCCACACCGGCCGGACGGTCCGATGATCGGCATCGTTCTCGTCGATCCGTACGAACGCGCTGTCCTTCGTTACCCTCACGCCCAGGCGGGTATGCCAGAGCTCGACTCGCGACGCGTCATTCTTGGCGGTGTGCGCTTCCGCCGAATGTGTGAAGCCGCCATACTTCTGGTTCGGCGACACCACAAGTCGATACGGTGCTTCGATCGCCGTCTGGTCCGGTTTGGGAACCTCCGGAGCTCCCTTGGCGGAGGCGGGTCGCGGATCCTCGGCAGTCACGCGCGGTATCGCAAGAGGCGCGACCCGGAGACCGAGTGTGGTGAGCGCGGCCAGCACGCCCGCCGCCGTGAAGTCGATGCGAGTGGTCGGAGGTAGTTCGAACACCACTCGCGACGGGTTGGCCGCCCGGGCTCCCGCGATGCCCGATGCGTTGCCCGGCGGCTCTGGATAGCTCTGCTCGAAGATGTGCTGCACCCCGAAATGCACGATCATGCATGCGTCGTCGTCGACCGCGACGATCTGCGACCGGGGTGCTGGCGGCGGAGTCAGCCGGGGGATGGTCAGCCGTTGGCCGACGGTAATCACGTTCGGGTTGGCGAGGTGGTTCGCGTTGGCGATCAAGTGGTACTTGAACGGATCGTGGTAGAAGTGTTTCGCGATGTCCCACAATGTGTCTCCGGCCTGCACCACATAGGTGTCGGCCACCGGCGTCGGCGTCGGAACAACCCCCGAGCCGGAACTCAGCCGGCACCCGACGACGTCGATCTCCAGGTGCACCAGATCGTCCGGGCGCAGGATGCGGAACGAGAACGGGCCGCTGGCTTCATCCCGGACGGCGAGCTGCACGGAACCGTCGTCGGCGATCCACCACAGCTCGGTGGTGGTCTCGGTTCGTGACATCGCCGCAAGGCCACCGGTTTTCGAAGCCGTTCCCGGCCCCGACACCGGGTCGTCGTAGCGGCGCCAGCCCACACCCTCGTTCCAGGTCGCCCCCAGCACGGAGCCGTCAGTCCCGATCCACCACACGTCGATGCTGGAGTCGGAACGGGTGACGGCGGCCAGGCCGCCGGATTTCGAGGCGCTGCCGGCGGGCGCTACCGCGTCGGGATAGAGCGCCCAGTCGTCGCCCTCATTCCAGAAGGCGCCCTCTACACCGCCATTCGGGGTGATCCAGACGACGTCCATGCTCTTGGGCCGGCGGGCCACCGCCGCGATGCTGTGCGTCTGCGAGGCACTGCCGTTCGGTGCGACGGTGTAGGTCTGCCAGGGCTTGGTATCAGTGGCGTAGTAGTAGCCGCCCTCCACCGAGCCCTGCGTGCCCACCCACCAGATCTCCATCGCCGTGTCGATGCGGGACACGGCCGCGATGCCACTGGTAGGGGCGGCCCGTCCAAGGGGTGCGAGCTCGTACCGCTGCCACGCGTCGTGGTGCTGACCCTTGTACCAGAACGCGCCCTGCACCGACCCGTTGAGCCCGACCCACCAGATCTCCATGCTGGTGTCGATGCGCGACAGCGAGGCCATGCCACTCGTGGGGGCCGCGGCTGTCGGGAACGCCACCGGGTCGTGATACGCGCGCCAGCCCTTGCCGTCGTCGTACCAGAGGGCGCCGCGCACCGAGGTTTCCGCGCCGATCCACCACGCCTCCATGCTGGTGTTGATCCGCGAAACCGCTGTCAGACCGCCGGCCGGCGTCGAACCCACCGGACCGGGCACCGCGTACGGGCCCTTCCAGCCCTGGCCGTCGTCGTACCAGAAGCCGCCGTGCACAACGTTATCCGGCCCGGTCCACCAGACCTCCATGTTGTCGCGGAACCGAGAGACTGCGGTGATATCGCTGTCCGGTGAGGCGGTCCCCGACGCAGCCACCTGATACCGATCCCAGCCGCCTGATGTCGCCATGCACCGAGAGTCACATCTCGGTGGGCCATGCGCGTGAGTAGCGGACTACTCGATTCTTGGCCGGCTACTCGGTGTCGGGCTCGGGTTCGGCGTCGGGCACGTCGCGTCGTCGCGAGAACATCAGCACGAGGTCACGGATCGGTGCCTCGCGTCGCCCGCCCCACTCCGGTCCGACGGCATAGTCGGCATCGGTGGCCACGAACCGGTAGCCCGGCAGGTCGCGTTGCGGTGCGAACGGAAACTTCATGTGCCACAGGCGGTCCGCAACGGCGACGGCGGCGTCTGTGGGCATCGGCCTGTCGATGCCGAGCGGGATGCAGATGTCCTGGGTGTGGATCAGGATATCCAGCAGTGGGTCGACCTCCTTGGTCATGGGCGGCCGCTTACGCGAACCCGCCATCCCGCGCAGCCGCGCCGTGACGGCCGCCGGGTCGGACGGGTCCTCCTGCGCCGCCCGGCGGACCATGGCGTCGAACCGGAAGCCGGACTTGAGCGCCGCGGGCAACATCTCGCCGATGCTCGCGTGGGACTGTGTGATGTGGATGGCGACCTCACGCACAGTCCAGCCCGCGCACAGTGACGGTGTGGCCCACTGTTGCGGTTCGAGGGTGTCGAGGGGGTCAGCGAGTTGTCCGCGCTGTTCATCGACATTGCGCCAGATGGTGTCGGAGTCCACGGCTGCTCCTATCGTCAGGGGTTCCCTGATCAAAATAGTCGCGTTGGCTCTGCTCCAGCACCCGGCTGTCGCCCCTAGTGGCGAACGTGCAGGCTTTTGCGGCAGATTCGCGATCTCGCCTCAACCCGCCGCACGCTCGCCACAGGGTCCGTAGACAGCACTCTGGCCCAGCACGCGGCTGGGCCAGAGAGTCGTCGTGCCTGATCAGTCGGTCGAGAACGCGGCCCGCGCCTCCCGGTCGAGGTCGAGGTACTTCTCCTCGCTGACATCGACCGCGACACCCTTGATGGTGCCGCCGGTGAACCGTCCGGGATTCTGATACAGCTCCGACACGTTGTCGCCGCTGTCGAACCCGACGCACAGCCCGTCACCGGCGAGCGTGAACTTGCCGGTCTGGGCCCGCATCGGCCCCTTCGCCGCCTCCTTGCCGTCTACGTAAAGGGTTGTGGTTCCCAGGGATTCGCCGTGCTCACCCTTCTTCTCCCAGACGAACTCCATGCCCAGCGCATGCTTGCCCTCCGGTAACGGGCCCGAGACGAACACCTGCTCAGGCTTGATGCCCAGGAAGTTGTAGACGTAGTGCAGCTTGTTGTCCTTGATGAACAGCGAATGCCCGCCGAAGCGTGAGCCATGGGCGAACAACACGCCCTGGGCATCCTTGGTCATGTCCACATCGGCGATGACCTTGTAGGACCGGCCGCGGATGTTGGCGGCCACACCCTCGGGCACCGGAGCCGTGTCCGGGTAGTAGATGTAGCGATTGCGGGGCGGCTCGAACTGCGGGCGCTGAATGGTGAGCAATTCGACCGGGACGCGGTCGTCGAGAGGCAGGACGTAGTTGTTCTTGGCCTCCTCGTTCCACGCCTCGATCAACTCCTTGAGCTTCTCCGGGTTCTGATCAGCGACGTTCTTGGACTCGGAGCGATCCTCGTCGACGTGGAAGAGCTCCCACTTGTCCTGATCGAAATGGCCCTTTCCGCTGATGGGCGCGTGCAGTGCCGACGCCTTCCAGCCGTCCTGCCAGATACCGCGGGTGCCCAGCATCGCGTAGTACTGACGCTTCTTCGTGGTGGGGGCATCGGCACCGTCGAAGCTGTACCGCATCGACACCCCGTTGACCGGGTACTGCTTGATGCCGCGATACTCCTCCGGCATCTTGATTCCTGCGACGTCGAGGATGGTCGGGACGACGTCGGTGGCGTGGTGGTACTGATGGCGCACTTGCCCCTTCGCCTTGATGCCCTTGGGCCAGTGGATGACCATCGGATCGCAGGTGCCGCCGGAGAACTGCGAGTAGCGCTTGAACATCTGGAACGGCGTGGAGAACGCCACCGCCCAGCCCGTCGGATAGTGGTTGTAGGTATCGGGAGTGCCGAGCTTGTCGAGCATCTTCATGTTCTCGGCCAGGTCATCGGGATAGCCGTTGAAGAACTTGTTCTCGTTGACCGAGCCGTTCGGCGAACCCTCACCGGACGCGCCGTTGTCGGCGCAGTAGAAGATGACCGTGTTGTCCAGCTGCCCGGTCTGTTCCAGGTAGTCGACGACCCGTCCGACCTGGGCGTCGGTGTACTCCGAGAATCCGGCGAACACCTCGGCCATCCGGCTGAACAACTTCTTCTCGTCAGGGTTCAGCGACTCCCACGGCCGCACCGCGTCGGCCTCCGAAGCAACGTCCGCGGGCAGCGGATTGATCGGGGTCAGCTCGGTGCCCTTGGGCATGATGCCCTTGTCGACCATCCGGTTGAGCACCCACTCGCGGTAGGCCTCGTAGCCGTCGTCGAACTTGCCCTTGTACTTTGCCGAGTACTCCTCGGGGCTGTGGTGGGGAGCATGGTTCGCACCGGGGCAGAACCACATGTACCACGGCTTGGAGGGGTTGCTGGAACGCTGGTCGCGCAGCATCCGGACCGCTTGATCGGCAAGGTCTTTCGACAGGTGATAGCCCTGTTCCGGGGGGTATGGCTGGTCGATGAACCGGTTATCCTCGCTCAAATCCGGGTACCAGTTGTTGGTTTCACCGCCGATGAAGCCGTAGAAGCGGTCGAATCCCTTCTGCACCGGCCACTCCGATTTGCTGCCGCCGCTGGAGACATCCTCTTCGGGGACGTTGTGGTTCTTGCCGACCCAGAACGTGCTGTAGCCGTTGTCCTGCAGCACCTGCCCCACCGTCGCGCACTGCGCGGGCAGGCGGGCCGCCGCGCCCGGGAAGCCGTCGGAACCCTCGGTGATGCTGGCGAAGCGATTCACGTGGTGATTGCGGCCCGTCAGCATGCAGGACCGGGTGGGCGAGCACAGCGCTGTGGTGTGCCACTGCGAATACGTGAGCCCGTTGTCGGCCAGCTTTTGCAGCGTCGGCATGTTGATCCGGCCGCCATACGGCGACCAGGACGCCATACCGGTGTCGTCGAACAGCACTACCAGGACGTTGGGTGCCCCCTCGGGCGCGTGCTTGAGTTCGAACGGCTTCCAATCCGGCTTTGAATCTCGAACGTCAAGTTCGATCTTCCCGTCGAAACCCTCGTTGATGCCGGTCCCGTAATCGGGAGGGCCCGCTTTACCGCTGGCGCCCGGCTTTCCTGAGTTGTCTTCACACCCGGCGACGAACGCGCCGGCAGCGGCTACTCCGACCCCGGTAGCGGCGATGCCTCCCAGCATCGAACGCCTCGACAGTTTGCCGCGCTTGTCGCCATCGGTCTGGACCATGTCATCGTTGTTCGATTCCATGTTGGCTGACACTATGCCCGATTCGGCGCAATGTCCGGATAAATCACGGCGCGAATGGCTAACAGTCGATATTCATTGTGTCCCACGACATTTCCCGCAGGGAGATACCGACTACATGCATCACCCAATAAGGGTGATATTCCTACAACGGTATCGGACGGTTCAGATCGTCGCCGTCATCGTCGGTGAGTAGGCCATGGAAATTGCGTAACACCGACGCGCAGGCCGCCCGCTCGGCCGGGTCGAGCCGGTCCAGCACCTTGCTGAGTTCCCGCCGGCGCCGGGTGTTGACCTGCCGGACCAGTTTGCGGCCACGATCGGTCAGCGCGAGGGTGACGACGCTGCGGTTGGTCGGGTCGGAGCCGCGCGTCAGGTGACCGGAAGCATCCAACCTGTCGGCCAGTCTGGTCACCGTCGACCCGACCACCCCGAGAGCCTGGGCGCACTCCGTCGACGCTGACTTCCCGCGCTCCTGCAGAACGAGCAACAGCCGGAACTGCGGTAGTGAGATCTCCAGATGGTCGACGCTGCGCAGCGCCACGCCCACGAGATCTCGGGTCGCGACTTCGAATGCCGACAGTTCGTCGACCGGAGTTCGGGTCACCTCGTGCTGCGGCGCGCTGCCCATCCAGGGAGTATCCCACGCGAGGGGTTGCGGTGGTTGTGAGTCTGCTGTGGACGTCTGAGGTTCTGGCCCATGCATTCAATCCATTCTGGGCCGCGGATCGTGCGTCGATCAAAAATATTGTGCACCAGGACAATTCGTAAAACATAAATCGACTCACGATTGCCGTCTTGCTTGGATTTCCGGCGTCTGGCGGGGTGCCGGCTCAGGGCGACGCCCATCCTTGTCGGCGCAATCTCGTCGGGATGCCAGCTGTCGCGCACATACTGAATGCTGTGCACCCGAGGTCATGGCCGGCGGCGGTGTGGAGATACGTTCGCAGCGCTCCGCTGACCTATGCCTGGCTGGCTGCGCTGTTGGTCACCACGATCATTCAGCACCAAATGCACGGGCGGGAGCTGCATACCCTGCTGGTCGAGAGATCGACCAACATCCATCATCTGGGGACGGACCCGCTCTACGTCTTGGTTACCAGCTTGTTCTGGATCGACGGCCGGTACTGGACGCCATACCTGGTGTTGTTCAGCCTGATCCTCGCGCCGGCAGAGCGCTGGCTCGGTCAGATTCGTTGGCTGACAGTAGGTTTGATCGCCCACGTGCTGGCCACCTACATCAGCGAAGGCCTGCTGTACCTGGCGATCCACGATCACCTCGCACCCGAACGACTCGTCCACGTCCGCGACGTCGGGGTCAGCTACTTTCTGCTCGGGGTCGGCGCCGTGCTGGCCTACCGCATCGTGCGGCCGTGGCGCTGGGTGTATTTGGCCGCGCTGTTCCTCTACTTCGGTGCCGCGCTGGTCGCCAACGTCAACTTCACCGCGATCGGCCATGTGGCGGCGCTGTTGATCGGGCTGTGCTGTTATCCGCTCGCGCGGCAGCGGGATCGCCGGGCGTCAGCGCCGCTTTCTGCCGCAGGGTCATAACTGCAGCCGCGCAACAGCCCTGGCGCAGAAAACCGCGGCGGGTTGGGGAGGTTCACGACCGCGGCTGGGTCAACAACGCCACCACCGCATCGGCCAGCGTCGCACGGGCGATCTCGAGGTCCGAGGTAAAGCCGATCTGGCGCTCATTACTGAGACCCCGGACAGCCGCGGGCAGCAGGCACTGCACTCGGTGAAGCTTGTCCGGGTCGAGGTCGAGCCCGTCCATCAGATAGTCGAAACCTTGAATCCAATCGAGTTCGCGAGCCGCGAAAGCTGCTGCGGTCTGCGGGTATTCGGCGGCGATATCGGAACGGCGCGGCGGGAGCGACGTACGCAATGCCGTGAGCGCCCGACCCTCGGTGGTGTCCTGGTAGAGCCAGACGGAGTCGATGGCCGCGGCCACCCGCTCCCGCAAGGCGCCGCTTCGAGGCGGGGTTTGTGCGTTGGACGCCCAACTGCGGGAATGGATCTCGGTGATCACCGCCACCCACAGGCCGTCCAGGTCGCCGAACTGGTGCTGCACCGTGCCCCAGGTGACGCCTGCATCTTTGGCGATGCGATTCGCCGACACCGGCTCGCCACCGCTGTCGGCCAGACAGCGGATGGCGACGTCGAGCAGGCGCGCACGAGTCTCAAGGCCGCGCTTGTTCAGCCGGGTGCCCGCCGCTGACTGGATGGCCGCCGATGGGACCGCGGCGCGCCATTGCTCCAGGGCGCGGGCGGCCTGCGGGGATTCGCGGGGGCTCAGGCGAACCGCCCAGGGTTCGGCGCGACCGCTCGGCGCAGCGTCGGCCGCACGGTCCGGTATGCCTGCACGACGGGTTCGAGCTCGTGGGGGCTCGCGCCGTGCATGATGACCGAGTGGGTGCCCAGGTCATACTGCCGGGCAATGGTTTTCGCGCAGTCCTGCGGCGATCCCTTCGCCACCGAGTCCAACCATTCGGCGGGAATCAACTCGGCGATCCGCTGCAGCGTCTCGAATGACGCGCTGGCGTCGATCGGCCCGGCGGTGGCCGCGTCGGTGAACAGTTCGCTCTGCCTGATCCGGTCCCACACCGCGCGATCCCAGCCGTTGGCCGTGACCAGCACGTCCGGGTAGGCCTGCAGATACGTCGCCAGCCGGCCGACCCCGCGACGCATCTGGTCTTCCGGCGACAATGCGTCGGGAACCGTCGCCAGGCACGCCCAGATCCGGACGCTGTCGGGATTTTTGCCCGCGCGTTCGGCGCCCCGGCGCACCGCCGCAACCGACTTCTCCGTCGCCTCGTCGGAGAAGAAGGTATGTAGCACAACGAAATCGCAGATCTCGCCGGCGAGCTCCATGGTCTTCGGGCCGACCGCCACCATGCCGATCGGTGGGCCGTCGGGCAGGCCGCTCACGTGGCGCAGCATCGGCCACTTTCCGGCCGGGCCGTCATGGTCGAGGATGATCTCGCCGGCCCAGAGCCGGCGCAGGATGCCGAAGAAATCGCGGAGCCGGGCCTCGGTCACCACCGGCAGGCCGATTGCCGGCCAGTACCCCGCCATTCCGCGGCCGAACGCCATCGCGAAGCGGCCCTCGGTGAGCGCGTGCATCGTCGATCCCACCGTCGCAGTGACGGTCGGGTGGCGCGTGTGGTGGTTGGTCGACGGCGCGATACCCAGGCTCGTGCTGCAACCTGCCACCGCGCCGGACAGAACCGCCGCGTCCTTCACGGTGAAGCGTTCACCGATGTGGCACGAGCCCAAGCCGAGCGCCTCCGCCGTGCGGGCCTCGGGCAGCACCACTCGCACATCCGCGGGGTGCCGGGTGACGGCGTAATAGCCGAGCTCGTTGAGCTGGCCGTCGGGGTGGCCTGCGCTCGATGCGTCGGTGACCTGCGGAGCAGTGCTCATTGATGGCCTTTCATGCCGTGGATGCCTAGCACTGTCGGCCACGGTGACGGCAATTGTCAATGAGGGTTCTCAATGAATGGGCGGGCGGGTCCGCGATGCTCGACGAAACGGACCGCCGGAGGAGAGATGGCTGAGTTCTACCGGCGGCACGACCAGTTCATGGTGTGAACTGCCTGGGTGGTTCACCGGCGGCCAGGTTTCACGTCGGTCTACGTCGCTAGAGTCGCTTCGTGATGGCCGGATCTCTGATCGCGTGGCTCCTCGATTCTGATCCCGCACTGCGTTGGCAAGTTGAGCGCGATCTTGTGCGCGAACCGACCGAGGTCTGGGAGGCAACACGGGCAAGGGTCGCGGACGAGGGATTCGGCGCCCGACTTCTTGCGCTCCAGGACCCAGACGGGCAGTGGGCCGGCGGCGCCTTCTTCCCCGCCGACTTCGACTTTGACGGTCCTGAAGCCGCAGAAGGTGCCGGGCAACCGTGGACGGCGACAACTTGGACGCTCAGCTCGCTGCGGGAGTGGGGCCTCGACCCCACTGTCCTGCAAAAGCGCCGCACTGCAGAGCTTCTCGCCAAGAACAGCCGCTGGGAGTATGAGAACCTGCCGTACTGGGGTGGCGAAGTGGACTGCTGCATCAACGCCTGGACCGTCGCGAATGGTGTGTGGCTCGGAGCCGATGTCGCCGGCATCGTTGACTGGTTCCTCGAGCATCGACTGCCCGACGGTGGCTGGAACTGCGAATGGGTCGAGGGCTCGACGCGATCGTCATTCCACTCGACACTCAACACCCTCAAGGGACTGCTTGCCTACGACGTTGCGACCGGAGGCACCGACGCGACCCGCGCCGCCCGGCGTTCCGGACAGGAGTACCTCCTGCAGCGCGGGCTTTTCCGCCGACTGTCCACGGGTGACCCCGTGGCACCGTGGGTGAACCGCTTCGCCTACCCGCTTCGGTGGTCCTACAACGTGCTCAACGCAGCCGAATACTTCCGGCAGGCGGCACTGATTGACGGCCTGCAACCAGACCCGCGCATGGCCGACGCGATCGAACTCATCCGTGCCGCCAGGCAACCGGACGGCACATGGCTGCAGGCCGGTCGGCACCTCGGGCGGGTGTGGTTCGAGGTTGACGCGCCGGCGGGAGAACCATCGAAATGGCTGACTCTGTTCGGGACACGAGTGCTCGCCTGGTGGGACTCCCAGGCTCCTCAGGCGGTATGAGGTGGAGCCGATGACGGGAATCGAACCCGCGTATTTGGCTGTGGAAATCGGAAGCATCTGTCCAACCGTTGCTCCGATGCTGGCAGCCAAACTCCCCAGCTACCACCGAGTGCCGTCGAGCCCCGGAATCACGCACCGGCCGTCGGCGGCGACCCGGCCAATCACCATGCCGTCATACCCCGTGCACGGCGAGTTGAGCGGCTCACAGGTGTTGACGGACGTGATCACCTTGTCGGGGCCGCAGGCTGAGCCGGGTGCCGGCGGGTCGGCATTGGCGAAGGGGGTGCTGAAGCCCAGCATCAATGTTGCTGTGCCAGCAAAGACGAGTAAGCGGGTCGCGTCAAACATGGTCGACACCTCCGGCCGATGATGGGCCCCGACAAGCGACAATGCTACCCGTTTGGGCCATCTGTCGGGTTAGTTCACCGAATGGGCCGGCAATAAGGCTGGCTGACAGAATTTACGGGGAAAAATGCGGGATTTCGCCGATTCAAGTTTGCCGGAAAAGCGCGATACGTCGCTGATCTGTATGTGTGGAGCCGATGACGGGAATCGAACCCGCGTATTCAGCTTGGGAAGCTGATGTTCTGCCATTGAACTACATCGGCATGGTGCTGACGAAGGATAGCAACCCGGCCCGGGTTGTGGGTAAGGCGGGCGGACATCGCCCGGCGAGTCTAAGAAAATTGACGCCGACCGATACATTAGCCGGTCACCACCCGTCGGCGAATGTCGTCGACGCAGGCGGCTGACGGTTGCCCAGTGTGGATTCGGCGTGCCCAATGCTGTGGCGAAACATATGACACCGGAACATGATTGCGGTTGACGCCCCACCCTGAGAGTCGCGTAAATGCTTGGGTCGAAGCTCTCAGGTGCGGTCTCTACCGTCGGTACTCGTGGGCTCCATCCGGTGCTGAATGGAGCGAACAGGCCCGCCTGACGGGCCGAATCAATCGAGGGATTTCAACCATGGATGTCGTTATCGGTATTGCCATGACCTCGCGCGACGCCCGGCTCCTCCTGGTGGAGGGGACCCGCGGCGACGGCGCGGTGATCGACCACGATTCGTTCGACGCGGACACCCGCATCGACGTCGAACACCCCAGCTTCCGCGAGCACGTCGTCAACGCGGTGCTCGACGCCCGCTCCGACGCCCCGGCCAACGGATACGTCGTGGCTCGCGTCGCGCTGACCTGGACCGACGCGGTTGCCGACGAGGCCAAACAGGTTCTGGACGCGCTGGAGGAGCGGGGCATCACCAACGGCATGGTGGCGTCCAGCACCGACGCGCTCGAAGCGGCCGCCGAATACACGGTCCAGATCGCAGACTGCGACTCGGTCGCACTGTGCGTGGTCGAACCGGAGGAGACCATGCTGGCCGTGATCGGCTCTGAGGGCGAGGACGGCACACGCCGGCTACGCAGCCGCCGTCTCGACGGACCCGACGGGGCCACCGCCGTGCTGGCCCTGCGCGGCGTCTGCGACAGCTTCCCCGAACAGATTGCGGAGATCGCCATCGCGGGATCCGCCCCCGACGCGGAAAGCCTTGTCGAGGAGGTGAATTCGGTGATGCCGCGGCCTGTGGTTCTCGGCGATGACGCCGCGCTGCTGCTGGCGCGCGGTGCGCTGCTCGCCAGTGCCGGCATTCGTGGCGCGCCAGAAGGCAAGCGTGATCCTCTGATGCGCACCTTGGCGATGGTCATGGCGACGGCGTTGCTGATCGTGGCGGGCTCGGTATTCCTGGCGGTCACCGTAATAGGCGGCCGCGACAGCGCCCCGCCGCAGGCGTCGACCTCTGCCCAACATGCCGCACCGTCGGAGCCGCCGGTCCACGTCGTCGTGCGCAAGGTGGTGCCACTGGCCGGACGGGCGGCTCAGAAATCCTTGGCGGCGCCCGACGCAGACAGCGCCGTGCCGCCGTTGCCGAAGGTGATCCGTCGGTAACCGATACGCTCGTCGGGTGCTGCTCTCCGATAGGGACATCCGGGCCGAGATCGCCGCGAAACGCCTGGCCATCGAGCCGTTCGACGATGCCCTGGTGCAGCCGTCGAGCGTCGATGTCCGCCTGGACAGCCTGTTCCGGGTGTTCAACAACACCCGCTACACCCATATCGACCCGGCCAAACAGCAGGACGAGCTGACCTCCCTGGTCGAACCCGCCGAAGACGAGCCGTTCGTGCTGCACCCCGGGGAGTTCGTGCTCGGCTCCACGCTCGAGGTGTGCACGCTGCCCGATGACCTGGCCGGGCGGCTGGAAGGAAAGTCGTCGCTGGGCCGTCTCGGATTGTTGACGCACTCGACGGCGGGGTTCATCGACCCGGGGTTCTCCGGGCACATCACCCTGGAGCTGTCGAACGTCGCGAACCTGCCCATCACGTTGTGGCCGGGCATGAAGATTGGCCAGCTCTGCCTGCTGCGGCTGACCAGTCCGGCCGAGCATCCATATGGCAGTGACAAGGTCGGCTCGAAATACCAGGGTCAGCGCGGCCCGACGCCGTCACGCTCGCATTTGAACTTCATCAAGTCCTAGGACCGGGCCGAGCGGCCACTTATCGCACGCGATTCAACGTTTTGCGTGCGATAAGTGGCCACTGGGTGCGAAACCCGAGCGGGGCCGCGCCGATCGGGCGCGAGACGCCAGAGCCCACGTCCGGTGAACTTTCAGTAACCACACCGCAACACGAAACACGGCTGAAACACGCTCGCCGCGCCCCGGAAACGCGCGCCGGAGATTCTCGTCGGAACCGAAGGAGCCCGACGTGCACGAGATCGATCCGGCCGCCACTGCCTGGCTGCTGGCCAGCACCGCGCTGGTCCTGCTGATGACCCCCGGCCTCGCCATCTTCTACGGCGGCATGGTCCGCACCACCGGCGTGCTCAACATGATCATGATGAGCTTCATCTCGATCCCGCTGGTCACGGTGGCCTGGCTGCTGGTGGGCTACACCTTGGCGTTCTCTGATGACGCCGGCGGCGGTCTGATCGGCGGCCTGCAGCACTTCGGCATGCTCGGCATCACGCCCAGCACCGCCCACGGCTCGGTACCCGAACTGCTGTTCGCCACGTTCCAGCTGACCTTCGCCATCATCACTGCCGCCCTGGTCAGCGGGGCCATCGCGGACCGGGCGAAGTTCGCCGCCTGGATGCTGTTCGTCCCGGTCTGGGCCGTCGCGGTGTACGCCGTCGTCGCGCACTGGGTCTGGGGGCCGGGCGGCTGGCTGGCCGGCCTGGGCGTCCTCGATTACGCCGGCGGCCTCGTCGTCGAAATCGTCTCCGGATCCTCGGCCCTGGCGCTGGCCCTGGTGCTCGGCCCCCGCATCGGCTTCAAACAGGACGCGATGCGCCCGCACAACCTGCCCTTCGTGCTGCTCGGCGTCGGCCTGCTGTGGTTCGGCTGGTTCGGCTTCAACGCGGGCTCGGCACTGGCCGCCAACGGCACCGCCGCCGCGATCTTCCTCAACACCCTGGTGGCCGGCTGCCTCGGCATGCTCGGCTGGCTGACGGTCGAGCAGGTCCGCGACGGCAAGCCGACCACCTTCGGCGCAGCCTCCGGCGTGGTGGCCGGCCTGGTGGCGATCACGCCGTCCTGCGGCACCGTCAACACCCTCGGCGCAGTCGTGGTGGGCCTGGCCGCCGGTGTGGTGTGTTCCTTTGCGATCGGCCTGAAGTTCCGGTTCGGCTATGACGACTCGCTCGACGTGGTGGGCGTGCACTTCGTCGGCGGTGTGGTCGGCGTGCTGCTGATCGGATTCCTGGCCACCGAGGTCATGACCCAAGGCCCGCAGGGCCTCTTCTACGGCGGCGGCCTGACACAGCTGGGCAAGCAGCTGCTGGCTGCCGTCGTCGTGGCCGCCTATGCCTTCACGATGTCTTACCTGCTCGCCAAGGCCATCGACCGGTTCATGGGCTTCCGGCTCAGCCCCGAGGACGAGACCACCGGCGTAGATTTCACCCAGCACGCCGAGTCCGCCTACGCCGAAGGTGTGCACGGGCACCTGCCTCTGCGTCGGCCCGGATTGTTCGGCGGGACGCTGGGGCAGCTGGGCCAGCCCGGGGGCCTGACACAGCGCCCGGATCCGGCCGAAGAAGACAGCGCGGGATGAACCGGGCGGCGCTCTTTGTCGTAATGCCGAGTAGGGTCTAACTAACCGGCGCCGGCGTGCACCACACCGTCGCGGTCCGACCAGAATCTCAGCGCTGCAGCTAATGCGCACCGGTGTAACGATCGAGCTGGTTACACCGAAAAAGGTTCTAGTTGTCGGTTCGTGCGGAATGTGTGCGCAATGGCGACAAAGGCAGTGCAGCAAACACATTGGAGGGCTTGGTGGACATCGTATTGGGTGTGGCGATGGCACCTACAACGGTCCGCATGGTGCTGGTCGAGGGGGAGAAGGCCGACGGGGTCACAGTCGATCACGACGTCTTCGATGTCACCGCCGGTGACGATTCGGCAACCACCAGTGCGTCCGATCAGGTGGTCGCGGCCATCCTCGGAACTCAGGAGAGCGCCACCACGGGTGGGCACCATCTGAAGTCGATCGGCGTCACGTGGACCGACCATTCGGACGCGGCCGCTCTGCGCGACACACTGTCCGCGCACGGCATCGATGACGTCATGTTGGTCTCCGAAAGTCATGCCGCCGCGGCACTGGCCCAGGCGGTCGGCCGCGCGGTCGGATACGACACCACGGCGCTGCTGTTCATCGATCGTGACGCCGCGACGCTGTCGGTGGTGAAGACCGACGATGGCTCGGTGGTCAAGGTGTTGGCCCAGTCTCTGCACACCACCGACGCCATGGCCGTGCTCACGGACATGGCCGCGGCGGTCGAAGCGTCCGATTCCGCGCCCGACGGCATGTTCGTCCTGGGCGCCGGCGTCGACGTCGCCTCGGTGAAGGCGCATCTGGAGAACCTGGTGTCGCTGCCGGTCAGTGCCCCCGACGAGCCCGAGATGGCGCTGGCTCGCGGCGCCGCGCTGGCCTCGGCCCATGCACCCGCGTTCGAGGCGACGACGGTCGGTCTGGCCTATTCGCAGGATCCTGACGGCACCACCGCAGGCAGCGCCTACGCGCTGGCCGGTCTGGCCACCGAGATGGCCCCGCTGGGCGACGCGCCGGTCGACGGTGTGGACCTTGTCGCCGACGAGATGCCGATGGAAGGGGAGCGCAAACCGTTCCTGCTCGTCGGTTCCGCGTTGACGTCGGTTTTCGTGGTTGGCGTTGTGGCCCTGGTTATTTCGCTTGCGGTGAGCATCCGGCCGACGGTCGATCAACGCCCCGCTCCGGCACAGGGCGCCGTGGCGCCCAGCGCCCCGGCCAAACTGCCCGCCCCCGCGCCGCCGCCAGAAGCACTGGTGCCGCCGCCACCGGCCCCGCCACCAGAGACCATCAAGGCTCCGATCCCCGTGGTCCAGGAGGCCCCGGCGCCCGCACCGCAGGCGCCGCCGCGCACGGTCTACGTCGAGCAGCCCGCCGCGGTCCCGCCGCCTGCTCCCGAGGCTCCGGCTCCGGCCCCCGAGGCTCCGGCCCCGATCCCGATCGCGCCGCCGCCGGCACCGATCTACAACCCGCCGGCGCCGTACATCCCGCCGCTGGTCGTGCTACCGCCTGCGCCGCGGCTGCCGAACATCTTCCGTCCCCCGTGGGATCCGCCGGTCCGTGAGCGGCCTCAGACTCCGCAGTGGCCGGGCTCAGGTTCGGATGACTGGGGCCCGGGATCCGGTTCGGGTCCGAGCTCAGGCTGGAACCCCGGTCGCGGGTCCGGTGACTGGAATCCCGGTCGCTCCGGCGGTTCCGGTGACTGGAATCCAGGTCGCTCCGGCGGTTCGGGCGACTGGAATCCGGGTGGCTCCGGTTCGGGCGATTGGAACCCCGGTCGGTCCGGGGGTTCGCGCAGCGGCGGTGACGGCGGAGGGCTGTGGCCTTTCCCGTCATTCGGTGGCCACTGAAAACCGTTACCTGACGTTGGCCTGCCGCTCAGTGTCGCGTAGCGGCTAGCTCATACTGGCGGCCTATCCAGGCAGTATGCGATGCACCGTATTCGGTACCGGCTATCTGGGCGCGACACATGCCGCGGGGATGGCCGAGCTCGGCCACGAGGTGATCGGGGTCGACATCGACCCGGGCAAGGTGGCCAAACTCGCCGCCGGGGACATCCCGTTCTACGAGCCCGGCTTGCGCAAGGTGCTGAACGACAACCTGACTGCCGGACGGCTGCGGTTCACCACCGACTATGACGAGGCCGCCGACTTCGCCGATGTGCACTTCCTCGGCGTCGGCACCCCGCAGAAGAAGGGCGAATACAGCGCCGATCTGCGCCACGTGCACGCCGTCATCGACACTCTGGTGCCGCGGCTGCGCCGGTCCGCGGTGATCGTCGGTAAGTCGACCGTTCCGGTCGGCACGGCCGCCGACCTGGCCGAGCGGGCCCGCGGACTCGCCCCCGCGGACGTCGACGTGGAGGTGGCCTGGAACCCGGAGTTCCTCCGCGAGGGCTACGCCGTGCACGACACCCTGCACCCGGATCGCATTGTGCTTGGGGTGCAGCATGATTCGGCTCGGGCCGAGGCTGCGGTGCGCGAACTCTACGCCCCGCTGATGGAGGACGGGGTGCCGTTCCTGGTCACCGATCTGCAGACCGCCGAGCTCGTCAAGGTGTCGGCCAACGCGTTCCTGGCCACCAAGATCTCGTTCATCAACGCGATCTCGGAGGTGTGTGAAGCCGCCGGTGCCGACGTCACGCTGCTCGCGGACGCGCTGGGCTACGACCCACGCATCGGGCGGCGATTCCTCAACGCGGGCTTGGGTTTCGGCGGCGGCTGCCTGCCGAAGGACATCCGCGCCTTCATGGCCCGCGCCGGTGAACTCGGCGCCAACCACGCGCTGACGTTCCTGCGCGAGGTCGACAGCATCAACATGCGTCGTCGCACCGCCATGGTGGAACTGACCACCCGGGCCTGCGGTGGATCCCTGCTGGGCGCCAACATCGCCGTCCTCGGCGCGGCATTCAAACCCGAGTCCGACGATGTGCGGGATTCGCCTGCCCTCAACGTCGCCGGCATGCTGCAGTTGAACGGCGCCGCGGTCAACGTGTACGACCCCAAGGCGATGGACAACTCACAGCGGGTGTTCCCGACGCTGAACTACTCCACCTCCGTCATCGAAGCCTGCGACCGGGCCGATGCGGTGCTGGTGCTCACCGAGTGGGCCGAGTTCGTCGACCTCGACCCCGCCGAGCTGGCCGACACGGTGCGGGTCAAAGTCGTTGTCGACGGCCGCAATTGCCTGGATGCAGAGCGGTGGCGCGACGCCGGATGGCGGGTCTACGCGTTGGGACGCCCCGTCGCCACTGTTTGACACTTGTAGAACAATTTCTGCGGTCGTAGGCTCGGGCCATGCGGGAACGAATCCGGTGGATGGCCCTGCACGGGGTGGTTCGAGGCATCTCTGCGGTCGGTATGCGTCGCGGCGATCCGCAGGCTCGGTTGATCGCCGACCCAGCGGTGCGGGCCGACCCGGCGCCCTTCGCCGACGAAATGCGTCGTCACGGTCCGCTGGTGCGCGGTCGCGCCCTCCTGATGACCTTCGACCACGACGTGGCCACCGACCTGCTGCGCTCCGACGACTTCCGGGTGTCGCGGCTCGGCGGCAACCTGCCACGTCCGTTGCGTTGGGTCGCGGACAAGACCGACACCGGGATGCTGCATCCGCTGCTGCCGCCGTCGCTGCTGGCTACGGAACCACCCGATCACACCCGCTACCGCAAGCTGGTCTCCTCGGTGTTCACCACCCGCGCGGTGGCCCGGCTGCGGGAACGTGTCCAGGAAACCGCGAACGACCTGCTGGACTCCATGGGCGGCGACGCCGGAGTGGTCAACATCGTGGACCGGTACTGCGCGCAACTGCCCGTCGCGGTGATCAGCGACATCCTGGGTGTCCCCGACGCCGATCGGTCCCAGGTCCTGCGCTTCGGCGAACTCGGCGCGCCGAGCCTCGACATCGGGCTGACCTGGCAGCAGTACCAGCAGGTGAACTCCGGCATCCACGGATTCGAGACCTGGCTGACCGATCACCTGCGCCAACTGCGGCGCAACCCCGGCGATGACCTGCTCAGCCAGATCATCCAGGCCTCCGACGCGGGAGTGGCCGGAGAACCGCTCAACGAGTCCGAACTGCGGGCGCTGGCCGGGCTGGTGCTGGCAGCCGGATTCGAGACCACCGTCAACCTGCTGGGCAACGGCATCCGCATGCTGCTCGACCATCCCGAGCACCTGCAGACCCTGGCGGCCCGGCCCGAGCTGTGGCCGAACACGGTGGAGGAGATCCTACGGCTGGACTCACCGGTGCTGATGAGCGCGCGGGTGGCCCTGCGCGACACCGAAGTCGCCGGCACCGCGGTGCAGGCCGGGGAACTCGTCATCATCCACCTGGCCGGCGCCAACCGCGACCCCGCGGTGTTCACCGACCCACACCGCTTCGACATCGAACGCGACAATGCCGGCCGGCACCTGTCGTTCTCCGGAGGCAGGCACTTCTGCCTCGGTGCCGCCTTGGCCAGAGCCGAAGGGCAGGTGGGCCTACAGACCTTCTTCGACCGGTTCCCCGACGCGCGGGCCGCCGGCGACGGCAGTCGCCGAGACACCCGAATCCTGCGTGGCTGGTCGACTCTGCCGATAACACTCGGAAAGGCACGCACAGCGGTAGGTTCGTGACGTGGACTTCCGAGCTGTTCTGCTCGACCAGACCCGGAGCTTCGGGGAGCTGATCGCCTCCAGCGATCCCGAGACACCGGTGCCGACCTGCCCGGACTGGACGCTCAAGCAACTGTTCCGCCATGTCGGGCGTGGAAACCGTTGGGCGGCACAGATTATCTCCGAACGTCGGGTCTCCCCCCTCGATCCGCGCGAGGTCCATGAAGGCAAGCCGCCCGAGGATCCCGACGCCGCAATCGAGTGGCTCAACGCGGGCGCGGCCCAGGTCCTCAAGTCAGTCGACCAGATCGGCACCGACGCCAGGATATGGACCTTCCTGGGCCCCAAACCCGCGGGCTGGTGGGTACGGCGCCGCGTCCACGAGGCGGCGGTCCACCACATCGATGCCGCACTGGCCGTGGGAACCGAGTTCGTGCTGCCGACCGAGCTCGCGGCCGATGCCGTCAGTGAATGGCTCGAGATCGCCACCGGCATGGCCAACAAGCGGCACGCGGAACCGCTCGCGTTGGGTACCAGCATCCACCTGCACGCCGCCGACGACGGTCTGGGGCCCACGGGGGAGTGGACCGTGGCCCACGACGAGGACGGGCTCGGTTGGTCCCACAGCCACGGCAAGGGCACCGTCGCGCTGAAGGGGCCGGCCCAGAAACTGCTGATGGCGGTCACGCGGCGGGGCAAGGCAACCGACCTCGGGCTGGAAGTGTTCGGCGACACCGCAACCTGGGACGCGTGGCTCGACCGCACACCGTTCTGAGAGGCGTACGTTTCGTTCATGACCACATCCGAGATCGCCACGGTTCTGGCCTGGCACGACGCGCTGGACGAAGACGACATCGATACCCTGATCGCGCTGTCCAGCGATGACATCGAGGTGGGCGACGCCCACGGTGCCGCCCAAGGGCACGCCGCCCTGCGTGAGTGGGCCGCATCCGCCGGGGACACCGTCACGCCGGGGCGGATGTTCGTGCACGACGGCGTGGTCGTCGTCGAACAGACCATCATGGCGGTCGACGGGACCACCCGCACCGGTGCGACGGCCTTCCGGGTGGTGCACGACCACGTCACGTCGGCGTTCCGCCACGACACCCTGGCCGCCGCGCTGGCCGCCACCGAACTAACCGAAAAAGACCTCGCCGGCTGAGGCGCAGGCTATTTCGTTCTGCCAGCGGGCGTGGGCGTGGCAAGCACCGCGGCGATCGCCGTCGTCAACGGGACCGACAGGGCCAAGGCGATGCCACCCACCGCGGAGCGGGCGATCTCGATCGCCACGCTCTCACCCGTCAGCACGTCACCCAATGACCGGTTGGCCACGCTGAACAACAGCAGCAGTGGCAGGGCACTGCCGGCATAGGCCAGCACCAGGGTGTAGACCGTGCTGGCGATGTGGTCACTGCCCACGCGCATGGCGCCGACGAAGATCGAGCGCCGGCTCCCGCCGTGCTCAGCGAGCTCGAACACCGCAGAGGCCTGGGTGATGGTCACGTCGTTGAGCACACCGAGCGAACCGATGATGAACCCGGCCAACAGCAACCCGGTGATCGACACGTTGCCCATATACGCCGCGACCTCGTTGTTCTGGTCTTCGGACAACCCCGTCAAGTGGGCCAATTCGATTGCTGCCCAGGACAATATCGCTGCCAACAGCAGTGAGGTGAGGGTGCCCAACAGTGCCGCGCTGGTGCGCAGGCTGACGCCGTGCGCCAGATAGATCACCGCATAGAGAATCGCTGCCGAGGCCACCAGCGAGACCGGAACCGCGGGGGCACCGTCGCGCAGCGCGGGCAGCAGGAAGATCATCAACACCGCGAAGGCCACCACGATGCCGACAATCGCCCGCAGACCACGCCAGCGCGCCACCGCCACGATCACCACCGCGAACGCCACAGCCAGAGCGACCAACGGCCAGGTGCGTTCGTAGTCGAAGAACGCGTAGGTCGTCGTGCCGGCCTCGTCGACCTGACGGCTCACCCGAATACTGTCTCCGGCAGCAAGATTCGGCTGTCCAGGACCGGTGGTGAACTCCAGCAGCGTCTTTGCGCCCTTGTTCGGGCCGGAATCGATGGCCACCAGGTTCTGCACACACGTGCCGCCGCCCGGTTCGGCAGGCCTCGGCGAGGCCGTCAACACGCCGCCGGCCGACGGGCTGCCGCAGTCAGCCAGGGTGCTGGAGGTGACGTGCCCGGCCTCGGTGGTGACGGCTCCGCCCGCGGCGTTCTGGAACGGCAGCGGGATGTCGACCTTCTGGTGGCTGGGCCACAGCACCGCGGCGCCGATGAGCATCGCGAGGCCGATGGCGATCAGCAGGCCGACGACGATCCGGGCCGCCAGCGGGCCCAACGGAGACGGACCGGCCAGCGAATGGGAGTGGGAATGCGTGTGCGCCACTCGGACAGAGTAGAGCGAGCGGCTGCCTGGTTCCTGGCCTCCGCGTGCGTAACGCAGTGGCGGCGTCCGGCGCGATCTTCCGCCACCACGTTACGAGCGCGGGCATTGCAAGTCGGACGGCGATACTGAGCGGGTGGGTAGGTGGTGGGTGTGGGTGCTGTGGGGCGGCCTGGCGTGCTGGCTGGTCGGGTTCTGGTGGCACTGGTCGAGAACATCGTGGTGGATCTTCGACATCCTGATGAACCCACTCATGGGTGCGCTGTACTTGCTTGGGCTGGCGGCGGTGGTTGTCGCGGCGATGAGAGGCCGCCGTTGGGTGGTTCTCGCGACGGTGGTGCCGGTACTAGTCGTCGTGACCGTAGTGGTGAACTCCGGTTGGATGCTGGCACCACGAATGTGGTTCGCGATGCACCGGCCGCTTTTCGACCGGGCCCTGGAGGCCGACCCCGGCGATGACTACTACGGAAACCAATTGCCTTGGATGCTGAGGTTTCTCACCGCAGATGGAAAAGCCTCGGACCAATTGGGAAACCGCTTCTTCCCGCAATGGATCGGCATTCCGGACGATGCCGGCGGCTACCTGTACAACCCGAACGAGTCTCCCGAGGGGCTCTACATGTACGGGCTCGTCTGTAACAATCCGGTCGATCTCGGTGGCGGCTGGTGGATGTGCGGCTTGCGCAACAACGGCCTGTAGCTGCCCAGCTACTGCCGGTAGCTCACCAGGAAGTTGCCCAGCCGCTCGATGGCCTGGGCCAGGTCCCGCGCCCACGGCAGGGTGACGATGCGCAGGTGATCCGGTGTGGGCCAGTTGAATCCCGTGCCCTGGGTCAGCAGGATCTTCTCCTGCAGCAACAGATCGAGCACCAGTTGCTCGTCGTCGTGGATGTCGTACACCTCGGGATCCAGGCGCGGGAACGCGTACAGCGCGCCCGACGGTTTCACGCAGGACACCCCGGGGATCTCGTTGAGCTTGGTCCACGCGGTGTCGCGCTGCTCGAGCAGGCGGCCGCCCGGCAACACCAGGTCGTCGATGCTCTGATGGCCACCGAGGGCCACCTGAATCGCATACTGCGCAGGCACATTCGGGCACAGCCGCATATTCGACAGCAGGCTGATGCCCTCGATGAAGCTGGTCGCGTGCTCCTTCGGGCCCGTGATGACCAGCCAGCCGGAGCGGTAACCCGCCACCCGGTAAGCCTTGGAGAGCCCGTTGAACGTCAGGGTCAGCAGGTCGGGCGCGAGGGTGGCCAGCGAGATGTGCTTGGCCTCGTCGTAGAGGATCTTGTCGTAGATCTCGTCGGCCAACAGCAGGAGCTGATGCTTGCGGGCCAGCTCCACCATCTGCTCCAGGGTTTCGCGGCTGTACACCGCGCCCGTGGGGTTGTTCGGGTTGATCACCACGAGCGCCTTGGTGCGCTCGGTGATCTTGGACTCGATATCGGCGACGTCGGGATTCCAGCCCTGGGTTTCGTCGCACATGTAGTGCACCGGCGTGCCGCCGGCCAGCGCGGTCGAGGCCGTCCACAGCGGGTAATCCGGCGCCGGGATGAGCACCTGGTCGCCGTTGTCCAACAGCGCCTGCAAGGTCATGGTGATGAGCTCGGAGACTCCGTTGCCCAGATAGACGTCTTCGATGTCGAACTTGGGAAAACCTTCGACCAACTCGTACCGGGTGAACACCGCGCGGCGCGCGCTGGCGATGCCCTTGGAGTCGGAATAGCCCTGCGCATTCGGCAGGGCCTGGATCATGTCGCGCATGATCACGTCGGGTGCCTCGAAGCCGAACGGCGCGGGGTTGCCGATGTTGAGCTTGAGGATGCGGTGCCCTTCAGCTTCCAGCCGTGAGGCGTGCTCGTGTACCGGTCCGCGGATCTCGTACAGGACGTCCTGCAGCTTCGTGGACTGGGCGAACGTACGCGGCTTCGGGTGCTGACCGGTCTGCCACGGCAACTGATGGGTAGTCACGCTCACCATGGTCTCATCACAGTCCACTGATTTTGGAATTTGCCGAACATGCAGGTGGCCACGGCCACACCCGGCCGATTTGCCAAGGTGCGGCATCCGTGCCTGTTCCTGCGATTCGTATGTCAACCCCCTGTGTGTTCGCTTGGGTGCCCGCGCGCCGGCCAAAAAGCTGCGCAACCATGGCTGGAACACAAATTGCTGACGATTTTCCCAGCTCAAAGGGTATTTGCGTCGGCAACAGTTCAACCCGATTGGCAATCCACATGGCACGAATCACCAGCATCTTCCGAGTCAACACTCTGGCCGCGGCCATGGGCGCAAGCGCCTTCGTCGCCATGGGCGTCCTCGCTGCGACCCTCGGCGGGGCACAGCAGCAGGGACCGGCAACCGTCGTCTCCGGCGGACCCATGACCCTTGGTGAAACCACGACCGTCACCTACACCGGGACCATCGCCCCCGCCGTCGCAGCCCCCGCAGTCAAGGCCAAGCCCTTCGGCGGCAGCGGCAGCTGATAGCCCCGGATACGCCGAACGGCCACCTCCGTCGTGGAGATGGCCGTTCGGTGCGTTAGGTACCCGCCTCAGCGCTTACCGGGGCGCTTGACGCCGGCCTTCATGCCCAGGCCCACGACCGGAGGTTCCGGCTTGGCGGGCTCGGCAGGCGCTTCGGCCTTCTCGGCTGCCGGTTCCGCAGCCGGCTCGGCGGCGGGTGCGGCAGGTGCAGCCGGGGCCGGAGCGGCCTTAGCAGCCTTCTTGGCGCCCGGACGACGTGCGCCCGAGGCAATGCCCAGACCCACGACCGGCGGTTCCGGCTTGGCCGGCTCGGCGGCCGCAGGAGCGGCAGCCGGTGCCTCTGCAGCGGGAGCTGCCGGAGCAGCCGACGCGGCAGGGGCCGCAGCCTTCTTGGCACCCGGACGCTTCGCGCCGGACGCCATGCCCAGACCCTTCACCGGCGCCGCGGGAGCAGCCGGGGCCGCGGGGGCCTCGGCAGCCGGAGCGGCAGAGGCGGCGGGAGCTGCGGTCTTCTTGGCACCCGGACGCTTGGCGCCCCCGGCGATACCCAGGCCCTTGACCGGAGCAGCCGGGGCCACGGGCGCCTCGGCAGCCGGAGCGGCAGAGGCGGCGGGAGCTGCGGTCTTCTTGGCACCCGGACGCTTGGCGCCCCCGGCCATTCCCAGACCCTTGACCGGAGCCGCAGCTGCGGCCGGGGCTGCGGGGGCTTCGGCAGCCGGTGCTGCCTCGGCGGGTGCGGCTTCCTCGACGACCGGCGCCGGGGCAGGTGCCGCGGCTTCGGCCTTGGCCTCGGCTTCCGCGCGCGCCTCGGCCCGCTTCTCGGATTCCTTTGCCGCCGTGCCCTTCTCGGGCAGCTTGAGGCCGCTCTTGTCCAACGAGTTCAGCAGCAGCTGAGCCACGTCGAGCACTTCGGCCTTCTCGACGTTGCGAGCCGCGGCCACGTCGTCGACACCGTCGGTGATCATCACGCGGCAGAACGGGCAGCCGGTCGCGATGGTCGAGGCGGTGTCCATCGCCTCCTCGGTGCGCTCCACGTTCACGCGCTTGCCGATGTGCTCTTCCATCCACATGCGCGCGCCACCGGCACCACAGCACAGGCCGCGGTCGGCGTGGCGGGGCATTTCCTTGAGCGTCACGCCGGAGGCCTCCACGAGCTCACGCGGAGCCTCGTAGACCTTGTTGTGACGACCCAGGAAGCACGGATCGTGGTAGGTGACCTCGGGGCCGCCGGTGGACTTGACCGGCACCAGCTTCTTGTCCCGGACCAGCCGGTTGAGCAGCTGCGTGTGGTGCACGACGGTGTAGTTGGCACCCAGCTGGGGGTACTCGCGACCGATCGTGTTGAAGCAGTGCGGGCAGGTCACGACGATCTTGCGGTCGACGGTCTCGACACCCTCGAACAGCTCGTTGATGGTCTCGACGTTCTGCGCGGCCAGCTGCTGGAACAGGAACTCGTTGCCGGAGCGGCGAGCCGAGTCACCCGTACAGGTCTCACCGGTGCCCAGCACCAGGAACTTCACGCCCGAGGCGGCAAGCAGTTCGGCGACGGCTTTGGTGGTCTTCTTGGCCCGGTCCTCGTAGGCGCCGGCGCAGCCGACCCAGAACAGGTACTCGAAGCCGTCGAAGCTCTCCACGTCCTCGCCGTAGACCGGCACGTCGAAGTCGACCTCGTCGATCCAGTTCGTGCGGTCCTTGGCGTTCTGGCCCCAGGGGTTGCCCTTGAGCTCCAGGTTCTTGAACAGCACGCCGAGCTCACCGGGGAACTCCGACTCGACCATGACCTGGTAGCGGCGCATGTCGACGATGTGGTCGATGTGCTCGATGTCCACCGGGCACTGCTCCACGCAGGCGCCACAGTTGGTGCAGGACCACAGCACGTCGGGGTCGATGACGCCGCCCTGCTCAGCGGTGCCGACCAGCGGGCGCAGCGCCTGCTCGGGGCCGGAACCTTCGATGCGTGCGAAACCGTCTTCGGGCACACCGTGCCCGTGCAGGCTGTCGCCCAGCGTGGCGAAGTCGACCGAGCCCTCTTCTGGCATCGGCTTGCCCTCGATGATGTAGGGAGCCTTGGCGAACAGATGGTCGCGCAGGTTCATCATCACGAGCTTGGGAGACAACGGCTTACCGGTGTTCCAGGCCGGACACTGCGACTGGCAGCGACCGCACTCGGTGCAGGTCGCCATGTCGAGGTTGGCCTTCCAGGTGAAGTCCTCGATGCGGCCCTTGCCGAACACAGCGTCCTCGGAAGGATCCTCGAAGTCGATCTTCTCGCCCTTGTACTCCATGGGAAGCAGCGGGCCGAGGCCGTCGGGCAGACGCTTGAAGGTGACGTTGATCGGGGCCAGGCCGATGTGCAGGTGCTTGGAGTGCAGCACGATCAGCAGGAAGGCCAGCATGACGCCCAGGTGGGCCATCAGCGCCAGGGACTCCAGCCACACGTTGGCGGTGTGGCCGAGGGGGGCCAGCAGCGCGGCCATGCCGTCGGAGAAGAAGGCGCCGGACTGGTAGGGGAAGTTCTCGCCGAGCACGTTGACGGCCGCACCGCGGAACACCGCATAGGTCGCGATGACCAGGAAGATCATGATCAGGATCGTCCAGGCACCGCCGTTGTGTGAGCCGTAGAACCGGGACTCGCGGCCCAGCTGCTCGGGATTCTTACGGATACGGATGATCGCGAAGACGATGATGCCGGCCAGCACGGCGACGGCGAAGAAGTCCTGAAGGAAGCCCAGCACCGCCCAGCGGCCGACGAACGGGATGTGGAACTCGGGGTTGAACAGCACCCCGTAGGCCTCGAGGTACACCGTGGCCAGGACGAAGAAGCCCCACATGGTGAAGAAGTGCGCGATGCCGGGGATCGACCACTTCAGCAGCTTCGACTGAGCGAAGACTTCCTTGTTCTGGTTCAGGAAACGCTGGACGAGATGGTCCTTGCGGCCGCGCTCGTCACCGACCTTCTGTCCCGAGCTGATCAGCTTGGTCAGCCACAGCACGCGCTTGCCGGCGAACACCAGCACGACGAGTGTTGCGAGCACACCGAGAATCAGTCGCGACACAACCAACGTGTGTTCGAGACTCTCCACAGAAACGCCTCCATTCGGATGTTACCCGTGAGTAACTTGGGCATAGTTACCCGTCAGTAACTTAGCTTCCTTCAGCTCATAGTGACATTTAGGTGTTTCTTGCCGCTACCGAGGCTTACCTAACTTTGAGAACGCTGTGGTATGGATCTCACGCCAGCATCGCCCGCAACATCGACAACATCTCGGTGCGCGACTCAGCGCCCAGGCGCCGCCGAATCCGGGCCACATGGTGCTCGACGGTTTTGGCCGAGATGAACAACTGGCTGCCGATGTCCCGGTAGGGCATCCCGAGCAGCAGCAGTTCGGCCACCTCCCGCTCGCGGTCGGACAACTTGGTGGACGACGGAGCCGGCGCCTGGGGTGCGGCGCCAGTCGCAGGAGCAGACGCCGGCCCGGCCTCCACCTCCTCGATCGCGCTGGTCTGCTTGAGGTCGCGGGCCAGTTGCAACATCGCCTGGGACACCCGGGCATCCGGGGTCTGCAGTGCGGCCTGGCTGGCCAACCGGGTGCCGTCCCAGGTCAGGCCGAACTGCGACAGGGCCCGGGCCGCAGTGGTGACCTCATCGGTGTCGACGTGATTGGCCAGCACCCGCAGCCAGGTACGCCCGGCATTGGCCAGCGCCCGGGCGAAGGCGCTCTCACCGGCTGCGGCGGTCAGTGCCTGTCCGTGCGGGGCGACGGCTCCGGGTGAGTTGGCCAGGATCCCGGCGTGCACTCCGGCCCAGTGCAGCGGCACCGACCACAAGACAGGATTGCCCAGCCCCGCAAGCAGACTCCACGCCTCGGACAGCGTGTGTTCCAGGCGGTCGACCTGACGCATCCTGGCGCCGGCCACCCACAACTCACCCAGCGGCAGCAGCGAGAACAGGTCGATCGAATACTCGGCGAGCACCTCGACTGCGGCATACCAGTGCTTCTGGACGGCGCCGCTGTCCCCGCTGCGGCGGGCGATCGCGGTACGCAGCGCCGCGGCCCACAACGCGTCTCTCCGGTGCAGATCCTCGCCCGCTTCGGCGGCGGCAGCATCCGCGCCGGCTGCGCCGAGCTGGCCGTCCTGCATCTTCACCCAGCCCAACAGCAGGCGGTGGCGCGCCGCGCTGAACGCCTCCTCACCCGCGCTTCCGGCCCGCACCGCGCGGCTGATCACACTGCGTGCCCGCACCGAGTCGCCGCCGTGCAGGGCGGCCAGAGTCACCAGCGCCGCCGGGGTGTCGGGGGCGACACCACCCGCCTGGTATCCGGTGACGGCGTGACTCAGCCGGGCCACCGTCACCGCGAACGGCTGATCCAACGACAGCACCAGACCTTCGGCCAGACTGCGTGCCGCCCGCGCCGTCGAGGTGGGTGGTCCGGCCACCTCGGAGCTCGACGACGCCCGCGCCGCATCGGCGTCACCGGCGGCGAGAAAGGCGGTCGCGGCGGCTGAGCTGATCAAGGTGTCCGGATACGGACCGAGCCAACGGAACAGGTCCGCAGCCTGGGCTGCGCCGCCGTCGTGCATGGCGACGCTGGCCGCGACGCGCACCGCGGTGGCCCGTTCGGACGGGTCCTCGGAGCCGAGCAACTCATCGGCCATGCGCGCCGCGGTGGTGCAGTCCCCGGCAAGCGCCAATGCGTCGGCCAGGCGGGTGCTCACCGCGGCGGCCCCGGCCGTGACCGCGGCGCGGTAGAGCCGGGCCGCCCGCGCCGGCCGGGCGCGATTGTGGGCGGCGTGCTCGGCCAGCGCCTCGGCCAGCCGGTCATCGCGCAGTCCGTGCTCGGCCAGGCGCACCGCGAGGTCGGCAGACAAGGTCGACAGCTCGAGTTGCGAAGTGAGCAGGGAAGTTTCGATCTCGTGATGGCGGGCGGCGCCGGCGATCTGGGCGAGCGATTCGTGCACCAGCCGCACGAACCGCCGGTCATGGGACGGCTCCACCAATCCGCCGGCGCGGGCCCGATCCACCAACGCTGCCGCCTCGGCGCCGGTCAGTCGCAGTGCCGCCGCGACGTCGTCGGGGCCGAGATCGTGGCTCAGCGAGAGGATCAGCAGCGCATCGCGGGTGGCGTCGTCAACCCGGCGCAACCGGTGCAGCAGTGCGAACCGTGCCGCGTCGGCCGGCGCCTCGACCGCGTCCGCCGCCGCCCGCAACAGAAACGGCAGGCCCGCGGTTGCGGCGAGCACCGATCTCACGGTTTCCACGGTGGCCGGAGACCCCAGCGCCGTGGTCAGCACCCGGCCCACCTCGGCTGGGGCCATGGGCCCGACTCGCAGCACCGAGTTCTCCCGCTCCAGTGCGGTCGCCAACGCCTGCAACGGCAGGCGGTGGGTCAACGGCTCACAGGCCACCACCACAGTCGCCGAAGGATCCGCGACTTTCTCTGCAAGACAGTCGATTTCGGTGTCGTCCAGCTGGTCTGCGTCGTCGACGACGAACGCCGCCTCGGCTGCATCGCCCGGTCGAGGTGCACGGGTCAGCACGGTACGGCCGGCCTCACGCAAGGTGCTGCGGATCTCGGTGAGCACCGTGCTCTTCCCGGTTCCGATGCCGCCGGACAGCAGCAGCTTGACCGGGGCGGCCGGATTGGCCAGCACCGCACCGATCGCCGATCGGGCAGCCACGGGAATCTCCGGAACGGACTCCGGCGCCGGGGCGGTCATCGGCGCCCCCTAGGCGCCGCCGCCGGGCGCCTCGGCTGCCGCAGTGGTGGTAGCCGGCGGTTGGGTGGTGGTCGGCGGCTTCGTTGTCGTCGGGGGCTGCGTGGTCGTCGTCGGCGGTTGCGTCGTGGTCGTGGTCGTCGGCGGCGTCGTTGTCGTTGTGGTCGTCGTCGTTGTCGTGGTGGTTGTGGTCGGGCTTGTCGTCGTGGTGGTTTCCGGCGCGGACGTGGTCGTCTCCGGAGGCGGCGGTGGCGGGACGACGACGGTGGTGGTCTTGACCCCGTCGGGACCCTCGGTCACGGTGGTGACCGGCTCAGGCGGCGGCCCCTCCGGGGACGGACCCATCGAAACCGTGGTGCTGGTCTCGGTGACCGGGGTGGAATCTCCCTCGGAGCTGGTCAACGTCACCGCGAGGCCGCCCGCGGCCAGCAGCACGGCCGCGGCCGCCGCCCCGAACAGGATCCCCGGGCGCTTGTACCAGGGCAGCGGCGCCGGGCCGGCGTCGAACATCTCTTCTTCGTGGCTGAACTCGACGGGTGGCCGCGCCGCGGTCGTGCCCGGCGCGGTTTCGTATTCGCCGCCCGCGTAGGGCACCGGTTCGTTTCCGGGAGCATCGTCCTGCGACCAGGCCAGTGCGCCGACATTCGCCCCATCGGCGCCGTTGGCCGACGGCTGCGCCGCAGTGGCACCCGCCGCCCAGGCCGCCGGACCGAGGCTGGTCGGGGCCATCCCGGTCGGAGCGTCGGCGGCCGCCACCTCGGGGGCCATGCCGGTCGCTGCACCGGCGTCGACGACTCGTTCGGCGACGAGAGCGGCCCCCAGAGCCCCATCGAGCTGGGGTCGTTGGGTCGTCACCACCGGGGCTCGCAACCGCTCGGACAGCCGCTGGGTCACCAGGGGAATCGCGGCTCCGCCGCCGACAGTGGCGACCGCGTTCACGCTCGACAGCGCAATGTTGTTGCGCTGCAACATGTCTTCGACAGCATCAAGAAGGCCCGCCAGCGGCGCGGACACGAGCTGCTCTAGTTCCGGACGGGTCACCCTGACATCGGCGTTGAACCCCGGCAGTTCGGTGGGAATCGCCGTCGCGGTGTCGGCCGACAACCGCTCCTTGGCCTGCCGGCATTCGGCCCGCAGCTTCGCCAGCGAACCGACCGCCGCGGTGCCCGCCGGGTCGGCATCGTTGGCCGTCGCGACCCCGCTGAGCACATGGTTGAGCAACGCCTGGTCGATCTGATCGCCGGAGAAGTCGGGATAACGAACAGTCGGTCCGATGGTGGCGAAATCGGCACCGGCGTCGGCCAGCGTCACGCTCGTCCCGCTGCCACCGAAATCGCACAACACCACGACGCCGTCGGCGGGTAACCCGGGATCGGCCTGCAGCGCCGCCAGCGCGGTCAACGAGTCGGGCACGAGGCCCGGTGGAACGCCGTCGGGCGACAGCGCGGGCTTGTTGCGCAGTGCACCGCGCAACGCGCCGACGGTGCTCGGGCCCCAGTGTGCCGGTACCGCGATCACCACGGGGGCACCGCCGCCGACGGCGCGGGCCATCACGTCCAGCGCCTCGGCCAGCACCAGTTCACCGCGGTGCCGGGAGCCATCGGCGGCGACGAGAGGTACCGGGTCGCCCACGCGCTCCACGAAGCCGGTCAACGGCAAACCGCTGCCGGTGTACTCGCCCACGTCCGGCGCGCGGTCGTTGTGCAGCGTGAAGATCGATCGGCGGATCACCGGTTGGCGGCCTTCGCGGGCTGCCACCAGGTTGGTCATCCCGATCGACAACCCCAGTGAGTCGGTCATCAGGCGTCACTCCTGTTGTCTCGGCCGACCCTCACCCTAACTGCTGGGGCGTCGAAGGCCCGGCATTGTTCCCCTAGTGGCGTCAATCCCCTAATGGTCACCCCCCTAATGGCGGGCGCGCGGGGGTGGGTTCGGCACCGATCCCAGCTCCCTCACAGCTGGCTAGCATTTGAAGCGAACTTCGAGGAGGTGGAGCATGGCGAACACATTGCTGGACTTTGTGATGTCGCTGGTACGCGACCCCGACGCCGCTGCCCACTATGCCGCCGACCCGGCGCAGGCCATCGCGGATGCGCATTTGACCGATGTGACCAGCGCGGACGTAAACAATCTGATTCCGGTCGTGTCGGAGTCGTTGTCGACGGCCGGCCCCGGCGGCTCGTTCGGTGACCTCGGTGCCGCCGATCCGGGCGGCAACGTCTGGGCCAGTGGCGCGGCGACTGCGGCATTCGACGCCTTCGGTGATCATGTGCCGGTCGATGCCCCCAACCATGCTTGGGGTTCGACGGCGAGCCAGGTCATCGACGAGTCCGGCGTTCTGGACCATTCCGTGTCCACCGGGCCGGCCATCGGCGACATCGGGGCGCTTCAACAGCCGCTCGACGACATATCACTGCAGCTCAACGAGCCCGTCATCGACGATGCGCCGATCGTCGACCCGACCCAGGAGCCCGATTGGGCCCATCCGATCGTCGACGACCAGCACCACACCGATGGTGGCGGCGGATTCGACATCTTCGACTGAAGCTACCGAGCTTTCCCGTAAGCGCGCGACCCACGTGGTCGCGCGCTTATTGCGTTTACCTGCGGAAACGTCAATAGATCTGGGGGTGCCCACCCATGCCCCTACGTATCCCCTATGCCCCTATTGGGGCAACCCCATGCACCCCGGGTGGGGGAGATGCGGGGAGGGGAATCGACCCCGTTTCCGGTGCCGCGGCGCACCCATAACGTTGTCTCCAGATCGCCGGAGAGCCCGGCGGGGGACTCACCAGAGACTCCCAGAAACATTCGAAAGGTTGGAGAAATGACCTCTCTGATCGACTTCATCCTCGAGCTCTTCCGCAGCCCGGCCGCCGCGGCGGCCTACGTTGCCAACCCCGAGGGCGCACTGCGCGACGCCGGGCTGCCGAACGTGTCGGCCGCCCAGCTGGCCTCAGTCGCGGCAACGGCCGCCCCGGCCGGCATCGCGCTGGGCAACGGCGACCCGGTTTACGGACTGCAGCGGGCGGTGGCCGACTACCACAGCATCGGCTCCCCGTTCTCCCCGCAGACGGCCTTCACCTCGCAGCCGACCTTCGCTCCGCAGACCAACACCGATTTCATGAGCGGCAACTCCACGGACCTGGCCAGCCACAACAACACCCCGATCATGAGCCCCAACCAGGACGCGGGCGCCAACGCCCAGCAGGGTGCGTTCAACCTGGGCTTCGGCGACATCACGCTCGGTGACAAGACCTCGAACACCGCCACCAACGGTGCCGTGGTGAACACCGGCCATGCCGACGGTCCCATCGTCACCGGTGACGGCGCGGTCCTGGGCCACGGCAACACCGTCAACAACGGTGACGTCTGGGCCGGCTCGGGTTCGCACGTCAACGTTGGTGAGGGCAACGCGATCCAGGACAGCTCGCAGCATGCCGGCGGCAATGTCATCTCCGGCAACGACGGCCCGGTGATCAGTGATGTCGACATGAGCGGTGGCCACGGCGGTGGCGCCAGCGCCAGCGGTGGCGGCGGCCTGCTCGGCATCGGCGGCGGACACGCCAGCGGTGGCGACGGAGGCAACGCCGGCAGCATCGTGATCAGCGACAAGTCGAACCACGCGGTGGGCGGCAACCAGACCACCGCCGGTCACGACGTGGGCAGCGGCAACAGCAGCGTGATCGATTCGTCGGTGCACAGCTCGACCTCGACCACGAGCTCCGCCAACACCTCGCTGTCCGATCACTCGGTGACCGACAGCTCGATCCACGAAGACAGCTCGGTGCAAAACACCAGCTCCGTGCACAGCTCGGTCACCGACGACTCGGTGCACCAGGTCGGTGGATTGAACAGCAACTTCGCGCCGGACACCCACACCAACACCCATGTGGACACCGCGTCGCACAACGACGTCGGCTTCCACGGGTTCTGATCCGCACCACACCGCAACGGGCGGGGACCTCCACACCGGGGGTCCCCGCCCCGTTCGTGCGCCTACGGTGAGACCTGCAGGAGGGAACGTTCATGACTCAACCGACGCAACCGAGTGACCCACGCAAGGTCGCGGCCGGCGGGCCGGCCAGACCAGTCGCGGTGATCGTCGAGCTCATCGACCATGCGAGCAGGATCGCCGCTGCTCGGGACCGCGGTGACCTCGTGGAACGCCTGCGGGTGGCCAATGTGCGGATCAACGATCCGCAGATCCGGGTGGTCATCGCCGGTCAGCTCAAGCAGGGCAAGAGCCAGCTGCTCAACTCGCTGCTCAACGTTCCGGTAGCGCGGGTCGGCGACGATGAAAGCACGGTTCTGGCCACCGTGGTCTCCTACGGAGACCAGCCCACCGCTCGCCTGGTGGTGGCGAGGCCCGACGGCGCCGAACCCGAACTGATCCCCATCGCCCCCTCGGACCTGACCAAGGACCTGCGCCGGGCACCCGAAGCGGGTGGTCGCGAGGTATTGCGTGTCGAGGTGACCGCACCCAGCCCGCTGCTCAAAGGCGGTCTGGCATTCATCGACACCCCGGGAGTGGGCGGGCACGGACAGCCGCACCTGTCATCGACCCTCGGCCTGCTGCCTGACGCCGACGCGCTGCTGATGGTCAGCGACACGAGTCAGGAATTCACCGAGCCGGAGATGATCTTCATCCGCCAGGCGGTCGAAATCTGCCCGCTGGCAACGATTGTGGCGACCAAGACCGACCTGTACCCGCATTGGCGGGAAATCGTCGGCGCCAATGTCGGCCACCTGCAACGAGCCGGCGTGAACATTCCGATCACTCCGGTTTCTTCCGTGCTCCGCAGCCACGCGATCCAGCTCAACGACAAGGAACTCAACGAGGAATCGAACTTCCCGGCCATCGTGAAGTTCCTGTCCGATCGAGTGCTGTCCCGGGAGAACGATCGCGTACGCGATGAGGTGGTCGCCGAGGTTCAATCGGCTGCAGAACATCTGCTGCTCGCGGTGGACTCCGAGCTGTCGGCCTTCAACGATCCGGGTGAACGCGAGCGGCTGACCGCGGACCTGGAACGCCGCAAGGAGGAAGCCCAGGAAGCGTTGCAGCAGACCGCCTTGTGGCAGCAGGTGCTCAACGACGGAATCGCCGATCTGACCGCCGACGTCGATCACGACCTGCGCCATCGGTTCCGCAACATCACCGCACACACCGAGAAGGTCATCGACTCCGGCGACCCCACCCTGCACTGGGCGGAGATCGGCACCGAACTGGAAGAAGCGGTGGCCACCGCGGTCGGTGACAACTTCGTCTGGGCATACCAACGGGCCGAGGCGCTGGCGGGCGAAGTGGCCCGAACCTTCACCGAGGCGGGCCTCGAGGCGGTGCAGTTGCCGCAGATCGATGCCAGGGACATGGGCGCCGGATTCGGCGAGATGAAATCGCTGGCCCGGCTCGAAGCCAAGCCGATCAAGGCCGGGCACAAGGTCATCACCGGCATGCGCGGCTCTTACGGCGGTGTGCTGATGTTCGGCATGCTCACCTCGTTCGCCGGGCTGGGCATGTTCAACCCGCTGTCGCTGGGCGCCGGCCTGGTGCTGGGCCGCAAGGCCTACAAGGAGGACATGGAGAACCGCATGTTGCGGGTGCGCGGGGAGGCCAAGACCAATACGCGCAAGTTCGTCGACGACGTCGCCTTCGTCGTCGGCAAGGAATCGCGGGATCGGCTCAAGGGCATTCAACGGCAACTGCGCGACCACTATCGGGGGATCGCCAACCAGACCACCCGCTCACTCAACGAGTCGCTGCAGGCCACCCTGATGGCGGCCAAGGTTGAGGAGAACGAGCGCAACGCCCGGGTCATGGAGCTGGAGCGCCAGCAGAACATCCTCACCCAAGTGGTCCAGCACGCACAGAATTTAGCCAGCGAGGCCCCACTAGGCTCCAACAGTTAGTTTCGATGTGGTTTTCGGGTTGGAAGGGTTGGACTCCGCAGCGTGAGCACGGCCGATCAGGTGCGCTCGATTCTGGGCGGCACCATCAAGGCGTACCGGGGGGACCCGGCCTACCGCAATCGGCCTGACGTGCACAACGAGCTCGACCGGATCGGCCGCCGGCTCAACCAGCCGATCCGCATCGCGCTGGCCGGCACGCTCAAGGCGGGCAAGTCGACGCTCGTCAACGCGCTGGTCGGGGAGGACATTGCGCCCACCGACGCCACCGAGGCGACCCGCATCGTCACCTGGTTCCGGCACGGGCCCACCCCCAAGGTGACCGCCAACCACCGTGGCGGGCGGCGTGCCAATGTGCCGATCGCGCGGGATCCGCACGACCGGGGTCTCACGTTCAGCTTCGCCGGGCTGAACCCCGAGGATGTCGTGGACCTCGACGTCGAGTGGCCGGCCGCCGAGCTCGTCGACACCACGATCATCGACACCCCGGGAACCTCGTCGCTGTCGCGGGACGTCTCCCAGCGAACCCACCGGCTGCTGGTCCCCGACGACGGCGTCCCTCGCGTCGACGCGGTGGTGTTCCTGTTGCGCACCCTCAACGCCGCCGACATCGCCCTCCTCAAGCAGATCGGTGAGCTCGTCGGCGGGGCCTCGGGCGCACTCGGGGTCATCGGGGTGGCCTCGCGGGCCGATGAGATCGGTGCCGGGCGTATCGACGCGATGATGTCGGCGAAGGATGTCGCCAAGCGGTTCACCGAAGAGATGGACAAGACCGGGATCTGTCAGGCCGTTGTCCCGGTATCCGGGCTCCTCGCCCTGACCGCCCGCACCCTGCGCCAGAGCGAGTTCGTCGCGCTTCAGAAGCTCGCCGGCATCGAGCCGGCCCAATTGACGAAGGCCATGCTCTCGGTGGACCGCTTCGTCCGCGAGGACAGCTCGCTGCCGGTGGACGCGGCTACACGTGCGGCGCTGCTGGACCGGTTCGGCATGTTCGGCATCCGAATCTCGATCGCGGTGATGCACGCGGGCGTGTCCGACTCCGTCGCCCTGGCCGACGAACTGCTGGAACGCAGCGGCCTGATCGCCTTGCGCGATGTGATCGACCAGCAGTTCGCGCAACGGTCGGAGCTGCTCAAGGCGCATACGGCGCTGCTGTCATTGCGGCAGTTCGTGCAGCACAACCCGATCTACGCGACCCCCTACATCCTCGCCGACATCGACCCGTTGCTCGCCGACACGCACGCCTTCGAGGAGCTGCGGCTGCTCAGCCTGCTGCGTTCCCGTCCCACCACGCTGAACGAGGACGAGATGGCGTCGCTGCGCCGCATCATCGGCGGCTCGGGAACCGACGCGGCCAGCCGGCTCGGGCTACAACCCGACGCGCCGTTCGACGGCCCCCGCTCGGCGTTCGCGGCGGCACAGCGCTGGCGGCGACGTGCCGACCATCCGCTCAACGATCCATTCACTACGCGGGCCTGCCGGGCCGCGGTGCGCAGTGCCGAGGCATTGGTCGCCGAGTACTCGTCGCGGCAGTACTGAAGCTCGTATTGCAGGGGACTTAACGAAATGAGCCCCTCCGTCGACATACAGGTATGCGTGAGTGCCTGGGGTTGTCCGTGGGGGCGACCAATCTGGTGGCGATCGCCGACCACACGCCGCTGGTGCGGCGGGCGGTGCTCGCCGTGTCCGGGCATCGCGGGCCGGTGGTCGGTGTGCCGTCTTCGCCCGATGGCGGGCTGGTGTTCACCGACTTCGTGGGACGGGTCGGTGACCCGGTGCCGTTGGTCGCCGCCGACGGCTCGACGCATCGCGCGGATCAATTGTTGGCGGGCGCGGTCGAGGCGCTGACGCGTGAGGTCAGTCCCGCGCATCGTCCGGACACGACGGTGCTGGCGGTGCCCGCGCATTGGAGCTCGGCGGCATTCGATTCAGTGCGTGCCGCGTTGCCCGGCGTCCGGGTGGCGCCCGACTCTGTCGCGGCGTTGACGGCCATCCAGTCGTACCCGGGGCTGCCGGCCCGCGGTGTCGTCGCCCTGTGCGATTTCGGCGGGACCGGCACCAGCCTGACCCTGGCCGACGCTGCCGCGGGATTCGCGACCATCGGCCGGACCATCCGCTACGACGAGTTCTCCGGTGACCTGATCGACCAGGAATTGCTGCGAGGCGTCCTGAACAATCTCGATGCCGAACCGGCCGGCACCGCAGCGGTGACCGCACTGACCCGACTGCGGGATCAGTGCCGGACCGCCAAGGAACAGTTGAGCGACCAGAGTGCGACCAGCCTGACCGGAGTTGGCAGCGCGATCAGGCTCACCCGTGCCGAGCTGGACGCGGTGATGGACCAGCCGCTCGGTGGGGTTATCGAGGCAATGCTGGACCTGCTGCGCCGCAACGGTATTCACCCGGCACAGCTGGCGGCGTTGGTCACCGTCGGCGGCGGTGCGCGGATACCCCTTGTCACGCAACGGCTTTCATCGGCATTCCGCCTTCCCGTCACCACCGTGCCGCAAGCTCAGGTGATCGCCGCGGTCGGAGCCGGACTGCTGGCCCGACGCGGGGTCGACGAGACCGCCACGCAGGTGGCCTGTGCCTCTCCTGTTTCGGCGTCTGCTTCGGCATCTGCTTTTGCTTCGGCGACCGGCACGGTGGCCGCGTCCGCGTTGGCCTGGTCGGCCGAAGACTCGGTGGCTGAGGTCGCCGAGTTCATTCCCGAATCGGTCGCCGACGACTCGGCCCGGCCCGAATTCGTGTTCTCCGAGCCGCCGTTACCGCCCGCTCCGGCGCGCGTTGCCTGGTACCGGCGCGGCGGCGTGGTGGCCTATGCGGCGGTGTTCCTGGCCGTTGTAGGCACCGTCGGCATGGTGTTGTCGGCACGGGCCGATCGGCTCGACGCCGCCGTGACCGGGTCGATGGCGCCGCAAACCGTTCCGGCCGAGTCTCCGTTGGCCCAAGCCGCGCCCGCACCGCCGACCCGGACCGTGGTGGTGCGTGATCCGTCCTGGCCGGGGCCCGCGGCGTCGGCAGGTTCTGCGCCTCGGCCGGCCGCTGCGCCGTGGTTGGTGCAGAGTCGTCAGAGCGCACCACTTGCTCCCGCCCCGCAGCGGGTGGCCCCGGCGCCGCAGGCACCCCTCCCGCAGCCGGCCGCTCCCGCGCCTCTGCCTCCGCCGCCGGCAGCGATCCCGCCGATCCCGGTGCCGCCGTTGGCATTTCCACCCGTGCCGATCCCACAATTGCCGATACCGCAATTGCCGATCCCGACATTCAAGCCCCCGGTGCCTTCGCCGTCTCCCAGTCCTTCGCCTACGCCGTCTCCCACGCCGGAGCCGACTGTGGAGCCCAGCCCGACTCCGAAGCCGACTGCGACTCCGACTCCTGAGCCGACTGTGACGCCTCAACCGACACATACCGCAGAGCCAACGCCTGAGCCGACGCGTGCACCTGAGCCGACGCAAGCGCCCACGCCCACTTCAGCGGCGCCGTCACCCTGACGCTGCGCGTTGTTTAGGTGGCGGATTACTGCCTGATAGTGACTGCAATCCGCCACCTTGATGGTTATGCGGCGCTATCGAGTCGAATGAACTGGCACCGCGGCCCACACGGGTGGCCGGCCGCCGCGATCCCGTGCCGCTGCAACACTTGAGCGATCTTGCTCGCGGTCTGACACGGCCGGTCGAAGACCTGCCCGTAGGAGAGCCTGACTGTCGAACGGCCGTCGACGGCGGCGTCGAGATCACGCTCAAAGTCCGCATCACGCCTGGTCGCCGAATCGTGATAGACCCGGCCGTCGAGCTCGACGATGAGCCGTTCGCCGTACTGCCTGCCGTCGCGAGATCACCCCGTCCTGTTGGCGAAGCACATGGTCAACATCCACCAACTCGATACTCGTGGACAGCCGCGACGGCGACCAGAAGCATTTCGAGGGCCTGTGGATAACCGACTGCGCCGAGCCAGGTCAGGGATTGCCGGCAGGCGGCGCAGTCGTCGTTGTCGGCGGGGCCGTCGTCGTAGTTGTCGGCGGCGCAGTTGTGGTGGTCGTGGTTTCGGTCGTCGTAGTGGTTTCAGTGGTCGTGGCGGTGGTTTCCTCGACGGTGGTGGTCGGTGCGACCGTCTCGGTGACGGTGTGCGTCGGCGCCGGGACCACCGGGGCCGAGGTGACGACTGATGTGGTGGTGGTCGGTGTGGTCGTCGTGGTGGTTGTGGTCGTCGAGGGGGAGTCCGACGAGAACAACTGCACCAGGGCATAGATGACCAGCGCCGCGATGACCGCGCCCACCGCGCCCATGCCGATCAGTGCGGCGGGCTTGCGGTACCAGGGAACAGGCTCAGGGGTGGGCGGCGCGGGTGGCTCGGAGTACTCGCCGTAGCTGGGCGCGTACTGCGTCGGCTCGTTGTCGTCGTCGTAATAGTTCGACACGCGCTCCGATGGTAGGCGGGATCAGCCGCCAGGTGCCGGAGGTGGCGGATACAGCGTGCGTGTCACGTTGGTGCGCGGCCGGTAGTGCGTAGTCGGATACTCGCCATAGCCAGGCTGGGTGTACGACGGCGTGGTCGTCGTTGTGGTGGTGGTCGTAGTCGTCGTGGGCGAAGTCTCGGACGTCGTCGTGGTCGTGGTGTCCGAGGGCAACGTCGTCGAAGTGTCCGACGGCCCGCCGAACTCGGTGGTCACCGGGATGCTCTGGGTGGTGGTCCGCGTCGTGGTGGACTTCGTCGTCTTCGTCGAGGTCGACGTATAGGCGGGCGGGACGAAGTCGATGGGGGCGTCTTCGGGCCCTCCGGAGCTGGTCAGCGAGATCGCCGCCCACAGCACCAGGCCGATCACGGCGAGGGCGGCCGCGCTGGCCCCCGCTACCGCCGGCGTCGAGTGATGCCAGGGCGCCTCGGGCTGCCCCTGGTCGTCGTCGTCACCGGTCACGGGCACCGATACTATGCCCGACCTCGGAGCGGGCTTCGGTCAGCTCAGCTGACGGATGACATCACCGGCGAAGAGCTCGAGGTGATCCAGATCTGACTGGTCCAGCATCTGCAGGTAGACCCGCTGCACGCCGGCCTCCAGGAACGGGCCCAGCTTGTCGACGATCTCGGCGGTCGTGCCGACCAGCGGGGAATTGCTGCGCAGTTCGTCCACCTCGCGGTTGATCGCTGCGGCCCGCCTGGTGATCTGCGCTTCGTCGCGGCCCGCGCAGAGTACGAAGGCCGCCGAGTAGGTCAGGGAGTCCGCGGCTCGTCCCGCCGTGCCCACCGCGTCGGCCACCCGCGCGAACTGGGTCTTGAGCATGTCCAGCGGCACGAACGGCACGTTGAATTCCGAGGCGAACTCGGCGGCGAGTGCCGGTGTGCGCTTGGCTCCCATACCGCCGATGACGATCGGCACGGGCGACTGCGTGGGCTTGGGCAGTGCCGGTGAGTCGACGACGGTGTAGTGCTTGCCGGTGAAGTCGAAGGTCTCGCCAACAGGCGTGTTCCACAATCCGGTGAGGATCCGGAGTTGTTCCTCGAGCCGGTCGAAACGTTCGCCCAGTGGCGGGAACGGGATGGCGTAGGCCTGGTGCTCAGCCTCGAACCAGCCGGCGCCGAGGCCCAATTCGACACGGCCACCGCTCATCTCGTCGACCTGCGCCACCGAGATGGCCAACGGTCCGGGATGGCGGAAGGTCGCGGAGGTGACCATCGTGCCCAGGCGGATCGTCGAAGTTTCGCGTGCGATGCCGGCCAGCGTCACCCACGAGTCGGTCGGCCCGGGCAGGCCGTCACCGCTCATCGCCAGGTAGTGGTCGGATCTGAAGAACGCCGAATAGCCGAGGGCTTCGGCGGCGCGGGCCACCGCGAGCTGATCGGAGTAGCTGGCACCTTGCTGGGGTTCGACGAACACACGGAAGTCCACGGATGCCAGCCTATCGGCGATCTCAAGTGACCGGCGGTTGGCTGAGCTCGTCGAACCTCGCGAGCGCGGCGTCGAGGTCGGCTTCGTCAAAGAGTTCGCAGCGGGTGATCTCACCGCCCACGACCGCAAGGCTGACCTCCCGCCATTCGGCCTCGAAGCCCTCGTTCGAGGTCCCGTGTGCCGTATGGGTGACGACGACTCCGAGGTTGCTCAGCCGGTGGACGGTCTCGATGTAAATGCTGACATCGGGGATGCTCTCCCAGGTGGCCTGAACGAACGCGGTCATTTCACCGGGTGCAAACGCCACTGCTCGCCGGTGGTCGATGCTCACAAAATCACGCTTGATGCTCGGCAGCCGTCGCTTGTTGACTGCATCGTAGGCCTGCGTAATTGCTGTCCACGTCCGCGCATGAGCGGCGGCTTCACCGGCAAGGTAGCGGGCGTCGAGTTCGGCGAAGGCGGCGTCGAGGTCGTCGGGGTCGAAGCTCGCGGTGTCGCGCACCAAGTCGCCCTCGCCGAGTTCCACGACAGTCAATAGTTCGATCGTGACCGGGTGGTCGACATCGCTTGTATCGCAGCCTATTTCGTGCGTCAGCGACAGCCGAGACCCCCTGAGGGCGATGGGCTCCACCTCCAACTGCCAGCTACTAGGTGCCGTGAACAGCTCGCGGAACGCCCTCTGCCGCTCCGCGCCCTCCATCACAGCGCGCAGCCCTTTTCTCCGGTCGTCCAGTCGGCCATCAGCGGTAATACAGGCCAGGAGGCCGTCAACGTCATGGCGGTTGAATGCCTCGATTAAGCATGTCCACGCCGCAGTGGCGGCGTTCTCGAGTCGGGGAACGGCGCGGCTGAGCTCGTCGAACCGGGCCAGTGCAGCGTCGAGGTCCGACTCGTCAAACAGCTCACCGCGGCTGACTACATCGCCGTCGACCAGCAGAAGGCACACGTCCCGCCATTCGGCCTCGAACCCGTCTCGTGAGGTCGCAGTCGCTGCATGGGTTACTACGACCCCGGCATCACTGAGCTGATTCACGGCCTCGACATAGATCGTGGCGTCTGGCGTGATGTCCCAAATTGCGCGGAGAGATGGGCCCAGGTCATCTGCCATGATCCCGACGAGTCGTCGGTGATCGAGGTAATCGATATCAATCCAGTTCGGTTGCGTTCCGGAATGTCCACGACGGTTGAGCACGGCATAGGCAGCCTTGACGACCGACCAAGCGTGAGCATGCGGGGCCGCCTCGCCTGCGGCATAACGGGTATCGAGTTCTTCGAAGGCGGCGTCGATATCGTCTGGATCGAACGAGATCAGGGTCGTGATGGACTCGTCCTCGTCCACTTCGGTGACCACCAGCGCTTCAGCGCCGAACGCCTCCCGTCCACGGAGAATTACGTGATTGAGACACAGCCGATTACCTCTCACGGCGAGTGGCGTGGTCGAGATGTTCACGATGCCCAACTCGGCAACAGCGCGAATATTGGCGACCTCGGTTGCGCGGTCGGTGCTTTCTCGGCGCAGCCCCCGTCGCCGGTCATCGACCCAGAGCTGGTCGGCGAACAACGCGCCGATCTCGTCGAATCTGCCATCAGCAAAGAGAGTGTTCGTTCGGTCAGTGGTTTGAGTCGCGGCGTTCACGAGCCGCGACCGAGGCGGGCGCACCTCGAATCGGGCGCTGAGTTCGTCGAAGCGGGCAAGCGCGGCATCGACGTCGGCTTCGTCGAATACCTCGCAGCGCGCCAGCAGGTCGCAGTCGACTGTCAGGAGGTGGACCTGCCGCCACTCGGCGTCGAAGCCGTCTTGCGAGGTCCCGTCCGCCACCTGGGTGACGACGGCTCCCAACGGGCTCAGCCGATGTACTGCTTCGAGATGAGCCCTGACATTCGGCGCGTCGTCCCAAGCGGCACGGGTGATCGCGACGAGATCCCCGGGCGCGAAAGCATTCGCGCGTCGGTGGTCGATGTTCACCCAGTCCGGCGTTGTCGGCGGCGTTTCCCGCCTGTTGAAGGCGGCGTAGGCATTCGCGATGACCGACCAGGCGTGCGCATGAGCGGCCGCCTCGCCCGAGAGATAGCGGGTATCGAGTTCCTCGAACGCGGCGTCGATGTCGTCGGGGTCGAAGGTGATCAATGCGGCGATCCGCCCGTCGGTATCCACGACGGTGATGTCGAGGAGGTCGACGTGAAACGCCTCGACCGGTTCCCCGCCGACCGTGTATCGGGAGCGCCTGAGTGCGAGGCACTCACCGCGCGTCGCGATGACCGTTGTCGCTATGTTCCTGGCATTGAGATCGATGACTGCGCGGGCATCTTCGAGAGCGGCATCCCGACCATGTCGGACTGCGGAGCTTACGACGTGACGACGGTCGTCGCCGCAGAAATTGTCGGCCAGCATGGTTGCCATCGCATCCGGATCACGTTCTGCCAGACACTTCTGGAGGCGCTCATACGTGCGGCTTGCAGTGTTCCGGAGGCGCCCGGGCGTCGGGCGCAGTTCTTCGAAACGGGCCAGCGCAGCGTCAAGATCGGCCTCGTCGAACAGCTCGATGCGGTCGATCAGGTCGTCCTCGACAGTCACCACAACGATCTCCCGCCATTCGGCGTCGAAGCCCCCTCGGGAGGTCCCGCTGACCGCCTGGGTGAGGACGGCTCCACCGTTGCTCAGCTGATGCACGGACTCGGGGTAGCTGGTGACGTCCGGCGTGAGGTCCCAGGTTGCGCGTATGTATGCGCCCAATTCTCCGGGCGCGAACCCTCGCGCTCGCCGGTGATCGATACTCGCCAAGTCCAGTGCGAACTCGGGCATTTGGCGCCGGTTGGTTGCGGCAAAAGCCTGTGCGACGACGGACCAAGTGTGGGCGTGGTCGGCGGCTTCGCCTGCGAGGTACCAAGCGTCGAGTTGGTCGATCGCAGCGTCGAAATCGTTGTGGTCGAAGGTGACCGTCGCTGCAATCCTGTTGTCGGCGTCGACCTTGATCACGTGCAGGAGTTCGAGGCCGAACTCCTCGGGTGCCCCACTCCCGAGCGCGAATCGGGCTCGAGCGAGGACGACGCGTTCCCCACGGGTCGCTACGGCGTTTGGCGATTGAGTAGCACCGAGATCAGCCGCTATCTGGAAGTTTTCGATAAAGGAATTCCGGCCGGTTTGCAGGCCGGCGCTGATCACCCGGCGGCGGTCGTCGAAGCTGATGTCGTCGGTCACCGCTTTCCCCATCGCGTCCCAGTCGCGGGCGGCAAATCGCTCTGCGAAGCGATCGGTCGCTTGACTTGCCGCGTTTTCCAGCCGCCGTGCCGGCCGGCTGAGTTCGTCGAACTTCGCCAGCGCACCAGCGAGGTCCGCCTCGTCGAACAACTCAGAACGGCAGACCATATCGCCGTCGGTCATCAGGACGTGGGTGTCTCGCCACTCGGCCTCGAATCCATCGTGTGAGATCCCTTGCGCAACATGGGTGACGACCGCCCCGAGGTCGCTCAGACGGTGCACCGCCGCAATATGGATTCGAGTGTCCGGCGAGTCGACCCATGCGGCTTGGATGTACGCGATCATGTCACCGGATGCGAAAGCTGCTCCGCGCCGGTGGTCCACGTTCACCCAGTCAGGCGTCGTCGCAGCGAGCTCGCGACGGTTGAACCCTGCATACGCCCGCACGATTGCGGACCATGTTTGCGCATGCGGTGCGGCCTCTCCGGCAAGGTATCTCGCGTCGAGTTCGTCGAATGCAGCGTCGATATCGTCGGCATCGAAATCAACCTTGGCAACCATCAACCCTTGGGTGTCGACCTCGGTGATCTCTAGCGCTTCGACACAAAAGGTGGCGGGATTCTCGAACCGAATGCGGCTGAGGCAGAGGCGATCGCCTCGCAGGGCGAGAGTCGACTTCGTGACAGTGGCTCCGAACGCGGCGATTGCACGAATATTGGCGACCGCTGTCTCGCGATCAGTGCTCTCGCAGCGAAAACCTTGCCGCCTGTCGTCAAGCCGGGTGTCCTCGGTAAACAGCGCACCGATCTCGTCGAGGCGGTCACCACCAAATAGCGCGATCAATTGATCGTCGGCTCGGCTTGCTGCGTTCTCCAGTCGCGACGCACGATGGCTGAGTTCATCGAATCGGGTCAATGCGGCGTCGAGGTCTGACGGATCGAACATCTCGCAGCGGCTCAACAGCCCACCGTCGGTCAGCAGGATGTCGACTACCCGCCACTCAACGTTGAAGTCTTCCCGTGTTGCCCCTTTGGCCATGTGAGTGACGACCGCGCCCAATTCGGTCAGACGATGAACAGTTTCGACGTAGAAGTTATTGTCAGCCATCTCGGCGAACGCGACACGGAGGTACGACTTGAGGTCACCTGCCCCCATCGCTGTGAGCGCTCGATGGTCGATGTCCTTGAAGCCTGTTGTTGTCGAGGGAAATTCGTGCCGAACCACTGCGGCGAAAGCGCATGCCACCGCCGACCACGGTTGGGTATACGGGGCCGCTTCACCGGCGAGGTATCGGGTGTCGAGCTCCTCGATGGCCGACTCGAAATCGTCGAGGTCGAACACGACCTTGGCAAGCATCAACCCGTGAGTGTCGACCTCGGTGACCTCCACCGCGTCAACGCAGAACGCGGCGGGTTGAGTTGCGCGATCCTCGAACCGAATCTGGTTGAGACACAGGCGATCACCCCTCAAGGCGAGCGTAGATTTCGCGGTGGTGGCACCCAACGTCGGAATTGCACGAATGCAGTCGACCACCATCGCGCGGCCGTTGCTCTGACAGCGAACACCTTGCCGCCTGTCATCAAGCTGGGCATCATCGGTGAATAGCGTGCCGATCTCATCCAAGCGATCGTTGCCGAGGAAAGCGACTAACCGGTCGTCGGCTCTACTCGCTGCGTTCTCCAGGTGCGCTCGCGGATGCTCTTGCTCGAACCGCGCCTGCTGCGCGTCGAGTTCGGCCATAGCGGCGTCGATGTCGTCGACGTCGAACCAGATTTGCAACGCGATTCGGCCGGCCTCATCGATGCCGTACACCTGGAGAAGTTCGTCCTGCGGCGCGCCGGGGCTTTCATCGGCAGTTCCTATGCTCACCCGTGCGAGGGCGAACCGCTCTCCTCGTGCGGCGACAATGGCATGGTTCGCCCGCATGATCCCGTTCTCGAGATCGCACCTGGTCTGGTGCATCACGTCGTGTGGTGAGAATTCTGTCCGCTTGAAACCGACGAGCTTCCGCCGACTCTCGATAAAGCCTTCGGGAGCAAACATCAGCTCAAATTCGTCCCACGTCCCGGCATCGATCGCCGCCGCAGCACGTTCGTACGCTTCGACGGCTGCCGTGCGCATCTCGACCGGCGCTTCGAATCGCGCTTGTAGGGAGTCCAATTCGGCGATCGCGGCGTCGATGTCTTCTAGGTCGAACCACATGGCCAGTTCGATTCGACCTTCTTCGTCGAGCCCTTGAAGCTGGAGCCACTCTTCCTCTGGCGCTCCTGGGCTTTGATCAGCAGTGGCGATCACCAGCCGGGAGAGAGCCAGGCGGTCGCCTCTCGTTGCGACAAACGTAATGTCGTGCCGTACCGCGCCGATGCCCGGGAGGTGCGCCACCTGCTGTGTCCATTCCGTCGACGAGAAGACTGCGCGGGGAAAGCCGACGATCTTCCGGTGACTCTCGACGGTGACGTTGGACGCCAGCATCTCCTCGTACTCGGCCCAGGCCTGCCGGTCGACAGCGGAACTCAGCCGGCGGATCGCCCGCACGCACGCATTGTCGAACTCGGCAACCGGCACTTCGGGGTCAGCTGGCGGGGTCGGGAGATCCCGCTCGCCGACAAGACCTCGCGCCTTTTCCGCAAGCGCCACAGCCCCTTTCCGCTCGTACAGCTCGACAGCTCGTTCGGCGGCGGCTCTCGCCCGGGCGGCATCGCCAGCAGTCGCCAACACAGTCGCCAGTGCCAGGCACGCATCGCCATGGTCGACCAACGCATCGGTGCGCTCCGCAAGGGCGACGGCTTCCTCGGCCACCCGCTGTGCCTCGTCGTAGGAGCCGCCACGCGCCAGCAGCTGTGCCCGAACCGTGCGCCAGGCGATCGACGCCCTCAATGCGTGGCCGGCGAGCCGCTCACTTTCCCCGCACAATTCTTCGGCTTCGCTGTCGCGGTCGAGCAAGAGGCACGCACGAGCCAACAGTGCAGCGATCTCCGCGGCGTCGGCATCCAGGCGCATGCGACGAAAGCCGTTGTAGGCCAGCCGCAGATGTGGCTCGGCCGCAGCGGGATCGTCGACGACCAACTCGACGATGCCCGCGAAGTGCTCTACCTCAAGCAGCGCGTGCCGCAAGCCCAGCTCGTTGACGGTGCGTCTGGCGGAGTCGATCATCCGCCGGGCCGCGGCGGCGCGTCCGCGAAACGCCTCGAGGACAGCCTGGCACCGCGTCGAGGTCGCCTCGACCGCGGGCGAATCAGTCGTGATCCGCAGTAGCCGAACCACGTCCAGGCACCGCCCTCCTGCGCGCGGAACGGGGTTGGGTCCCCACAACGCTGCCAGTGGAGCTCCCGCCAGAACCGCGTTCACCCTGCGATGCTCGCCTGCGCGTCGCGCTGCGGTGAGGGCGTTGTCCAACGCGACTTCACAGTCGCCGATACGCCCGAGGCGTGCCAGACAGCCGGCTCGAACAGTGTGGGCCTTCGCTTCCCCTGCGGCGTCATCCAATTCGGCCAGCACCGAGGCCGCCGTGCCCACCGCGGATTCGATCTCGTCCAGGCGTTCGGGATCGACGAGCATCGAGAGTTGCCCGTCAAAGCATGTCGCCCATGCCGCCAGGCGGGCCGAATCACGCGTGCCCGCCTGCAATTGCGAGACGGCGCCCGCCGCCGATGTCACATCGCCCGCGGCCAGCAGCGCCTCACAGCGGGCGACCAGTAGTTCAACTCGCTGGTCGTCGAGGTCGGGTAGCTCGTCGTCAAGCTCTTCCAACGCGTGCAGGGCGTGGTCGTACAGGTCGGCGGCACCTTCGTAGGCCAGTCGGGCCATCGCCTGGTCGGCGGCGCGCCGACAGTACTCGACCGCTTTGAGAGCGTTTCCCGCCCAGGCACATTCGAAGTAATGGTGTGCCAGGTCGCCCAGCAGTTCATCATCGGCACCGGTTTCGCCCTCCAGCGTCGTCGCGATGCGCTGGTGCAGGCGCATGCGCCGCACCGACGCCAGCTCGGCCAACAGCGACTGGCGGACGATCGCATGGTTGAACCGGTACTGGCCACCGGGCTCTTCGATCACGATGCCGGCCTGGCGTGCCCCGTCGAATGCGTCGACCAGATCTTGATCGACCACCTTCTCGACCAGCTCGAGGGCGAACCGGCTGCCGACCACCGCGGCGGCCGCCAATGCCTTGTTCGTCTCCTCCGGAAGCCGGGACAGTCTGCGGCTCACGGCTTCCCGGACGCCCTGCGGGAGGGTGCCAGGGTCCCAGTGGCCACCGCTTTCCTCCACGTGGCGCAGGGCCTCGATGAGGAAGAACGGATTGCCACCGGTGACCGCAGACAGCGCGCGGGCCAGTTCCTCGTCGTCGTATCCGGCCTGGGCGACATACGTGCTCACGTCGGCCTCATCGAGGCCGGTGAGAGCAATGCGGTCGGCGCTGCCGTCGCGATGAAGGTCGGCGAGCATCGCCGCCAGTGGGTGGGAACGGTCGAGGTCGGTGCTGCGGTACGTGCCGACGACCTGAACCCGGGCGTGCTCGCCGAAGCGCAGGAGATGGCGCAGCAGCAGCAATGTCGGCTTGGCCGCCCAGTGCAGGTCGTCCAGTACGAGGACGATGGGCACATCGGCCGAGGCGACGCCCAGCATTGCCACGACTGCGTCGAACAGTGCGTAGCGTTCGGTGTCCGGGTCGGCGCGGGGCGGCGCGGCGAGATCGGGGAGGACATCGATCAACCCGGGAACCAGCGGGAGCAATGCTTCAATGCCCCGCATGCCACGCAGGTGGCCTGTGCCCACACAGGGCACGAGCGCGCGCAGGGCTTCCGCGAACGGCTGGTACGGCGCACCGAGGTCCTCGTCGGACCGGCCGTAAAGCACCACCGCGCCTTGTGCGTAGGCCAGCCGCGACCACTCGCCGGCCAGACGTGTCTTGCCGACTCCTGGTTCGCCGGCGATCAGTGCCGCGCGGGCGCCGCCGTCGAGGGCGACCTGCCAGGACGCCGAGAGCTGTGCCAGCTCGTGGCTGCGTCCGACGAACGGGCCCGGGCCGGCAAGCACCGCAGGCAGATCAGGCCGCTCGGCGGCCCCGGCACTTGCGGTTGGCTCGGGACGGTCCTCGGTCTCGAAGCGAAGCTCGAAGACATGCTCGGGGCGTGCCAGATTGCGCAATTCGCGCATACCCAGATCGGCAAGGACAACGTCGTCGCGCAATGAGTCGACGACCAGTTCCGCGGTCGCACCCGAGCACAGGATCTGGCCGCCGGCGGCAAGTGACCGCAACCGGGCCGCCCGATTGACCGCCCGGCCGAAGTAGTCGCCGTCCCGGAGCTCTGCCTCGCCGGTATGCAGGGCGACGCGAATTCGCATGGGCGCCTGCAGCGCCCACGGCTCGTGAAGTATCGCGTCCTGCAGCTCGAGGGCGGCCGCGGCGGCTGCCGACGGACGTTCGAAGACCGAGAACGTCGCATCACCCTCACCGCGCGTCTTGATCAGCCGTCCGCCGCGGGACGTGACGACCTGCTCGACGAGCTCGTCGTGGCGGGCGAGGGCGATGGCCATCGCGTCGGCATCTGCTTCCCACGCGGCGGTCGAACCTTCGATATCGGTCAACAGGAAGGTCACTGCCTGAATTGACGATGGAACCTGCTGTACAGCAGGGACGTCCAGGGCGGAATCCTGTGCGACGATCGCCGCTTCGAGTCTGCGTAGGTCCGGCCCCGGGTCTACGCCCAACTCGTTGGCCAGTACCGCTTGCACGCGTTTGAAGGCGCCCAAGGCCTCGCCTTGCCTGCCCGCGCGGTAGAGGGCAAGCATCAGCTGGCCCCAACGTCGTTCGCGCAGCGGCGCGTCGCCGACGGCGGCCTCGAGGTCGCCGACGATCTCCGCGGCGCGGCCAGTCGCCAGGAGCGCATCGGCCCGGTCCTCGACCAGCGCGGCGTGGCCTTCGACCCACCTGGTCTTCTCGGACGCTCCTCGCCGGCAGTCGGGCAGTTCCGGGATTCCCCGCCACAGGGTTACTGCCTCGTCGAACCGGGCCACAGCACCGCTGGTGTCGCCCGCGCCGAATGCGTCCCGGCCGGATTTGGCGAGTCCCTGATAACGCGAGGCGTCGGTCTCGGCCGTGTTCAGGCGCCACCCGATCCCCTCGGTCAACACGAAGCCGTCGCCGAGGGCGTGACGCAGTGAGGAGATGTGGGTCTGCAGGGCTTTGGCGGCAGTGCGTGGCGGATCGTCGCCCCAGAGCAATTCCATGAGCACGTCGGCCGGTACCACCGAACCGCCGTGCAAACCGAGCATCGTGAGAATGGCGCGCGGCTTCGCGCCCGGTATTACGACGGGCGCACCGTCCATTCGGACCTGAAGAGGTCCCAAAACCCCCAGTTCCACCGATGAAAGCGTACTCACGCATTGATCGTCGGTGGGGCGATTCAGCGCCCGGTCAAGAACCAGTAAAGCTGGGGACGACCTCGCGTTTTACAGACCGCGACGGGCGGCGCGCAGGGTGGCGACTGCGTCGTCGTCACCGGAGAACGTCACCCGGGCCGGTTCGCGGCCGGCGGCGAACAACAGCAGCTCGCCCGGCTCCCCGGTCACCGTCACTTCCGGACCGGCGCCGACAGTGGCCAGCGTTTTGCCCGCCGGCGTGGTCAAGGCCACCCGGGCCGGGGATTTGCCCATCGTCATCCGGGCCATCGCACCGATCCCGCGGGACAGCGCGGAGACCGTGGCATCATCGAGATCCCTTGGCTCCCAATCGGGTTGGGCCCGGCGCACATCCTCGTTGTGAATGAACATCTCGGCCACGTTGACCAGCGGGTCCAGCAGCTTGAACGGGGAGTACAGCGGCGGGCCCGCGGCGATCTGATCCACCAGGTCGGCCCATTCGGTGCTTTCGGTGACCTTCTGCTGCACGCGCTCGGTGTAGCCCGCGAGCTGAGGCACCAGAATGCCGGGGGCGGCATCGAGGCGACGCTCCCGCACCACGAGATGGGCGGCCAGGTCACGGGCGGTCCAGCCCTCGCACAGGGTGGGCGCATCAGGGCCGGCGGTGCGCATGGACTCGACGAGTGCGGCACGTTCCCGCTGGGCGACGCTCATGACGCCAACTCTAGAAGGTTTTCACGCCCTCGACCGCGATCGTCATCCCGTGCCCAGTGTTGTCATTGCTGATCCGGGTGCCGTCTTCGCCGGCGTCTATGGTCCAACCCACCGCGCTGTACTTGCGGTAGTCGAGCGTGACCACCGGAATGTCACCGAGGTTGCCCACGACCCACTTGATCTGGCCGTCCGGCGTGAGCCGGACGCCGTTCGCGTGCTCACCGTCGATCACCGGTGAGTCTTCGAAGTCGGACTCGCACCCGACGTCCTGCTTCGACAGCTGGCAGCGGGTCCGGCCGGACTTGGTCTCGATGTAGACGTACCCGTTCCGCGGCTGCAGCGGCGCGGCGCCGGCGGGTGGGGCGGCTCCAGAGGTTCTCGGCGGAGCGGTGGTGCCCGGCGCGGGCGCCGGGCTGGACCGGGTGGGACGCGCGGTCGGGATACTGGGCTCGGTCGGTGATTGCGGGCTGGTGGCCGGAGTGCCTTCGATGCTCGATTGGCAGCCGGACAACAGCGCACCCACAGCCAGCAGGGCGCCCAGCGATTGCCACGCCTTCACCGCGCCAAGGCTACGCATCACGCATGGTCACGGCGGGTCATGACGCGCCGAACAACCCCGCGTATCCGTCGGAGAGCGCGCGCAGTTGCGCGGCGCCGTCACCCCGGAACGATGCGCCGTGCATCAGGGCCAGGGTGGTGGGGTTCAGCTCGGCCAGTTGGGTCAGGGTGGGAATCAGGTTGGTCGTCAGCCCGGTGGCGTGGAACAGCGCCTCGGCGTCCAATGCAGGTGCCACACAATCGGATTCGGTGAGCGCCGGGCACTGGCCGGTATGCGTGAACAGATCGCCGGCCAGCAGCGTCGACGTGGTCTCGTCGAACCACAGCCCAGCTTCCCAGTTGTGAGGCACGTGCGGGGTGGCGATGAACCGCAGGCGGTGCCCACCGATATCGTGCGGTCCGTCCGCGGGCGCGGCGACCGGCGGCCGGTCGCACATGTCGGTCAGCGACAACATGATGGCCAGCGGACCGTGGATCACCTCGGCGTGCGGTGCGGCCGCCAGGAACTGGTTGACCGCCCCGCACTCGTCGGCTTCCAGGTGCCCGAACGCGATCCAGCGCAGCCGGCTCCGCGGCAGCACCCGTTCGATGGCCGCCGACACCTGCGGAAACAGGAACCGCTGACCGGTGTGGAACAGGAACGGCTCGTCACCGGTCAGCAGGAACTGGTTGAACGTGAACCCGCGCTCGGTGATCCCGGGTATCCAGGTGGACAGCCGGTAGATGTCCGGGGCGATCTCGTCGACGCGGGTTTCCAGGTCGGAGGCCATGACTCCATGGTCCGCCCGGAGAAACCCGGCTGAGCGGGTTTCAGCGGATATCCGGTCAGGCGAGGAACGGGTTGTGCTCCGGCAGCGGCTTGATCAAGGGGTCGAGCAGCTTCGCCGACTGTTCGACGGTGAGGACGTCGGCCGGGTCGAGCTGGATGAATTCCCGCGCGGTTTCGTCGTACTCCCAGACATCTTCACCGACCAGCCGGCCGTTGTCGTAGGGCCAGATCATGTGCTCGGCGGTCTTCACCAGATAGGTGGCGTCCGGGTCCGCGGCCATCCCTTCGGCGGCGAGAATGACGCCCGGCGTCTGCTGGTAGATGTACGACGTCGACACGATCATGTCGTCGCTGATGGCCAGCTTCTCGTCGTCGGCGTAGAAGATGCACTGGGCGGTGTCCTTCCACGCGTGGTAGAGCCCCTTGACCGCCTCGGTGCCCTCTACGGTGACGCTCTTGCCGAGCATGTTGAAGTGGTACACGGGCTTCTCGACGGTCATGTCCGGGGCGAAGATCTCCTCGTAGCGCCCGGCCATTTCCAGATAGCGGTGCCGGTTGTAGGCGTGCAGCAGGTAGAGGTGACGCGGGTTGTCCGTCGTCTCGATCAAGCGTTCCACGGCTCGGTTGGTCTGGGTGATGTCGTAGCGACTCATCTTTTCGTTTCCTTTCAGGCTGTGAGAAACATGGTTCGGAGTTCGGATTTCTTGAATTTGCCGGTGGCAGTGCAGGGAAGCGCCTCGACGAATTCGAAGCGGTCCGGCAACTGCCACTTGGCGAAGTCCTGCGCGAGGTGCTCGCGCAGGGCCTGGGCGGAGGCGTCGCCACCGTCCGCAAGCACCACCACGGCCAGGGGCCGTTCGCCCCAGCGCTCATCGGGCACGGCGATCACGGCGGCCTGTGCGACGGCGGGATGCGACATCAGCTGGTTCTCCAGGTCCACCGAGGAGATCCACTCGCCGCCGGACTTCACCAAATCCTTTGACCGGTCGCAGATCCGGATGCAGCCATGGGGGTCGATGCGCACCACATCGCCGGTCCGGAACCAGCCGTCTGCGGTGAAACTGTCCGTCCCCCGGCCGCCGTGGTAGTTGCCCGCCACCCAGGGGCCGCGCACCTCGAGTTCGCCCATGGCGGCGTCGTCCCACGCGATGAGGTCGCCGTTCTCGTCACGGCCCCGGATGTCGAAGAATGGGCTCGCGACACCCTGCCGCATGCGGTAGTCGTACTGCTCGTCCCGCTCACCCTGGTCGAGGTGCGCCGGCGCGCGGCAGACCGCGCCCAGGGGAGCGGTCTCGGTCATTCCCCAGGCCTGCACGACAGTGAGTCCGTGGCGGTCGAATCCTTCGAACATCGACCGCGGCACCGCCGCGCCTCCCACGACCAGCCGGTCGAGCTCCGACAAGTCCCACTTGCCCGGTTCGGCATCGAGTGCGGCGAGCATGCCCATCCACACCGTCGGAACACCCGCCGTCATGGTGACCCGCTCGCGGGCGCACAAGTCGAGGACACCTTCCGGGTCCAGGCGCGGGCCCGGAAGGACCAGGCGAGCCCCGGCCAGTGCGGCGGCGTACGGCAGGCCCCACGCGTTGGCGTGGAACATGGGTACGACGGGAAGGACTGTGTCCCTGGACGATACGGAAAGTTGGTCAGGCAGGGCGGCGACAAGTGAGTGCAGGGCCAGCGCTCGGTGCGAGTACACGACCCCTTTGGGGCGGCCGGTGGTGCCCGAGGTGTAACACATGGCCGCGGCGCGATGTTCGTCGATCAAGGGCCACTCGGCAGGTTCAGTGGCGGCAATCAGGGTTTCGTAATCGAGCGTTCCCGCTGGGGCTGTCGTGTCGTGGGTGACGACGATGACGTGCCGGAAATCGTGCCGGGCGCGGAAGGTTTCGAATACCCCCAGCAGGGACTCGTCGACGATGATCACCCTGTCGTCGGCGTCGTCGACGATGAACGCCAACTCGTCGGGGAACAGTCGGGGGTTGAGGGTGTGGATGACCGCACCCATGGCGGGCACCGCGAAGTACGCCTCCAGGTGTTCGCTCTGGTTCCACAACAGCGTGGCCACCGGGTCGCCCTCACGGACACCCAAGGCGCTCAAGGCGCTCGCAAGACGCCGCGCGCGGGCCGCGGATTCGCCGAAGGTGGTGCGCGTGACTGCACCGGAAGGCCGGCGCGACACCACGTCCACGTCGGAATGGAATCGTTCGGCGCGCTCGACGATGCTCGTCAGGGTGAGCGGATAGTCGTCCATGCTGTTGCTGCCCAACATGTTTGCGGTCATGACTTCGCCTTCATCCGGCTCACGGTCCGGGTGGCGTTCTGCAGTTCGTCCAGGCCGTCGCCGAGCGCGGCGAGGATGGGCCATGGGTCGTCGACCAACTCGCGGTCGACGACGATGCCGAACTCGAGGGAATCCTGATAGCTCATCACGGTGATGTTGATGCCGATCCCGTCGAGCACCCCGGAGACCGGGAACTGGGCGCGTTGTTTTGCGCCGCCGAGGTACAGGGGTGTAGCCGGTCCGGGGACATTCGAGATCATGACGTTCGCCGGCTGATTGAGCCCGCGCACGCCGGCCAGCCGGGACAGGGACCGGGCCGCCTGCGCAAACAAGGCGGGCGGGATGAAGTGATTGGCGTCCTGCAGCAGCGAGGCAGGCAGCGCGCGCTGCCGTTCCTTGGCGGTGTTCATCGCCTCGTTGATCCGGCGCACGCGCTCAACGGGATCGGACACATCGGTGGGCAGTTGGGTGAGCATCACCGACACCCGGTTGCCGAAGGTGCCCTGCTGCTCGGGAGTGCGCACCGACATGGGGATGAAACTCGCGAGGGGTTCGGCGGGCAGCTCACCCTGCTTGTCGAGCCAGGACCGCAGGCCCGACGTGCAGATCGCCAGGACGACGTCGTTGACGGTGCAGCCGAGGGCGTTCTTGATCGCCTTGACCTCGGCCAGCGGCATCGAGCCGAACGCGACGCGGCGGTGCGGGGATACCCGCGCCTGGAACCGGGTCCGGGGAGCGGTGACGTCGCTGCCCCGCAGCGCGGCCACGGGGCTGCCGGCTTTCAGGGCTCGCTTGACCAGCCGGCTGCTGCGCGCGATCGCCTTCACCCCAGGGAGATGCCGGATGGTCGGAACGTCGTCGAGGTGCGGCAGAGCGGTGGGGCCGGCGCGCAGAACCCGCAGGGGCTGGCTCGCCAGCCCGACCAGGCCGCGACCCAGCATCTCGACCTCTGACGGGTACTTCTCCGCGGCGATCGTGGGTGCAGCTTCCGGCTCACGCCCGGTGGCGTCATCGAGGAGGATGCTCATGACCTCGGCGCCGGACACTCCGTCGACCGCGGCGTGGTGCATCTTCGTCAGCACCGCGACGCCGCCGTCGTCGAGTCCGTGGATGACGTACACCTCCCACAGCGGGCGTGCCCGGTCGAGTTGGCGTCCGATGATCCGGGCCACCTGCTCGGCGAGCTGGCGCTGGTCGCCGGGTGCGGGCAGGGCCAGCTCGCGGACGTGGTACTCGATGTCGAACGAACCGTCGTCGACCCAGTACGGGTAGTCGAGGGAGAAGGGCACCTGGGCCAGCCGCCAGCGGAAGGTGGGCAGCAGGTGCAGGCGTTCGCTGATGACTCCGCGAACGAGGGCGGCATCGAGGGGTTCGCCCGATGCGGTGTGGGAGTCGTAGATGCCGAGAACACTGACGTGCCCCTGGACACGATCGTTCTCCATGGCCAGGAACTGCGCGTCGAGGCTGGTCAGTTGTCGCATGTGAAGATCGTCCGTCGGCGGGGTCGGCATTCTCTTGTCTGCGTGCGCCAACACTGCGCCCGGTGGTTGTTCAATTTGCCTACCGTCGGCCGGGGGCGGCGCTACCGTGCAGTGCATGGAGCCGGCCTGGGCAGGCGCACAGGATGATGAGCAGCGGCGCGTGTGGTCGGCGGTGTTGCGGCCGGCCGCCGCCGAGCTCATCGAGCGGGCCCGCGAAATCTCAGCGGCGGTGAACGATTACACCCGCGCTCGTCTGAGCGACCTGCTGGTCGACGAGCAGGCTCTCGAGGTCAATCGGGCGAGTACGGAGGCCAGCATTCTCGACTTCGCGCAGGTGTTGTCGGCGGGCGATGATCCGCTGGCGGCAGTGCAGCTGCAGTCGCCGACGCTCGACTATGCACGGGACGGTGCGCAACACGGCATCCCGCTCACCACGCTCATGCGCAGTTATCGCCTCGCGCACGCCGCAACCGCGACTCAGTTCAACGCGATTCTGCAGAACCACGCGGGCAATGCCGAAGAACTGCACCTTGCCTCGGAGCTGGGGTCGGCGTGGATGTTCGCCTACGTCGACGCCGCGCTGTGCCTGGTGGAGGAGGTGTACACCACCGAACGCGACCGATGGTTGCGCAGCGCCGCTGCCAGCCAAGCCGAAACCATCGCCACCATCCTGGCCGGTGAACCGATCGACATCGACGTGGCCACCCGGCGTCTCCGTCACGATGTCCGCCGGGTCCACGTCGCTGCGATCGCCTGGCTCGAATCTCACGAAGAAGGACGCAACACGCAGGCCGTCCTCGAAGCGGCGATCCGCGACATCGCCTCCGCCATCGGCAATCAGAAGCCCCTCGTGCATCCGCTCGGAATACTGTCGACCGCCGCCTGGATCAGCTCGCACAGCCCCATCCCGTCGAAAGTGTTGGACGAGTTACGGTTTCGGACGGCGAATGCGCCGGGCGTGCGCGTCGCAATCGGCGAGCCGGCCCCCGGCATCGGAGGCTTTCGGTCCAGCTATGTGGAAGCGGTTGAAGCGCAACGAGTCGCACGCCTCGCCGGCCGGGCGGCCGGTAGCGTCACCCGCTACGACAATGTTGCGCTGCGTGCCATCGCGACCGCCAACATCGACCAGGCGCGTGACTTCGTGCGACGCGAACTCGGGCCGCTCGGCGAGATGGACGAAACCACCCGGCGGCTCGCCGCCACGGTGCGCGCCTATCTCGACGAGAACTGCAGCCGCGGACGAACAGCCAAGCGGCTTCACGTCCACGACAACACCGTCGCCTACCGGATCCGTCAGGCAGAGGAACTGTTGGGAAGGTCGTTGGAGCGGCGCACCCTCGAGTTGCGTGTCGCGCTGGCCCTGGCCGATGTCGTCGCCGAAACCGCCGATTCAACAGCAGCGGCTCCCGCGCAAGCGGATTCGCTGAGGCGGGCCAACTGAGCTGCGTGCTCGTACCGGCGTCGGGTCACACCCGGCCGAGCATCGCCTCGCGAACCCGCCCGACCCCGGCCAGGCGCGCGAGTTCGCCGATCAGAACCGGTGCGACGGAACCGATTCCGGCCAGCAGTCGCACGCCGGCCGACGCGACCGTGGTCTCCGGTGTGTCGCGCTCGATCGCCTTGGCCACCGCTCGCGCAACATCCTCCGGTGAACTCGTACCGAACCCTCGCGGAAGAGCGACACCGGTGTTCGCCAACATCCCTGCGTCACGGATCGGGCCGGGAAAGATCGTGGATACGCCGATGCCGGTACCGTGCAGCTCCTGACGTAAGGCAAGCCCGAGGCCGCGCAAGCCCCATTTGGTGGCCGTGTACACCGCGCCGTTCCCGGGTGTCGCAACGAGTCCGGCTCCCGATGAGATGAAGACGATGTGACCCCGGCGGCGGTGCTTCATCGATATCACCGCTGCCCGGGCGAGCGCGGTCGGGGCCAGCAGGTTGATGCGTACCGCTTCTTCGATCTCGCTGTCGCTCAGCATCGCGAGATCCTGTGGGATGCCGACGCCTGCGTTGGCGATGAGGATGTCCACATCGCCCGCACGGTCCATGAGATCCCGCACCTCACCGAGGTCGGTCAGATCTGCGGTCAACGCGCGGGCGGGCGGTCCGAGCTCACCGATCAGTTTCTTGAGCTCCAGCTCGCGCCGGCCTGTCACGGTCAGTGCGCACCCGTGCCCGGCAAGTTCGCGTGCGATGGCCCGGCCGATGCCACCCGTCGCTCCGGTGACCAGCGCGCTGCGGCCTTTCAGTTCCATGTCACGTCCTCAAATATATTCTCTACTTGGATAATTCGGCCATACGTGCCGCGAGCCACCGGGCCAGCGGCGGGACAGCGCGCGAGAGCACATACATCAGGTGCGCTTCGGCGGCGACCGGCGCCACCGCGCGGTTGCGGCCGACTGCGCGCAGGATGTTCTTGGCCACACGCTCAGGGGTGTACCCGCGCTTCCGGTACGCCGACTCGAGGTGCCTGCGCCGTTCGTCAACGTCCCCGCCACCGCGGATCGGGCTGTTCTGCGTGATGGCCGTGTTGATGATGCCGGGACACACCGCGGTGACACCGATGCCATGGGGCCGCAGTTCCATGCGCAGTGCTTCGGACAACCCGAGTACCGCGAACTTCGTTGCGCTGTAGGCGGTCAGCTGGGGGTTGGCCAGGAGGCCGGCCGCCGACGACAGATTGACGATGTGGCCGCCGCGACCCGAGTCGATCATGGTGGGCAGGAAGGCCTCGCAGCCGTGCACCACACCCATCAGGTTGACGTCGATCAGCCATTGCCAATCCTTGATGTTGGTGTCCAAGAAGCCGCCCACCAGGCCGACTCCGGCGTTGTTGACCAACAGGTCCACCCGGCCGAACCGTTCGACGGTGGCGTACGCGAAGCGTGTCATCGACTCGGTCTCGGACACGTCCACCCACGAAGTCAGCACCTCCGCATTCTGGGCTCGGGCCGCGTCAGCGGTGTCGGCCAAGCCGGCTTCGTCCACGTCGCACAGGGCCAGGCGGGCGTGCCGTCGGGCGCACAACAGCGCCACTTCGCGGCCGATACCGCTGCCGGCGCCGGTGACAACCACAACCCGATCGGTGAGGTCGGCGGTCTTGAGTCGGGATCCAGTTATGGGCATGCATTGACGCTAAGGATGCGGCGAGGCTGCCCGCTCGTGCGGATGAGCCAACGTGTGCGCGGTCGATTGTCGCGATGCGCCAATCGCCGGTATTCAACGCAGATGCTGGAGGAGATGGGCGGCAATGCGTTTCGTGGCGTCATGAGCTATGGCCGCTTCTGACTTGGTGAAGCCGTGGTCGATGCCCGGAAAGCGATGGTGAGTGGTCGGGATACCCGCGGCGGACAATCGTGCCGCCAGCTCGTCGCCCTCGGGGCCGAGGGTGTCGAGTTCGCCGGTCAGAATCAGTGTCGGCGGCATCGCGGCCGCCAGCTCGTCATCGAAGCGGGGGGAGGCCAGCGGCTCTCGTGAGCGGCTCGTGTCCACGAGATAGGCGTCGATCACGAGTCGTTGGATCCGTCGCGATATGCGCGGACGTGCCTTGCCCGAGGTGCGGTCGGCGCGGCTGAGGTCGATGACGGGGAAGGCCAACGCCGCTGCCCGCAAACTGATTTGGCCTGTGCGGTACGCCTGCTGGCACACGTTGACGGCGAGCTTCGCGCCGGCACTCGCGCCCGTCACCGACATTCGGGCCGCATCCCAGCCGCGGCGGCCGGCTTCGCTGTGTACCCACAACGCGACATCGAAGCATTGTTGTTCGGCTACCGGATATCGAACCTGCGGGGCCGTGGCGTAGTCGGCCAAGATGACCACCGCACCGACCTCCGCCGCGATGTAGTGCGCGATGTACTCCTCCTGCCGTGGGTTGCGCACGATGAAGGCTCCGCCGTGCAGGTGCAGGTTGACCGGCGGCCCGTCCGCGCCGGACTTGGCGAGTGGACCGTCGGGGTGCGGCGAATAGATGTGGCACCGGACAGCGCCGTGGCGCGTCGCCACGTCGACGATCTCGGGCGGGGCGACCTGCCGTGTGGCGGAACTGAAACTGCGCGGGGTTGGTACCAACGGCAGCAGGCGTTGCGTGAGGTGGGCTGCGATCCGAGTGCCTGCTCGTCGCGTCCTGGTAGACGTAGCTGTGTTCACCCGGCGGAACGGTAGCCAAGTTAGCTCGGCACCGGCTTGTCGCAAAAGGCTGAAAAGCGCGGGTGTCGTTGTGGGTTTTGCCGTCTTGGGGTTTTCCCAGCTGTGTTCCCTACAGTCGTCGCGTGCTCGCCAAGGCCCTTGATGCGTTCCTGGACTCGCCGTTGTCCGGAATCGTGCCCTGGGCGCTGATGGCGATTCTGGCCGGTCCCGGTCGGTATGAGATCGCGGTGTGGGGCGCGCTCGGTTTCTCGCTGCTGGTGCTGGCGTTGGACCGGCGCCGCAACATTCCGGTGCACGTGTTGGAGGGGCTCGGAGTGGCCTTCTTCGTGGTGCTGGCTGCGATCGGGCTGGTGGCCTCCAGCGGTCAGAAGGCGTGGCTGGAGATGTGGTCAGGGGAGGTAACCAATGCCTCGCTCGCCTTGTTTGCACTGGTCAGCGTGTTGATCGGCCGGCCGTACACGACGGCGTATGCGCGCGACGTCATCGCGCTGGACCGTTGGGACACGCCGCTGTTCAAGCGCACCAACATGGTGGTCACCGCGGTGTGGGCCGCCGCATTCGGTTTCTCGGCGTCGGTCGGCTTCCTCGGGGACGTGATTTACGGCAGCACCGACAACTTCTGGACCGGGTGGATTCTGCAGCTGGGCGCGCTGTTCTTCGCGGTGGCCGTCACCGAGTTCTATCCCGAGTACGCCCGCGCCAAGGCTGCGGCGCACGCGCTGCATCCGGTGCCGTCATGGTCGCGGGTGTTCGAGTGGCTGCCACCGTTCGTGCTGGCCACCGGTGTCGCAGGCTGGCTGCTGGCGACGGTCAGCAGCGGGGTGGCTGCTGACCTGGTGGTTGTCGGCGCGTTCGGGACTGCCCTGTTGCGACGGCGCGACCTGCGGGCGCGGGCCACGTAGTTGTCAGGACTTGCCCGGCTCCGGCAGGAACTGGTTGTCGAGGAGCTTTGCGTAGTCGGGCAGTTGTGTGCCCGGGTCGATGGACTTCTGGGTCTTGGCCCACGCCCCGAGTTCGGCCAGCTTGTCGGCCAGGTCCGGATTCAGCTGGATGGTGAAGTCGAACTCGGTGAGCACGGTGCGCAGAAGCTCGGGGTCCAGCTGGGTGGCCTTGGCGACGGCGTCGGTGGCGGCATTGTCGTGCCCGGACAGGGCGGCACCGGCGTCACCGAGGGCGCTGAGGAAGGCGGTGATCGCCTTGCCCTTGGTGGCGACGGCCGATTCGGTGGCGACGAACAGGCTGTGCTGGTTGTAGGTTCCGCCAGTCAGCGCCACTGCGTCGTCGCCGAGGGCCTTGATGGTCTGCGCCTGGTAGGGCTGGAAGATCGACACCGCGTCGACGTTGCGCTGCGTGGCGGCGGTAACGATTGCCGACGGCGCGACCTGCACCAGCTCGGCCTTGATGTTGTTCTGTGCCAGAGCATTCGACACGTAGTAGGCGGCGCTGGTGCCCAGCGGAGTGCCGATCGACTTGCCCGCCAGATCCGCGACGGTGTTGATGCCGGCGCTGCGGCGGGCGACGATACGCGAGCCCTCCCAGCGAGATCCGTCGGCGATCACCCGCAGGGTGGGGGTACGGGTCAGCGCGGCGGAGGTCGGCACGTCGGCGGCGGTGGTGATGTCGACCTGACCGGCTGCCGCGGCCTGCAGAGCCTCGACACCGGACTGGAAGTTCACCACCTTGACGTTCACGTTGTGCTTGCCGAACAGGCCGGTGTCGGCGGCGACGGGGACCTGCGCCCAGGACGGGTCGACGACGAACCCGACGGTGAGCTGATCGGCATTCGCGGTGCCCGAGTCGCTGCAGGCGGTGCCTGCCACGGAGAGCGCGGCGGCGGCAACTGCTGCGGCGACGATGCGCCGAACGGGGGTCTTCACGGATGGGTTCCTTTGTGGGGGTGGAGGGTCAGTGCACGACGTGGTCGACGCCGAGCTGGTGGTGCAGGGTCTTGCGGATCTCGCTGTAGCCGGGCTGATCTGCCAGCGCATCCGCCGGTCGGGGACGGCTCAGCGGGTTGGTGATCTGGTCGACGATCTGCCCGTCACGCAACACGCTGACGGTGTCGCCGAGCCGGATCGCCTCGTCGATGTCGTGCGTGACGAACACGATCGTGCGGTTCAGCCGCGTCCACAGATCGATCAGCAGATCCTGCATGCGCAGGCGGGTCAGCGCGTCGAGGGCCGCGAACGGTTCGTCCATCAGCATCACCGTCGGCTCGCCGGCGAGCACGCGGGCGATGCTGACACGTTGCCGCATACCGCCGGACAGCTCGCCGGGGCGTTGCGCGGCCACCTCGTCACGCAGGCCGACCAGATCGAGCAGTTCGTGAATCATGGCCCGGCGCTCGCGTTTTGACAGCCGCCGGGCAGCCAGGGCGAAGTCGATGTTGTCGGCGACTGTCATCCATGGGAACAGCACATCGCGCTGGAAGGCGACGCCCCGGCGCGGATGCGGCGTGGTGACCGCCTCGCCGTTGTCGGTCACCGAGCCTGCGGTGGCCGTGATGAGACCGGCAAGGCAGTGCAGCAGAGTCGATTTGCCGCTGCCCGAGGCGCCGACGAGGACGGAGAAGGATCCGTCGGGAATGGTCAGGGAGATGCCCTTGAGGGCCGGCTCCGGCTTGCCGGGGAACCTCACCACGAGATCGTGGGTCTGGATGGCCATTTCAGCGCTCCTCCTGGGCCCAGCGGGTAAATGGGGACGTCGCCGAGGCGACCAGCAGGTCACACAGGGCGCCGATGATGCCCAGGATGATCAGGCAGAAGATCAGTCGGTCGGCCTGGGAGAACAGCTGTGCCTGGGAGATCCGATACCCGATACCCGCTGTGGTGCCGGTCATCTCGGCCACGACGATGAGCACGAACGCCATCGCGGCACCCACCCGCAGACCTGACGCGATGTCGGGGGCCGCCTCGGGCAGCACCACTCTCGACAGGGTCTGCCAACGACCGGCCCCCAGGCAGCGGGCGGCCTTCAGATAGTCGATCGGAGTGCTCGCCAACCCGGAGTGGCTGTTGATCCACACCGGGACGAATACCCCGAGCGCTATGACCAGGATCTTGCTGTTCTCACCCAGTCCGAACCACAGGATCGCCAACGGCACGAGGCCGATCGTCGGGATGGGCGAGAACACCCGCAGCACGGGCTGCAGCAGGTTGCGCCCGGTCGCGGTGGTCGCGGTGAGTACCGCGACGACGATCCCGACGGCTGCGCCGATCGCGAAACCGACTGCCGCTCTGCGCAAACTGGCGAGGATGTCGTCGGCCAGCAGGCCGTCGGTCCAGAGGGTGTGCCCGGCGGTGAGGATCTCGGGCACGCTCGGGAACAGCTGCCGCGGGAACCGCCCGGTTGTCACGATCAGAGACCACAGGGCCGCGGTGATCCCCAACCCGGCGAGCGTCCAACCGAGGACACCCAGCCGGGCGAACGCCGACCGCAGCCGGGCCGGGGCCGGGTGCTGTGGCGGGCTCGACGTCGTGCTGGGGACCGCCAAACCGGCTGTCACGGAAGTATTCCCGGCTCAAGTCCCACGGCGTTCAGCGGAGAGCGCAACGTGCCTTCGGGTACCCAGTCGAAGGGGACGGCCTGCGACCGGTACACCAGCGCGGTGCGGGTGAGCCGGTCGACCCCGGGCACCCTGGTCTGTTTGACCTCGGGCTCACCGGCCACGCCGTAACCCTGGTAGGGGCTGTGATACTCCCACACCACATCGCCGTCCGGGGTGACCTGGAACAGCCGACCCTGCATCCCCTCGGTGATCAAGGTGTTGCCGTTGGGCAGACGCTGCGCATTGCTGACGAACGAACTGAAGAAGGTCCACGACGGCAGACCGGAGTCTTCGGCGGTGTACTGCCACACGATTTCCTTGGTGGCAGGGTCGATTTCGAGCACCCGGGATCCGGCGTAGATGCCCAGCGGGGCGGCCGGGTACCCGGCCCCGCCCTGGTTGTCGAACACCAGGATGTTGCCCGCGCCGGGAAGGCCCGCGGCGATCATGTGCGGGTTGTGCTGGCCCGATGTCTGATCGACCGGACGTGGCACCTTGTGCACATTGATGCGCTGATGCTGGGCGCCGAACTCGGCGTCGTAGTAGGGCCCCAGCTTCCAGGCGATCGCTCCCGATGACTTGTCGATCAACGCGATGATGTTGGCCTTGCGGAAGCTGATCAGGATGTTGTCGGGGTGGAAGGGGGAGGAAGGATCCTCGACATGCCACCGGTTGGGTCCGAGGGTTTTGGCGCTGTTCATCTCCAGATAGCCCCATGGATCGCCGGGGTCGCGAGCGACGGCCTGCCGCAGGGCATTCCAACCGGCATCGGAGAATCCGAACTCGTCGAGATGATCACCGGCCAGCCACTGCCAGACGACCTCGCCTTCCGGCGTCACCTCGTAGAGCCCCTGGTCCCCGACGGTATGGTCACCGAGACCGGGCACCACACGGGGAACGGTGGTCAGGACCAGGCGATTGCCGTTGGGCAGCAGCTCCCAGTCGTGGTTTTGGCGCGCCGCCCCGCCAGGTGCCTGAGCACCCCACTCCCAGACGATGTTCGCGTCCCAGTCGAGTTGGCCGATGGTCCCGTTGGCGTAGATGCCGCCGCGAGCGTCGTCGCTGTCGGACAGTTGCACCCCGACGTCGCCGATACGCGCGCCGTTGAGGGCGGGGTCGAGGATGCGTGGTGGCACACCGGCATACGGCCACTCATGCACAACGGTGCCGCTGAGGTCGATCAGTCGGGTAGTGCCGTCGGCGCCGGTGAACAGGACGTAGCTGTCGTAGGCGAGTTCAGGGTCGAGGTAGGTGACTCCGGTGAGTCGTACGAATGCCATGTCAGTCACTCCACCAATGCCCGGTTACCACCATGGGTCCTCCTCGTTACGAATCTAATCGATTAGCGTAGGCGGGCGAATCGTGGACGGAACCGTCACAATCGAGGTGATTCAAACTCTTTCGAGTGATCGCCTACGAGCGGAGGGTCCAGCCGTTGTGAGTGGTAAACGTCCGACACTGGCCGATGTGGCCAACCGCGCCGGCACCTCCACGGCGGTGGTGAGCTACGTGCTCAACAACGGGCCGCGCCCAGTATCAGAGTTATTGCGGGCCAAGGTGATCCGTGCAATCGACGATCTGAACTACCGGCCGGACGGCCGCGCCAGGGCGTTGCGTCGGCCGCGGCGCTGGCGGCAGATCGGACTGCTGGTTCCCGATCTCACGCTGCCCCTGTTCGGTGAGTTCGTGGGGCGGATCGAAGTGGAAGCGCGGGCACGCGACCACCTGACCCTGATCGGCAACACCGGATACGACCCCGAGCGGGAGCTCGAGTTCGCCACCGCGTTCGCCGAGGTCGGTGTCGACGGGCTGCTGGTGGTCGGGGCGGCGAACGCCACGCACACGGGGAATCTCTGTCGGCGGGAACGCATTCCCGTGGTGTGGATGCACAACATCCGCGGCGCGGTCGAAGCGGACATCATCGGGGTGGATCACGTCCAGGCCGGCGAACTCATCGCCCGACATCTGCTCGACGTCCACGACTGTCGCGACATCGCGTTCGTCGGCGGTGTCACTGCGGACGATGTCCGTCACGGCGACCGGGAAACCGTGCGGCAGCGATTCGAGGGCGTCGCCTCCGTCGTCGGCCAGAGCCTCCCGCACGTCCGCACCGATCTCACCCCGTCCGGCGCCTACGGTGCGGTCGCGGAGTTTCTGCGCGGAGGCGCTTCGCCGCACGCGTTCGTGGTCGGGACCTACGGGCAGACGGCGGCCACGATCCGCGCGGTCGCCGACGCGGGTCTGCGTATCCCCGAGGACATCCGCGTAGTCGGCTTCGACGGCGCCGCGGCCGATTACGGACGGCTGCGGCTCACCACCGTGCAACAGCCGGTCGATGCACTGGCCCGCCGTGCGCTCGGCCGGCTACTGGGCGATTCACCGGGCGCCGAGGACGGTTTCGTGCCGGCGCTGAGGGTGGGGGAGACGTGCGGTTGTGCGGGTTCCCCGCCGCCCGGCTGAGGCCCTGCGTTTCAGTGGTGCAGCACCGTCCGCATGAGTTCCGGCAGCGCGTTGGCCGACTCGGGGTCGTGCCCGAAATGTTCGATGACCTGCACCTGGATCTCGCCGACGACACCGCCGAGAACGGCACCGACCGCGATCATGGTCGGCTCGTCATCCTTGAACACCGGGCGCAGGATCGACTCGTATTCCTCATTGGTGAGCTGACCCATCTTGTCGATGATGGTCTGCTCCAGGTCGAGGGCGCCCATGGCGTAGTCCTGTGCGTCGACCAAGGTGGTGGGGAGCCGCTCGAGCACCATCTGCACCAGGTTGTCCTTGAACGCGTTGTAGCGCTGCGTGCCGACCGCGAACTTGACCAGCGGGGTGGCGATGCCGGTCTGCGCGTCGATGGCCGCTTCGACCTCTTTGCCGACTAGCGAGAACAATTTGTCGGCACCCGGACCGCGCAGCACACCGTCGAACAGGATCTCGGGGGAGAACAGGTCTTCGGCCAGGATCCGCGCATAGTCCTTGGTGATGATGTCGCGCTGAGCGTGCAGCAGCCCCTGGAACTGGATGAAGCCGAGGTACTTAGTCGGGCGGACAGGCCGGAACAACATGTTGAGCGCGATGTAATCGCTGATGAAGCCGACGCCGAAGCCGAATGCCGGCATGATCCACGGGTTCTGGAACAACGCCCATGCCACCACCTGGACGAGCCCGATACCCAACCCGAAGTAGATGCCGCTGCGCCGGACGAATGCCATGGCGTTGTCGCCGAGCCCGCGCATCAGCTTGTTCAGCTTGTCCTTGTTGCGGACGAGCGTCGTGACGGCCAGGTACTGGATGTCGACGAACCGGTTGAGGTCCGCCCGCATCTCGTTGAGCATCTTCTCCACGACCTTGGGGGTCTGGTCGTGAATGCGGGCCTGAATCGCGTTGCGCGCCGCATCGGGCAACGAGTCCCACAGTCCGGGTCGGATCTGCTCGGCGATATCGCGGGAGATCTCGTCGACCACCTGGGTCAGCGGCTCGCGCAGCGCGTTGACGGCTTCCTTCGCGTCGACCTTCTCGAGCAGTTCCTCCGGTTTGAGGAGGTTCTGGGTGAGTAGCTCGATGGTCTTCGAGCCCACCTTGCCCGCCCGGCGTGGCACGATGCCCTGCCAGCCGAACGGCCCGATTCCCTTGAACTCCATCGGCCGGTAGATCATCTCCAGCGCGACGATCTTGGTGCTCCATCCGACGAACGCAGCGACGAACGGCATGGACAGGTAGATCAGCCAGTTGACGCTGAAATCGGCCTTGATCTCCTGCCACGTCTGGACCGCGAGAATCGTCTCGGCCGTATTCATGCGCGATCCGCCTTCGGCTTCTCGCTGGTGCTCATGCGCGGTCCGCCTTCGGCTTCTCGCTGCAGTTCATGCGCGATCCGCCTTCGGCTTCTCGCTGCAGTTCATGCGCGATCCGCCTTCGGCTTCTCGCTTGGGGGTCACGAACCGTCCCGCAGCACCGCGGACTCCCACAAACCGCGCCCCAGGCCCGACAGCGACAGGGTCAGCTTCTCCACCCGTGCGGCCAGCGGCCCGCGGGAGCCGTTCTTGATCGCCTGCAACACCATCGGCTCGGCCAGGAGCACCTCGTACTCGGCCTTCTGGGAAGGGTCCTCGGGACCGGTCTCGACCAGACCCAGCGACATCAGATGACCGACGTACTGCGGGACCATGCCGGGCAACGCCACATTGGCGGTGCGGCCGATCAAGCAGGCGTTCTCCAACACCGCCTGGCCGGGGGTGCGCGATCGGGTCCAGGTGTGGATGTTGACCAGCGGCGACGCGTCGCCTTCGGAGAGCGCGCCGAGGATCCGCGCTTCGTCGGCGACCAGCTGGTCGAGCAGCCGGTGGTACAACTCCACCTGGCTGCCCGCCGTGCTCTGATCCAGAGCCCGGTCCAGCAGGCGGTCCATCTTGGTATTGAGCGATTCGGGCGTCGGCTCCTCCGGCGTGGCGATTGTCACCGGTCGGGGTGCCGCCGAATCGATGGCCTCCAGCCGGTTCTTCACCAGCGTGGCCAGTTGTTCCTCACCCCAGGCCGCCAGCTTCATACTCGTCTTGGCGGCGTCGAGCGCGCGATCGGCGATGCCGAAAGGGTCGTACCGCTTCGGCAGCAGTGGGCGCTCGTTGCGCGGGGTGCGGATCGCGATGGCGATTTCGCCGACGGGCGTGGCGAACCTGAACGCCCGCCGCTGCGTGTTCTTGCGGCGCACCGGAGCGTCATCGGACACCGTGTCGTCCGGACCCCTCTTCGACAGTTCCTCTGACATCACTGATCGATCGCCTCCCCACCTACCTGCTGTCCCCGAGCTGTGGGCACCGTACCCGGTCACCTGGTGAGGTGCCGAAGTCGCAGGTGGTTGACGGGGGTTTGTGAGCCAGCAGGCGGTGTCCCTTCCGGTGGATGAGGACAACGCGATTGTGCGATTGCTCAAAGGCACTCGTCGGTGTTTGGGCATTATCTGCTCGCTACAGGCGTGCACCGGGAGTGATGCTGGCAGTCGAACAACCGGCGATTCGAAAGGCTGGAAACCACAGATGAGCACGCGTAACGGCATCATCGGCGCACTGCCCGCCACCAAGGTCCCCCGCTATGCCGGGAAGGGCACATTCGCCCGTATCGCCGACATCCATGAGGTGTCCGACTACGACATCGCGATCCTCGGCGTGCCCTTCGACGGCGGCACCTCCTACCGGCCCGGTGCCCGGTTCGGCCCGATGGCCGTCCGTCAGGCCGCGCGCACGCTGCGCCCCGGCTATCACGTAGAGCTCGGGGTCGCGCCGCTGGAGCATGTCCAGGTGGTCGACGCCGGCGACGTCGCGGTCACGCCGTACAACATCGCCGAGGCCTGCCAGCAGATCCAGGATCACGCCTCCGACATCCTCGCCGGCGGCGACCGCCGCATCGTGTCGATCGGCGGTGACCACACGATCGCGCTGCCGAATCTGCGTGCGCTGCATGCCAAGCACGGCCCAGTCGCGCTGGTCCACTTCGATGCCCACCTGGACACCTGGGACACCTACTTCAACGCCCCGGTCACGCACGGCACGATCTTCCGGCGCGCGTTCGAAGAGGGCTTGTTGATCGAGGATCACTCGATCCACGTCGGCATCCGCGGCCCGATCTACGACCAGATGGACCTCGACGACGACGCCCGCATGGGGTTCAAGATCATCCGGGCCGGTGACCTCGACGTGATCGGCATCGACGCGGCCGTCGACGTGGTGCGCCGCCGGGTCGACGACCTCCCGGTCTACCTGTCCATCGACATCGACGTGCTCGACCCGGCGTTCGCCCCGGGCACCGGCACCCCCGAATCCGGTGGTCTGACCTCACGCGAACTGCTCAAGATGCTGCGCAAGATGACCGGGCTGAACATCGTCGGCGCCGACGTCGTCGAGGTGGCCCCCGCCTACGACCACGCGGAAATCACCTGCGTGGCGGCCGCGACGGTGGTCTTCGACATCGTGTCGCTGATGGTCGCCGGACGGGTGTCCAATCTGCCCGTCAACGGTGAAGTTGCTGCCACAGCCACGTAATCGAGTAGCATCCGTCACATAACTGAATACGTCGATGACGCATTGCGGGAGAACCTCCGATTCGGAGGCGCCGTAGGAGCAACTCCTCCCCGGGAATCTCTCAGGCCCAATACCGCAGTGTCGAGACAACTCTGGAGAACAGTGCGATCGCATGGATCGCGCTTACCGAAGGGGAAAGGCGCAACGCGCTAAAACTCTCAGGTTTCAGGACAGAGCGGGGAGGTGTCACCAAACGACGCATCGCGTAACCGCGATGCCCGAAACCGGAGTCACCTCATGCCTGAGTGCACCGCAATTGTCAACGACGCCAATGGCTTTGACCATCAGGGCTTTCGCGACCGCCATATCGGCCCGGACCAGACCGGCGAGCGGCGCATGCTCGACATTCTCGGATTCGCAACCACCGATGAGCTGATCGACAGCGCGGTGCCCCAGCAGATCCGTTGCACCGATGGCCTGCGACTGCCCGCCGCGCGATCGGAACAAGAGGTGCTCGCGGCGCTGCGCGACCTGGCCGACCGCAACCAGTCGCGGATTCAGATGATCGGCCTCGGCTACCACGACACGATCACTCCCGCGGTCCTGCGCCGCAACATGCTGGAGTCGCCGGCCTGGTACACCGCCTACACGCCGTACCAGCCCGAGATCTCGCAGGGCAGGCTGGAGGCGCTGCTCACCTTCCAGACGCTCATCGAGGACCTCACCGCGCTGCCGGTCGCCGGTGCATCGCTGCTGGACGAGGCCACCGCGGTGACGGAGGCGGTGCTGTTGATGCGGCGGGCCAACAAGGCCGGGTCATCCAACCGGGTGGTGCTGGACGCCGATTGCCTGCCGCAGACGCTCGCGGTGGTGCGCGGGCGGGCCGAAGCCGTCGGCGTCGAGGTCGTGGTCGCCGACCTGACCGAGGCATTGCCGGACGGTGACGCCTTCGGCGTGGTCTTCCAGTCCCCGGGCGCCAGCGGTGTGGTGCGCGACCTGGCTCCACTGGTCGCCGCGGCACGCGACCGCGGCATGCTCACCACGGTTGCGGCCGACCTGCTGTCGCTGACCCTGATCACGGCCCCCGGCGAGCAGGGCGCCGATATCGCGGTGGGCTCGGCGCAGCGGTTCGGTGTCCCGTTGTTCTTCGGCGGTCCCCATGCCGGGTACATGGCCGTGCGGTCCGGACTGGAGCGGATGCTGCCCGGCCGGCTGGTCGGTGTCTCGGTCGATGTGGACGGCAAGCCTGCCTACCGCCTTGCGCTGCAGACCCGCGAACAACACATCCGCCGCGACAAGGCGACCAGCAACATCTGCACCGCGCAGGCGTTGCTGGCCAACGTGGCCGCCATGTACGCCGTGTATCACGGTCCGGAAGGGTTGCGCGCCATCGCAACCCGCATCCACCGCCATGCCGCCGCGCTGGCCGCCGGCCTGCGATCCGTGGGCTGCGAGATCGTGCACGACCGGTTCTTCGACACCGTGACGGTGCGGGTGCCCGGCGGGGCCGAGCAGATCGTGGCGGCCGCCGACCGTGCCGGGATCAACCTGCGCCTGGTCGACGCCGATCATGTCGGCATGTCGTGCGACGAGTGCACCACCGACGACGTGGTCGGTCGCGTGCTCGGGGTTTTCGGGGCGTCGACCGCGGCCGCCGGTCATCCGTTCGCGCTGCCGGCTGATCTGCTCCGCACGTCGGAGTATCTGCAGCACCCCGTGTTTCATTCGCACCGGTCCGAGACGGCGATGCTGCGGTTCCTGCGGGAGCTCTCCGACCGGGATCTGGCGCTGGACCGCACCATGATTCCGCTCGGATCCTGCACCATGAAGCTCAACGCCGCTGCCGAGATGGAGCCGATCAGCTGGCCCGGGTTCGCCGGGATCCACCCGTACGCGCCGGCCGAACAGACCGCGGGTTACCTCGAGCTGATCGGCAATCTGGAAAGCTGGCTGTCCGAGATCACCGGCTATGACCGGGTTTCGTTGCAGCCCAATGCCGGATCCCAGGGTGAGCTTGCGGGCCTGCTGGCCATCAACGCCTACCACCGGTCACGCGGCGACGATCACCGCGACGTCTGCCTCATCCCGCAGTCGGCACACGGCACCAATGCGGCGTCGGCGGTCCTGGCCGGGATGCGGGTGGTCGTGGTGAAGACGGCGGCCAACGGCAACATCGACCACGACGACCTCGAAGCCAAGCTCGCCGCCCACAACGGGCAGGTCGCCGCGATCATGCTCACCTACCCGTCGACCCACGGCGTGTACGAAACCGATGTCCGCACTGTGTGCGATCTCGTCCACCGCGCCGGCGGGCAGGTCTACGTCGACGGCGCCAACCTGAACGCCCTTGTGGGGCTTGCCAAACCCGGCGAGTTCGGCGGCGACGTCTCACATCTCAACCTGCACAAGACGTTCTGCATCCCGCACGGCGGCGGCGGTCCGGGGGTCGGGCCCGTGGCGGTCCGCGCACACCTGGCGCCGTTCCTGCCCGGTGACCCGCTGCAGGACGGACCGGCGCCGGTGTCGGCGGCCAACTACGGGTCCGCAGGCATTCTGCCGATCACCTGGGCCTACCTGGCGCTCATGGGCCCGGACGGGTTGACGGCGGCCACGAAGGCCGCGGTGTTGGGCGCCAACTACCTCGCGACGTCATTGGCCGGGCACTACCCGGTGCTCTACACCGGGGAGAGCGGGCTGGTGGCACACGAATGCATCCTCGACCTCCGGGAGATCACCAAACGCACCGGCGTCACCGCGGAAGATGTCGCAAAGCGGTTGATCGACTACGGTTTCCACGCCCCGACCCTGTCGTTCCCGGTCAGCGGAACGCTCATGGTGGAGCCCACCGAATCGGAGGATCTGGCCGAGCTGGACCGGTTCATCGCGGCGATGATCAACATCCATGACGAGATCAGCCGCGTCGGCTCGGGGGAGTGGGAGCTCGAACTCAGCCCGCTGCGCCAGGCCCCGCACACCGCCGAACAGGTCACCAATGCCGAGTGGGCACTGCCGTACAGCAGGCAGTACGCGGCCTATCCCGTTGCCTCGCTGCGGCTCAACAAGTACTGGCCGCCGGTCCGCCGCATCGACGGCGTGCACGGCGACCGCAATCTCGCCTGCTCGTGCCCCGCACCCGAGGCGTTCCAGACCGACACCGTCGAGAGCCTTCAGGAGGTTTTTGCATGACCGACAACCACACCCCGGCGTCACCGCTGCTCGACGAACATCGCGGATTGGGCGCCACATTCACCGACTTCGCCGGATGGGCGATGCCGCTGAAGTACGGCAGTGAACTGGCAGAGCACCGAGCGGTCCGTGAGTCCGCGGGGCTGTTCGATCTGTCCCACATGGGCGAGATCTCGATCACCGGCTCGCAAGCCGCTGAGGCACTGGACTTTGCGTTGGTCGGCGAGGCGTCCAAGATCGTCGTCGGGCGGGCCAAATACTCGCTCATGTGCGACGTCGACGGCGGGGTGATCGACGATCTGGTGGTGTACCGGCTCGCCGGCGACCGCTTCCTGGTCGTCGCCAATGCCGCGAACGCTCCGACGGTGGCACGCGAACTGTCGAGCCGGGCCGCACAATTCGAGGCCGACGTCGACGACCAGTCCACCAGTACCGCGCTGATCGCCGTTCAGGGGCCCGCGGCGGAAGGCATCGTCAGCTCACTGGTGCCCGACGAGCAGCTGGAACTGGTCGCGCATCTCAAGTACTACGCGGTGACCGCGGCACAGGTCGCCGGTATCGATGTGCTGTTGGCGCGTACCGGCTACACCGGCGAGGACGGCTTCGAGCTCTACGTGCCCAACGCCCAGGCGGTGGAGTTATGGCGGTCCTTGCTGGCGGCCACCACCGAGGTCGATGGGTTGCCTGCGGGCCTGGCCTGCCGCGACACCTTGCGACTCGAGGCCGGAATGGCGCTCTACGGGCACGAGCTCACCCGCGAGCTCAACCCGTATGCGGCCGGCCTGGGCAAAGTCGTCCGCCTGGGTAAGGAGTTCGTTGGACGCGATGCGCTGCAAGGACTTTCCGAGCTGCCGGTCTCCCGCGTCCTGGTCGGGCTGAAGGGCGCAACCCGCCGCGCGGCCCGGGCCGGTTACGCCGTCGAGAACACCGACGGGGCCGCGGTGGGAATGGTGACGTCAGGCGCGTTGTCGCCGACTCTTGGCTACCCGATCGCACTGGCCTACCTCGACACGGGTCTGGCCGAACCCGGAACCGTGGTGCAGGTCGACATCCGCGGCAAGAAAGAACAGTTCGAAATCACCCCGGCGCCGTTCTACCGCCGCAGCTGAAAGGACCCGATATGACCACTCAGACAATCCCCGACGACCGTAGCTACACCGAGGAACATGAATGGGTGCTGATCGCGCCCGGCGCCGCGCTGTCGGACACCCCGGTACGGGTCGGGATCACCTCGGTCGCGGCAGCGGCGCTCGGTGACCTGGTGTTCCTCGACCTCCCCGAGGTCGGGTCCGACATCGTCGCCGGCGAGACCTGCGGTGAGGTGGAATCCACCAAGACCGTGTCCGAGCTGTACCCGCCCGTCAGCGGCACCGTCACGGCCGTCAACACGGCTGCCGTCGACGACCCCGCCCTGGTCACGTCCGACCCCTACGGGGAGGGCTGGCTGTTCGAGGTGCAGGCGACCGCCGCGGGAAACCTGTTGACCGCAGCCGAATACGCGCAGAAGAGCGAGGCCTAGACATGAGCATCCTTGATGAACGTCTCGCCGACTTCGACCCCGAAATCTTCTCGGCGATAGGCGACGAGCTGCGCCGGCAGCGGCTGGGCCTGGAGATGATCGCATCGGAGAACCACGCGCCACTCGCTGTCATGCAGGCCCAGGGCTCGGTGCTGACCAACAAGTACGCCGAAGGGTATCCGGGCCGTCGCTACTACGGCGGCTGCGAACACATCGACGTGGTCGAACGGCTCGCCATCGACCGCGTCAAGTCGTTGTTCGGAGCGGAATTCGCCAATGTGCAACCACATTCGGGTGCACAGGCCAATGCCGCCGTCATGCACGCGCTGATCAAACCGGGCGATACCATTCTCGGCCTGTCGCTGGACTGCGGTGGGCACCTGACCCACGGCATGCGGCTGAACTTCTCCGGCAAGCTCTACAACGTCGCCGCGTACGGGGTGTCCAAGGAGGACTTCCTCATCGACATGGACGCCGTTGCCGAGGCGGCCCGCGAACACCGGCCGCAGCTGATCATCGCCGGCTGGTCGGCCTACCCGCGCCAGCTGGACTTCGCCCGGTTCCGTGAGATCGCCGACGAGGTCGGGGCATACCTGATGGTCGACATGGCGCACTTCGCGGGCCTGGTCGCCGCCGGTCTGCATCCCTCCCCGGTGCCACACGCCCACGTCGTGACCTCCACGACCCACAAGACGCTGGGCGGCCCCCGCGGCGGCGTCATCCTCACCAACGAGGCCGACATCGCCAAGAAGATCAACTCGGCGGTGTTCCCCGGCCAACAGGGCGGACCGCTCGAGCACGTCATCGCGGCGAAGGCCGTCGGATTCAAGATGGCCGCCCAGCCGGAATTCGCCGAGCGCCAACAGCGGGTCCTGCGGGGCGCACGGATCCTGGCCGAGCGGCTGAACCAGCCCGACGTGCAGGCGGCGGGCATCACGGTCCTCACCGGCGGCACCGATGTGCACCTGGTGCTGGTGGATCTGCGTAATGCGGCCATCGACGGGCAACAGGCCGAGGATCGGCTCGACGCGGTCGGTATCACCGTCAACCGCAACGCGGTGCCGTTCGATCCCAGGCCGCCGATGGTCACCTCGGGGCTACGCATCGGCACCCCGGCACTGGCCGCCCGCGGGTTCGGCGACGACGAGTTCGCCCGCGTCGCCGACGTCATCGCCGCCGCGCTGATCGCCGACCCGGACGCTGACACCGAAAACCTTGCGGCACAGGTGCGTACGCTGGCCGAGCAGTTCCCACTCTATCCGGAGCTGTAGTCATGGCGGTCAGCGTGTTCGACCTGTTCTCGGTGGGGATCGGCCCGTCGAGCTCACACACCGTCGGCCCGATGCGGGCAGCGGGCATGTTCGTCGACGACCTCGTCGGTCGCGACATGGTCGATCACGTCGCCGAGGTCAGCGTGGACCTGTTCGGCTCGCTGGCGGCGACGGGTGCCGGACACGGCACCATGCCCGCCATCCTGCTCGGTCTCGAGGGCTACCGGCCCGAGACGATCGAGACCGACGAGATGGAACGGCGATTGGCTACCATCCGCGCCGACGGGAAGATCCTGTTCGCCGGCCGGAGCGTCATCGCACTGACCGAATCCGACATGCATCTGCAACCGGGTCGCCGGCTCGAACAGCATCCGAATGCCATGACGCTGACCGCGTTTTCGGCCGGTGGTGACGTGGTCTACCGCGAGACGTACTTCTCGGTGGGCGGCGGTTTCGTCGTCACCGAAACCGGGCCGGCCCGGCAGGAGACCGCGGGCGCCGATGCCAGCGGCTCCTTCCGGTCAGCTGCCGAGCTGCTGGAGCTGACCGAGCGGGACGGACTGTCGGTGAGCCAGACGATGATGCGGCAGGAGTGCGTGTCTCGAAGCGAAGCCGAGGTGCGGGAACGTCTTCTGCACATCCGTGAGGTCATGGTCGCGTGCCAGGGCAACGGGATGTCCCGGGACGGCTATCTGCCCGGCAACCTGCAGGTCCGGCGTCGCGCCAGAGACTGGTTCGTTCGGCTCGATGCTGAAGACCCGCAGCGTGATCCGGCCTTCGCCGAGGATTGGGTGAACCTGGTGGCACTCGCGGTCAACGAGGAGAACGCGTCGGGCGGCCGAATCGTGACCGCACCGACCAACGGTGCGGCCGGGATCATCCCGGCGGTCCTGCACTACGCGCTGCGCTACACCCCGGCCGGAATCGCCGACCCGGACGACACCACCGTCCGTTTCCTGCTCACCGCCGGAGCGATCGGTTCGCTGTACAAGGAGCGGGCCTCGATTTCGGGTGCGGAGGTGGGTTGCCAGGGTGAGGTCGGCTCCGCGGCGTCCATGGCTGCCGGAGGTTTGGCCGAGATCCTCGGTGGCACACCGCAACAGGTGGAGAACGCCGCCGAGATCGCCATGGAGCACAGCCTCGGTCTCACGTGCGATCCGATCGGCGGGCTGGTGCAGATCCCGTGCATCGAACGCAATGCCATCTCGGCGGGCAAGGCGATCAACGCGGCCCGCATGGCACTGCGCGGCGACGGTACGCACCGGGTGAGCCTGGATCAGGTCATCGAGACGATGCGTGCCACCGGAATGGACATGAGCGCCAAATACAAGGAGACATCCATGGGTGGCCTGGCGGTCAACGTCTCCGTCAACGTCGTCGAATGCTGAGGATATGACCGTTACCCCGGAAGGTCGCCGGTTGCTGCGCCTGGAGGTCCGCAACGCGCAGATCCCGGTCGAACGCAAGCCGGCCTGGATGAAGGCGCAGCTGCGGACCGGGCCTGAATACCGTGAGCTGGCCTCGCTCGTGCAGCGCAACGATCTGCACACGGTGTGTCAGGAAGCGGGCTGCCCCAACATCTTCGAATGCTGGGAAGCCCGGGAGGCAACTTTCCTGATCGGCGGTGACCAGTGCACGCGGCGCTGCGATTTCTGCCAGATCGCCACCGGCCGGCCCGAGCCGCTGGACCGGGATGAACCGCGGCGCGTGGCCGAATCCGTGGCCCACATGCAGCTGCGCTACGCCACCGTCACCGGGGTCGCGCGCGACGACCTGCCCGACGGCGGTGCCTGGTTGTACGCCGAGACCGTTCGCCAGATCCACGCGGCCTGCCCGGGCACCGGCGTCGAACTGCTGATCCCGGACTTCACCGGAACCCCCGCACAACTCGACGAAGTATTCGATGCCACACCAGAAGTACTGGCACACAACTTGGAAACGGTGCCGCGCATCTTCCGCCGGATCCGGCCGGGCTTCGACTACGAGCGTTCGCTCGAAGTGATCGAACGTGCCCGCAGCCAGGACCTCATCACGAAGTCGAACCTGATCCTCGGGATGGGGGAGACCACCGAGGAGATCGTGGCGGCCCTGCGAGACCTGCACGCTGCCGGCTGCCAACTGATCACCATCACCCAGTACCTGCGGCCCACCCCGCGCCATCACCCCATCGAACGCTGGGTCACCCCAGACGAATTCGCCGAACTCGATGACGTTGCCCGAGAGATCGGCTTTCTCGGGGTGATGTCCGGGCCGCTCGTGCGCTCGTCCTACCGGGCCGGCTGGCTCTACACCCAGGCCCGCACCGCCATCAAACTTTCAAGGAGTCACGCATGACCAACACCGCAGATGTCGTCATCCTCGGCGGCGGCCCGGGCGGGTACGCCGCCGCGATCCGCGCGTCGCAACTCGGATTGTCCGTCGCCCTGATCGACGAGGCCCAGGTGGGCGGCACCTGCCTGCATCGTGGGTGCATCCCGACCAAGGCGCTGCTGCACGCGGCCGAGGTCGCCGACTCCGCGCGCACCGCAGCACAATTCGGGATCAAAGCGACCTTCGAGGGCGTTGACCCGGAGAAGCTGCACGGCTTCAAGAACACCGTGGTGTCGCGCCTGCACAAGGGATTGTCCGGACTGATCGACGCCCTCGGCATCACCGTCGTCAACGGCCGCGGTCGGCTCACCGGGCCGACCACCGTCGAGGTCGACGGCACCACCATCACCGGAAAGTCGATCGTGCTGGCCACCGGGTCGGCACCGAAGCTCCCCGGACTCATCGCGACCTCCGATCGGGTGCTCACCAGCGATCAGGCCCTGGAGCTGGACACCATCCCCGAATCGGCGATCATCCTCGGCGGTGGCGTGATCGGCGTCGAATTCGCGAGTCTCTGGGCCTCGTTCGGCACCAAGGTGACCATCGTCGAAGCGCTGCCACGGCTGGTGCCCAACGAAGACGCCGCCATCTCCACCTATCTGGAACGGTTGTTCCGTCGCCGCCGCATCACCGCCAAGACCGGAGCCCGCGTCACCGCGGTCGCCACCGATCGCGACGACGTGCGGGTATCCCTCGAATCCGGTGATGAGTTGTCCGCCGACGTGCTGTTGGTCGCCGTCGGCCGGGCCCCGCGTACCGCCGACCTGGGTCTGGCCGAGGCCGGTGTGACACTCGACCGTGGATTCGTGGTGACCGACGACGCGCTGCGCACCAGCGTGCCGACCGTGTACGCGATCGGCGACATCGTCGGAGGACTCCAGTTGGCGCACCGGGCATTTCAGCAGGGCATCTTCGTCGCCGAGCAGATCGCCGGACGCAACCCCGAGGCCGTCGCTGACCTCGGTATCCCGCGGGTCACGTACTGCAATCCCGAGATCGCTTCGGTGGGGCTCACCGAGGAAGCGGCTCGGGAACGCTACGGCGACGGCGTGGAAACCGTCACCTATGACCTGGCGGGCAACGGCCGCAGCCAGATCCTCAAGGCCTCCGGGGCGATCAAGCTCGTCGTTGACCCGGCCGGCGCGGTCGCGGGCGTGCACATGATCGGCCACGGGGTCTCGGAGCTGATCGGTGAGGCCCAAATGCTGTACAACCTGGGCGTCAAGGCCGACGAGGCCGCCCGGTTCGTGCACGCCCACCCGACGCAGAACGAAGCATTGGGAGAGGCGCTGATGGCAGTGTCCGGCGCGCCGCTTCACCTGCACGGCTGAGGCGGACGCCCGCTCGGAGGCCGCGAGCTAGACGTTTCGGGCACCGCGGCGGTCGCCGAACTCCTCGTCGAGGATCGCCACCAGCCGGTCGACCATCCACTCGGTGAGCATTTTGCCCTTCTCGGCAGTGGCGGCCTCGGGCGACGACAAGACCCCGCTGGCCGTGGACATCCGGGTGTCGATGGGCAGCACATCGTGATTGACGACCCGTTCGGGAGCGTCGGCCACGATGTGCTCGGTGCGCACCAAATGCGGTGCGTGGTGCAGCAGCAGCGAGGTCTCGATCACGGCGGCATGCTCGAGCGCCAGTCCGGGGAAGCCCTCGGGCCAGATGGCCTGTTGGCGGTCCACGGTGAAATCGGGGTTGGCGTCCTCCATCACCAGGATTTTCAGTTCCGGGTGCTTCTCGGAGATCAGGAACGCGGGCTCGTAGATGAAGCCGCTGTTCTCGTAGTGCCAGTTGTACAGCACGATGTTGCGGAACCCGGCCCGCTTCAGCTCGCTGAGGATGTCTTCGAGCAGCGCGATATAGGTGGTGGCGCGCAGTGACAGGGTGCCCGGAATATGCTGTCCGCCACCGCTGCCCGGACGGCTGCGGTAGCCGAAGGGCACGAACTGGCCGACGATGAGGTCGGTCTGACGGCTGGCTTCCGCCAGCAGCTTCTCGGGGATGAGCCAGTCGGTGCAGACCGGCAGGTGATGGCCGTGCTGCTCGGTGGAGCCGATCGGGATGGCGATCGGGACGTCGGCGCGGGCCGCCTCGGCGATCTCCGACCAGGTCATATCCCGGTACAGCCGGGGTTGGTTCTCGGTCATTACGAAACTCCTTGTAGATCAGTCGTTGTGGGAGACGCCGATGTTGCCGGCGGGGATGCAGGTCGACCGTCCGCCGTCGACGACGAGGTGTGTGCCGACGGCGTAGCTGGCCCGGTCGGACAGCAGGAACACCACGGCCTCGGCGATCTCCTGCGGCTCGCCGAACCGTCCGGCGGCCACGCTGGACGCGATTTCGGCGATCTCGGCCTCTGGGTCGGCGCTGTCCTCGAACTCGACCATGAGCAGCGGAGTCCGGGTGGTGCCGGGGCACACCGAGTTCACCCGGATGCCCCAGGAGATCAATTCCGCTGCAGCACTGCGGGTCATCGCCACGATGGCGCCCTTGGTGGCGGTGTAGGCGACGAATCCGGGCTGGCCCATGAGGGCGAGCTCGGAGCCGGTGTTGACGATCGAGCCCGCGCCCCGGGGCTGCATGACACGGGCCGCCTCACGCAGCACGTAGAACGAGCCGGCCACGTTGATCGACATCAGATCGTCGAGGATCTCATCGGTGGTCTCGACAAGCGGTGCGACGCGGGATATTCCGGCGTTGTTGAGCACCGCGTCGATGGGGCCCAACTCGGCTTCGACCCGTTCGAACGCGGCGCGCACCGCGGCCGAATCCCGCACGTCGACACTGACCGGCAGGGCGCGCCTGCCCTGCTCCTCGACAAGTCGCACGACCTCGGACAGGTCGTCCTGCGGCCGGGCCAGCAGCGCGACGTCGGCACCTTCACGGGCCAGGGTCGCGGCGGTGGCCAGCCCGATACCCGAGGAGGCTCCGCTGACCAGGGCAATGCGGTTCGTCATCTCACCCATGTGCGTGTCCTTTTCGTCGCGGTTCGTCACAGCTTCTCGGTGGCCCGGATCCACTCGATCTGTTTCTCCAGGCCCTTCTCCAGCGCCCATTGCGGCACATAGCCGAGGTCGCGCTCAGACCGGCTCAGATCGAACTGGACCTGCCGGTCCCAGGCGGGCAGGTAACCCGGGCCGATGTCGAAGCGGGCATCGGGCAGCAACTTCTTCAGCAGGTCGGCGGTTTCGAAGACGGTCATTCGATCGCCGCCCGAGACGAAGTAGGCCTGCTGGGTCAGGTTGGTGGTGGTGGCGGCCAGTCGGGCAGCGTTGGCGACATCGTCGACGTAGACGAACTGGAACCCGTGGTCACCGCCGGATTCGAGGGTGAACGTCTCGCCGCGCAGGCCGGCCCGGATCATGTCGCCCAGCAGGCTGGGCATCCACAGGCCCGGCCCGTACACCTCGGTGATGCGCAGCGACACGATTTCCATGCCATACAGCGAGTTGTACGCGCTGCCCAGCAGTTCGCCGGCCACCTTGGTCACGCCGTAGACCGTGGTGGGGGCCGGTTTGACGTCCTCCGTGACGGGTCCGGTCTCGGTGATGTTGCCCAGCGCGCATTCCGAGGAGAAGAACACGATGCGGCGCACGCCGGTCATCCGAGCTGCTTCGTAAACCGCAAGCGTGCCATCGGCGTTGGCGGCGAAAGTGGTGACCGGCAGTTCGATCGAGATCGCCGGATGGCTCTGCCCGGCGGTGTGGATGATGCGGTCCACGTCGTAGGTGCGAAGGGTATCCGTCAGGCGCGGGATGTCGAACAGTTCGCCGAGAACCGCGACTACTCCGTCCCGGGGGTCGACGGAGTAGTCGCGGTTGTACATGACGACGCGTTCGCCGTCGGCTATCAACTGGTCCACCACGTGGCGGCCGACGAAGCCGCGGCCGCCGGTGACGAGTGTGGTCATGGCAATCTTCCCCTATTGGTGGTAATTGTCCTGTGCTGCAACATGTTTGATGGGAGGGGTCGGCACCGATCTGACTGTCATGTGCGCTCCTCGCTCCTATGTGAACCACAATGCCCCGGTACTTCCCGGACGACAACGGACGTACTGTCATATGTTTGTGGGGTGACGTGAGTCATACTGTCGTATGTCCTTGACCGTCGGAGACGTGCTGGCTCACCCGTCGTTGCAGTCGGCGAGCCCCGCCGTGCTGAGCGGTCATGACCATCTCGATCACCCGGTGCGCTGGGTCCATTCCACCGATCTCTACGACATCGCGGGACTGCTGCGCGGCGACGAAGTTCTGCTGACCAACGGCGTCGGCCTCATCGACGTGGGCGAGGCCGGCCGCCGACTGTACATCCGGCGGTTGGCCGAGCGGGGCGTGGCCGGGTTGTTCTTCGAGGTGGGCAGGACGTTCGCACAGGTGCCGCCGGAGATGGTCGAGGAGGCGCTCCCGCTGGGGTTCCCCGTGGTCGAGCTGGCGCCCACACTGCGGTTCACCGAAGTGGCCGAGGCGGTGAACAGTGAGCTCATCGACCGGTCGGTCTCGCGATTGCGCCATGCCGACGAAACGTCTCGCGCGCTGTCGGAAGCCCTGGCCCGCGGCGCGACCCTGAATGAACTGATCGATCAGGTCGCCGCGATGCTCGGGACGTCGGCGCGGCTCAGCGACTATGCGGGACGCGTCATGGTCGAGTCCGGGCCCGGTGACCGCATCGGTACCGGGCGCTCCGAGGTGCCGGTGATGGTCGACGGCACGGCGTGGGGCCGGCTGTCGGTGGACCCGGAGGGCGTGCCCGAATTGCTCTGTGCCGCCGTGCTCGACCGCGCGCCGACCGTGCTGGGCCTGTGTCTGATGCGAGAACAGACCGGCATCGCCGGCACGCTGCGGGCACAGCAGTTGGTACTCGATCAGCTCGTGGCGAATCAGCCTGTCGAACACAGCGCGCTCGAATCGCGGCTGCGGGCGGCGGGCATCGCGACGGCGGGTCAACGCTATGTATGCGTCGCGATCGACCCGCAGCGCGTCGAGTCGGTCGCCTCGGTGGCCGACGCCCTGATGCGTCAGGTCGGCCAGGGCATCTTCGGGCTCGTCGACAGTCTGCTGTGCGGCGTGCTGGTGATGCCGGCGGGGGTGCCGTCCACCGACGTCGTCGATGCGGTGCGCGAGGCCGCCCGGATTGCCCGGCTGCCACGGAACCATCTGTGCGCCACGGCCAGTCGCGCTGTCGGCGAGATCGGCCTGCTGCCCAAGGCCATGGCGGAGGCGCGCGAGACACTGCGGCTCGGTCAGGGGCTGGGTGAGGCGGGCCCGGTGATCGGTGTGCAGGCGCTCGTGCTGGAGCGGCTGTTGGCCCGCCACGGCGATGCCGATGCCGTGCGCCAGTTCATCGACGATCAGATCGGCGTGCTGGAACGGACTGACGCGGCCAAGGGGAGCGAGCTGGTCCGCACGCTGGAAGTGCTGATCGCGTGCGCGGGCAGCAAGGCGGAGGCCGCCAAACGCCTGCACATCCGCAGGCAGTCCCTGTACTACCGGCTCGAGCAGGTGGCCCGACTGCTCGAGGTGACCCTCGACGAACCCGGGCAGCTGACCACCTTGGCGGTCGCGATTGCGGCCCGGCGGGTTTCCTCGGCCGAACTGACAGGACGTTGACAGCGTTTGTGCGCACGCACAAGGCGGGTCTTGCGCTTTGTGCGGATCAAATATCGCGCCGGAAGGTGTGACGCACGCATCATTGATCGCACAGCAGCCCATCTGACCTGGAGTGCGACGCGTGAACACCCGAGAAATCCATGCCGAACCCGACGTCCTGATCGTGGGGGCCGGAGCCTCCGGCGGGGTGGCGGCCCTCGAACTGGCCCGCCACGGACTGAAGGTCGTCTGTCTGGAACAGGGCGATTGGAACCTGCCCGACGACTTCACCGCAGGCAAGCCGGAGTGGGAGCTCACGCGCCTCAAACAGTGGAACTCCAGCCCCAACGTGCGGCAGAACTCCGCCGACTATCCGATCGACAGCACCGACAGCCCGGTCGAACCGTTGATGTTCAACGGTGTCGGCGGCAGCACCATCATGTTCTCCGGGCACTGGGTGCGCGCGATGCCGTCGGACTTCCGGGTCAAGACGCTCGACGGCGTCGCCGAGGACTGGCCCTTCACCTACGAGGACCTGAGGCCGTTCTACGACGAGGTGACCCACCACATCGGGGCGTCCGGGCTCGAGGGCGATCCGGCTTACCCGGACCCGCACACCTTCCCGCTGCCACCGCTGCCGATCGGCAAGTACGGTCTGGTCGCCGCCAAAGGCATGGACAAGCTGGGCTGGCACTGGTGGCCCGCGCCCAACGCGATCGCCTCGCGCAAGTACAAGAATCAGGAAGCCTGCCAGCGCTACGGCGCCTGTGAATCCGGCTGCCCCGTCGGCGCGAAGGCCAGCACCGACATCACCCATTGGCGTGACGCGATCAAGCTCGGGGTGCAGCTGGTCACCGGGGCCAGGGTCAGCCGACTGACGCTGAACGACGGTGGCCTGGTGACCGGCGCCGAGTACATCGACCGCGACGGCACGCTGCAACATCAGGCCGCGCGGGTGACGGTGTTGGCGGCCAACGGAATCGGCACGCCCCGCCTACTGCTGAACTCTGCCCCGGACGGCCTGGCCAACTCCTCGGGCCTGGTCGGCAAGCGGCTGATGACCCACCCGTACGCCTCGGTCTACGGCGCCTACGACGAAGACATGGAAACCTGGCTCGGTCCGGCCGGACAGGCGCTGCAGTCGCTGCAGTTCTACGAGACCGACACGGACCGCGGATTCGTCCGCGGCGCGAAGTGGAACCTCATGCCCACCGGCGGCCCGTTGGCCCAGACCCTGTGGGAGCCCGGGGACAACTGGCGCGACGGCTTCGGCGCCAACTTCCATCCGCGGCTGAAGCGGACTTTCGGCCGCTACACCGAGTGGGGTATCACCACCGAGGACCTGCCCGACGAATCCAACACCGTGACACTGGATCCCAACGTCACCGACTCCGACGGGATCCCGGCGGCCAAGATCCACTACAAGATCGGCGAGAACTGCCGGCGGATGCTCGAGTTCAACGTCGCACGGGCCGTCGAGGCGCACGAGGCCGCCGGAGCCGTTGAGGTGCACCCGATTCCGGTGGTCAGGCACAGCGCCTGGCACCTGCTGGGCACCACCAAGATGGGCTCCGACCCGGCCTCCTCCGTCGTCGACGAATGGTGCCGGACGCATGACGTCCCGAACCTGTTCATCGTGGACGGCAGCACCATGGTGACCTCGACCGGCATGAATCCCACCGCCACGATCATGGCTGTCGCGCTGCGCTCCATGCGGCATCTCGCGGAAAACCGCTCCAGCATCCCGACTGCATTCTGAGGACCACATGCTCAATTCCGAACAGCGCCAAGTGTTTGCCGCCCTGGCCGATACCCTGATCCCGGCCGCCGACAGCATGCCGTCGGCCACCACTGCGGAAGTGTCCGGGGTCCTGCTGGACCAGGTCCTGGGTTACCGGCCCGACCTCGTCGACGCGCTCACCGCGGCGCTTGACTCCAGCGCAGGGAAGGACCCGGAAGCCGCGCTGGACAGCCTCTCGGCAGAGCAACCGGACCAGTTCGAAGCGCTCACCGTCCTGGCCGCAGGGGCCTACTTCCTCAGCCCGGCCGTGAAGGCCGCCATGCCCTACGACGCGGCGCCGCGCCCGGCGCGCGACGACATGGACGGCTATGTGGACATGCTCGAGAACGTCGTCGACCGCGGCTTCACGATCCGCTGATCCGGCCATCCACCAAAGGACCTGAAATCATCGCCACGCCGACGTGTAAGGACGTGTCTCATGCCGCATGACAGTGGCTCTAGGGTCGAGCATTTGACCATTCAGCCGGTGCCGGAATCTCAGCGCACGGGAAAGGTGCGACACCTTTTCTCGTTCTGGTTCACCGTCCAGATCATCCCGCTGGCTGTGGTCACGGGTCTCCTCGGGCCGACGATCTACAAACTGGATGTCACATCCACGGTCATCGCCATCATTCTCGGTAGTGTCGTGGGCGCCGTGTTCATGGCGTTGCACTCGGTGCAGGGGTCGGGACTCGGTGTGCCGCAGATGATCCAGGCGCGCGCACAGTTCGGGATGTACGGTTCACTGCTGGTGATCGTCGTCGTCATTCTTGCGTACGTCGGCTGGATCGTGTCCCTCATGGTATTGGCGCAGCAGACTTTGTGCGCCGTCTTTCCATCGCTGAACACCACTGTGGCGCTTGCCTTTAGCACCTTCCTCACCCTGGTCACCGTCGTGGTCGGCTATCAGCTCATCCTCCGGATGAACCGGGTGATGGTCTGGCTCTCGGGTCTCGCCCTGGTGCTCACACTCGTCTATACCTCGATCGCCGCCGGCGGCGGTGACGGAGGAGCCGGCAGCGCTGGTGGCTCCTTCAACTGGATCGGCTTCCTGGGCATGGCTTCGGTCGCCGGCATCTGGCAGCTCTCGTACGCCCCGTATGTCTCGGACTACTCGCGCTATCTGCCGTCCTCGACGACGCCTCGTTCCGCGTTCTGGTACACGTACTTCGGCACTCTCCTCGGCGCCGTCGGAGCCATGATCGTCGGCGCCCTCCTCGTCGCGGGCCTGGGCTCCGATGCCTCGCTGGCGAGCTTGTCCCACATCATGCCCGGCCCACTGTTCACCTTCGTGATGCTCGTGTTCTTCTTCGGTGCGATCGACGCCGGCGTCATCAACATGTACGGATCGTCGCTGTGCACCCTGACCTGTATTCAGGCCTTCAAACTGAAGTGGTCGCCGAAGTCCTCGGCCAGGAACATCGCGGCGGCGGTGATCGCGGCGGTCGTGTTCGTCGCCGCCATCGCATTTTCGGACGACTTCCTCGTGCGGTATTCCAACTTCATCAGCATCCTGATCTACCTGCTGATCCCGTGGAGCATCGTCAACCTCATCGACTACTACGTGGTGAAGAAGGGGCATTACGACCCGGCATCGTTCAGTGACCCGAAGAGCGGCTACGGCGCATTCAATGTCCCGGCTGTGCTCAGCTACTTCCTCGGCTTCGTCGTGCAGATCCCTTTCATGTCAACGGCGTTCTATCAGGGCGCGGTGGCCGGCAAGATCGGCGGCATCGATACGGCGTGGATCGTGGGGACGGTCGCGACGTTCTTCATCTACCTGGGTCTGATCAAGTTGTGGCGGGTACGCCAGGTCGAAGAGATGCAGTCTTCGCTCGCCACCGAGAGTGCACGCTGATTCCAGGCGCCTGATCGTGCCGAGTCGATACGGTTGGCATGTGAGTATCACGGTGCGCGAATTGCTGGACATGCCGCACCTGCAGCTGCGACTGCACTCCGGCAAGGCCGGTCTGGATCGGCAGGTGACCTGGACGCACACCTCGGATCTGCCGGAGCCGTGGCAATGGGTCAGCGCCGGGGAACTGCTGATGACCAACGGCATGTCGTTCCCGTTGGCGGCGGCCGACCAGGAACAGCTGCTCGAGGAATTGCATCGCGTGGGGGCCAGCGGACTGGCGATCGGCGAGGACATGTTCTGTCCGCGGCTCACCCAACGGTTCACCCGCGCCAGCGAGCGTCTCGAGTTGCCGGTGCTGTGGATTCGTTATCCGATGCCGTTCGTGGCGATCTCGCGCGCGGTCGCCGAAGCGACCCTGCTCGAGCAGTCCCAGCGGCTGATGCAAACGGCACGCATCTACGACGCGCTGCGCCACTCCACGGCAGGCGACCCGGCGCGGTCCCGCATCGCCGACGCGCTGACGAAGGAACTGCGATGCGCGGTGTTCGTCTGCGACCGGGTCACCGGAGAGGCCTATCACCCCGATGGGCCGCACCCGTCAGACGACGTCAAGGAGACGGTGCGGACGGCATCGCAGGGCACGCTGGCCGCAGGGGCACGGTCGGTCCTAACCCCCGGCGGGGTTGAAGTGTTGGTCGGAGAGGTGCCCACGCATGACAACGCGGTGCTCGCCGTCATCCGCGAAGGCGGCGCGGCGCTCGACGGTGTGCTGATCCAGCACGCCGCGACCGTCGTCGCCCTGGAGTTGTCCCAGACCCATCTGGCCCTGGAACACACCCGGCGCTCGGGCGCCGAGCTGACCGCACAGCTCATCGACGGGCGGATGGACCAACGGCTCGGGCGCCGTCAGCTGCTGTCCTCGGGGCTGGACCCGGCGACGTCGATGTTCGTCTCGGCCACGTGTACTGACGAACGGCGGGTGCGGGACCTGCACGTGGCGTTGTGGCGTCGCCGGATTCCCCATGTGTCGGCGTTCCGGTCGGGAGTCGCCCACGCGGTGGTGCCGGGAACCGACGAAGCGGTCGAGGCGATCGCCGCCTCGCTCGGACCGACGGCCAAGGTGGGCGCCGGCCAGGTGATGAAAACCGTGGCGCGGTCGGCGGAATCCGCCCGCGAGGCCACCTGGGCGCTGGGCACCGCGCAGCGGACCGGGGATCCCGTGGTGCGCTACGGCACCGCCACATCGTGGGTCGGCATGGGCGGTGTCGAAGACGCCCGGGCCATGGTGGAGCGCTGGCTCGGTCCGCTCATCGAGCATGACGCCCAGCATCGGACCGGGCTGGTCGAGACCCTGGAGGCGTTCCTGGCCAACCAGCGGTCCTGGCAGCGCACCGCGGCCGCGATGAACGTCCATCGCCAAACCGTGCTCTACCGCGTGCACAAGGTGGAGGAGCTCACCGGTGCCCGCCTGTCCGACACCGCGGACATCGCCCAGCTCTGGCTGGCTCTGCAGTCCCGCGACCTGCTGGCCGGCGGCAAGTAGCCGGGAATTTTCTTGGAATACCGGGAACAAATCCCGCGAAACCCCCGTTGACCTCATCGACAGCAAGTTGAGTGACTGTGACTCAAGTCTGGGTTGACAATCTATGCTCGCCCAGAGCAAGCTTGAGCGCAGTCCGCTCAGACCCCTATATCTCTATCAGGAGGCAACACCATGGCTCGTGCGGTCGGTATCGACCTCGGGACCACCAACTCATGCGTGGCGGTCCTGGAAGGCGGCGACCCCGTCGTCGTCGCAAACTCCGAGGGCTCCCGGACCACCCCGTCTGTCGTCGCATTCGCGCGCAACGGCGAGGTGCTGGTCGGTCAGCCCGCCAAGAACCAGGCGGTGACCAACGTCGACCGGACCATCCGTTCGGTCAAGCGTCACATGGGCACCGATTGGTCCGTCGAGATCGACGGCAAGCACTACACGGCGCAGGAGATCAGCGCGCGTGTGCTGATGAAGCTCAAGCGCGACGCGGAGGCCTACCTCGGTGAGGACATCACCGACGCGGTCATCACCGTGCCGGCGTACTTCAACGACGCTCAGCGCCAGGCCACCAAAGAAGCCGGGCAGATCGCCGGCATGAACGTGCTGCGCATCGTCAACGAGCCCACCGCGGCCGCCCTGGCCTACGGACTGGACAAGGGCAGCAAGGAACAGACCATCCTGGTCTTCGACCTCGGTGGCGGCACGTTCGACGTTTCGCTGCTGGAGATCGGCGACGGTGTCGTCGAGGTGCGTGCCACCTCCGGCGACAACCACCTCGGTGGCGACGACTGGGACGACCGGATCGTCGAGTGGCTGGTCGACAAGTTCAAGGCCACCAGTGGCATCGACCTGACCAAGGACAAGATGGCCATGCAGCGGCTGCGTGAAGCCGCCGAGAAGGCCAAGATCGAACTCTCGAGCTCGCAGAGCACCTCGATCAACCTGCCCTACATCACCGTCGACGCCGACAAGAACCCGCTGTTCCTCGACGAGCAGCTGACCCGCGCCGAGTTCCAGAAGATCACTCAGGATCTGCTGGACCGCACCCGTCAGCCGTTCCAGTCGGTGATCAAGGACGCCGGCATCTCGGTCGGCGAAATCGACCACGTGGTGCTGGTGGGTGGTTCCACCCGTATGCCCGCAGTCACCGACCTGGTCAAGGAGCTCACCGGCGGCAAGGAGCCCAACAAGGGCGTCAACCCGGACGAGGTTGTCGCAGTGGGCGCCGCGCTGCAGGCCGGCGTGCTCAAGGGCGAGGTGAAAGACGTTCTGCTGCTTGACGTCACCCCGCTGTCCCTCGGTATCGAAACCAAGGGCGGCGTGATGACCAAGCTGATCGAGCGCAACACCACGATCCCGACCAAGCGGTCGGAGACCTTCACCACCGCTGACGACAACCAGCCGTCGGTGCAGATCCAGGTCTTCCAGGGTGAGCGCGAAATCGCTTCGCACAACAAGCTGCTCGGCTCCTTCGAGCTGACCGGTATCCCGCCGGCCCCCCGCGGCGTGCCGCAGATCGAGGTCACTTTCGACATCGACGCCAACGGCATCGTGCACGTCACCGCCAAGGACAAGGGCACCGGCAAGGAAAACACGATCAAGATCCAGGAAGGCTCCGGCCTGTCCAAGGAGGAGATCGACCGGATGATCAAGGACGCCGAGGCGCACGCCGACGAGGACAAGAAGCGCCGCGAGGAGGCCGACGTCCGCAACCAGGCAGAGTCGCTGGTCTACCAGACGGAGAAGTTCGTCAAGGAGCAGCGTGAGGCCGAGGGCGGGTCGAAGGTTCCCGAGGACACCTTGACCAAGGTCGACGGCGCGATCGCCGCGGCCAAGTCGGCGCTGGAAGGCTCCGATATCTCCGCGATCAAGGACGCCATGGAGAAGCTCGGCGTCGAGTCGCAGGGTCTGGGTCAGGCGATCTACGAGGCCGCCCAGGCTGAGCAGGCTTCGGGAGCCGAAGCTGGTGCCTCCTCGAGTGCCGCCGACGACAACGTGGTGGACGCCGAGGTTGTGGACGACGATCAGGAGACCAAGTGACCGAGAACGATTCGCACGAGCCGGTGACCATCACCGACAAACGGCGCATCGATCCCGACACCGGTGAGGTTCGTGAGCAGGCGCCGGCCCCTGGTGGGCCGGCGCCCGCCGCCTCCGCTTCGGAGTCGGCGAGCGACAGCGACGAGGTTTCCGAGCTCAAGGCCACGCTGCAACGCGTGAAGGCCGAATACGACAACTACCGCAAGCGGGCACTGCGCGATCAGCAGGTCACCGCCGACCGGGCCAAGGCCACCGTGATCACCCAGTTGCTGGGTGTGCTCGACGACCTGGACCGGGCCCGCAGCCACGGTGACCTGGAATCCGGTCCGCTCAAGTCGGTTGCCGACAAGCTCGTCGGTGCCCTTGAAGGGCAGGGCCTTTCCGGGTTCGGCGCGGAGGGTGACGAGTTCGACCCGTCTCTGCACGAGGCTGTGCAGCACGAGGGCGAGGGTACCCATCCCGTTGTCGGGACCGTGATGCGCCGGGGCTACCGGATCGGTGACCAGGTGGTCAGACACGCCCTCGTCGGTGTGGTCGACACTGTGCCCGAGGCCGAAGCTGGTGGCGAGGCAGCAGATAACGCTGACGCCGCCGGCGATCAGGCCGCAGAATCAGACAATTAGTCCAACCAACTAGAGAGAAGAGGTAAGGAGGTGGCGCATGGCCCAACGTGAGTGGGTCGAGAAGGACTTCTATAAGGAGCTCGGCGTCTCCTCTGACGCCAGCGCCGACGAGATCAAGAAGGCCTACCGGAAACTGGCCTCCGAACTGCATCCTGACCGCAATCCCGATGCGGGAGCGGCCGAGCGGTTCAAGGCGGTTTCCGAGGCGAACAGTGTTCTGTCGGACCCCGCGAAGCGCAAGGAGTATGACGAGACCCGTCGGTTGTTCGCCGGCGGTGGCCGTCGGTTCAACCCGGGCGGGAACTTCAGTGGTGGATTCGGTTCCGACGGAGCCGAATTCAACCTGGGAGACCTGTTCGACGCCGCCGGCCAGAGCGGCGGCGCCAACATCGGTGACCTCTTCGGCGGGCTGTTCGGGCGCGGTGCGCAACCGCGTCCGAGCCGGCCCCGCCGCGGCAACGACCTGGAAACCGAAACCGAGCTGTCCTTCTTGGAAGCCACCAAGGGCGTGGCCATGCCGCTGCGGCTGACCAGTCCGGCGCCGTGCACCAACTGCCACGGCAGCGGTGCGCGACCGGGCACCAGCCCCAAGGTGTGCCCGAACTGCAACGGCTCCGGTGTGGTCAACCGCAACCAGGGGGCGTTCGGGTTCTCCGAGCCCTGCACCGAATGCCGGGGCAGTGGTTCGATCATCGAGCACCCGTGTGCCGAATGTCAGGGCACCGGCGTCACCACCCGGACCCGCACGATCAACGTGCGGATCCCTCCGGGTGTCGAGGACGGTCAGCGAATTCGGCTGGCCGGCCAGGGTGAGGCCGGGCTACGGGGTGCGCCCTCGGGCGACCTCTATGTCACCGTGCACGTTCGTCCCGACAAGGTGTTCGGGCGTGAAGGCGACGACCTGACCGTCAGCGTTCCGGTCAGCTTCCACGAATTGGCGCTGGGGACAACGCTTTCCGTACCCACGCTGGATGGCAAGGTCGGTGTGCGGGTGCCCAAGGGCACCTCCGACGGCCGGATCCTGCGGGTGCGCGGGCGTGGGGTGCCCAAACGCTCCGGCGGCCATGGTGACCTGCTGGTCACGGTGAAGGTCGCGGTGCCGCCGAACCTGGAAGGTGAAGCGGCAGAGGCGCTGGAGGCTTATGCGAAAGCCGAACGGGCCAGTGGTTTCGATCCGCGGGCCGGATGGGCAGGCAACATATGAGCCAGCGGAAAGAGGAAGCCCGCACGTTTCTGATCTCGGTGGCGGCCGAGCTGGCCGGTATGCACGCGCAGACCCTGCGCACATACGACCGGCTCGGCCTGGTCAGCCCGCAGCGCAGTTCCGGCGGCGGGCGCCGTTACTCCGAGCGTGACGTCGATCTGCTCCGTGAGGTGCAGCGGCTGTCACAGGACGAGGGCGTCAACCTGGCCGGCATCAAGCGCATCATCGAACTCACCAATCAGGTTGATGCACTGCGTACCCGGGTATCCGAGTTGACCCAACAGGTCGAACAACTCGGTGTCAACCAGCGTCATGAAGTGTCGGTGGCGTCCAAAGCGGTGGTGCTGTGGCAGCCGCGCAGGGGCGCGCGTTAGCCGATTTTGATCGAAAAGGTGGCCGTCTCCGGACTTCCGGGGGCGGCCATTTTGTAATTTCCGCGGCGCAACGCGTCGGTCGGTGCGGCCATCGGCTCGATGCCCACCACGCTGTCGCTGAGCGGAGCGAAGAGTTGCGCAGCGCCGTAGCCCCGGTCGAAGGTGACCTCCACCCGGTGGTTTCCGCCGGTCAGCGCGAACACCGCACCCTCGTCGACGTCGTCGAATCCGTCATCCAGCTCGGTGCTGCCCAGGCGCTTCGCCCCCGCCGGCCACTGGTGGGTTTCGCCCGAGGGAAGTCCCCGGTCATTCACGAGCAGCTGCCGCATGGCGGGGGTCTGTAACTGCCAATCCTCGCGCGGCACACCGGGAATCGTCACGTAGGGGTGATAGCCGTAGCACAGCGGGACGCGTTGTCGGGAGGTTGCTGTCACGGTGGTGGCCACAGCGAGGGTCCGGCCGGCGAGCGTCACCGCCATCGTGAGGCGGTGGGGGAACGGGAACGTCGCGAGCAGCCGTGGGTCGGTATCCCAGTCCAGGGATGCCACGAGCGTGTTCTCGGACTGGTCGCTCACCTGCCAGTCCGGATTGGCGGCGAGCACACCGTGGATCGGCGCCCCGTGCGCGTCGCCACGAACCCCGTTCACCCCGGGGGCCACGTCCACCACCGTGTCCCCGACCCGGTATTCGTTGGCGCTCAAGCGGTTTGCCCACGGATAGAGGATCGGGATGCCCATCGTCTTGCCGTCGGCGATATAGGCGTGCAGACCGCGCCGCTGGCCGAGGTATTCGACGCCGCCGTCGGCCAACGACGTACAGACCATCCCCGCGCCCGGAACATAGGTGGCCGTCAGTGAAGACGACGGGTCAGACAAGGTGACTGGTTGAACCTCGGCCATGGCGCCAGTCTGGCACCCTCAGCGCGTCAGCGGGTCGTGCTGGATGCGGTCGGCCGGTGCGCCCCGCTCGACCAGGGCCGCCTTGGTCGCGGTGACCATGTCCGGTCCGCCGCAGATGAGGATCTGCCGGTCGCCCCAATTGCCGAATTTCGTCACCACTTCGGCCAGCGTGCCGGTCTGGCGCACGTGTAGCCCACGCGGCGGCCGGACGTCGGGATACTGGCCGGCCCAGGGGGGATCGGTGCTGTACTCCGACACCGGGGTCACCGACAGCCAGGGGTTTGTCGAGGCGATGTGCCACAGCGTTTTCAGGTCGTACAGGTCGCACGGATAGCGGCCACCGAAGAACAGATGCACGCGGGGGTTCTCGCCGTGCAACGTCATGTCCATGATGATGTTGCGCAGCGGGGCCAGGCCCGTGCTGCCGGCCACCATCAGCACGTCTTCGCCGTCGCGATCGACATGCAACCCGCCGTGCGGGCTGGACAGCCGCCAGCGGTCCCCGACCTTGGTCTCGGCGACGACGGCGGTGCTCACCATGCCACCCGGGACGGACCGGATGTGGAACTCGATGGCTCCGGATCGGTCGGAGGGAATGGCCGGACTCAGGTAGCGCCACCGGCGCGGCCACTGGGGAACCTGGACGGTGACGTACTGGCCGGGGTGGTAGAACAGCGCCTCGTCGAGCTGCAGCCGGATCACCGAGACGTCGCGGGTGACCCGGTGGTGCTCGATGACGGTGCCGTCGCAGTAGGCCGGGGATTCCTCGGCGTCGGCCGCCCCGCGCATCACCCCGATGATCAGGGCCACGGCATCGCGGGTGGCCTCGGCCAGGCTGTCATCCCATTCGGACTTGAGGTGGTCATGCAGCGCGTTGTACAGCGCATCCTGCATGGAGTCGTAATGACTCTGCGTCACACCGTATTTGCGGTGGTCTCTGCCGAGCTGGGCCAGGAACGCCACCGGCTCCTCGGCGCGCTGGGCGATCAACTCCCCGAACAGCCAGGTCAGGGCCCGCGCGAAGACATCGCGCTGGTGGTCCATGTCGGGGGGGAACAGATCGCGGGCCGAGAGGTCGGTGGCGAACCACCGGGTGTAGAAATCGCGGATCAGGGGCGCCGCGCCCTGCTCGGGGTCGACGGCGTTCTGCAGTGTCTGCAGCGCGTCACGGTCATCGAGTCCCACGGAGCTGCATCTTAGGCGCGGTACGCCCGGGGCGCCGCAAAGCGGCGCTGATCACCAACATCAGCCCGACGATCGCCCAGCAACTGAGCACGATGATCGCCGTGTCGGCGCCGTTACCGCCGAAGTAGGCGGTGGACCGCAGCAGTGTGGCGGCGGCGCCCTGCGGCAGCAGCTGGCCGAGCCGGCCCCAGCCCGCAGGCAGCATCTCGGGTGCGCTCGTCAGCCCGGACAGCGGGTTGCCCAGCAGCAGGGCCAGCGCCGCGCCGACCGCCAAGCCGACCTTGCCGAACAGTGCGCCCAGGCCGAGTATGACCAGGCCGGCCGCCGCGATTCCCAGTGTCAGTCCTGCCGCCACTCCCCAGAGATTCGAGTCGATCGAGCCGAACACGTACCGGAGCAGGGCCGCGACCGTGATGCCGGCAACTGCGGAGAACACGATGGTGGCGGTCAAGCGGGTCCACACCTCACGCCGCAACATCAGGGTCAGGGCCGCGGCAGGCAGCATCCCGGCCAGTGTGATCGGCAGGGCAGAGGCGGCCAACCCGGTCCCGCGCGGATCCTGGCTGGTGGGCGGGGCCAGGTCCTCGGTGTGCAGGACCATGCCCGAGTGCGCCGCGATGCCGCTACCGATCTGGGTGAGCAGTTGCGCGACGGCCGGGCTGCCGCCGGTGGCGGTCAGCAGGGTCGGGCCCTCGGGTCCGAAGGCGATGCCGCCGTAGACGTTTCGGTTGAGGATCGCCTCACGCAGGGTGTTCTCGCCGGGGTAGTAGGTGAGCTTGAACGCGCCGGGGGCCTGCTGTTCGAGACGTTCGGCGATCTGACTGGTGGCCGCTTGCGGCCCGGCGGCGCCGATTGGGATGGCGTGGGGCTTGGAACGTGACGCAGGCAGGGCGAAGGCGATGGCCACGATCGCGATCGCGATGGTCAGTACGGCGACGATACCCATGGCGCGCAGTGCTGCCGGTGGCGCGTGTTCGGGTGCCGCGTGGTGGGGCGTGGGTGTCTGTGTCGAGAGCATCATTCCCTCTTTTCATCCGCTGTTGAATTAATCGGTTGATGTGAGAGTAAGTCCTGCAGGGCTCAGATTTCAATAGTCGTTGAAATGATAATGTCGACGTATGGCTTCACCTGGGAAAACTGCCACGCGCCGGGGGCGCCGCCAGGGTGATCCGGTGTCTCGCGACGCCGTGCTGGCGGCAGCCAAACTGCGCTTCGCGGCCGAGGGCTACGAGAAGACGACACTGCGTGGGATCGCGTCGGACGCGAACGTCGACGCGTCGATGGTGCTCTACCTGTTCGGGTCGAAGGCCGACCTGTTCCGGGAGTCCCTGCGGCTGATCCTCGACCCCGACGTGCTGGTGGCCGCCCTGGAGGGGCCTGTCGAAGCGATCGGCGAACGCATGGTGCGCGTTTATCTGAAGATGTGGGAGGGCCCTGAGACTGCAGCCAGCATGCGGGTCATGTTGCAGTCCGCGACATCGAATTCCGATGCGCACGTGGCATTTCGAACGTTCATGCAGGATTACGTGCTCGCCGCGGTGTCAGGCGTGCTGGGTGGCGGCGAGCAGGCCCGACTGCGCGCCATGCTCGCCGCGTCGAGCCTGGTCGGTACCGCGATGCTGCGCTATGTGATGGCGGTACCGCCGTTGGCGACGCTCGACGGCGAAGACGTGGTGCGGCTGCTCGCACCGACGGTGACCCGCTATCTCACCGCGGATGCGTCGGAGCTGGGGTTACCGGAGCTATAGGCCCTCAACTGCCCTCGAATTGATTCTGGCCCAAGGTATCCACGAAGGATGGGCCGAGGCGGTCGAGTTCAGCCCGGTATTCGTCGGCCCAGGTGCCGAATGGCTTGTGCGCCAGGTATTCGTTGCGGAACCGGTCGTCCTCGGAAACCTCGGAAACGCAGAATGACGGAATTGCCAGATCTACCACGGGTCCGCCGCGCTCAACTTCGGAGAGCAGTAGCGGTGCGTTCCGGCCGAGGAACTGATCGATGATCCAGCCGTCCTCGCCGAGCCACATCGAATAGCGAACCTTGGCAATCACGAATTCGGACCGGCGCACGATCTGCGCCGCGATCAGAGGATCGAGCTCACGTTCGGCCTCGTATCGGGTGCCCCCGACGGCGGGACCTTTGGCGGTCATGGTCCCGAGCGACTCATCGCCCAGTGCCTCGGCAAGTTCGGCGGGCGTGCTGCCCAATTCTGCCGGGGCGGGACCCTGAACGCGGACTCGGACCGCGTATCCATCGGCTGCGAACAGATATGCCTGGACGATCAGCGCTGGTGCGGGATCCGATGCTGCCACTGCGGGCAATTCGCGGACAAAGAACTTCCGCTCGAATTCGAAATCACCGAAACCGGATTCGGACATGCGCACACCGTAGCCCGATTGACAATAAAACGGCACTGCTACAGGGCGTGAATTCCCTTGTAGAGCACGAGAAGGCCGATTACGACGAGAATTGCTGCAACCAGCACGGCATGCTGGCGCTCCATCCAGTCTTTGAGCCGGGCCAGTGCGGGATCCAGGCGCTCGCCGGACACCGCATACGCGAGTATCGGCAGGGCGACGGTCGATCCGGCCGCGACCACGTAGTAGAGCCCTGCTGCCCACACCCCGGGCTGGCCGAGGCCGGCGCTACCGATGGCCAATCCTGCTGCCGCACAGATGAACAGCACCTTGGGGTTCACGACGGTGAGCACTGCGCCGGCAGCTCCGGCCTTTACGGGTGTGAGCTTGCTGAGGCTGGCCATCCAGCCGGGCATGTGCTCCGATTTTGCCCGGGTGAGAAAGCGGTAGACGCCGAAGACGATGAGGGCGGCACCCACCACGATGCGTAACCATGATGCCCACGTCGGGGCAGCGTTGAGCCCGCCGAGCATGCTGGAGACGCCGACGAAGATCGCGGTCAGCGCGGCCAGGCCGACGAGCCATCCAGTGAGGAAGGCCAGGCCGGCCGGTCGGGGGTGAGGGGTGTGCAGCACCAGCACAGCCGGAATGATCGACAGCGGTGACAGAGCCACCACCAATGCGAGCGGGATGAGTTCGGTAAGAACCGAACCCCAGCTTTCCGTCATGGCCGCCCTCTCGATGCAGTTCCCGAGCAAAACCTAGCAAGCATCTGGTCGCGCTGGAGGTGAGTGCTCACCAACGGCCGGTCGCAACGTCTTCGGCGGCGTCGGCGGCGTGTCCCGGACCGCCGTGGGCACGGATCTCGTCGCGAATCGCGTCGAGGTTCGTTCGGATCTGCTGATCGGCGGCGACACCGATCACCGCATCGCGGATCTCAGCGGCGCTGGGGAGATGGTCTGCGAGGTGACGGCCGACGCCGATGGTCGCCAGACGGGCCGCATTGGCGGGCTGATCGACGGCCTGCGGAATCGCCACCATCGGTACCCCGAACCACAAACCCTCGGTGCACGAGCCCATGCCGGCGTGGGTGACGAAGCCGTCGGCCTGTTGCAGGACTGCCGGTTGGGGAACCGTGTCGCGCAGTTGAACCCACGAGGGCGCGGGACCCACGTCGGCACCGCCGGTGGCCAGCACCAGGCGCCAACCCTGCCCGTCGAGTGCCTCGACCGCGTTGCGGTACACGTCGGCTCGGTCGGTGTAGGCCGTGCCGAAGGCCAGCAGGGCCAGTGGACCGTCGCCACCTGGTGGGGACCAGTCGCCCGGATCCGCACGTCGCGGGTCGATGCATGGGCCGACGAACCGGTAGCGCTCGCCGACCCGCTCGGCGTTCCGTTGCATGACCCGCGGGATCAACGCCAGGCAGCGCCTGGGAGCGCCGGTCACGTCGTCGAACGTCAGGCCCGATCGCGCGCCCGAAAGCCAGTCATCGAACGCCTGGCGGTAGGCCAGGCCACTGGGACTGCCCAGGATCGGACCGAGAATCTCGGCCATGTCGTCGTGATAGCCCTCCCAGGCCACCTCGCTCGGGGACAGTTGTGCCGCGGGGACGCCCCAGTGGTCGGCTGCCACCGGGCCGGCCATGCCGCCGATGTCGTAGAGCACCAGGTCGGGCCGGTCGTCATCGAGGGCGGCATGGACCTGAGGCAGGACATGCACCGCCTCGTCGAAGAACAACCGCATGCCGGCGACCGGATCGGCCTCGTCGAAGGACCGAGGTGCGCCCGGTGCCCCCGGCAGCACCGAGGTGCAGGAGATGACGTCGGCTCCGGTTGGGGTGACCAGGCGGGCCAAATGACTTCCGACCAGGTAACTCACCCGATGGCCGCGGCGCGCCAGCTCGTGAACCACCGCCAAATGCGGGTACATATGGCTGGGGACGGATGCGGCGACGACGGCGATGTGCACGGCACCGAGTCTGCCCGCCGAAAATTTTCAAAGTTGAGCGGAACAGACTCAACCTTGACTACGTTGTACATCACGACAAGCATTTTCTCTATCGGAAAAGGGAGGTGTCGTGGACTCGTTCAACCCGACGACCAAGACTCAGGCGGCGCTGACCTCAGCGTTGCAGGCGGCCAGCTCCGCAGGCAACCCGGAGATTCGGCCCGCCCATCTTTTGATGGCACTGCTCACTCAGAATGAGGGCATTGCCGCACCCCTGCTCGAGGCCGTCGGCGTGGACCCCGCGACGATTCGCGCGGGGGCGCAACGACTGCTCGACCAACTGCCCAGCGCCAGTGGCGCCAGCAGCCAACCCCAACTGAGCCGGGAATCGCTCGCCGCGATCACCACGGCCCAGAGCCTGGCCACCGAGATGGACGACGAGTACGTCTCCACCGAACATCTGATGGTCGGCCTGGCCACCGGCGACTCCGAAGTGGCCAAGCTGCTGACCGGACACGGTGCCTCGCCCGAGGCACTTCGCGAGGCCTTCACCAAGGTGCGCGGTAGTGCCCGCGTCACCAGTGCCGATCCGGAGGGCAGCTACCAGGCGCTGGAGAAGTACTCCACCGACCTGACCGCCGCCGCCCGCGAAGGCAAGCTCGACCCGGTCATCGGGCGCGACAACGAGATTCGTCGCGTCGTACAGGTGCTGAGCCGTCGTACCAAGAACAACCCCGTGCTCATCGGTGAGCCCGGCGTCGGAAAGACCGCGATCGTCGAGGGCCTGGCGCAGCGCATCGTGGCCGGCGACGTTCCGGAAAGCTTGCGGGACAAGACCGTCATCTCGCTGGACCTCGGGTCCATGGTGGCCGGTGCGAAGTACCGCGGTGAGTTCGAGGAGCGGCTCAAGGCCGTCCTCGACGACATCAAAGAGTCGGCCGGGCAGGTCATCACGTTCATCGACGAGCTGCACACCATCGTCGGCGCCGGTGCCACCGGTGAATCCGCGATGGACGCGGGCAACATGATCAAGCCCATGCTGGCCCGCGGTGAACTGCGGTTGGTCGGCGCCACCACGCTCGACGAGTACCGCAAGTACATCGAGAAGGACGCTGCCCTGGAACGCCGCTTCCAGCAGGTGCTGGTCGGCGAACCGTCCGTCGAGGACACCATCGGCATCCTGCGCGGTCTCAAGGACCGCTACGAGGTGCACCATGGTGTGCGCATCACCGACTCCGCGTTGGTCGCTGCTGCAACCCTTTCCGACCGCTACATCACCTCGCGGTTCCTGCCGGACAAGGCCATCGACCTGGTCGACGAGGCCGGATCGCGGCTGCGCATGGAGATCGACTCCCGGCCCGTCGAGATCGACGAGGTCGAGCGGCTCGTCCGTCGCCTCGAGATCGAGGAGATGGCGCTGGAGAAGGAAGAGGACGACGCCTCCAAGGAACGGCTGGAGAAGCTGCGCGGCGAGCTGGCCGATTACAAGGAGAAGCTGGCCGAGCTGACCACTCGTTGGCAGAACGAGAAGGGCGCCATCGACATCGTCCGCGAGCTCAAGGAGCAGCTGGACACATTGCGTGGTGAGGCCGACCGGGCCGAGCGTGACGGTGACCTGGCCAAGGCCGCCGAGCTGCGCTACGGGCGTATCCCGGAGGTCGAGAAGAAGCTCGACGCCGCACTGCCGGTGGCCGAGGCTCGCGAGAACGTGATGCTCAAGGAAGAGGTCGGTCCCGACGACATCGCCGAGGTGGTCGAGGCGTGGACCGGCATTCCGGCCGGCCGGATGCTCGAAGGCGAGAGCGCCAAGCTGCTGCGCATGGAGGAGGAGCTGGGCAAGCGCGTCATCGGTCAGAAGGCCGCGGTGACCGCGGTGTCGGATGCGGTGCGCCGCACCCGGGCCGGGGTGGCCGATCCCAACCGGCCGACGGGTTCGTTCATGTTCCTGGGCCCGACCGGTGTCGGTAAGACCGAGCTGGCAAAAGCGTTGGCGGAGTTCCTGTTCGACGACGAGCGCGCCATGGTCCGCATCGATATGAGCGAGTACGGCGAGAAACACTCGGTGGCTCGGCTGGTCGGTGCGCCTCCCGGCTACATCGGCTATGACCAGGGTGGTCAGCTGACCGAGGCGGTGCGGCGGCGCCCGTACACGGTGGTGCTGTTCGACGAGATCGAGAAGGCCCACCCGGACGTGTTCGACGTGCTTTTGCAGGTGCTCGACGAGGGCCGGTTGACCGACGGCCAGGGCCGGACGGTCGACTTCCGCAACACGATCCTGATCCTGACCTCCAACCTCGGTGCCGGTGGTACCGAGGAGCAGGTGATGGCGGCGGTGCGGGCGGCGTTCAAGCCGGAGTTCATCAACCGGCTCGACGACGTGATCCTGTTCGATGCACTCGATCCGGAGCAGCTCGTGTCCATCGTTGACATCCAGTTGCAGCAGCTGCAGAAACGGCTGGCGCAGCGCCGGCTCACCCTCGAGGTGTCGCTGCCCGCCAAGACGTGGTTGGCCGAGCGCGGTTTCGACCCGCTCTACGGTGCCCGCCCGCTGCGCCGGCTGGTGCAGCAGGCGATCGGCGACCAGTTGGCCAAGATGCTGCTGGCCGGCGAGGTGCACGACGGTGACGTGGTCCCCGTCAACGTCACCCCCGACGGTGAAGGCCTGGTGCTGGGCTGACCTGGTAGCGAAAAGCCCCGTCACACCCAAGGTGTGGCGGGGCTTTCTGCATGTCCGCATTTGTGGGATTTCTGGCCGGAGGAGAGCGGCGCAGACGGCTTTGTGCCGCCAGCATGGATGTCAGACGTAGTCCGACAACCAAGAGCAGAAGGCACAGCCTCTCATGTCAGAAATCATTGCGGGCATCGAGATTCCGGAGACGGCAGCGGTTGCCGAGGCGAGTCGCCTGATCCGGGAAACGACCACGCCGCTCATCTACCACCACTCCCGGAGGGTTTACCTCTTCGGCCGGATCCATGCGCAACTGCTCGGCGTGGAACCGGATCCTGAGCTGTTGTACCTGGCCGCCATATTCCACGACGCCGGGCTGCTGACGCCCTTCTCCGAGATCGAGCAGCGGTTTGAGGTCGATGGGGCCGATCACGGGCGCAAGTTCCTGATCCAGCACGGATTTTCGACCGCGGCAGCCGACACTGTCTGGACGGCCATTGCGCTCCACACGACACCTGGCATTCCAGGGCGAATGGGCCCGGAAATCGCCACGACGCATCTCGGGGTACTGACCGACGTGGTCGGTTTCGGCCTTGATGGACTGCACCCCGACCAGGTCGATGAGATCCTCGCGGTTCATCCCCGTGGCGATTTCAAGAATGAATTCCTGCGCGCCTACTTCGACGGGTTCAAGAATCGTCCGGAGACCACCAACGGAACCGTGAACTCCGACGTTCTGGAGCACTTCATGCCTGATTTCCAGCGCGTCACCAGCGTAGAGCGAATCATCGGATCACCCTGGCCGACCTGACGGTGACGCCGGTGTCGGTGAACTCGACCGGCCCGCCACCTGGACTGAACGCTAGATGTTGAAGCGGCCGGCGAAGCCGCGCAACGGCACGTCGGCGCTCGTCAACAATCCAGGCGATGCCGCGACCACCGACGCGATCGCGTTGAGCGCGGGCAGCCCGGTCACCGTCATGCCGATGGAGGCGAACGAGGTCGGATCAGACAGGTCCACACCGGGCTTCGGGAAGATCATGTGCTTGTTGTAGACACACGGATCGCCCTTGATCTGAGTGATATAGCAGCCCTTGATATCCCAGCTCGGATCGGTGTGCGGGGTCATCTGCCATTCCAGATGGGTTTCGACGCGTGGCACGCCGTCGACCATGCCCTGGTATTTGATGTAGTTGCCGCCGAGCGATCCCTTGGGCAGCGTGTACCAGCCGAGGTCGACATCCTTTGTGCAGGCACCGAGTTCGTAGGTGAACTTGACCTCGTCGAGCTCCAGCCCGAAGCAGTCGGCCATCATCAGCACGCTGTCGGCGAAGACGCGGGTGTATTTCTCCAGCTTGCCGGGGATCGACGGGTCGTCGACGGGCATGCCGTAGCCGACCTCGATCCAGGTGTCCTTGCTGTGATGGCATGACACGTCGACGGATTCGATGGTGGTGACGTTCTCGATCTCGGCGACATCGGCCGAACACACCACGCCCAGGATCTGATTCACGCCGGGGTTCATGCCGGTGCCGTAGAACGTAGAACCACCACGTGCGGCCGCTTCTGCCAGGACCTGGGTGACCGGTCTCCCCGACGGGTGCGGGTGGTTGGTGTCGCGGTGCCAGCCCGTGATCCAGTCCGCGGTGGTGACGATATTGATCCCGGCCTCAAGGACTTTCACGTACAGATCCTCGTCGGGGAACACGCCGTGGAAGGTCAGCACATCGGGCTTGGCGGCGATGATCTCATCGATCGAACCCGTGGCGATCACCCCGATCGGATCGATGCCGGCGATCTCACCGGCATCGCGGCCGACCTTTTCCGGTGAGTAGCAATGCAATCCGACCAGTTCGAGGTCGGGGCGCTTGCCGATGCGTTTGATCATCTCGGTGCCGACATTGCCGGTCGCCACCTGGAAAACGCGGATTCTGGAGTTCGTGGAAGACAAAGTGGTTCAGCCCTTCTGGTGGGAGGTGGCCAGATCGGCGGCACTACCGCCGCGACCGTCGGGATAGAACTGCATGGCCCACTTACGGATAGCGGTGAAGCCCTCGTACTCGGCGGTGGCCAGCGCCGGTGGATCGGAATAGCGCTGGTGTGACCAGATGTGGATGTCCTGGGTGAACTGGCGGATCACCTCGTCGCCGAACTCGGCGGCCCTGGCAGCCGCGCGTTGAGAATCCTTACCCGGGGTCCGGCCGATGTAGACCATGAACCGCACGTCGGAGGTGGACTCGTCGATGGGGGTGACTGCCGAGATGGTGCGGTTGTCGATCATGCCCCAGCTCTTGGTCACCGCGATGCCCAGACCGCCGTTGATCGCCTCCACACCGCTGCGCACATCGTCGATCGACTGTTGATCGTCGCCTTCGAACGTGATGGTGAAGTCGACGTAGGAGATCGGTGCGGCGAAGTCGTGGCGGGTGAACACCGGCACGATCGGGGTCTGGTGCACGAACTTGAAGTGCGCGAAGTCGACGCCGTTCTCCAGCACGTACTGCGGATGTAGTTCGAGCTCGGCGCGGAACAACCGCTGCTGCGGGTAGTAGTCGGCCGCACTGCTGCCGTCGCCGAAGGAGGCGAACACGTCCGGCGCGTCGAAAAAGGGCTCACGGCCTTCGATGTCGTGCCAGATGTAGATGACCTCGTTGCGCTCGACGACGGGGTAGGTGCGCATCCGGCGGCCGCGGTTGGGCCGGTCCTGATACGGGATACAGACGTTGCGGCCCTCGGTATTCCACTGCCAGCCGTGGAACGGGCACTGGATGGCCTCGCCGACAACGTGGCCACCGAACCCGAGGTGGGCTCCGAGGTGCTCGCAGTAGGCGTTCATCACGGTCACCTGCCCGGATTCCGAGCGCCAGGCGACCATCTCCTCGCCGAAGTACTTCATGGCGTGCACAGCGCCCACGTCGACCTGGTCGGACCAGGCGACCTGGAACCATCCCGTCGGTTTCATCGACAACGGTGGTTTTGCCATGACGCGAATCGTAGGAGGTTCTGTGAAACTTTGGAAGAGGGTTCTGTGAAAACGGGGTAATCTCTCGGAGATGACCGAGACCGAGGCGGGCGCGCGGCGGACCAACCGACGCGGCCTCGCCACCCGGGAGAGCATGCTGGAAGCCGCGCGCAAGGCGCTGGCCACCGGCGACCCGGGAGCGGTGTCGGCCAACCGGATCGCCAAAGAGATCGGTGCCACCTGGGGTGCGGTGAAATACCAGTTCGGCGACATCGACGGATTCTGGGCGGCAGTCCTGCAGCGCACCGCCGAACGTCGCGCGGGCATGCTGAGCCACCGCGACGACGGGGCGCCGCTACGTCAGCGCGTCGCCGGCATCATCGACCTGCTCTATGACGGGCTGACAGCCAGCGATTCGCGGGCGATCGAGAATCTGCGCGCCGCGCTGCCACGGGACCGCGCCGAACTGGAACGGCTCTACCCGAAGACCGCGGCCGAACTCTCGTCGTGGGGGCAGGGTTGGCTGCAAACCTGTCAGCAGGCCTTCTCCGATCTCGACGTGGACCCCGAGCGGGTCCGCGAGGTCGCGTCGTTCATCCCGGGCGCGATGCGCGGTATCACCTCCGAGCGTCAACTCGGCACCTATACCGATCTCGACGTGGCCCGGCGGGGCCTGACGAACGCGATCGTCACATACCTCGAAGAGTCCCGGATGCAGCGCTCTGATCACCAGTAACCGGGTTGTGACCTCACAACGTGGGGGCATTTCCGCCGTCAACAAGTAGGCTAGGCCCGATGGTCCCGCTCTGGTTCACGCTGTCCGCACTCTGTTTCGTGGGTGCGGCCGTATTGCTGTACGTCGACATCGACCGTCGGCGTGGGTTGGGACGGCGCCGCAAGTCGTGGGCGAAGTCGCATGGCTTCGACTACGAGCACGAGTCGCACGAGATCCTCAAGCGCTGGAAGCGCGGGGTGATGTCGACCGTCGGTGACGTCACGGCCAAGAACGTCGTCCTCGGCCAGATTCGTGGCGAGGCGGTGTTCATCTTTGACATCGAAGAGGTGGCGACAGTGATCGCGCTGCACCGCAAGGTCGGCACGAACGTCGTCGTCGACCTGCGGCTCAAGGGCATCAAGGAGCCTCGGGAGAGCGACATCTGGCTGCTCGGCGCGATCGGTCCGCGGATGGTGTACTCCACCAACCTCGATGCCGCTCGCCGCGCGTGCGACCGCCGGATGGTCACCTTCGCCCACACCGCCCCCGATTGTGCCGAGATCATGTGGAACGAGCAGAACTGGACGCTCGTCAGCATGCCGGTCACCAGCACCCGCGCCCAGTGGGACGAGGGGCTGCGCACCGTGCGTCAGTTCAACGACCTGCTGCGGGTACTGCCCCCGGTTCCGCAGAACGGCGTGGCGCCCCAGTCCGGTCAGGGCAGCCAGGCTGCGCTGGCCCGTCGCGCAAGCTCGCCCAGCCGCCCGTTGGCGCCGACCCCTGCCGGGCGTCGCGAGCTGCCACCGGGCCGGGCCGATGCGGCACCCGGACGTGGTGATGTGAGTCGTTACACCCAGCCGCGCCAGGAGCCGGGTCGCCCGGATGCGGTCCGTCGCACCCCGCCGCCGGCCCGCAACGGGCGTCACGCACCGCATTACCAGCGGTAGCCGGCACAGCAGAGCAGTTAAGTACCCTCTAGGTCGTGCCTCGTCCCCTCGCGCTGATCACCGGACCGACCTCGGGGCTCGGCGCCGGGTTCGCCCGCCGCTACGCGCGTGATGGTTATGACCTGGTCCTCGTGGCGCGCGATGCTGCACGGTTGGAACAACTTGCCGCCGAACTGCACGACGAGGTCGGTGTAGACGTCGAAATACTGCCCGCGGACCTGGCGTCCGCCCTCGACCGGGCCAAGGTCGCCGACCGACTGCGCGCCGGGGTGCAGGTGTTGGTGAACAACGCCGGATTCGGCACTTCGGGTGAATTCTGGACCGCCGACCTCGCCCAGTTACAGGCCCAACTCGATGTGAACGTCACCGCGGTGATGGAACTGACGCACGCCGCGCTGCCGTCGATGATCGAAGCAGGCAGCGGCACCGTCATCAACGTGGCCAGCGTCGCCGGGCTGGTGCCCGGACGCGGATCGACCTATTCGGCTTCCAAGGCCTGGGTCGTCTCGTTCACCGAAGGGTTGGCCAACGGGCTGGGTGGCACCGGGGTCGGGGTGCACGCGCTGTGCCCGGGATTCGTCCACACCGAGTTCCATGCCCGCGCGGGCATCGACATGGCGGGTACGCCGTCGTTCCTGTGGCTGCAGGTCGAGGACGTGGTGCGCGACTGCCTGGCCGACGTGGCCGCAGGCAAGGTGGTCATCGTGCCCGGCCTGCAATACAAGGTGCTCACCACCGGGGGCCGGATGGCTCCGCGAAACCTGGTGCGCGCCATAACAAAAGCAGTGGGAAAAGGTCGTGGGAGAACTTAGGACAGAACTGACGTGGCAGTGCGGGCGCTGATCGCGGCGGTGATGGCGGTACTTCTCGTCGTCACCGCGGGCTGCACATCCGATCAGCCGGGACGCACCTATGAAGCATCGACCGGCGCGCTCGGGGACTCGTTGGACATTCTGGGTTGGCACCTGAAGGTGTCGGATCTACGGTTCGACTCCGAACACGTGCTGATCGATGTGGAGGGCTCGGCCTCGGGTGACGCCCACGCCAAACCCGAGGACATCCGGTTCGGGTTGTACGGCGCGCTGGCGCATCCGATGGAGGCCGACGGACTGCACGGCTGCGATGACCTGACCAACCTGGGAATCCGTCCGCTGTCGGCGCCGGCGCCCGACAAACTCAGTGGCACAGTCTGCTTGGGACCGTTGCGGGATCAGAGCCAGGTGCGCGGGGTGTACGTGTACTCGCCGCGCGAGCGCATCGCCGGTACCACCGTCGCCTATCCGGCGGCCTTCCCGGTGGGGGTGCTGCCCACCGATGTCAACGACACCGGGGTCACCGTGAAGTCCAGCAGCGTCGACGCCTTCAGCGCCGACGGCGGGCAACTTTCGCCGGCCGCGATGGGGGACCCCACTGCCTTCAACGGCAAGGGATACATGTTGCTGGGCCTCGAAATCGACGGCGCGGCAACGCGTTACGCAGATGATGCGGCGAACCGCGGCGGTCCGCTGATGGTGGTGGCCGGGCCGACGCTGCCACCCCCGGGTCTCAGCCACGCCTGCTCGGTGTACGGCTCGTCGGTGCTGATCCTGCCGGAGGCCTCGCGTGGGGCGGTCAACGTGCGGGCCTCGCTGTGCACGCAGGGGGAGATGAATGCGGCGCTGCTGTACGCGTCGGTTTCGGTGATCGGCACGCACGCTGCCCTGTGGACCACCAGTGGTTGAGGCAGTCGGACCGACCGAGTGGGGCGAGAGCCCGGGCGTGGGGCCCTGGGAGGGGCCACCGCCCTCCGCCGATGACGTCGCGCGGTATGACCCCGAGCTGTTGCGCGACGGCGATACCCGCAATGTCGTTGACGCCTACCGGTATTGGACCCGGGAGGCGATCATCGCCGACATCGACCGGCGGCGGCATCGGCTGCACATCGCGATCGAGAACTTCGGCAACGACGCCAACATCGGTGCGGTGGTGCGTACCGCCAACGCCTTCGCCGTGGACACCGTGCACATCGTAGGGAAGCGCCGCTGGAATCGGCGGGGCGCCATGGTGACCGACCGCTATCAGCGGTTGTGCCACCACGACACCACCGCCGAACTGCTGACCTTCGCCGCCGGCGCCGGGCTGACCGTCGTCGCGGTGGACAACGTGCCCGGCGCCGTGCGTCTGGAACAGACCGAACTACCCCGCGACTGCCTGCTGATCTTCGGCCAGGAAGGCCCGGGCATCACACCGGAGGCGCAGGCCGGAGCGGCGGTGACCGTATCCATCGCGCAGTTCGGGTCGACCCGCAGCATCAACGCCGGCGTCGCGGCCGGAATTGCCATGCACGCGTGGATCACTCGCCACGCGGACTTCTCTGCGGCCTGGTAGCTCAGAAGGGCACCGTCGGAAGGTATTTGCCGTCCAAGGTGATGACGGCGCGTTCGCCGCCTTCCGGATCGGCGACCTTACGCACATCGAGCTTGAAGTTGATCGCGCTGATGATGCCGTCACCGAACTGCTCGTGGACCAACGCCTTAAGCGTCGTGCCATAGACCTGCAGCATCTCGTAGAACCGGTAGATCGTCGGATCGGTGGGAACACCGCCGGGGATCGAGCCGCGGGTCGGGATGGTCTGCAGTAGAAGCGCGGCGTCGTCGTCGAGGCCGAGCAGCGCGGCAACCGCCACGGCCGACTGAGCCGGCAGCGCGTGCTGGCCGAGCACGGCGGCGGTCACGAATGCCGGTGAGAGTTCGGCGGCGTCGGCGATCTGCTGCCAGGTGAGATCCTTACGGGTCTTGGCCTCGACCGCGGCGACGGCCAAGGCCTGGCGGGCGGTCGGATCAAATTGGGCGTGCACCATGTTCGGTGTCCTTTCCTTGTGATGACGCTGCGCGGGCGCGGCAGCGGGGGATCTATCTGTCGATGGCGCTGACTGCGCCGCTGCCGATGTCGAAGACCCAGCCGTGCAGGGTGACGGCACCGGCGGCCAGTGCTCGGGCAACGGCGGGATGGGTGGCCAGGTTCGCCAACTGCGCTCGCACGTTCTCGCGCACAAGATGCGAAACCTTGTCTGTATCAACCTCATCGGGTGTATGTGGTCGATCGGTGCCGGCCCGGCGGAGCCATTCGGCTGTGGTCGGCATGGCGCTCAGATCGTGGTTCTCGGCAAGCGCTGTCATGGCGCCGCAGCCGGAATGTCCGCACACGACGATGCGGGACACCCCTAATGCCGACACGGCATATTCGACGCTGGCGGCGATGCCGTCGCCGCCCGGGCTGTAGGCGGGGACGAGGTTGCCTGCGGTGCGCACGACGAACAACTCGCCGGGCTCACTGCCGGTGATCAACTCCGGGACCACGCGGGCGTCGGAGCATCCGATGAACAGCGTGTGCGGACGGTGCGTGGTGGCGAGGTGTGCGAACAGGTCGGACTTGGCGGGAAAGGTGTCGCGTTGGAACTGCGCGACGCCCTCGGCGAGGTCGTACATGGGTTCACTCCCTTCGATGGGAGCCGGACTTGGGGCGACCGGCGGTTGTCAACCACTGTGCGCGCCAGTTGCTATAGCGTCCAATACTTAATATCCATTGAACCTATAGTTTGTGTCTATGGTAACCGCGGTTCAGATTGCGGGGAGTACTGCGCAGCAATCGTGCTGAAAGCCCGCGCGGCGGCCGACTGATATCCCGCCGACCGGTGCAGGAGCACGACCTCGCGTGACGGCAGCGGGGGGTCGGGAAGGATCGGGTGCAGGCCGGTCTGGGCTTGGGTGATGGCGTCGGGCAGCACAGTGGCCAGCGTGCCGAGGCGAACGAACTCGAGCAGTGCGCTGATGGAGTTCGCCTCGATCACGATGCGGGGTGTGATCCCGTGTGCGGCGAAGTACGTGTCGATGTAGTTGCGGGTGGCGAACTCTCGGCTCAGCAGGGCGAGCGGTTGGGCGGACAGTTCCTCGATGGCGAACGTCTCGACATTCGGATAGTGGTTGTGGGTAGTGCCCACGACCAGGCTGAGGGTCTCGGTGAAGAGCGCGGACGCGGATACGCCGGCGGTGTGCTGCCCGGCGAACGCGATGCCCAGATCGATGCGATCGGCGAGCAGGTCCGCTTCGATGAGGTCCTGGGTGGTCTCGATGACCGTGAGGGTGACGCCCGGGTGCTGGGCGTGAAACTGCCGAACCAGCGGACCGATCAGGTAGGCGGTGATGGTGGGCGTCATCGCGATCCGAAGGTGCCCGCGGGTCAGATCCTGGACATCGTGGACGGCTCGCTGGGCGGCGTCGATGCCCTGGATGGCCAGCCGCCCGTGCCGGGCATACGCCTCACCGGCGTCGGTGAGCCGAACCGTACGGCCGGAGCGATCGAGCAGCGTGGCGCCCACCTCACGTTCCAGCTGTTTGATCTGCTGAGACAGGGTGGGCTGCGACACATGCAGGGCCTCGGCGGCCCGGGTGAAGTTGCCATGATCGGCGACGGCGAGCAGGTAGCGGAGATGTCGCAGCTCCATCGACCCAATGTATAGGCAGTGGCTATCGCGCCAATGACATATGCGTCTTGGACACTATGACGGAGCGTCGGCAGGGTGGAACCAACCCCGTCTGAAAGTAGGACTCCGGCATGCCCGTCCCCGGCAATTTCATCCGAACAACGGCGGCATTCGCGCTGATCGCCGCCACCACCGCGGGGTGCGGGGACCGCGCCGCCGAGACCGCGGACGCCACAACCGGCACCGCGACCACGACACCGGCGCCCGCTGAACCAACTCGCGGTCGCTGCCATACTGCGCTCACACGCCCGTTGAAGACCTTGGCGACGAAACCTCAAGAAATGGAGCACTTTTAGATGATGATCCGCAACGTGCTGATCCTGTTGGCGCGCGTGGGGCTGGGCGCCATCTTCCTCGCGCACGGGTGGCAGAAGTTCGTCACCAACGGGATCGGCGCGACACAACAGGGCTTCGCGTCGATGGGCGCCCCGGCCCCCGCGCTGTCTGCGGTGGTCACGGCCACCATCGAATTCGCCGGTGGTATCGGGTTGATCATCGGGCTGGCCACCCCGGTGTGGGCGGCGTTGTTGTTCGCCACCATGGCCGGTGCATACCTGATCGCCCACACGGGGCACGGGTTGTTCGTCGCCAAGGGCGGATTCGAGCTGGTGCTCGCACTGGGCGCCTCGATGCTGCTGCTGCTCGCCACCGGGCCGGGCCGGTTGAGCATCGATGACCTGCTCGGTGCCCGGTTACCGTGGAACCGGGGCATTTTCGCGAACCAATCGCAACCGCTCACTTCGGAGCTGTCATGACCGGCCCGGTGCTCGACGCGCTCGTCGACGTGGTGCTGCCCGACGGAGCGTGACATCGACCCGACGGCGGCCCCGCCGGGACCATGCCGCCGGTTCTACGGCTGCGTGAACACGGCGTGCTGGTGTTCGCCGGATCGGACAACATCCGCGACGCCTGGTGGTCGTACGGCACCGGCGACATGCTCGAACGCGCCACGATCATCGGCCTTGAAGGCGGCCTGCTGACCGACCAGGAACTCGGGTACGCGGCGTCACCGGTCACCGACACGGCAGCCACCGCACTCGGGCTCGCCGATTACGGGTTACAACCCGGCAACCGAGCTGACCTGGTGGTCATCGCGGCGTCAAACCCGGCCGAGGCGGCGGCCGGCCATCCAGAGCGGCTGCTGGTCCTGCATGACGGCCGGGCGGTGCGCACCGCCGACCATCCATCCTGACCTGACGACGAGGGCGGAAACTGCCCGACATGCCGCCAATTCGGCGGCCTGGTAGGGCAGGATCGACACCATGGATCAGCTATGGGCTAACCGTGCGGCCAGCGCCGAAGCTGCGATAACCCAACGTCACCTGACAAAACTCTGGGGTCTGCCGGGTACTCAGCTCGGTGTGGTGGCTTGGCCGGCGACCAAGAAGTACCGCAAGTTCGGAACCTGGCATTACTGGTGGCAGGCGCACCTGCTGGACTGTCTGGTCGACGCGCAGGTGCGTAATCCGCAGCCGCAGCGGAGAACTCAGATCGAGCAGCAGATCCGTGGACACTGGATGCGCAACAACCTGTCCTGGACCAACAACTACTACGACGACATGGCCTGGCTGGCACTTGCCCTCGAGCGGGCCGGGCGCGTGGTCGGCGTGGAAAAAGCCCACGCGCTCAGGAAGCTGTGCAAGCAGTTCGTCGACGCCTGGGTGCCCGAGGACGGCGGCGGCATCCCGTGGCGCAAGCAGGACCAGTTCTTCAACGCGCCGGCCAACGGCCCGGCCGGAATCTTCCTGGCGCGCTATGACGACCGGTTGCGCCGGGCCCAGCAGATGGCCGACTGGATCGACGACACCCTCATCGATCCGGAAACGCACCTGGTGTTCGACGGCATCAAGGCCGGCTCGATGGTGCGGGCGCAGTACACCTACTGCCAGGGCGTGGTGCTCGGTCTGGAGGTCGAACTCGCGGTGCGGACCGGCGACGCCCGGCACGCCGAACGGGTCCGCAGTCTGGTGGCCGCGGTGGACAAGGAGATGACCACCGACGGCGTCATCAAGGGCGCCGGCGGCGGTGACGGCGGGTTGTTCAACGGCATCCTGGCGCGGTACCTGGCGCTGGTGGTCACCACGTTGCCGGGGGACAGCGCGCAAGATGAGGCCGCGCGTGAGTCGGCCCGGTCGATCGTGCTCAAGTCCGCCGAGTCGGCGTGGAATGGCCGCCAGACCGTGGACGGGTTGCCGCTGTTTGCGGCGTTCTGGGACCGGACCGCCGAGGTGCCCGCTGCCGAAGGAAAACAAGCCGAGTTCGTCGACGGTGCGGTCAACGCGTCGGCGATCCCCGAACGTGACCTGTCGGTTCAGGTATCGGGTTGGATGCTCATGGAGGCTGCGCATACCCTGGCCGGGTAATCCCGATCAGCAAGATCTGTGACCCCGCAGCCGAATTTGTCAGGCGACAGTGGGTGTGTTGGTATCTGACGTATTTGTGAAGTAGGTCGTGAATGGAAAGGGTCGCCCGGACCTCGTTGGTCGATGTCGTCGTCGCCAGATTGCGGGACGCGATCAAACAAGGCAGCTGGCCAGTCGGCACAAAGATCCCCACCGAGGCGAAACTCGTTGAGGCACTTGGTGTCAGCCGACCGTCGGTCCGTGAGGCGGTGCGGTCACTGGTTCAGCTCGGCTTGCTCGAGTCGCGACAGGGCGACGGCACCTACGTGGTCGCCGAGGACGAGACGACAGTCGCTCTGCAACGCGTGGTCGACGCCGCGGATCGAGACGAGGCGCAGTTGGTGCGTCACACGCTCGAGGTGCTCGCCGCTCGTGAAGCTGCGACCCACCGCTCGACCGCCGATATCGATACGCTCCGCGTCGCACTTCAGGGACGTCGCTCCGCGAAGGCCAAAGCTGACCTGGACGCGTTCATCGACCATGATGTCGCCTTCCACATCGGTGTGGCCCGCGCCTCGCACAACACGCTGCTGCTCGATTTCTACAGCTCTTTCGAAAATGCCATGCGCGACCCCGCCCACGGCGCGTTCTGCATGGGCGCTCCCGAGGATCCACACCGGGATTTCCACAACGATCTGTTTCACGCGATCCAGCGAGGCGACCACGGTGCGGCGACCCGCGCCGCGATCTACGGGCTCGACGTCCACGAGCGCCATCTGCACGCGGTCGGTAGCTGACAAAAAAGAGGCCTCCTGCCGAGGTCGGGTGACCCAAAACTGAGCATGTGCCCAGCGCGGGCTACGTTGGTCACCGTGAGAGACGTGCTCGCCGATGCACTGTCGGTCTGGCGTGCCGGGGGCACCGTGGGCCTCGCGACGGTGGTGCGCACGTTCCGTTCCGCACCGCGGCCTGCCGGGGCCTCGATGGTGGTCGCGCCCGACGGCACCGTGACGGGTTCGGTCTCCGGAGGCTGCGTCGAAGGAGCGGTGTACGAGCTGGCCGGCGACGTCGTTGCCGGGGGCACACCGGTGCTGCAGCGTTACGGAGTCAGTGACGACGACGCCTTTGCCGTGGGGCTGACCTGTGGCGGCATCCTCGATGTGTTCGTCGAACCCGTGTCGATGCGGACGTTCCCGGAACTGGCAGCTCTGGTCGACGACATCGAACGGCACCGGCCCGCTGCGACGGCCACCGTCATCGCGCACCCTGACCCAGCCTGGGTGGGCCGGCGACTGGTCATCCGCACCGACGAGGTGACCGGCACACTCGGCTCGACCCGCGCCGACAGCGCCGTCACCGATGATGCCCGCGGTCTGCTCGACACCGGCCGCAGCGGGGTCCTGACGTTCGGACCCGACGGTGAGCGCCGCGGTGAGGGCATGGAGGTGTTCGTCGCGAGCTTCGCGCCACCCCCGCGGATGCTGGTGTTCGGAGCCATCGACTTCGCGGCCGCCGTCGCCCGCCAGGGCTCACTGCTCGGCTACCGCGTCACGGTGTGCGACGCGCGCCCGGTCTTCGCCACCGCGGCCCGCTTCCCGACCGCTGACGAGGTCGTCGTCGACTGGCCCAACCGGTACCTGGCCGCACAGGCTGCTGCCGGCGCGATCGACGGCCGCACGGTCATCTGCCTGCTCACCCACGATCCGAAGTTCGACGTGCCACTGCTCGAGGTGGCGCTGCGGCTACCTGAGATCGGCTACATCGGTGCGATGGGTTCGCGGCGCACCCACGACGACCGGATGGCCCGGCTACGCGAGGTCGGCCTGACCGACGAAGAACTCGCGAGGCTGTCCAGCCCTATCGGATTGGACCTCGGCGCCAGGACGCCCGAAGAGACCGCGGTGTCGATCGCGGCCGAGATCATCGCGCAACGCTGGGACGGCACCGGTAAGCCGCTGACCGGCACCGGCGGCCGCATTCATCACGAACACAGTCATCACGAACACAACGAACCGAGTGAATTGAGGAGTGGTCAGTGACCCGAGCCAGGATCGATTTCCCCAGCCGGATCGGCGTGTGGTGGGCCAGCGACACCTGGTCCATGCCCGAGGCGCAGCAGGTCGCGCGGGAGATCGAAGCCCTCGGCTTCGGCTCGTTGTTCCTACCTGAAGTGGTCGGCAAGGAGGCGCTCACCCAGTCGGCGGCGTTCCTGGCCGCCACCGAGCGCCTCGTGGTGGGTACCGGCATCGCCAACATTCACGTCCGGGTGCCGTCAGCCGCTGAATCGGGAGCCCGCACCCTCACGGCCCTCTACCCGGGCCGGTTCGTACTGGGGCTGGGCGTCAGCCACGGACCGCTCGTCGAGCATGGACTGGGCGGCACCTACGCCAAGCCGCTGGCCACGATGCGCACCTACCTCGAGCGGATGGCCGCGGTGCCCGAGCAGATCGAACCCGGCGTCGGACGCCCGCCCCGGCTGCTGGCTGCACTCGGCCCGAAGATGATCGAGCTGTCCGGTACGCACGCCGACGGTGCACACCCCTACCTCGTCACGCCCGAGCACACCGCGGCGACGCGCAAGATCCTCGGCCCGGACCGCTGGGTGGTGTCCGAGCAGGCCGTGGCCGTCGGCGGTGACGATGCCGACCAACTGGCGCGCGCGCACCACCATCTCGAGGTCTACAGCGGGCTGCCGAACTACCGGAACTCATGGCTGCGGCAGGGTTTCGACGACACCGACCTGGTTCGCGGCGGATCGGACCGGCTGGCGCGCGGCCTCGTCGGCATGGGCTCGGCGGATCAGGCGGCCGCGGTGATCACCGCGCACCTGGATGCCGGGGCCGATCACGTCGTCGTCCAGGCATTGGGCGAGAACCCGACAGCCGACCCGCGCCCGGCGCTACGCGAACTCGCGGTCGCGCTGGGTCTCGGTTAGAGGTTCGGCTGAATCTGCTCGGCAGCCTTCTTGGCGGCGCGGCGACGCCTGAGCCATTCGAGGAACATCGGCGCGACGGAGGCCACGACGATCAGGATGAAGATCGGTTCGAGCAGCTTCTGGATGATCTCGAATTGGCCCAGCCAGTAGCCGAGCAGTACCAGGCCCACTCCCCACACGATCGCGCCCAGGACGTTGAACGTCGTGAACACCGCGTAGCGCATCTTGGCGGCGCCGGCCACGATGGGCGCCAGCGTCCGCACGATCGGCACGAAGCGGGCGATGACGATCGCGAACGGGCCACGCTGCTCGAAGAATGCGTGGGCCTCGTCGAGGTATTTCTGCTTCAGGATCCGGGCGTCGGGTTTGAACATCTCGACACCGATGAACCGGCCGATGAGGTAGCCGACCTGTCCGCCGAGGATCGCCGCGACGGGGATGAACACCAGCAACTGCCAGAGTTCGAAGTTTGCGTTCACTGCCGTTCCCTGGGCGGCGGTACCCGCGGCGAGCATGCCTGCGACGAACAGCAACGAGTCGCCCGGCAGGACGGGGAACAGCACGCCTGACTCGACGAACACGACGACGAGAATGCCCACCAGGGCCCAGGTGCCGAAGGATCCGATGAGGTGCAGTGGATCCATGAAATCCGGCATGAGCGCCAGATTGGTCGTAGCCTCAGGGAGGGCGGTGTCGATCACGACTCCCAAGGGTACCTGGGCCCCACCAGCGGTCTTCACCTGCGATAACTCACGTCCAGATGGAAGGACATGCCATGCCGATCGCCACGCCTGAGGTCTACGCCGAGATGCTCGGCCGGGCCAAGGAGCATTCCTTCGCGTTCCCGGCCATCAACTGTGTCGGCTCGGAGAGCCTCAACGCGGCCATCAAGGGTTTCGCCGACGCGGGCAGTGACGGCATCATCCAGTTCTCCACCGGCGGGGCCGAGTTCGCTTCGGGGCTCGGGGTCAAGGACATGGTGACCGGTGCTGTCGCACTGGCCGAGTTCGCCCATGTGATCGCCGAGAAGTACCCGATCACGGTGGCCCTGCACACCGACCACTGTCCGAAGGACAAGCTGGACACGTACGTGCGTCCGCTGCTCGCCATCTCTGCCGAGCGGGTCGCCGCCGGCCGAAATCCGCTGTTCCAGTCGCACATGTGGGACGGCTCGGCCGTCCCGATCGACGAGAACCTCGCGATCGCCCAGGAACTCCTGAAGCTTGCCGCTGCGGCCAAGATCGTCCTCGAGGTCGAGATCGGTGTCGTCGGCGGTGAAGAGGACGGTGTCGAGGCGGAGATCAACGAAAAGCTCTACACCTCCTCGGACGACTTCGAGAAGACCATCGACGCCCTGGGCGCCGGCGAGCACGGGGCCTACCTACTGGCCGCCACGTTCGGAAACGTGCACGGCGTTTACAAGCCCGGCAATGTGGTGCTCAAGCCCGAGGTGCTGGCCGAGGGGCAGCGGGTGGCCGCCGCCAAGCTCGGATTGTCCGATGATGCAAAGCCTTTCGATTTCGTCTTCCACGGCGGGTCGGGTTCGCTGAAGTCCGAGATAGAAGATTCCCTCAAGTACGGCGTGGTGAAGATGAACGTCGACACCGACACGCAGTACGCTTTCACCCGCCCGCTGGCCGCGCACATGTTCACCAACTACGACGGTGTGCTCAAGATCGACGGCGAAGTGGGTAACAAGAAGGTCTACGACCCGCGCAGCTATCTGAAGAAGGCCGAGGCGTCGATGAGCGAGCGCGTGATCGAGGCCTGCAACGACCTGCACAGCGCCGGGCGCAGCGTCACCGCCGGTTAGGCGGCCAACCGGCCGTAACCGAGGATCCCGGCGATCTCGGCGTCATCGAGGGTGTGCACCCGGATGCCGCCCTCCTCATTGCCGCCGATTGTGGTGATCGCGTTGTCATCCACGGTCGCAACGAAATTCGTGTGCAACCCGAGCGGGCTGCCATCGGCGTACATCACCACGTCACCGGTGTGCGGCCGGTATCCCTGCGGATCGGTGAACCGGCCCGCGGCCTGGTAGTACTCCTGCAGCGTGTACACGCCCGGGATCCGCCAGCTCCCCGAGTTCGGGTTGGACAGCGGCCGACCCGCCTCGTTGAGCACCCAGCTGACGAAGTCGGCGCACCACGGCTCCTCGACTCCTTCGGAAAAGTGGCTGCCGCCGGGCTGGGCGTCGTACTGCGACTGCAGCACATCGACGATGCGCGCCTGGGCCGGATCGAGTGCGGTGCGGTCGATCTGGGGGAAGGCGACGGGTTTGCCGGGCAGGAGGTCGATTGCGCCGGGAAACCGGACCAACAGGGTGGCCAGACCGACCACGATGACCGCGCCGAGCGCGCACAGTGTCAGCCAGAGCTTGCGTCCGCGCAGGGTCACCGCACCAGATTAGCCGGTAGGCGCCTGGCAGATCTTCCACTGACTGTCGCGGAACTGGAGGTCGAAGCTGCGGGTGGACCGGGTTTGCGGGGCGAATGCCATGAAGCTGGTGACGTTGGCCTCGGCGTGGTCGCCGCTGACGACCACCTGGTCGATGCTGGCCACCACTGGGTACTGCTTGGCGTCCTCCACCCGGGCGTGGGTTTCGTCCCAGGCCTTCTGGTCGTACTTGACGTAGTTCTCGCGGGTGGTGCCGCACGTCATCGATCGCAGGGCGGCCAGGTCGCCACGCTGGATGGCCGCGTCGAAGTCCTGGATCGTCGTGCGGACGTCGTCTTCCTGGGAGGACGTGGACGACGATTTGCGGGTCAGCAGGACGGTCCCGAGTACCGCGACCGCCACCAGGGCCGCGATCACCAGTACGACCGCCACCACCCATCCCCAGCTGCGGCGGGTGGCAGGCGCCGGCGGCTGATCCGATTCTTCGCGCGGTGGAATAACTTGCGGGGCAGCGCCTTTCGGTACTTCCTCGGTGACGGTGTCACCCTCGGCCGGCGGTGCGAACACCTCGGTCTCCGGGTCGGGTGGGGTGTCGATCTTCTGGGTGGATCCGTCGAACCCGGACGGTGCGGTGAAGCGTCGTTCTTCGCTGCGGGCCACCGCCTCGGTGACCTCATCGGCTGAGCCGATGATCTCGGTGGCCGGCTCGGAGAGGGCGGACAGCTCGGCCTTGGAAGGCAACTCGACCTTCTCGGTAGGTGTGTCGCTCTGGTGGGCGCGGTCTTCGTCAGGTCCCGTTGGGTTCGACATCCCTGCTGCGGTCCTCCCGTACGTCGGTACCGGTGGAGCTTATCGGTCGGTGCACAATAGGCCCATGACACGGATGGGTGATTTGTTGGGGCCGGAGCCGGTCTTCCTTCCCGGGGACCCTGAGGCCGAGGACGAGTTGGCCGCGGGTGAAAAGGCTGCCGTCGTGGCCGCTGCCCACCCGTCGGCGTCGATCGCGTGGGCGGTGCTGGCCGAGAGGGCGCTCGCCGACGACAAGGCCGTGACCGCATATGCGTATGCCCGCACCGGCTATCACCGCGGGTTGGATCAGTTGCGGCGTAACGGCTGGAAGGGTTTCGGCCCGGTGCCGTTCGCCCATGAGCCGAACCAGGGATTCCTGCGGTGTGTGGCCTCGCTGGCCCGGGCGGCCGACGACATCGGTGAGACCGACGAGTTCCAGCGGTGCCTCGATCTGCTCGACGACTGCGATCCGTCGGCGCGCGCCGAGCTCGGCCTGGCCTAGTCCTTCGCCTCGCAGGAGCAGTCGTCGGCTGATTCGGGCGGCTCCACCTGCACGGTGGCGTGGGCCAGGCCCCGGGCGTTCAGCACCGCTCGCGCATCGTCGAGCACTCGGGCGGTGTCGGCATTGCTGGTCAGGTGCGCGGTGACCATGTCCTTGCCGGGTACCAGCGTCCACACGTGCAGATCGTGCACGCCCGTCACGCCATCCACCGCCCCGAGCGCGGTACGCAGCTCCTCGACGTCGATGTGCTGCGGGGAGGATTCGCTCAGGATCCGCAGTGCTGCCCGGGCCAGCGCGATGGCGCGAGGCAGGACCCAGAGTGCGACCAGGACGGCGACCACGACGTCGGCGTAGGGCCAGCCGGTGGTGACGGTGACGATGCCGGCAACCAGGACGCCGATACTGCCGACGGTGTCGGCCACAACCTCCATGTAGGCACCTTTGACGGCCAGGCTGTCCTTGGAGTGCGACCGGAGCATCATCACGACGACGGCGTTGGCGGCCAGGCCGGCCAGGGCCACGACGATCATGGGCATGCCGGGGACGTCGGGAGCATTGCCGAGGCGTTCGAAGGCCTCGTAGAGGATGAACCCCGCCACGCCCAGGAGCAGGGCGGCGTTGGCCACGGCGGTGAAGACCTCGGCCCGGTGCCAGCCGTAGGTGCGGGCCGGGGAGGAACTGCCGCGCTTGGCCAGCAACACCGCGGTCAAACCCATGAACATGGCGACCAGGTCGGTGAGCATGTGGCCGGCGTCGGCGAGCAGTGCGATCGAGTTGATCAGCAGCGCGGTGACCAGCTCAAGGACGAAGAACGCGCTGAGGATCGCCGCGGCGATGAGCATCCTGCTGACGCGGGTATCGCTGCTGTGACTGTGATCGTGACCGGCACCCATGCCCGAAATATATGCGGAAGTACGCATATGTCGCAAGTGTCGCGACCGTCACCGGCCACGACGTGTCAGAGCCAGGCGGACCAGAACCGGGTCAGCTGGCTGCCGATGGACACGAGTTGGCTCGGCACTCCGGAGAGGTCGACGAACCAGAAGACCACCGAGAAGAACCAGCGGTTGAGCGTGGGCGTGATCAGCAGGATCAACAGGATGAAGAAACCCCACTGCTTGGCCGGCTCCAGTGCTCGCTGGGTGGCGGGGCTCAGGTGCGGTTCCAGTGCGCCGTACCCGTCCAGCCCGGGAATCGGCAGCAGGTTCAGCAGTACCGCAGTGATCTGCAGGAACCCCAGGAAGGCCAGCCCGGACCAGAACACCCCGTGTGCCGGATCGAAGAAGATCCGGGTGATGCCCAGCAGCAGCACCCCCAACACCAGGTTGGCGGCCGGGCCGGCCAGGCTGACCAGGGTCTTCTGCCGCGCCGTCATCCACGAGGTGCGGACGTAGACGGCCCCGCCGGGCAGGCCGATGCCGCCGAGGGCGATGAACAACACCGGCAACCCCAGCGACAGCAGGGGATGGGAGTACTTGAGCGGATTGAGCGTCAGATAGCCGCGCACCGCCACGTCGTGGTCACCGAACCGCCACGCGGTGAACGCATGGCCGAATTCATGGAGGCACAGCGACACCAGCCAGCCGGCGATCACCAGGATGAAGACGCCCACATAGGACAGCGGCTTCACGTTGTCGGCGGACAGCCAGGCGATCACTCCGCCGGCCACAGTGATCGCGACAACGGCCAAGAAGACCGGGCTGGGCCGTACCGACTGATGCAGCGGGCGGATGTTCACGATTCGACGCTACCGGCTGTGGCCGCAGTTCAGCCGACGCGCAGCCAGCCTTCGGTGTGCCGGTAGAACGTTGAGCGCCGTACCGTCCGCGGCGCGGGCACACCGTCGCGGATCACCTGGGCACCCGAGGTGCCGAGCTGCGCGGCGCGGCCGACGACCCAGCGGCGTGGGCGGCCACGGTCCGAGAGCACGCTCGCACGCAGTCCCGGCATGTCCGCCGTCGGCTCGACCCGGACACCGGGCGCCTCGCCGTCGAACAGCACGCAGTCGTCGACGATGGCCTCGCCCTGTAGCGGCGAACCGTCGGCTCCGTGCCAGTGCGCCGCGCCGACCAGCACTGTTCCCGTCTCATCGCGGATCAGCGGGACACGCCGGGCCGGGGCGCGCAGCGCGCGCCGGGCCGACCAGCTGCCGGACGCCACCGCGACCTCGACATCGAGCCGATCGGCGCGCAGCAACGCGGTGAGTACGGCGGAAAGTTCGGCTTCGCCGCCGGTCACGACCACCCTGCGGTGCGCCCCGAGCTCATCGACACCGACCCTCGGCAGGTCGCGGAGCGGGCGCGGAACACGGCCTGTGCCGACCAACGCGACGCCGGGTGAGGCGGACAAAACTGCTCCTCGCGGTCGAGAAAATGTGGTTCGCAGCGTGTGCTGGGATAAGGTGACCTACCGGCTGCACCACACTAGTGCGGAAGATTGAGCGGGAGACTACGCCATGCCGGCAATCGTCCTCATCGGCGCCCAATGGGGCGACGAGGGCAAAGGTAAAGCCACCGATCTGCTCGGTGGTCGTGTGCAATGGGTTGTTCGCTACCAGGGGGGCAACAACGCCGGGCATACCGTCGTCCTGCCCACCGGGGAGAACTTCGCACTGCATCTGATCCCCTCGGGCATCCTGACGCCAGGGGTCACCAACGTCATCGGTAACGGCGTGGTGGTGGATCCGGGTGTGTTGCTCACCGAGCTCCAGGGCCTGGAAGATCGCGGCGTCGACACCTCGGGCCTGCTGATCTCGGCCGACGCGCATCTGCTGATGCCGTATCACGTCGCCATCGACAAGGTGGTGGAGCGGTACGCCGGCAGCAAGAAGATCGGCACCACCGGCCGCGGCATCGGTCCCTGCTACCAGGACAAGATCGCCCGCATCGGCATCCGGGTCGCCGATGTGCTCGACGAGCAGCTGCTGGCCGAAAAGATCGAGGCGGCACTGGAATTCAAGAACCAGGTGCTGGTCAAGATCTACAACCGCAAGGCGCTCGAAACGGGCGAGGTCCTGGAGAACCTGCTCACCCAGGCCGAAGGCTTCAAGCACCGCATCGCCGATGCCCGCCTGCTGCTGAACCAGGCGCTGGAAAAGGGCGAGACCGTGCTGCTGGAGGGGTCGCAGGGCACCCTGCTCGACGTCGACCACGGCACCTACCCGTTCGTCACCTCGTCGAATCCGACGGCCGGCGGCGCCGCCGTCGGTTCCGGGATCGGGCCGACGCAGATCACCACGGTGCTGGGAATCCTCAAGGCCTACACCACCCGCGTCGGGTCGGGTCCGTTCCCGACCGAGCTGTTCGACGAGCACGGTGCCTACCTGGCCAAGACCGGCGGCGAGGTCGGCGTGACCACCGGCCGGGCCCGGCGCTGCGGCTGGTTCGACGCCGTGATCGCGCGGTACGCCACCCGGGTCAACGGCATCACCGACTACTTCCTGACCAAGCTCGACGTGCTGTCCAGCCTGGAGACCGTGCCCGTGTGCGTCGGATACAAGGTCGACGGCAAGCGCACCAACGAGATGCCCATGACGCAGTCGGACATCCACCGGGCCGAGCCGATCTATGAAGAGCTGCCCGGTTGGTGGGAGGACATCTCCGACGCGCGTGAGTTCTCCGATCTGCCCGCCAAGGCTCAGGACTACGTGCTGCGGCTGGAAGAGCTTGCCGGCGCGCATGTTTCGTGCATCGGCGTTGGTCCCGGCCGTGAGCAGACGATCGTGCGGCGTGACATCCTGGCCGCCAAGTGACCGACGAGCGCCCATCGGTCTTCGAACAGCACGGCGGATTCCCGGTATTCGAATCGGCCGATCCCGGGCCGGGATTCGCGCGGTTTCTCACCGCGATGCGCCGGGCGCAGGACCTGGCGGTCTCGGCCAATCCGGACAGCGACACCTGGGACGACGCGGCCGATCGGGCTGAAGAACTCGTCAAGCTGCTCGGCCCGTATGAGGCTGCCGAGGGTGTCGGGCCGGCCAATCGGGTGCCGTCCCTGCCCGGTGTGGGCAGTCTGCTGATGCCGCCGTTCACCGTGGCGAAGTTCGAGCCCGAGGGCGTCGAATTGAAGGTCGAGTTCAGCAGATTCCACGTCGGCGGCAACTATGCGGTGCACGGCGGTGTGTTGCCGCTGTTGTTCGACTCGGTGTTCGGCATGGTGATCCACGCTGCCGGCCGGCCGATCAGCCGTACGGCTTTCCTGCATGTGGACTACCGCAAGGTGACGCCGATCGACACGGTGCTGACCGCCCGCGGTTGGGTGCGTGAGTCTGAGGGGCGCAAGGCATTTGTGAACGCCGAACTGCGTGACCCCGACGAGAATCTGCTGGCCGAGGCCAACGGCCTGATGCTGAGGTTGCTGCCGGGCCAGCCGTAGGGCGGGCGACCGGTCGGACTCGATTGCACGTCGCTTCAAGATCTCCCCGCAGTTTGGGACTCGGGGTGTCACTATGGCGCCGTGGATCAACAACCTATGCACCGTTTGTCGACGCCGCGTGCCGCGGCGATCGCGGGAGTGTTGTTCGCCGTACTGTTCGGGGTCTCGCTGGTCTTGATCCGCACCGCGCTGCCCGAAGGTGCCGAGCCGGGCTCGCAGTGGATCGACGGAGCGAGTACCCGACTGCGGGTGGCGTCGATCTTGATGCCGTTCGCGGGTATCGCGTTCCTGTGGTTCATCGGCGTGGTGCGCGACGGCTTCGGGCGCTACGAGGACCGGTTCTTCTCGTCGGTGTTCCTCGGTAGCGGGATCCTGTTCCTGGCCATGATGTTCGTGTCCTCGGCCGTCGGTGCCGCCTTGATCGCCAGCAAGGCCGGGATGGTCGACGCGGCGGCCCATTCCGACGTCGCCACGTTCGGACAGATGTTGCTGCTGGCGCTGAGTAAGACCTACGGGATCCGCATGGCCGCAGTGTTCATGATCTCGCTGGCCACGATCTGGTTGAAGACCGGTCTGATGCCCCGCCTGTTGGCGTTCACGACATACCTTCTCGCGGCGACACTCCTGATCGCGGGCGATCTGAGTATGTGGTTGGCGCTGGCGTTCCCGACCTGGGTGCTGGTGGTCAGCCTGTTGTTCCTGGTCCGGGCGGGCGTGATCGACCTACCCGGTGAGCACGAGCATTCTGCCTAGTCAGCGGTAGTTTCGCGCACGCGTGTCGGTGCGGCGTGGCATAATCGAACACGTGTTCGAAGAACATTTCGGCGCGGAGCTGATCGACAGGATCAGTGCGTCGGCCCGCGCGGAATCCGCGGCGATCGCAGGGCGTCTGGCCGTGATCGGGGAATTGGATACTCTCCGCGAACAAGAGCTGGCCGAAACCATCTTCTGGACCACCGATCCGTTCGAGGCGGTCGCCGCCGAAATATCGGCGGCACTGCGGATCAGCAGGGGCCGGGCCGGTACGCAGATTCATCACGCCCGGGTGCTGCGCGACAAGTTGCCGTTGGTGGCGGCGCGGTTCGCTGTCGGGGATATCGACTATCGGGTGGTGCGGATGATCATCGCCCGCACCGGCATCGTGGACCCGGCGGTGTGGTCTGGGTTGGATGCAGAGCTGGCCACCCGCGCGCACCGGTGGATGCGGTTTTCCGAACGGCAGTTGCGGGATCGGGTGGATCAGTGGATCGCCAAACTCGACCCGAACGGGGTGCGGGTCCCACCCACTGTGGACGACGAGCGGTTCGTGCAGATCGAACCGAGCAGCCCGGGCATGACCTCGGTGTGGGCCAATGTCCACGCCGCCGATGGGGTCGCGCTGAGTCAGCGTCTGGATGCGGTGGCCGACACCGTGTGTGAGCACGATCCCCGGACCCGTGAGCAGCGCCGCGCTGATGCGGTCGGGCCGGTGGCCCGGTTAGAATCGCAGTTGCCGTGCCTGTGTGGTCGTGAGGATTGCCCGGCCACACAGAAACGGGCCGCCGCCGATGCTGCGTTGGTCCACGTGCTGGCCGGCCAGGCCACCGTGGACGGCACCTCTGATGATCCGGGGTATCTGGCCGGCCATGGGATCTTGCCCGCCGAGTCGGTGCGGGACCTGGCCGCTATGGGCAAGATCAAGCCGGTGGTGGTGCCCACCGAGCCGACCGAACCCAGCGAGCCTGCTGAGTCGGGCGATCCCGGCGACCTGGCCCCGCCGGCCGCCTCTGATTCGGCCAATTCTGAGCCGGGGTACCGCCCGTCGGTGGCACTGTCGGAGTTCATCCGGTGGCGGGATCTGACGTGCCGGTTCCCGGGCTGTGACGCCCCCGCCGAACGTTGCGATATCGACCACACCGCACCCTGGCCCACGGGTCCCACGCATCCGTCGAACACCAAACTGTATTGCCGGGCACACCATTTGGTGAAAACGTTCTGCCCCGGCTGGACCGACCACCAACTCCCCGATGGCACTGTTGAATTCAGCTCACCCACCGGACACACGTACGGCACCGAACCTCACGGCGCCGGGATGTTCCCCACCCTGGCCCAACCCACCGGGGAACTGAACCTCCCCGAACCGCAAGCCCCGCACCCCGATCGCGGCGCGAAGATGCCCAAACGCACACGAACCCGGGAACAAGACCGTCAAGACCGCATCGCCGAGGAACGACGCTTCCGTACCGAACTCAACGCCGACATCGAATACGAACACCAATACCAAGCCTGGCTCGCAGAAGAGTACGGGCCGCCCCCACCCTTCTGAGTGGCAGGGCGTCAGCCCCCGGTGAGCTTCAATGCGCTTGCCGGGCACAGCTTGACGGCTTCGCGTGCGTGCGCGATCTCATCGTCGGGCACCTCATCGACGAGGACTTCGACCACACCGTCGTCGTCCTGATCGAAGATGACGTCGGAGACCATCACGCAGTTGCCCGATGCGATGCAAGCGTCCTGATCTGCTTCTACTTTCATGGCGCTCACCACGTTACCGCCAACGTTTTCAGCCCGTAGATGAAGTGGAAAGACCGGTAGGCGACATCCTCGAACGGCTCGGCCAGCGCGAGGTTCGGGAACCGTTGCAGCAGGGCCGGGAAGGCGATCCGCATCTCCATGCGGGCGAGCGGAGCGCCGAGGCAGTGGTGCACGCCGTGGCCGAAGGCCAGATGGCCGGGTGCGCCGCGGCTGATGTCGAGCGCGTCGGGCATCTGGATGAAACCGGGGTCCCGGTTGCCCGCCGGAAGTGAGGCAAAGACCAACTCTCCCGGGGGAATCCGCACGCCGGCAACTTCGACCTCGGTGGTGGTGAAGCGGGGGATGGCATTCTGCACGATGGACAGCCAGCGCAGCAGTTCCTCGACGGCGGGGCCGACGGCATCCGGATCGTCGCGCACCGCGGCCAGCTGGTCGGGGTGGCGCAGCAATGCCAGGACGCCCAGGCCCAGCATGTTCGACGTGGTTTCATGCCCGGCGAGCAGCAGCAGCCCGGCGATGCCGACGAGTTCGTCGTCGGACAGCTCGCCCCCGTGGTCGCGGACCAGCATGCCGAGGATGTCCTCGCCCGGATCGCGGCGGGCCCGGGCAACGAGGCCGCGCATGTAGTCCCGGCTCTGCTGTTGCAGCGCAAGACGTTCCGCGATGGGCAGGGACAGGTCGAGCTGGTGTGCCGAGCGTTGCTGGAAATCGTCGCGATCCTCGTAGGGCACGCCGAGCAGTTCGCAGATCACCAGCGAGGGGATGGGAAGCGCAAAGTCGGCCACCAGATCCGAGGGCGGGCCGGCCGCTGCCATCGCATCGAGCCGGGAGTCGACGATCTCGCCGATCCGAGGTTCCAGACGTTTCATCCGGCGGATGGTGAACTCCGCGGTGAGCATGCGGCGCAGCCGCTGGTGTTCGGGCGGGTCGAGCCCCAACAGGTTGCCTGCGCGTGCGCTGGCCAGCTCCTCGTCGGACATTTCGGGCGCTCCGGGCAGGGTGAAACCGGGTGGTCTGCTGTTGGAGAACCGTTCGTGATCACCCAACACCGCCTTGACGTCCTCGTGGCGGGTGATCAGGTACACGGGATTGCCGAGCGCACTGACGACCTTGCGCACCCCGTCGGTCTCACGGATCTCGCGCAGGTCCGGCGTCGGGTCGAAGGCATTGCGCCGCATGTGCAATGGCGGCAGTGTCGTCGGCCCAGTCATGCCACGACGCTACCCGCGTGCCAGGAAGTCCCTGATCAACGTGTTGACGAGGCGGGGATTCTCCAGCGCGGCCAGGTGCGCGACGCCGTCGAGCACCGTCACGTCGGCCCCCGGAATGGCGTCGGCCATCGCGATGGTCTCCCTCAGCGGGAAGGTCGCGTCTTCGGCGCCGGCGACCACGAGCACCGGTGCCGTCACTCGCGAGAGCAACGTGCGCTGATCCGGGCGGCGCGGCACCACGCTCTGCACCGCCCACGCGGCGGAATCGACGTCGACGCGGTGCGCTGCATCCCGTACGAAGGCGACCACCTCGGGACGTGTCTGAAACGTCGTCGGGCCCAGGAACGCCGTGAGCACCGGTCGGGTGAGGGGACCGCGGAGTCCCCCGAGGGCTTTGGCCATCCGCAGCAGCAAGCCGTATTCCAACTTCTGCCCTCGCCCGGCGGGCGACGCCGTGCAGTTCATCAACACGGCACGGCCGATGCGGCCCGGGTACAACGCGGCGAACGTCCCACCGATCATCCCGCCCCACGAGTTGCCGACGAAGTGCGTGCGCTCGACGCCCACGCCGTCGAGGATGTCGGCGACGGTGTCGGCGCAGTCGGTGAAACTGAAAGGGGCGGTCAGCTTTTCGCTACCGCCGTGGCCGGGCGGGTCAACGAGGATGACTCGGTGATCGCGCTCGAACTCCTGCACCTGTCCGGCCCACATGTCGCCGGTCATCAGCAGGCTCGGCCAGAACAACACGGCATCGCCGTCGCCGCGGACCTGGACGCGGATGCGGCCGAGTTTCGTCGGCACTCGCAATTCCTGCACAGCTGCCAAGCTAGCGCTCGGCACGTAGTCCCGGCCACCAGATGCGGGGGCCGATCGACGTGAACAGGGCAGGAATGATCACTGTGCGGACCACGAAGGTGTCCAGCAGGATGCCGAGCCCAACGATGATGCCCAGCTGCGTCAGCACGATCAGCGGCAGCACGCCCAGCACGCAGAACACTGCCGCCAGCACCACACCGGCACTGGTGATCACCGCTCCGGTGGCCGACACCGCACGCACGATGCCCTGGCGGGTTCCGTACTCCGGTGTCTCTTCGCGGGCCCGGGTCACCAGGAAGATCGTGTAGTCCACGCCGAGAGCCACCAGGAACAGGAAGGCGAACAGCGGGGTGCTGTTGTCCAGGGCCGGGAATCCGAATATGTGCACGCTGGCCCAACCGCCCAGTCCGAGTGCGGCCAGCGCGCTGAGCACCGTGACCCCGACCAGTACCAGCGGCGCGAAGACCGACCGCAGCAGCAGGTAGAGCACGGCCAGCACTACCGCGAGGATTGCCGGGATCACCACGAGTCGGTCGCGCTGCGCCGCTGTGGCGATGTCTCTGGCCTGCGCGTCGGACCCGCCCACCAACGCGGTGCGGTCCGCCGAATGTACTGAATCACGCAGGGTGTCAATGGTTTCGAAGGCCTCGTCGGAGGCGGGTTCGGCCTTGAGCACGACCGACCACTGGCTCAGCCCGGTCGGCGACTCGCCTGCGGGGGAGGCGGAGATGACGCCGGGGGTGTCGGTGATCGCCCGCTGCACCGCGCCGGCCTTGGCGGTGGAGGCGATGACGCGGGTGGGGTCGGTCAGACCGCTCGGGAAATGGGCGGCCAGTGTCTGATAGCCGGTCACCGATTCGGCGTGCACCCGGAACTGCTCGGTCTGGGTCAGCCCGATCGGAGTGGACAACAGAGCGGTGCACAGGACGGCCAGGCCGCCCAGCGAGGCCACCGCCACGCGGGCCGGTTTGCGGGCCACCGAGTCGGCAATCCGGTGCCAGACACCGCTTTCGGTCAGTGGCGTCGCTCCGACCTGCGGAATGAACGGCCAGAACAGTCGCTTGCCGCACAGCGCGAGAAACGGCGGCAGTACGACCAGGACGAAGATCGCGGCGACCACCAGACCCGATGCGGCCTGCACGCCGAGGCTGCGGTTGCTGGGTGCGGAGGCGAACAGCAGTGTCAGCAGGGCCAGCACCACGGTGGCGTTACTGGCCACGATCGCGGGGGCGGCGGCGCGCACCGCCGTCACCAGAGCCTCACGGTGTTGCTGGGTGCGCCCCAGTTCCTCGCGATACCGCGAAATCAACAGCAGCGCATAGTTGGTGCCCGCGCCGAATACCAGCACGCTGGTGATGCCCGAGGTGGAACCGTCCGGGCTCAGCCCGAGTCCCGAGGCCACCGCGGTGCCGACGACGGCGCCGACGCGGTCGGCGAAGGCGATCACGAGCAGTGGCACCAACCACAGCACCGGCGAGCGGTAGGTGACGATGAGCAGCAGGGCCACGACCGCCGCCGTCACCGCGAGCAGCGTGATGTTCGCTCCGGCAAACGAATTGGCGATGTCGGCACCGAACGCGGGACCGCCGGTGATCTGTGCCCGCAACCCGGCCGGTAGCCCGTTGGCCGCGGTGGCGCGCAGATCCTTCACGGCGTCGTTCAGCCCGAAGCCCGACAGGTCGGCCTTCAACGGCACGGTTGCCACGGCGGCTTTGCGGTCGTCGGCGACCACCACGGGCGGGCCGGGCGCATCGGTCATCCGGTTCCGCGCATCGGCGGTGGCGTCGATATCGGCCGTGGTGAGTTCACCGCCGTCCGTGCGGGTCACCACCAGGATCGCCGGAACCTGATCTCCGCCGGGAAAATCGGCCCGCAGTGCGTCAGCCCGTGCCGACTCGGCATTGGACGGAACGGCGACCGGCGACTGCGAGGCGGCGTCACTGTCGCTGAGCAGGCCCAGTAGCGCGCCCGAGACGATCACGACCAACACCGCGAGCCACGCCAGACGCCTAATCACGATTCAGTGTCGCCTCTTCCAAGTCGAGCCCATGCAGCACAGTACGCAGAACTTCGTCGTCGATGTGTCCCGCATCGCGCTCGGCGATGAACGTGTCCCGTTCGGCGGCAAGCATTTCGAGGCGTAGCCGGCGGAATGCCGACGTCGGGCTCTCGCCGATGTCGGCGTCGTCGCGGCCCAAACGTTCCCAGGCGGCATTGCGGCGCCGGGTGTTCCACGCCCGCAGCACGTCGGCGGCACGTTCGGGCACATCGGTGGCCGATTGTTCGGACATCAGGGCGTCGAGCCGTTCAGCTGCGGCCCGCGCCGCCTTGTCCTGCGCCGCGGCAGTGGCGACGGCGTCGCTGTGCGCCTCGTCCCCCTGGGCCCCGAGCACTCGGATGAACCACGGCAACGTCAGGCCGTGCAGCAAAAGCGTGCCGACGACGACCACAAAGGTGAGGAACACCAACTGCGGGCGGCCGGGGAACTGATCACCGGCCAGCGTGGTGGCCGGGACACCGAACGCCGCGGCCAACGACACCACGCCGCGCATGCCCGCCCAGGCGACGACGAACACCTGCCCGCTCGGCGGCGCGGGCTCGCGGGAGCAGATCTTCTTGGACAGCAGCCGGGGCAGATAGGTCGAGACGTACACCCACACGATGCGCACCCCGATCACCGTGGTGAGCACCGCCGCCGACGAGATCGCCAGCGTGGCCGCCGAGATGCCGGCAAGTTCACTGATCACCTTCGGCAGCTGCAGGCCGATCAGCAGGAATGCGAACGATTCGAGGATCAGCTGCAGGGCCTTCCACACCGCTTTGTCCTGCAGGCGGGTCGCGTAGCCGGCCTGTGTCTCCCGCTGGCCCAGGATCAACGCCGCCACCACCACGGCGATCACGCCCGAGCCGTGGATCTCCTCGGCCAGCAGGTACGTGAAGAACGGCGCGATCAGGCCGATGGCGCTCTCGACCAGCGGATCGTCGAGGCGGGTGCGGATGAAGTGCACCACCATGCCGATAACGCCACCGACCACGACGCCGCCGGCTGCGGCCAACCCGAAGGTGGCCAGGCCGGTGCCCCAGCTGGCGGCCGTGCCGATGGCGGCTCCGAGTGCCACCTTGTAGGCGGTCAGTGCGGTGGCGTCGTTGAGCAGGCTTTCCCCACCCAGCAGGGTCATGGTGCGCCGGGGCAGACCGAGCCGGCGGCCGACCGCGGTGGCCGAGACCGCGTCGGGCGGGGCCACGATGGCTCCGAGGGTCAGGGCCGCGGCGATGGTGAGTTCGGGCACGGTGTGAAACGCGACGATGCCGACAGCGAACGTCGTGGCCAGCGGTAACCCGACGGCGAGCAGCCCGATCGGCCGGATGTTGCGGCGCAGCGCCACATAGCTGCTCTCCAGTCCCGCCGACCACAGCAGCGGCGGCAGGATCACGAAGAGCACCAGTTCGGGATCCAGGTGGACATCGTCGAAGCCGGGTAGTGCGCTGCCGGCGAGTCCGGCCACCACCAGCGCCAACGGCGCCGAGACGTCGAAGCGGCGGGCGACGGCGGCCAGCAGGATTGCGGCGACCAGCGCCGCCAGGAGTGAGGCACCCACGTTGTCGTTCCTCCTTCGTGTGCCGTGCCTATCCTTGATCAACATGTTGAGGAGATCACGTCGGCGTGAGCACAGTCCCACGCCTCGCACCTGTGAACATCTCGACGCCGAGGTCCCCGAGCCGCAACCGTTGACTCCCGGACAGTGCCAGGAATGCGAGGAAGACGGCGAGAACAGCTGGGCGCATCTACGGATGTGTATGACGTGCGGTCATGTCGGTTGCTGTGACTCGAGCCCGCATCAGCATGCCACCAAGCACTTTCAGCAAAGCGGTCATCCGGTGATGCGCTCGGCGGAACCCGGCGAGAGTTGGCGTTGGTGCTATATCGACCATCGGGTCGGGTGACGATCTGGCAGGCTGGTGTGTGCGATGAGTGAATCGATTGAGGACGCGCAGACCGATGACCTGACCGACGATCAGGTCGACGGCGCCGAAGAGGGCGCCGACAAGCCCGCCGACAAGCCCACCGACCCCGCTGCGACGGTGCTGCTGCTGGGCTCGGGTGAGTTGAGCCGGGAGCTCGCGCTGGCGTTCCAGCGGCTCGGCGGCGTCGTGGTGGCCGCGGACCGGTACTACGCACCTGCGCACGGCGTCGCGGACCGCTCGGCGGTGATCAAGACGAATGACGCCGAGGAACTCGCCGCGCTCATCGAGCGGGAGAAGCCGCGTTACGTGGTGGCCGAGTCCGGCGTCATCGCCGCCGACGCCCTGGTGGCGGTGGCCGAGCGGGGCGGTACCGAGGTTCTGCCTGCCCCGCGCAGCATCCGGCTCAGCCAGGACCGCGAAGGCCTGCGCCGGCTGGCGTCGGACGAGCTGGGCCTGCCCACGGTGCCGTTCTGGTTCGCCGGTTCGGTCGAGGAGCTGACCGCAGTGGCCGAGCATGCCGGCTTCCCGTTGGTGGTCAAGCCGGTCGTGGGCGCGCAACGCGACGGTGAGTCGGTGCTGCTGCGGCCCGACGACATCGAACCGGCCTGGCAGCGTGCGACCACCGCCGGACACATCGCGCAGAATCGCGTGCTGGCCGAGTCCGTGGTCGAGGTCGAATACGAGATCACGATGTTGACCGTGCGCACGGCCGGGCCGTCGGGTCCCGGTGTGCAGTTCTGCGAGCCGATCGGGCATCGTCAGGTCGGTGCGGACGTGCTGGAGTCGTGGCAGCCTCAGCCGCTGTCGCCGGCCGCCCTGGACGCCGCGAAGTCCATCTCCGCACGGATCGTCAACTCGTTGGGTGGACGTGGGGTGTTCGGGGTCGAGCTGCTGGTTCAGGGCGACGACGTGTATTTCTCCGATGTCCGGATCCGGCCGCACGACAGCGGGCTGGTGACGCTGCGGTCGCAGCGGTTGTCGGAGTTCGAGCTGCATGCCAGGGCGATTCTGGGCCTGGCGGTGGACACCATCATGATCTCCCCGGCAGCCGCCGAGATCAGCTACGGCGGGGCCGATGCCGGCGAGCTGTCGGCCGACATCAGCGGTGTGTTGTCCGAGGCGCTGGCCACGTCGGAAAGCGATGTGCGGTTGTTCGGCCGGCCGGGTGAATCCGAGGCCCCGCGGCGCCTCGGGGTCGCACTGGCCACCGCGCCTGATGTGATCATTGCCCGTGACCGTGCCCGCCGGGTCGGCTCTGCGCTGCGCAAGCTGTGGTAGCCGGGATGGCTGACAGCACCGACGACACCGACGACACCGAGGATCGGCCCACGATGGCGCCCTTCCTCGGCGCACTGGCCGTCATTGTGCTCGTGGTGATCGTTGTGGTTCTGCTCAACGTCTTCGGCAGCGACGGGCGGAGCGAGGACCAGAAGGTCAGCCTCGCGGCGGTCGGCCAGAATGACGCTCTGCAGAGGGAGAACTTCGGCGAATTCTCGGATCACACCTGCACCGCGCAACGCGGCACCGAGGTAGATTTCATTGCCCGGCAGCGTGATTCGGTGGCCAAGCAGGGTGCCAGGTATGTCGACGACGTCACCGCGGTGCATGTCGAGGGTGATCGGGCCACGGCAACCGTGGTTTACCACTTCGGCAACACCCCGGACGCCAAGGTGAACACCGAGACGGCCTTTGTGCGCGAGGACGGCCAATGGCGCGTCTGTTCGAGTATGGGAGACTCACGCCCGTGAGCTATGCAGGAGACATCACGCCTGAGGAGGCCTGGAAGCTTCTGAGTGAGAATTCCGAGGCCGTGCTGGTGGACTGTCGTACCGACGCCGAGTGGCGCTTTGTCGGCGTGCCGGATCTGTCCACCCTCGAGCGTGACGTGATCTACGTGGAGTGGAACCGTACCGACGGCGGCCACAATGATGCGTTCGTCGACGATCTTCAGGCGTCTGGCGTGACGCCGGGCGAGCGGCCGGTGGTCTTCCTGTGTCGCTCCGGCAACCGTTCGATCGGCGCTGCCGAGGCCGCCACCGCGGCTGGCATCGCGCCGTCGTACAACATCCTCGACGGATTCGAGGGCAATCTCGACCAGCACCGCCACCGTGGTGGTACCGGTTGGAAAGCCGTCGGTCTGCCTTGGAAACAAAGTTGAGTAGCAGAGTCGAAAACAAATATGACTGACATCCCATCTGTCCGGATCCCGGCTGCCCTGCCCGACGGCGTCAGCCAGGCCACCATCGGTGTGCGCGGCGGTCTGCTGCGGTCGGAGTTCGAGGAAACTGCCGAGGCGATGTACCTGACCTCGGGGTACGTCTACGAATCCGCGTCCGCGGCCGAGCAGGCGTTCACCGGCGAGATCGACCGCTTCGTCTACTCCCGCTACGGCAACCCGACCATCTCGATGTTCGAGGAGCGGCTGCGGCTCATCGAAGATGCGCCCGCATGTTTTGCGACCGCCACCGGCATGGCGGCGGTGTTCACCGCGCTTGGTGCACTTCTGGGCGCGGGTGACCGCCTGGTGGCCGCCCGGAGCCTGTTCGGGTCGTGTTTCGTGGTGTGTAACGAGATCCTGCCGCGCTGGGGTGTGGAGACGGTGTTCGTCGACGGCGAAGACCTCGCGCAGTGGGAAGAGGCGCTGTCGGTGCCAACGACGGCGGTGTTCTTCGAGACGCCGTCCAACCCGATGCAGTCCCTGGTGGATATCGCCGCGGTGTCCGAGCTGGCCCATGCCGCCGGAGCAAAGGTGGTGCTGGACAACGTCTTCGCGACGCCGCTGCTGCAGCAGGGTATGCCGCTCGGCGCGGATGTGGTGGTGTATTCGGGCACCAAGCACATCGACGGGCAGGGCCGCGTGCTCGGCGGGGCGATCCTGGGCGACAAGGAGTACATCGACGGCCCGGTGCAGAAGCTCATGCGCCACACCGGCCCGGCGATCAGCGCGTTCAATGCCTGGACGCTGCTGAAAGGCCTTGAGACGCTTGCGGTCCGGGTGGATTATTCGAATCGCTCGGCGCAGCGGATCGCCGAGTTCCTGGAGGCCAAGGCTGGCGTGAATTGGGTCAAGTACCCGTTCCTGGAATCGCATCCGCAATACGACCTGGCCAAGCGTCAGATGCGCGGCGGCGGCACCGTCGTCACGTTCGAACTTGCCGCTGGCAAGAATGGATCTGCGAAGGACCGCGCGTTCGAGGTGCTCGACAAGCTGCGCGTCATCGACATCTCGAACAACCTGGGCGACGCCAAGACGCTGATCACGCACCCGGCCACCACCACGCACCGGGCCATGGGGCCGGAGGGTCGCGCCGCGATCGGGCTGGGCGACGGCGTCGTGCGCATCTCGATCGGCCTGGAAGGCACCGAGGACCTGATCGCCGATCTCGACCAGGCGCTGAGCTAGGCGAGGGCAGGTCGTGTCCAAGGGCTCCGACGCCAAGAAGGCCCGCCGCAAAAAGCGGCAGGCCACTCGTGACACGCACCTGGTGCCCCACGAGATGGTCGATCAGTTGGCCGACATCCCGGATGCCGTCGTCGCCGATCTGGCCGAGTTCGACGAGCGAATCACCGCGCGCGGCTGGACTTTTGACGAAGATGAGTCCAGCGACGACTATGCGGTGTGGTTCTACGAGCCGTCCGGCGCCGAGGTGTCCGACGGCCTCCCGGTTACCTCACTGTGGCTGGACGCGGCCGAGGACGGCGAGATCGTGCGGGTGGTGTTCGTCGGCAGCGTCGAGCGCTACGAGTTCACCCACGAGGAATTGCTCGGCGGTGCCCTCGAGGTGATCGAGGGCTACCGCCACGGCGCCGAGCTGCCGACGTTCGCCGTTGACTAGCTCTCGATGACGCCCTGGGCTGCCTGGGCCCGATCCTCGTAGCTCTTGCGCTTGGCCGCGTCGAATTCCAGGAACACGCTGTCCAGGCCCAGTTTCTTGTTCATCCAGCGGCGGCCTTTGGGGGGCAGCATCTGTGCGGCCTGTGCGGTGAAACGCAGGGGTGGCGGCACTGACACGTGGGTCTTGGGCTTGTTCAAAGTTTTGACGATGGCTGCTGCAATTTCTTCGGGCTCGACCGGCTTGATGGCTCCACCGGACTTGGTGCCCGAGATCAGGTCGGTGTTGGTGAACGGCGGCATGACCACCGACACGTCGACCCCGTGCGGCGCCATCTCGTCGGCCAGCGCGGTGGACAGCCCGACGACTGCGTACTTGGAGCCGACGTAGACCACCTGGCCCGGCAGCGGGATCAGGCCCGACAGCGAGGCGATGTTGATGACGTGGCCGCTACGGCGCTTCACCATCTCGGGCAGCGCCAGCTGGCAGCCGGTGAGCACGCCGTACACGTTCACCTCGATGTTGGACCGGATCGACTGCTCGGACTGTTCCAGGAACGGCCCGACCGGCATGACACCGGCGTTGTTGATCAGCACGTCGATGTGCCCGCCGCCGTCGGTGCGGGCCTTGTCCAGGAAGGTCGCGAACGATTCGCGGTCGGTGACGTCGAGCGGGTAGCCGGACACCTGGCCGAGCTTGGTCAGCTCGACGACGGCCGACTCCTGAAGGGCGACGTCACGGTCGCCGATGACGACGCGGGCGCCCTTGGCCAGCAGGGCCTTGGCGGTGGCGTAACCGATGCCGCGGGCGGCGCCGGTGATCGCGATGGTCTTGCCCCTGATGTTGTCCATGGCGGCGAACTTTACACGTGTCAAGTTTTCTCCGGAAGGGGGTGGCCGAGGCGGCGTAGTCTGGGCGGGCGTGATGGCGAATGGCACTGACCAGCAGACAGTTACCGAGACGGCTGAAGACTTCTCCGAACGGATCACCTCGGCGATCGACAGTGCAGGGTTGACCCTCCTGTTGAGCATCGGCCACCAGACCGGGCTGTTCGACGCGATGGCGAAGCTGCCGTCGGCAACCAGCGCCGAGATCGCCGACGCAGCCGGCCTCGACGAACGCTACGTCCGTGAATGGCTCGGCGGGATGGCCGCGGGGCGGGTGGTCGACTACGACGCGGAGTCCTCGACGTATCGGTTGCCCGGCCACCGCGCCGCTGCGCTCACACGCGACTCCGGCCTGGGCAATCTGGCGCGCCTGGCCCAGTACGTCCCGCTGATGTGCGAAGTCGAACAGAAGATCCTCGGCTGCTTCCGCGATGGCGGCGGCCTGAGCTACGACGACTATCCGCGCTTCCACACCGTGATGGCCGAGCGGAGTGGAGAGGTGTTCGACGCCGCCCTGATCAGTGCCGTGCTGCCATTGGTCGATGGCCTTCCTCGACGGCTCGAGAGCGGAATCGACGTCGCCGATTTCGGTTGTGGCAGCGGGTACGCGCTCGGCCTGATGGCCCGGGCCTATCCGGCCAGCCGATTCACCGGTATCGACTTCTCGCCGGAAGCCATCGCCACCGGGGCCGCCCAGGCGGCGCAACGTGGTTTGACCAATGTCTCGTTCCTGGCTGCCGACTTGGCGGACCTGGACCGGACCGCGTCGTACGACGTCATCACCGCATTCGATGCGATTCATGACCAGGCGCAGCCGGCCCGGGTACTGGAGAACATCTACCGCGCGCTGCGGCCGGGTGGAGTGCTGGTGATGGCCGACATCAAGGCTTCCAGTCGGCTGGAGGACAACATCGGCGCCGCGATGAGCACGTATCGCTACGCCGTCTCCCTGACGCATTGCATGTCGGTCTCGCTCGGTCTGGGAGGCGCCGGGCTGGGCACGATGTGGGGCCGGCAGTTGGCCGTGTCGATGCTGGCCGACGCCGGATTCGCCGATGTGGAAGTCGCCGAGGTCGAGCAGGACCCGTCGAACTACTACTACCTCGCCAGGAAATGAGCAGCTCGGCCGCCTTTTAATCAGGCTGAGCCGGTGGGCATATCCCGACCATGGCTGCGCGTTGAAGCTGCCGTGGGTATCGAAACGGTGGTTAAGTCAGCCCCCGTGAGTGATGTGCGGTTTGTCGCGGTCGGCCTGGATGATCCACTGGCCACGCCGCTGCTGGCCGAGTTGTCGGTGGAGTACTCGGGACGGTACGGCGGCACGCCCGAACTGATGATGGGCTGGCTGCGCGGGAAGTCGGGCGACGAGTTCGCCCCGCCCGGCGGCGGCCTGTACATCGGCGTGCTCGACGGCGTGCCGGTTACCGGTGGCGCATTCACCCGATTCGACGCCGAGACCGCCGAACTCAAACGTATCTGGACCGACAGTCGCTATCGCAAGCGTGGATACGGCAGGGTGCTGCTCGCCCACCTCGAACGCGAGATCGCCGCGCGCGGATATCGGAGGGTTTATCTGACGACGGGCCATCTGCAGCCGGAGGCCGAGGCGCTCTACGACTCGGCGGGCTACACCCGGCTCATTGCCCCGATGCCTCCTGAAGGGGAGGGGACGGTCTTCCCGATCGCGTTCGAGAAGGAGCTGACGTCGACGTGACAGTGCCACTCTCGATCCTCGACCTGGCACCGATCAGTGCGGGCAGCGATGCGCAGACTGCGCTGCATAACACTGTCGATCTGGCCCGTCACGCCGAACAGTGGGGCTACCAACGGTATTGGGTCGCCGAGCACCACTTCGTATCGGTGGCCAGCTCCTCGCCCGCGGTCCTGGTGGGGCAGATCGCCGCGGCCACCGAACGGATCAGGGTCGGGACCGCGGCCGTGCAACTCGGCCACACCACGGCGGTCGCCGTGGTCGAGAGCTTCGGCACACTGGCTGCGTTCCATCCCGGCCGCATCGATCTGGGGGTGGGCCGCTCGGGTCAGAAACGCGCCGAAGCGGTACGGGACAAGCCGCGTGAGCCCAGACCGCCGCGCCAGTGGCACGAGATCGACGGTGTGGTGATCCCGGCGCCCTACGACATCAGCGCGCTGATGCGGGACCCGCGGCTGCAGTCGCGGATGGCGGTGTTGCAGCAACCCGAAGCGCTCACACCGGATTTCGCCGGCCAGGTGGATGACATCCTGGCCATGCTCGCCGGCCGCTATGAGGTGGGCACTGCGGTTCCCGGTGCGGGCGCCGGCCTGACACCGTGGGTGTTCGGCAGCAGCAAGGGACAGAGTGCGCGCGTCGCTGCCGCGCGCGGGCTGCCGTTCGTGGCCAGCTATCACATCACCCCGGCCACCGCGCTGGAGGCAATCGAGGTGTACCGCAACGGATTCACACCGTCGGAGAGCCTGTCCGAGCCGTACGTGGCGGTGTCGGCCGACGTGGTCGTGGCCGACGACGAAGCCACCGCACGAAAGTTGGCATCGAGCTACGGCCACTGGGTTTATTCGATCCGGGCCGGCGGCGGCGCGGTGCCGTACCCGGATCCGGCCGACTGCGGTCCGCTGTCCGACGAGCAGCTGGAGGTGGTCCGGGACCGTGTCGCAACACAATTCGTCGGCGACCCCGATCAGGTCGCCACGCGGCTGGAGGCGCTGGCGCGGGTCAGCGGGGCGGACGAACTCGTCATCACCTCGGTGACGCACCGGCACTCCGACCGGCTGCGCTCCCACCAGCTGATCGCCGAGCGGTGGGGCAATTAGCGGCTAGGCTGGCCCCGAAGCTGTCGTCACCGCTAGGGGTGTATTTGCCGAGTCTGCAGGTAATCGTGGGATCGCTGCTACTGGCAGCGGCTGCGGTGGTGTTCGCGACCGGGGTGGCTTTGCGGCTGTTCATCGGTCGCCGGGCCGAATCGGCGGAATCGCGACGGCGGATGCACGCATTTCGCCGGACCAAGTTTGCCCGAGTGCTGTTCGGGTCGGTGTACGACGACGAGGTGTTCGATCCCGACGAACTCGACCAGATGGTCCTGATGCCGACGATCGTGCTGGCCTGCGGTTTGTGCTTGACCGGGTTCTTCCTGCTGGGGTACCGGATCCTGCAGCACTAGGCGTGGACGGCGGCCGCCGCCGCGGCGGCGTCGGCGATCGATCCGCGCCACATCGGCCCGTGTCCGGGAAGCATGATGTCGGTACCCAGCACCCCGAGCGTCTCGAGGCTGCGCAGACAGCCGTCCTCGTCGTGGTTGAACAACGCCGGAAGCAGAGTGGGGCCGGTGCGCCGCAACAGCGGGTGCCCCGTCACCAGTGCGTCGCCACTGACCAGGGCACCGCCGACGATGAACGAGCAGTGTCCGCCGGTGTGACCCGGCGTGGGCACGGCTACGGGCGCCCCAGGTAGCCCGGCGGCGATCTCGGCCGTCAGCGCCTGCGCGGTGGGGATGCCGGCGTGATTCATGCCGCCCTTGGCGGTGATGGTGGCCGCCCACTTCAGCCAGCGGGGCTGCCAGATGTTGCGCACCACATCGGCGGGTGCGGCCTGCTCGAGATATTCACGCTTGGCGTGACCGAGTTCGGTCTCGTGGCAGAACACCGGTATGCCATGGGTTTTCGCGAACCAGATCGCGGTGCCGAAGTGGTCGATGTGAGCGTGGGTCAGCAGCACGGCGGCGATGTCGTCGATGGAGTACCCGAGTTGGTTCACCGACCCGATGACGTCCTGGCGCTGCCCCGGGAAGCCGGCGTCGATCAGCATGACCCGATCCCCGTCGGTCACCAGCGTCCAGTTGACCAGGTCGGTTTGTGCGAAGTGCACATGCTCGGTGATCGCGCTCAGCACTGCTGCCATGTCGCGAGTTTAGGCACAGGAGTAGAAACGAACCGTGGCTGAACTCAAACTTGGTTATAAGGCGTCGGCGGAGCAGTTCGCGCCCCGGGAACTCGTCGAGCTGGCAGTGCTGGCCGAAGCGGCGGGTATGGACAGCGCGACGGTCAGCGACCATTTCCAGCCGTGGCGACACGAAGGTGGGCATGCGCCGTTCTCGCTGGCCTGGATGACGGCGGTGGGCGAGCGTACCGAGCGGCTCGTGCTGGGCACCTCGGTGCTGACGCCGACCTTCCGGTACAACCCCGCGGTGATCGCTCAGGCGTTCGCGACCATGGGCTGTCTGTACCCGGGCCGCATCTTCCTCGGGGTGGGCACCGGCGAGGCGCTCAACGAGATCGCCACCGGCTACAGCGGGGAATGGCCCGAGTTCAAGGAGCGCTTCGCCCGGCTGCGCGAGTCGGTCAAGCTCATGCGCGAGCTGTGGGTGGGCGACCGCGTCGATTTCGACGGCGAGTACTACAAGCTCAAGGGCGCCTCGATCTACGACGTCCCCGAGGGTGGCATCCCGGTCTACATCGCCGCGGGCGGTCCGGTGGTGGCCAAGTACGCGGGCCGTGCGGGTGACGGCTTCATCTGCACCTCCGGCAAGGGGGAGGAGCTGTACAAGGACAAGCTCATCCCCGCCGTGAAGGAGGGCGCCGAGGCTGCCGGCCGCAACGCCGAGGACATCGACCGGATGATCGAGATCAAGATCTCCTACGATCCCGACCCGAAGCTGGCGTTGGAGAACACCCGGTTCTGGGCGCCGCTGTCGCTGACCCCCGAGCAGAAGCACTCGATCGAGGATCCGATCGAGATGGAGAAGGCTGCCGACGCACTGCCCATCGAGCAGGTCGCCAAGCGCTGGATCGTCGCCTCGGATCCCGATGAGGCGGTCGAGAAGGTCGGCCAGTACATCAAGTGGGGCCTGAACCATCTGGTGTTCCACGCCCCCGGTCACGACCAGCGTCGTTTCCTCGACCTGTTCAAGAAGGATCTGGAACCGCGGCTGCGCAAGCTCGGCTGAGTTGATCCGAATTCTCGCGACCCTCTTCGGGGTGGTCGCGGCGGGTGTCGCCGCGGTGGGCCTGGCGGTGCGCTACGTACCGCTGGGCCGCCACGGCACGGTGCTGTTGGCGACGGCATCGCCGTACCTGACCCTGGCGGCCCCGGTGGCAGTGCTGCTGCTGGTACTCGGTCGGCGGTGGGTGCTGACGGCGTTGGCCCTGGTGCTGACGCTGGCGGCCGCGGTGATCCAGGTGCCGCAGTACCTCGGTCCGGAGGCGGTGACGGCGCAGTCGGCACCGGTGCGGGTGTTCAGTTCGAATCTGGGTATGGGGCGCGGTGATCCCGCCGCCGTGGTGGCCGCTGCCGAGCGGACCGCCGATGTCGTTGTGTTGCAGGAGCTCACGCAGGAGGCTGCCGACGGGCTGATCGCGGCGGGGCTGGAGAACACCTTCGGCCACCGGATCTTCGACCCGGAGCCGATGGCCGGCGGCCTCGGGATATGGAGCCGGTTCCCGCTGACCGAGGGCGCTCACGTTCCCGGGTACTCGATGGTGATGCTGCGAGCGCGGTTGCACGTCCCCGACGTCGCGGTGGCCCCGATCCTGGTCGGCATCCATTTCGCCGCGCCGTGGCCGCAGCCGATCGAGTCGTGGCGCACGGACATGGAGAAGTTCCCGACGATGCTGCGCGAGCTCGCCGACGAGGCCGGACCGGGCCCGGTGATCGTGGCCGGGGACTTCAATGCCACCCACGACATGCTGCCGTTCCGTGAATTGCTCGCCACCGGCTACCGCGACGCCGCGGAGCAGGCCGGCGGCGGCATGATCCGCACCTTCCCGGTCGGCCCCCGGCGGGTACCGGCCGTCGGCATCGACCATGTGCTGTTGCGCAATGCCGACGCCACGGCGGTGCGAACAGAGTTGGTGCCGGGTGCCGACCACATGGCACTGATCACGGATATCGTTGTCCCACAAGGTGTCTGATCTCAAGCACTGCTCACCGAGCGTTGCACCGCACCGACGCTGCCCTGGCTGGTGGCAGTGAGCCGTACCCGGTCGGCTCGGAACAGGTCATTGGCGTACTCGAACGGCCGGCCGTCGCTGTCGCGGGTGACGCGCGTGATGGCCAAGAGCGGTTTGCGCTGGGCGATATCGAGCCATTGTGCTTCGCGGGGGCTGGCGCTGACCACTTCGATGGTCTCGGTGGTGGCAGCCGGGGTCAGGCCGTACCGCACCCGCACCAACTCGTAGAGCGAACCGCCGAGCGGCTGTTCCAGCAGATCGTCCATGCGCTCGGCGGCGAAGCAGGAAAGGTCCACCGACAACGGCGCACCGTCGGCGTACCGCAGCCGCCGGATCGTGAATATGTCTGCACCGTCGTTGATTTCGAGGGCCTGCGACTCCACCGGGGTGGCCGGTCTGCGGTCGGTCGCCAGTACCCGGGTGGCGCTGGTGTGGCCGCCGCTGCGCAACCGGTCCGGTAGCCCGGCCAGCTCGGCGGCGTTGCGTTCGACCACATCGGCGCGTACGAAGGTGCCGCCGTTGCGCCCGGTGCGGCGCTCCAGCACGCCGGCCTGGCTCAACGGCAGCAGTGCGCTGCGCAGCGTGGACCGCGACACCGCGAAGTCCGCCGCCATCTCACGTTCGGTGCCCAGCCGCGAGCCGGGCCGCAGGGCGCCCGCGGCCAACATGGACAGGATGCGCCGGCGCACGTCCTCGGCGACGGGGCCGCCGGATGTCGGGGACATCGCCCGAGTATGAACCAAATCGACCGGACGCAGCAGACCAAAACCGACCGGTTTACATGACGGCAATAAATGGCCTGAACTGCAATAAGTTTCGAGTTGCCGCTGCCACCTCTACGGGCTAACAATGTGCTTCGTCGCATCACAATGCCGTCGGCGACGCCAAACAATCAGACCAAATAGTGGTCCAGAAGCCGTCCTCAGTTAGGACCCGCAATGAGCGAGATCATCGATCCGCCGGCCCCGTCCGGCGCCCCCATCCAACGCCTCAAACCCAACGCCGTCGGGTTGGTCGGCGTGCTGTTCATGGCGGTCGCCACGGCCGCCCCCATCACCGCCATGGTCGGCAACGTGCCGATCGCGGTCGGCTTCGGCAACGGCGTCTACGCGCCCGCCGGATACTTCGTCGCCACCATCGTGCTGACCCTGTTCGCCATCGGCTACGCGGCGATGAGCAAGCACATCACCGCTACCGGTGCCTTCTACGGATACATCTCGCACGGCCTGGGGCGTGTCGTCGGTCTCGGTGCGGGATTCCTGACCGCATTGGCCTACATGGTGTTCGAGGCCTCGCTGATCGGCATCTTCTCGTTCTTCGGCAATGATCTGTTCAAGTCGTTCTTCAACATCGACGTGCCCTGGCTTCTCTTCGCGGTGGTGATGCTGGCCGTGAACGCGGTCCTGACCTACTTCGACATCAACCTGGCCGCCAAGGTGCTCGCGGTGTTCCTGATCACCGAGATCATCATGCTGGCCATGATGGCGCTGTCGGTGGTCTTCACCGGTGGGGGACCACAGGGCTGGTCACTGGGATCGCTCAACCCGCTCAACGGTTTTCAGAGTCTCTCCGGCGAGGTGGCCGGTGCCGACGGCAGCATGATCACCGTTGCCGGATCGGCCGGAGTCGGTTTGTTCTTCGCGTTCTGGTCGTGGGTGGGCTTCGAGTCCAGCGCCATGTACGGCGAGGAGTCGCGCAACCCCAAGAAGATCATCCCGATCGCGGTGATCAGCTCGGTGGTCGGTATCGGCGTGTTCTACGTACTGGTTTCGTGGCTGGCGATCGTCGGCACCGGCCCGCAGAATGCGATTGCGCTGGCACAGGATTCGACCACTGCCGGTGACATCTTCTTCACCCCGGTGCACGAACACCTCGGACAGTGGGCCGTCGACCTCTTCAAGATTCTGCTGATGTCCGGTTCCTTCGCCTGCGGCATGGCGTTCCACAACTGCGCTGCCCGCTACCTGTATGCGCTCGGGCGCGAGAACGTCGTGCCCGGAATGCGCCAGACCATCGGCTCCACCCATCCGGTACACGGTTCGCCGCACATCGCCGGATTCGTGCAGACCGGTTTCGCGACCGTGGTCGTGCTGTTCTTCGACATCACCGGACGTGACTCCTACACCGGGCTCTACGGCCTGATGGCGTTGCTGGGCACCACGGCCATCATGATCGTCCAGGCCCTGGCGGCGTTCTCGGTGATCTCCTACTTCCACGTGCAGAAGCGCCACCCGGAAACCGCGAACTGGTTCACCACCTTCCTGGCGCCGTTGCTGGGCGGAACCGGCATGCTCTACGTCATCTACCTGTTGGCCAAGAACGCGTCGTTTGCCGCGGGTACGGCCGCTTCCGACTGGATCTTCACATCGATCCCGTATGTTGTCGGCATCGCCGGGATCGGCGGTGTGCTGTGGGCACTGTTCCTGAAATTCAAGGATCCGGAACGTTATTCCGATCTCGGGCGCACAGTGTTGGAGGAAGCGCACGAACGTTAGCGGGTGGCCGCAAGTCGCGAAAGGGATGCCATGGGTTTTTCCAACATCATGGATTCGAACAGCTACAGCGGCCTTTCGACCGATCCTGACACCGAAAAGCTGATCGAGGCCCGCACCCACCTACTGGGACCGGCGTACCGGCTGTTCTACGAACGGCCGGTGCACCTGGTCCGCGGCCGCGGCAGCCACCTGTTCGACGCAGACGGCGCGCGCTACCTCGACGCGTACAACAACGTCGTCAGCGTCGGGCACTGCCACCCGCACGTGGTGGCCGCCATCGCCCGCCAGGCCGAGACACTCAATACCCATACCCGCTACCTGCACGACGGCATCGTGGAGTACTCGCAGCGGCTGTTGGCCACGCTCCCAGGCGAAGTCGACCAGGTGATGTACGCCTGCACCGGCTCGGAGGCCAACGACCTGGCCCTGCGGGTCGCCCAGATGTACACCGGGGCACGCGGTGTGATCGTCACTCGCGACGCCTACCACGGCAATACCGAAGCGGTGACGGCGATTTCACCGTCGATCGGTGGAGCCACCGCCATGGGGCCGCATGTGCGCGCCGTGGCCGCTCCGGACAGCTACCGCTCGGGCGCCGATGTGGCAGACCGGTTCCTGGCCGATGTGGAGGCAGCGATCGGCGAGCTGAAGGCGGCCGGCCATGGCCTGAGCGCCCTGATCGTGGACACCTTCTTCTCCTCCGACGGTATCTACCCCGACCCCTCGGTGCTGGCGCCCGCGGTGGCGGCGGTACGCGCGGCCGGCGGGGTGTTCCTCGCCGACGAGGTGCAGCCCGGTTTCGGCCGCACCGGGGAGTCGATGTGGGGCTTCACCCGCCACGGCGTCGTGCCCGACCTGGTCACCATGGGCAAGCCGATGGCCAACGGGTTGCCGGTGGCGGCGATGGCCGCCCGCAGCGAGGTGCTCGAGGCGTTCGCCCGCGAGGTGCCGTACTTCAACACCTTCGGCGGCAATCCGGTGTCGATGGCCGCGGCGGGCGCGGTGCTCGACGTCATCGAGGATGAAGGGCTGATGGCCAACGCGGCGCGGGTCGGCACCGCCCTGCGCGACGAGCTCACCCGGGTGGCCGCCGAGAATCCGCGCATCGGGGATGTCCGAGGGGCGGGGCTGTACGCCGGCGTCGAGATGGTCACCGACCCCGACCTCAAGACCCCCGACCGCACCGGTGCCCACGACCTGGTCAACGCGATGCGCGACCGCAAGGTGCTGATCTCGGTGTGCGGCACCCACGGCAACGTCCTCAAGGTGCGTCCACCGTTGGTGTTCTCGGACAGCGACGTGGACTGGTTCTGTACGGAATTTGCGGGGGCGGTGGCGGCGCTGGGTTGATCTAGGGAATGCTGGAGCGGTGCCGGATGGAGACATCGCGACCGCGATCTACGTAGCCTCACCCGAAGGTGACACCGGCAAGTCGACGATTGCGCTGGGCATCCTGCATCGACTTGCTGCGACGGTGCCGAGGGTGGGGGTGTTCCGTCCGATCACACGCCTCGGCGAGAATCGGGATTACATCCTCGAACTGTTGCTGGCCAGTGCCACGGCCGGGTTGAGTTACGACGAATGTGTCGGGGTCAGCTACCAGCAGGTGCACGAGGATCCCGACGTCGCGATCGCCGATATCGTCGACCGGTTCCATCGGGTGGCCGAGCGGTGCGACGCCGTGCTGATCGTCGGCAGCGACTACACCGACGTCGCCACCCCCAGCGAGCTCAGCATGAACGCGCGCATCGCGGTCAACCTCGGCGCGCCCGTCGTGCTCGCGGTCAAGGCCGCCGACCGCACGCCCGAAGAGGTCGCTCATGTGGTCGAGGTGTGCCTGGCCGAGCTGAATCATCAGCATGCCCACGCCGCGGCGGTGGTCGCCAACCGGTGTGACCCGGCGCAGTTGGACGAGGTGGCCGAGGCCCTCAAACCGCTCGGCCCGCCCGCCTATGTGCTGCCCGAGGAGCCGTTGCTCATCGCCCCGTCGGTGGCCGAATTACAGGTGGCGGTCGACGGCACGGTGATCGCCGGGGATCCCGCGCTGCTGTCGCGCGAGGCGATGGGCGTGCTCGTGGCGGGGATGACGGCCGAGCATGTGCTGGAGCGGCTGACCGAGGGTATCGCGGTGGTGACCCCGGGTGACCGGTCCGATGTGGTGCTGGCCGTGGTGAGTGCCCATGCCGCAGAAGGCTTTCCGTCACTGTCCTGCATCATCCTCAACGGTGGGCTCGAATTGCACCCCGCGGTGGCGTCGCTGGTGGAGGGGCTGGGTCTGCGGCTGCCCATCGTGGCCACGAAGTACGGAACCTTCGAGACCGCAAGCCGGGTCGCCGGTGCCCGCGGTCGGGTCACGGCGAAATCGCAGCGAAAGATCGACACCGCGCTGGCGCTGATGGACAAGCACGTCGACGTCAACGACCTGATTGCGCAGCTCAGCATTCCGATCCCCGCGGTCACCACGCCGCAGATGTTCACCTACCAACTGCTCGACCAGGCCCGCTCCGACCGCAGGCGCATCGTGCTGCCGGAGGGGACCGACGACCGCATCCTCAAGGCCGCGGGCCGGTTGCTGCAGCACGAAGTGGCCGAGCTCACCATCCTCGGCGAAGAGAGCCAGATTCGTTCCCGGGCAGCAGAACTCGGGGTGAACCTCGATGCCGCCGTCGTTCTCGACCCGCGCACCAGCGAATTGTGCGACCGGTTCGCCGAGCAGTACGCCGAGCTGCGCCGCAAGAAGGGTGTGACCTTCGAGCAGGCCCGCGAGATCATCCACGACGTCTCGTATTTCGGCACGATGCTGGTGCACAACGAGATGGTGGACGGCATGGTGTCGGGTGCCGCGCACACGACCGCGCACACCGTGCGGCCGGCCTTCGAGATCATCCGCACCGCGCCGGGAATCTCGACGGTGTCGAGCATCTTCCTGATGTGTCTCGCCGACCGGGTACTGGCCTACGGCGACTGCGCGATCGTTCCGGATCCGACCTCGGAACAGCTTGCCGACATCGCGATCTCCTCGGCGCGCACCGCCGCGCAGTTCGGCATCGACCCGCGGGTCGCCATGCTGTCGTATTCGACGGGAACCTCGGGTACCGGGGCCGACGTCGACAAGGTTCGGGCGGCAACCGAACTGGTGCGTCAACGCGAACCGGATCTGTTGGTGGAGGGGCCGATTCAGTACGACGCGGCGGTGGAGCCGTCGGTGGCGGCCACCAAGATGCCCGACTCGTCGGTGGCGGGGCGGGCCACCGTGCTGATCTTCCCCGACCTCAACACCGGTAACAACACCTACAAGGCGGTGCAGCGCAGCGCCGGTGCCATCGCCATCGGACCGGTGCTGCAGGGCCTGAACAAGCCCGTCAACGATCTGTCCCGGGGCGCCCTGGTGGAGGACATCGTCAACACCGTGGCGATCACGGCGATCCAGGCGCAGGAGCAGTCATGACGGTTCTGGTGGTCAACTCCGGATCCTCGTCGCTGAAATATGCCGTGGTGAAACCGAATTCGGGAGAATTCCTGGCCGATGGCATCATCGAGCAGATCGGCTCGGCGCAGGTACCCGACCATGATGCCGCGCTGCGGGCCGCATTCGATGAGTTGGCGGGTCAGGGTCTGCACCTGGACACCCTGGGCCTGGTGGCAGTGGGGCACCGGGTGGTGCACGGCGGCCAGACGTTCTACCGGCCCACCCTGATCGATGGCGATCTGATCGCCAAGCTCGAAGAGCTGTCACCACTGGCCCCGCTGCACAATCCGCCGGCCATCCTCGGTATCGAGGTGGCCCGCAAGCTGCTGCCCGATCTGCCTCATGTGGCAGTGTTCGACACCGCGTTCTTCCACAACCTGCCCGCAGCGGCGGCCACCTATGCCATCGATCGCGAGGTGGCCGAGCGCTGGGGTATCCGGCGGTACGGCTTCCACGGCACCTCGCACCAGTACGTCAGCCAGCAGGCCGCAGCGTTCCTGGACCGGCCCTACGAGTCGCTGAATCAGATTGTGCTGCACCTGGGTAACGGTGCGTCGGCGTCAGCGATCACCGGCGGCCGGCCCGTGGACACCTCGATGGGGTTGACGCCGATGGAGGGCCTGGTGATGGGCACCCGCAGCGGCGACCTCGACCCCGGCATCATCTTGTACCTGCGCCGTGCGGCGGGCATGGATGTCGAGGACATCGACACGATGCTCAACCGCCAGTCGGGTGTGCGCGGCCTCGGTGGGGAGAACGACTTCCGGAAGTTGCATGCGCGCATCGAATCCGGTGATGAGAATGCGCAATTGGCGTACGACGTCTACATCCACCGGCTACGCAAATATGTCGGGGCGTATATGGCGGTGCTGGGCCGCACCGACGTCATCAGCTTCACCGCGGGGGTCGGGGAGAACGACGCCTCGGTGCGCCGCGATGCGCTGGCCGGCCTGACCGCGCTGGGGATCGAGATCGACGAAGAGCTCAACGCGGCGCGGTCGCACGAGGCCCGACGGATCTCGACACCCGACTCGGCGGTGGCGGTGCTGGTGGTGCCGACCAACGAGGAATTGGCGATCGCGAAGGCCTGCGCGGCCCTGGCCTGATGCCGATATCACGCTCGGATACCGGCTGCGGCCAGGTCGTCATCGCGACTGTTGAAGAAGTCGGCGATCACGTGTGTCCACGCCTGGATGTCGGCGACTGAACGAGCAACGACGAGGCTCGAATTCGGAATGAGCACATGGAGGTGGGCCGCGGTCGTCACCGCGTGGAGTGGGTCGGACGGCCACGTCAAAATCAGTGTCGGATGCCGGAGGCCCGCGATGGCCGTCGGGTCCGGAAGTTCTGACCGCCCGACCCCGCGCAGCACGGCGGCAAGTACATGATCGGCTACATCGGGCACGAACGTTGCACCCGGGTGGTCGGCGAAGACAGGTAGCGGCGCGGCGTTCGCCCACTCGTCTCGCCACGCCGCCGGGCCGATGCGCTCGATGCGATCAGCCGTTTCGTCATACCAGCGTCGGCCCTCCTGCGCGCGCGTCCCCCACGATGCCGGTGGGATCAGCAGGGCCAGTCGCCGGAAACGGTGCGGCGCAGACAATGCGGCATACAGCACAGCGGCGGCACCCCAGGACGAGCCAGCGAAGTCGACCGGTTCCTCGACGGCCGCGGCGCCGAGGATCCCCAACAGATCGTCTGCTGCTTGCTCGAAGCTGAAGTCGTCGATCACCGCGCGCCCGCTGGAGTGTCCGTGTCCGCGTTGGTCGTAAGTCAGCAACTGGCGGTGCGCCGCGATGGCATCGATATCGACGAGATCCAAGCCACGTACCGCGGCCCGGCTCAACAACACGCCGTGGGCGTATCCGATCGTGCGGCCGTGGCCACCCAGTTCATAGGCGATGGTGGCCCCGTCTGGGGCGGTGTAGAACGCATCGGTAGTCATTGCACCTCTTTTCATACTGTACCCGGGGAGGGTATATGTCCTCGTCGGCAGGTTAGCGCACCGAATCGGCGTTGTGTTGGCCAGCCGGATCCATCCCGAAATACGTTGCAGTGCAATCACAGTGACGACTGCACGTGGTTGTGATGACACCGCATGAGCGCTGTCAGGCGCGGGGGTTCCGGTTCGGAAATTTTCGCGAACTACTGAGATGAATAGTAGATGGTGCTAGTCTCGGGTTGGGCTCCGGACCGTGAAGCGGACCGCCAGGTGTCCGATCTGAACGGTCCTGCCCGCGTCGGCGCGCCACGCCTCTTCCGGCTACGCCAGCTCATCGTTGACATCGATTTGGCGAAACTCCCTAGCTGAGGTGTGACGCGCCGACGCTCCTGCTCAAGGCCGCTGGCAGATTGCGACCTACCGATGACCGCCGCACTCAACATTTCACGTCCACGAAGAAGATGCGGTAGGCCACGTTACGCACGGGCGAGTTCGTGCCGAATGGCGATCCGGGCGCCGACCGGTAGATGGCCGGCCCCTGGCGGACACCTGTCACCGTGCACTGCGAGAGTTGTTTGTTGCCGGTCTTGGAGACGATGACACGGTCGCCGCGTGCTTCGATTTCCGCGATGATCTGGGTCGCGTCGCCGACGCCACCGGGGTTCGCGCCCGCAGAAGAGGGGTTGGTCAGAGCGGCGGAAACCCCCACCACTACCGGTGTGACGATCCTCGCGACATGGAGAATTTGCTTGCGTGACATGGATTTTCCTTACGTGAAAGCCGCAGATGAGCGGCATCGGATGATGGCGGTGTACGCAGTTCTTCACCAGGACGGCAAAGAACGCGCAAGCCACCTCACCGACGGATCACGCAGAGGTGATGCAGTAGCTCGCGACCGGACCGGGTGGCTGATGGATGCGGTGAGGGAGGGCCTCGCCGCATTGCCGAGAGCCGCACAACTGAAGAGTCGGCAGGCGTGAGGCCGAGCATGATCACGACAAGCGCAGTACGCGGCTTCGTCAGCGTCAGTCTGTCGGCAGTTGCCCCGTCAGGTGCGTGACATACCTTGGCGTCGACTGGAGTACTGGCATGGGTGTGTGCAACAGGACTGGTGTGATTTGCGCTGTGCACGGCAACGGCGACACGGGCATCGGCGGCAGCCACCGGTCCCCCGCCGATTACTGCGCAGGCCGCCAGTAGGCCAAACGCCAGCACCACCACTGCGACGGACCGCCGCCGTCGTCGTCGCCGCGCCTGGCCCGCAAGGCCACGATGCTGCTTGTGATGTGGTGGAGGCGAACCGGGTACGCGCAATCTCGCCGGTACGTGCGAGTGCATCGCTGAAGCGCATCCCGTGCCCATGTGCTTTCCTCCCAACCTCATCCTGAGTGGAGAAGCCGCAGATCCGTTATGGCTCGGATAAAGATTCATTGAAGAAAGTCGGCGGAACTTGCACCGATCCGACGGCGGCGGCATGGATAGAGGTAGCCGGATGCCCGGTTAACTCGCCAATCGGAAGGAACTGCAATGCGAACTCACAGTCGCCATCTGTTGGGGGCCGTTGTAGCGACGGCAGCCGCACTGGGCGCAACAATCGCGATCAACATTCCGCCGGCCGGGGCGCAGCCACAGGAATGCGCGGAGCCGTCGCCGGGAGTTCATGCGTGCACCTCGCCGGGGCACGCCCAGATCCACGTACCTGCACCCCCTGCATCGGGCCCTGACAACCACCACGGACCTGGCGGTGGACCACCGCTACTGCCATGGATCGGTTCGTGACATCGGCGGGGTGGCCGAAGGGCGCATCGAGGTCTGCGGTGTTGTGATGAGCTCGGTTCCCTACTGACACAACGACTATTCAGCAACCACCCCAAGGTGAGGCCAGGTGACTCTTCTGTTCGTCAGAACGTCGACATCGGCCGCACACTGTTGGCCAGGTCGATCAGGGCGTAGCGGTGCGACTGGGTGGGGGCGACACGGGCCAGCGCCCGCAACGACGCCTCGACACCGAGCTTGAGACCGTGTTCGGTGAACGGGAATCCGAGAATGTGATTGCTGCTCGCCGTGTTGTCGGCCAGCCAGTCCATCGCGGTGCCCAACACGAGTGCCCGGATCTGCAGCACCCGCGGCTCCGAATCGGGCAGCGCCTCCACCCGCCGCGCCGCGTCGCGGATGTTCTGCTCGGTGATCTCACCGGTGGACCGCCCCGACAGCAGGGTGACTGCACTCGTCAGCCTGGCCGTGGTGAAATGTCTTGAGGTGGGCGGAACTTGGTCCAGGGTCTGGACCGCCTTGTCCCGCGACCCGGCAACGGACTCGGCGCGGGCCAACCCGAAGCCGGCCGAGATCACACCGTTGTCGGTGCTCCACACGGTGTTGTAGAACTTCAGCTCGTCGGCGGTACCGGCCAGCTCGGCCGTCGCGGCCAACGCCAGTTTGGGGGCCAGCTCCCCGGGCAACGTGTCCAGGACCTCGGTGAAATGCTTTGTGGCCGAGTCGTAATCGGCTGAGAGCATCTCGGCCACGGCGCGGAACCAGACCAGCCGCCAGCGCCACCCGGCCCAGACGGCCAGGTCGTCGAGCTTACGGGTGGCCTTGGCGACATCACCCAGATCGAGCAGCGCGCGTGCCTCCATCAACGGCAGTTCGACCGATTCGGACACGTCCACGCCTTCGGCGTCGATCGCGCCGTGGCGTGCTGCGCGTAACTGGTCCAGGGTGTGCACGGGCTGGCTGAGCACGCTGGCCACCAGCAGCGGGGCTCCGACGTCGGTCCGGTCCACCAGCGGCACCGGCAGCGCCCGCACGATCTCCTGTGCGGTCAGCTTCTCCGAATGGACCTGCCCGTCGACGTAAACGTCGGTGTGCGCCACCAGCAGATCGACCCCGAACGTGGATCGGGACGGGCTGAACACCGTCGACAGACCGGGGCGGTGGATTCCGGTGTCGGTGGCCACCACCTCGCGCAGCACACCGAGCAACTGGGACGACATCTCCTCGGCACTGCTGAACCTGCGCCGCGGATCCGGATCGATGGCGCGGCGCAGGAACCGGCCGAAGGAATCGTAGGTGTCGAGCACCGGGTCTTCGGACGGCAGCCCGTCGACATAGCGACCCCGCCGGGTCCGCAGATTCAGGGTGAGCGCGGCCAGCGTGCGTCCCACGGTGTAGATGTCGGTCGCCACCGTCGGCCCGGTGCGCACAATCTCGGGAGCCTGGAATCCCGGTGTGCCATAAAGGTATCCGTACGAGTTGAGCTTCGATACCGCACCGAGGTCGATCAGCTTGAGCTGTTCCTCGGTGATCATGATGTTCTCGGGCTTCAGGTCGTTGTAGGCCAGCCCGATCGAATGCAGATAGCCCAGCGCGGGTAGGATCTCCAGCATGTAGCCGATCGCCTCGGCCACCGGAAGCCGGGTTCCCCTGGCCTGTTTGAGCGATGTTCCGCCGACGTACTCCATCACGATGTAGCCGACCGGATTGCCGTGCTTGTCATCGTGTTCGACGAAGTTGTAGATCTTCACGATTCCCGGGTGCGTCACCTCGGCCAGGAACTGGCGTTCGGCCATGGCGATCACCTGGGCCTCGGCGTCGCCGGAATGCACCAGGCCTTTGAGCACGACGGGACGCTCGTTCACGTTGTGGTCGAAGGCCAGATACACCCAGCCCAACCCACCGTGGGCGATACAGCCCTTGATCTCGTACTGGTCGGCAACGATCTCGCCCGGGGACAGCTGCGGCAGGAACGAATAAGCGCTGCCGCAGTGCGGGCACCAACCCTCCGACAGGGCATGCCCGTCCGATGAGGATCGACCGACCGGCTTGCCGCAGTTCCAGCAGAACCGTTTCTGTTCGGCCACCACCGGGTTGGTCATCAGCGCTGCCAACGGATCGCGCTCGGGCACCCGCGCGATCTCGACCAGTCCGCCGCCCAGTCTGCGGATCGGCGAGAGCATCCGGGTCGCGATCGTGGCAAGGTTCTGCGGTTCGGTGTCGCCGCCGCCGAACGGCCCCTCGTCGGAATCGTCGAACTCCGGACGGAACACCGCCTGGGTGGCCATCGGCCGCATGGTCGACCGCGAATCCATGTCGAGGTCTTCCAGGCTCGCGGGCTGCGTCCCGGGGCCCCCCTCGGTGTCGGGATCGGTGGCCCCGGAGGCTGGGCGTCCGGTGTCGTCGGGCTGTTTCATCAGTCGACATACCTCGCGACCGGGGGAGACGGTGCCGGACCAAGGACGGTCAACCACTTGCGGTACAACGTGTTCCAGGTGCCGTCGCGGCGGATGCGTTCCAGCGTCGCGTTGACGACCCGGACCAGCCCGGTGTTCTCCAGGTTCAGCCCGATGCCGTAGGGCTCCTCGTTGAGGCTGGGGCCGACGATGTGCAGATACGGGTCCTGGGCCACCAGCCCGGCCAGGATCGAATCGTCGGTGCTGACCGCGTCGGCCTGGCGTTGCTGGAGTGCCACCAGGCAGTCGGCCCAGGTCACCACCGAGACGATGATCGGTGCCGGGCTGATCTGCTGGATCCGCTTGAGTGAGGTGGTGCCGTCCACGACGCACACCCGCTTGCCCGAGAGGTCGGAGGCCTGCGAGATGTTGGAATCGCGCGCGGCCAGGATGCGTTGGTGGGCCATGAAATACACCGTGGAGAAGTTCACCTCTTTGCGGCGCTCACAGGTGATCGTCATGGTCTTGACCACGATGTCGACCTGATTGTTCTGCAGTGCGGTGATGCGGTCGGCCGAGGACAGGATGCGGTACTCGACCTGTGACGGGGTGCCGAAGATGTCGCGGGCGACCTCCCCGGCGATGTCGACATCGAAACCGTTGATCTGACCGGTGATCGGATCCCGGAACGAGAACAGATTGCTACCGATGTCCAGCCCGACGACCAACCGTCCGCGGTCGCGGATCTTGGCCACTGCCGCGTCGGCGTCGGCCTTGTTGCTGAACGGTCGCAGGCTGGCGGTGCGGTTGCACTCGTCGGTGTCGAACGTCGGCACCCGCACCGGCTGCGGGGCAAGTTCCTGCATACCCGCGGGGCTCGGCGGCGCCAGCGTCATCGTCGGCACGGTCAACGCCGGTGCACTCTGGCTGCACCCGGCCACCGCCACGGCCGCGGTGAGCGCGGCCAGCATCTTTCGCATCTTTCTCATCAGCTGTTGTTTCTTCTTCGCGCAAGCGCTCATCAGCGGTACTCACTCAGTCGGGGCCACAGACCCAACGCCACTGCCAGCGCCGCGGCCACACTCAGCAGGGCGGCACCCACGGTCGCCCCGGAGAGCACCCGGCGGGCATTGGCGATGTCGTTGCGCAACTGGCTGCGACTCTGTTCGATGCCCTTGGACAACGCGTCGTCGAGCTTGTCGAAGGCCGACGTGGAATCGTTCTCGCCGGTGCCCAGCGCCACCTGTGTCGCGGCCTGGTAGTTGCCCACCGCGATATACGCGTTGATCCGGTCATCGGCCGCACGCCATTTGGTGAGCAGATCTTCGGCACCCGTCAGATCGCTCTTGTCGATGCGGGTGTCGCGGGCGAGATATTGGGCGAGCTGCTGCTGCATAGCCTCGATGCGCTGGTAGTAGGACTGTTTACGCAGGTTCTCGTCGCCACGCCGGATCAGGGCCAGCGTCTCGTCGGCCCGGGCCTGCTGGGCGGTGATGGCCAGGTTGGTCACGGTCTTCAGGGATTCGGCGGCGGTGTCCTTGGCGCTGCGGCTGTCCGACGTCGAGATCACCAGTGCCGTCGTCACCCAGATCAGCATGATCAGCACGGCCATCCCGCCGGCCACGAAACCGATGTTGACTCGGCGCCTGGTGCGTCGGGCCAGCCAGCGGTTGGCGAACGCGCCGAACATCAACGTGGCCAGCACCACCAACATCACCGCGCCCGGGATCCGGGTGGAGGCCGTCGTCTCGGCATCCACCCGCGCCGAGGTCTCTTCATAGAGGCGTTGCGCGTCGGGCAGGATCTGCGACTGCATCATCGCCGAGGCTTCCGACAGGTACGACGAACCCACCGGGTTACCGGCGCGGTTGTTGGTGCGCGCCGTTTCCACCAGGCCCGTATAGACCGCCAGCCGTGCATTGATCCGGCCGAGCAGCTGCACCAGCTCTTCGTCGGTCAGCCCGCTCGAAGCGCGCGTCACCGCCACCGAGGCATCGGTGATGGCCTGCTCGTAGCGCTGCCGCACGTCACGGGGTTCGGCCCCGGCGATGAAGGCCGTGGCCGCGGCGGCGTCGGCGACCGACAGTGTGGTGTAGAGCTGGCCCGCCGCGAACGCCAAGGGTTCGGTGTGATCGAGCACCGTGGTCAGCGCCTGTTGGCGGTCGTTGATCGTGGTGGATGTGGCGAACGCACTGGCTATAACCAGCCCGGCGAGCGTCACTCCGATCGTCAGGATGCGTCCCGGGGTGGTCCACAGAAACCACCACCGCGGGTGGGCAGGAGTGGTCGGCGACCGGGACGCGAGCGGTTCGGTCGAGGGATGTGCCAACTCCACAGTCACCTGCGCACGGACCTCATTTAGTTTCGGTGCTTACGGCTGTACCCACACTATAAAAAAATTCTAAGAGGGCCGTGCTTAGGCTCGCGGAGAAATTGGGGCCCGCCGAAACTGGCTGCGTTCCTTATCCTGTACGGGTGCATGGCGACGGTGACGGCTGGGTGTTCTCCGACAACGGCGCCCGGTACTGGGGGCGTCACGGTGCGGCCGGCCTGCTGCTGCGGGCCCCGTGGCCGGGCGGATCGGCGGCCGTGCTGCTGCAACACCGCGCCCCGTGGAGCCATCAGGGCGGAACTTGGGCGCTGCCCGGCGGTGCCCGTGACAGTCACGAGACCGCCGAACAGGCCGCGGTCCGGGAAGCTCACGAGGAAGCCGGGGTGACGGCCGATCAGCTCACCGTGCGGACCACGGTGGTGACCGCCGAGGTGGCCGGTATCGGCGGCACGCACTGGAGCTACACCACGGTGATCGCGGATGTGCCGGCGCCGCTGGAGACCATCCCCAACCGGGAGAGTTCAGAGTTGCGCTGGGTGGCCGAGGACGAAGTCGCCGCGCTGCCGCTGCATCCCGGGTTCGCCGCCAGTTGGGAGCAGCTGCGGGCGGTGACGGCGACGCTCCCGCTGGTGCTCAACTCTCCGGAGTAATCGCAGACTTGAGTTCGGCGGCCGCAGCGCGGGGATCCTCGGCGGCGGTGATCGCGCGGACCACCACGACGCGCCGGGCCCCGGCGGCCAGCACCTCGGGCAGCCGCTGCTGGTCGATCCCGCCGATCGCGAACCACGGCTTGGCCGGGTTCAGCGCCGCCGTCGAGCGCACCAGATCCAATCCCGGCGCGGTTCGGCCCGGCTTGGTCGGGGTGGGCCAGCACGGCCCGACACAGAAGTAATCGACGGGTTCGGCGATGGCCGCGGCAGCCTGCCCGGCGTCATGAGTGGAGCGGCCGATCACCGCGCGCTCGCCGATGATGCCGCGGGCGACGTCCAGCGGCAGGTCGTCCTGGCCCAGGTGCAGGATGTCGGCCCCGGCGGCCAGGGCGATGTCGGCGCGGTCGTTGACCGCCAGCAACGCGCCGTGGCGGCGGGCGGCGTCGGCCAGGATCTCCAGAGCCTCCAGTTCCTGCCGGGCCTCCAGCGGGCCGAACTGCTTCTCCCCGGCCGAACCCTTGTCCCGCAGCTGGATCAGATCCACCCCACCGGCCAGCGCCGCATCGGCGAATTCGGCCAGGTCACCACGCTCCCGGCGGGCATCGGTGCACAGGTACAGGGTGGCGCGCTGCAAACGGCCGGCGGGTGATTCCACACCGCGACGGTAGCCGGTACCGCCCGAGTACCCTGGACTGGCAATACGGGAGCCCCGAGGGACGTGGGGCTGAGAGTGGGCATACGGACCGGCCCTGACCGTCACACCTGATCCGGGTCATGCCGGCGAAGGGAGCGGACATGGCGCGAACACTCGCCGTCATCGGCGGCGGTGTCATCGGGCTGTCTGTCGCACGCCGGGCTGCACTCGACGGCTGGACCGTGCGCCTGCACTGCACCACCGAACGCGGAGCCTCGTGGGTGGCCGGCGGCATGCTGGCCCCGCACAGCGAAGGCTGGCCGGGCGAAGAGCAGATCTTGCAGATCGGCCTGGAGTCGCTGAAGTTGTGGCACTCGGGGTTTCTCGACGGGCTGGCTCCCGAGGTGGTCACCGCCCGTGAGTCGCTGGTGGTCGCCGTCGACCGGGCCGATGTGGCCGATCTGCGTACCGTCGCCGAATGGCTGTCCGCCCAAGGACAGCCGGTCGAGCTGACCACGGCCGCCCGTGAGGTGGAACCCCTGCTGGCCCAGGGCATCCGGCACGGATTCCGGGCCACCACCGAACTCGCCGTGGACAACCGCGCCGTGGTCGACGGGCTGGCCGCGCACTGCGAGCGACTGGCCGTGCGGTGGGCCGGGCCGGTCACTGACCTGGCCGATGTCGAGGCGGACGTCCGGGTGATCGCCAACGGGATCGACTCCCCGAAGCTGTGGCCCGGCCTGCCGGTACGCCCGGTCAAGGGCGAGGTGCTGCGGCTGCGGTGGCGTAAGGGTTGTATGCCGGTGCCGCAGCGCGTGATTCGGGCCCGAGTGCACGGACGGCCGGTGTACCTGGTGCCGCGTGCCGACGGCGTGGTGGTCGGCGCCACCCAGTACGAGCACGGGCGCGACACCGCGCCGGTGGTCAGCGGGGTGCGCGACCTGTTGGAGGACGCCTGCGCGGTGGTGCCTGCGCTCGGTGAGTATGAGCTGGCCGAGACGGCAGCCGGGCTGCGGCCGATGACGCCGGACGGGCTGCCCATCGTCGAGCGGGTTGACGAGCGGACCCTGGTGGCCGTCGGGCACGGCCGGAACGGATTTCTGTTGGCGCCGTGGACCGCTGAGCGGATCGCGGCTGAACTCGAGGTGGGCGTGGGAGCGAAATGATCACCATCACGGTCAACAACGAAACCCTCGAGGTGGACGAGCAGACCACCGTCGGAGGACTGCTGGAGACCCGGGGCTTCCCGGACAAGGGCATCGCCGTCGCGCTGGACTGGACGGTGCTGCCCCGGTCGGAATGGGACCGGACGCTGGCCGACGGTGCCCGGGTGGAGGTTGTGACGGCGGTGCAGGGTGGGTGATTCCATGCTCACGATCGGCGGCCGGGAGTTCGGCTCCCGGCTGATCATGGGCACCGGTGGCGCGCCCAATCTGGCTGTGCTGGAGGAGGCTCTGGTCGCCTCGGGGACAGAGTTGACGACCGTGGCGATGCGACGGGTGGACGCCGAGGCCGGCACCGGAGTGCTCGATCTGCTCAACCGCCTGAATATCGCCGCGCTGCCCAACACCGCAGGCTGTCGAGGCGCGGCCGAGGCGGTGCTCACCGCACAGTTGGCCCGTGAGGCGCTGGGCACCGACATGGTCAAACTCGAAGTCATCGCCGATGAGCGCACACTGTTGCCCGACGCGATCGAATTGGTCAAGGCCGCAGAACAATTGGTCGACGACGGGTTCATCGTGCTGCCCTACACCAACGACGACCCGGTGTTGGCGCGCCGGCTGGAGGACACCGGCTGTGCCGCGGTCATGCCGCTGGGCTCGCCGATCGGAACGGGCCTGGGCATCTCCAACCCGCACAACATCGAGATGATCGTCGAGCAGGCCGGGGTGCCCGTGGTGCTGGACGCCGGGATCGGCACGGCGTCGGATGCCGCACTGGCGATGGAATTGGGTTGTGACGCGGTGCTGTTGGCCACCGCCGTCACCCGGGCATCCGATCCTCCCACCATGGCTGCGGCGATGTCCGCGGCCGTCACCGCCGGGTATCTGGCACGTCGGGCCGGCCGTATCCCGAAGCGGTTCTGGGCCCAGGCGTCGAGCCCCGCGCTGTGATTTCGCGCCGAGGCTGCGTTGAGTGCGCCGAGCCTGCGGTGAGATCGTGAAAATGAACAAAATTGCGATCTGGGCGCAGGCTCGACGCAGGGGAGCGGCCTTATGAAACGCTATGTTGCCCTGGGCAGTTCGATGGCTGCCGGGCCGGGCATCAAGCCGTCGGCCGAGGGTGCACCGTGGCAGGCGGGCCGCTCGGCCCGCAATTACCCGCATCTGGCGGCCGCCCAACTCGGGCTCGACCTGGTAGACGTGACCTACTCCGGGGCCACCACCGCGCACATACTGCGTGAGCATCAGAACGGTGCGCCACCGCAGATCGATGCGCTCGACGGTTCCGAGGCCCTCGTCACCGTCACGATCGGCGGCAACGACGCCGGTTACGTGCCCCAGCTGATGGCGGCCGCGTTGCCGCGATTCACCCGGTCCCTGCCGCTGCTCGGGCGACGGCTGCGCGACCTGCTCGATCCCGACGCGCGTGCGGCGGCGTTGACCGAGGTGGCCGATGCCCTGGTGACGGTGGGCAGTGAGATCCGGCGACGCGCTCCGCGGGCCCAGGTGCTGTTCGTGGACTACCTGACTCTGCTGTCGCCGGAAGGCGTCGCGTCGCCGCCACTGTCGGACGCCGACGTCGCGCTCGGACGGCACGTCGCGGCCACGCTGGAACGACTCACCGGAGAGGCGGCCGCACAGACCGACTGCGGATGGGTGCGCGCTGCACAGGCCAGCCTGACGCACCACGCCTGGTCGGCCCAGCCATGGACCACACGGCCCGGATTCCTCTGGCCAAGCCGGCCCGCGCCGCTGCACCCGAACGCCGCGGGCATGCGGGCGGTCGCCGATCTGGTGGTGGCGCAGGCCGGCGTCGACGCCTGAATTCGTGACATCAGGGCTGATGGTCGCGTGTAACAATCGTCTCAACGGAGATGACCGCCGCTTCTGGCTTGAATTGAGGGAGGTGCCATGGCCCTCGGGTTGAATGGCGACGAGCTTCGGAAGAAGTCTGCCCAACTGTCGAAATTCGCAGCCGAACGCGCCGAGCACGAGCGCCGGGTGGCCGAGATCGCCGGTGAGCTCGCCGCGACCTGGACGGGAACGTCGGGCTCGGCGGTCCAGTCGGCACTCTCGAACTACCTCACGCAGGCGTCAGATGTCCGTCGCGAAGAGCTCGACATGTCGCACCTCCTCAGCGAAGCGATTGCGGCATACGAGGGGACCGACCGTGATGCTGCCGGCTCGCTGGCCCAGTCCATGAACATTTGAAACAGAAGGTTTCCGAATGAGCACCGATATCGCCGTCCAGTTCGAGCGGTCGCGGCAGCTGGCCGCCGAGCTCGATGCCGAGGCCGCCAAGGTCAAACAGATCCTGGAAGAAGAGACCGCGCTGATGGCCGACATCGGGGGGATGTGGAGTGGCACGGCCTCCGAACAGTTCAATCAGCAGTACAGCGAGTGGAACAAGGAAGCCGACGAAGAGGCTCAGGCGCTGGACCAGCTGTGCGCCGCGGTTCACGCGGGCATCGACACGCTCAACACCACCGAGTCCGATGTGACGGGAATGTTCAGCTGATCGCAACCTGAGCAGTAAGAACGACACCGCCTGCAATGATGGCGGTGATGATCGAACTGACCGGGCTGACAAAGCTCTACGGCACTCACCGCGCTGTCGACGATCTGACGTGCACCGTCGAACCGGGCGTGGTCACCGGCTTCCTCGGGCCCAACGGCGCAGGCAAGACCACCACGATGCGGCTGATCCTCGGACTGGACCATCCCAGTGCCGGGACCGCGACCATCGATGGCAAGCACTATCGGGAACTGCGTGACCCGCTGCGTACGGTGGGCGCCCTGCTCGATGCGCGGCAGGCCCATCCGAACCGCTCGGCCCGCAACCACCTGCGCTGGATCGCCGCGGCCAACCGGATTCCGTCGACCCGGGTGGACGAGGTGCTCGAGACGGTCGGGCTGACGTCGGCAGGGGACCGCAACGCCGGGACGTTGTCGCTGGGCATGAGCCAGCGGTTGGGCATCGCCGCCGCGCTGCTGGGCGATCCGCCGGTGCTGCTGTTCGACGAACCGGTCAACGGCCTGGACCCCGAGGGCATCCACTGGGTGCGCACCCTGATGCGCAACCTGGCCGCCGAGGGGCGCACGGTGTTCGTGTCCAGCCATCTGCTGGCCGAGATGGCCAACACCGCCGATCGGTTGGTGTTGATCGGGCAGGGCAAGTTGATCGCCTCGACCACCGTGAGCGAGTTCGTCAGCGGTACGTCTGCCGACACCGTGCGGGTTCGCAGCCCCCAGTTGGAAACGCTGCGTGAGGTTCTCACGGGCGCGGGGTTCGAGGTGGAGGCCGCCGCCGACGGCGACGCGCTGGCGGTGCACGGCGCGGCCATCGAGGTGATCGGCGACCTGGCCGCGCGCAACGCGATCGCCCTGCACGAATTGAGCCGGCGTGAGGCCTCGCTGGAGGAGGCGTATCTGAAACTCACCGATGACGCCGTCGATTACCGGGCGGCACAGAAATGAGCGCGCTGGCCGCGCTCGACGCCGAGCGCATCAAGCTGTCCACCACCCGCTCCCCACTGTGGTCGGTGGTCGGCGTCGCGGTGCTCAGCCTGGGGTTGGCCGCCATGCAGGGCATGACGGTGAACCATTACAGCGGGCTGTCCCCGTCCAAGGCCGCGTTGGGCGTCGCGGTGTTCGGGGTTCCGGTGCTGATGGTGCTGTCCTCGATGACGATGACCGGCGAGTATCGCAGCGGGCTGATCCGCACCACGTTGCTGGCCACACCGAACCGCACACAGGTGCTGACGGCGAAAGCGGTGGTGTGCGCGGCGTTCTCCTCGGTGTGTGCGGTGGTCATGGTGCTGGCCTCGGTACTGGTGGCCAGGATGGTCGCCGATCCGGTGGTCGGCACCCAACTCTCGATGGCCAATCCCGCGACCTGGCGGGTGGCCGGCGGGTTCGCGCTGTACGCCGCGCTGGCCGCGGTGCTCGGTGTCGCCGTCGGGGCGCTGGTGCGGTTCGCGGCCGGCGCGGTGGCGGTCCTGCTGCTGTGGCCGCTGGTGGTCGAGCCCCTGCTGGGCAACATGCCCAACAGCGGCCCCAAGGTCGGACCGTGGCTGCCGTTCGCCAACATGTTCACGTTCCTGCACGTCGAGTGGTTGTTCCCGACCTATTTCACGTCATGGGGTGAGCTGGGCTCGCTGTTCTACTTCATGGTCTGGGTGGCGGTGGCGTTCGTCGCCGCCGCGGTGGTGCTGAACAGGCGTGACGCCTGACCCGGAATCACCCCGGGTCAGACGCCACCACACTGTTTGAAACCGCATCGGTGCCACCCAGGGCGAGCACCACCTTCGACCCGTACGGCACGCGCTGGATCAGCTGCAGCTGAGCCAGGGCCGGGTGGGCGTCCAGCAGCTTGCCGGCGTTGGCCAGCGCGCGCAGGGCCGCGGTCTCGGCGCGGGCCGCTTCCAGCTTCGCCGCGCCGGTGGCCTTGGCCGTCGCCAGCTGCATCGCCGCGGCACGGATCTCGGCGGGGATGATCACGTCCTTGACGAACGCCTCGATCACCTCGACCCCGGTGCGGGCACCGGCCGCCCGTGCCGCCGCAGCGATCGCGCCGGCATCGATGCGGTTGCCGCGCTGCATGACCTCGTCGGCGGTTACCGCGGCGACGAGGTCACGCAGGGCGATCTGCGCGGCCAGGTACACCGCGGCCATCGGATCGGCCGCGGCCTCCACGTAGGCCACGGCGTCGCTGACCTTGAACTGCAGTGCGACGGTGATCCGCAGCGTCACTGCATCCGAGGTGAGCACCTCCTGCGGAGCCAGCGTGAGCACCTGCTCACGCATCTCGACACGCACCACCGAGGCCGCCACATCAATGCGGTGACGGCCCGGGGGCAGGACACGACCCAGCGTGCCGTCGCGGTACTCCAGTGCGCACTGGCCTGCGGAAACGGTGATTCGGTTGAATGTGAAGATACCCATGTCGTGTCCTCCTTCCGGTGTATGTGTCTGTGCGGCAAAGGGATACCGCCGCCGGACGTGATCGGTGACGGGGCGTCGCACCCCCGTACCGGCGGGTGCGGGCCACAAGGTCGCTGATCGCGTGAACCCGGCGACGGTATCGGGATTTGTAGGAGAGGATTCGAACCTCAGGCCCTTTACCTGTGCCATGACGCCGCCGGCAACATGCAGAAACGTTGCGGTACCCCGCTCGGTCTGCTTCCCTGTCGGCGTCGGGAAACACGATGCCATCACAGCAAATCGCCAGGCAACCGATTTATCGGTCTGACAGATCGAGGCAGCAGCTACCGTGGGTGCAATGCGACGTACTTCGACGGGGGCGGTTCTGGGCGCACTGGCGCTGACCGTGGGGCTGGCCGGCTGTGATGCAAAGACCGAACTGCAGACCGACGGGCAGCAGTCCCGGGAGTCCACATCGGCGGCGGTGCAGTTCGCCGACCAGCTCCGTGAACGGGTGTCGACCGACGCGATGATGGGGCATCTGGGCAAGCTGCAGGACATTGCCAACGCCAACAACGGCAACCGCGCGCTGGGCAGCCCGGGGTTCGACGCGAGCGTGGACTACGTGGCCAACGCGCTGCGCGATAAGGGGTTTGACGTGGATACCCCGGAGTTCGAGGTGAAAATTCCGTTCGCCGAGGACCCCCAGGTGACCGTCGGTGGCCAGCCCGTCACCGCCAAGCCGCTGGAGTTCACCATCGGCACCGCGCAGGAAGGGGTGTCCGCACCGCTGGTGCCCGCCAAGGTGGAGGACACGCCCGGGTGCCAGGCCGCCGACTACGACGGACTGCCCGTTGCCGGTGCTGTGGTGCTGGTCGACCGTGGCTCCTGCCCCTTCGCCGACAAGCAGGCCGCGGCCGCCGAACGCGGCGCCGTCGCGATGATCGTCGTCAACACCGACAACGACGAGAAGATGGGCGGCACGCTGGGCCGCAACACCGACGTCAAGATCCCGGTGGTCAGTGTGACCAAGGACGAGGGCACCAGGCTGCGCAACGCGCCCGGTCCCACCACGATCAAGCTCGTCGCCGGGGTGCGCGTCGAGCACACTCGCAATGTCATCGCCCAGACCAAGACCGGATCGACCTCGGACGTGGTCATGGTCGGGGCACACCTCGACAGCGTTCCCGAAGGCCCCGGTATCAACGACAACGGTTCCGGGGTTGCTGCCGTGCTGGAAACCGCTCTGCAGCTGGGTGATTCACCGCAGGTGGCCAACGCCGTGCGGTTCGGCTTCTGGGGAGCCGAGGAGGAGGGTTTGCTCGGCTCGACCAACTATGTCGAATCCCTGGACACCGAAGCGCTCAAGGACATCGCCATGTACCTGAACTTCGACATGCTGGGCTCGCCCAACGCGGGTTACTTCACCTACGACGGCGACCAGTCCGCGCCGCTGGACGAGCAGGGGCGCCCGCGCGTCCCCGAGGGCTCGGCGGGAATCGAGCGCACCCTGGCGACGTATCTGGAAGACGCCGGAAAGACCCCGCGCGACACCAGTTTTGACGGTCGATCCGACTACGACGGGTTCACCATGGCCGGGGTTCCCGCCGGTGGGTTGTTCTCGGGCGCCGAGGACAAGATGAACGCCGAAGAGGCGAAATTGTGGGCCGGTCGGGCGGATCAACCGTTCGATCCCAACTACCACAAGAGCACCGATACCCTTGACCACGTGAACCGGGATGCATTGCAGATACATGGTGAGGGAGTCGCATACGCCGTCGGGCTGTATGCCCAAGATCAGCGGGGCCGCAACGGTTTACCGGTCCGTTCGGACCGCACCCGCCACCAGATCAACGCGCAGTGAGGGCGCGCGGACTCGCTGCGATATTGCTCGGTGCCGCACTGGCGGGCTGCTCGGCGCAGCCAGCGCCGAAGGCTGTCGAGCCACAGGAACTGGCGGCCAAGATCACCGTCGACGCCATGTTCACCCACCTGCGCAAGCTCCAGGAGATCGCCGATAGCCATGACGGCAACCGGGCGGTCGGCAGTTCCGGATACGACGCCAGTGTCGACTATGTGGCACAACTGCTGCGGGACAAGGGTTTCGACGTACAGACGCCTGAGTTCGAGCGCATGGGATCGATGCGGGGAGGCAACCCGACGCTGAACGTGTCCGGGCGCACTTTCGAAGTGGATCAGGCCTCGATGCTGGTGATGACGGCGCCGGGCGGGCTCAACGCACCCACGTTGCATCCGGTCAAACCGTCCGGATGCGCGGCCGCCGACTACGGTTCGGTCAACATCTCGGGCGCTATCGCGGTCGTCGACGACACCGGGTGTTCCGTTGTGGCAAAACAGAACACCGCATTGGACAAGGGTGCGGTGGGGTTGCTGGTGGTCAACCGCGGGCGGCAGCCCGCTCCGGGCGGTTTGTTCACCACCGGCTACTACCGTCAGCTCACCGTCCCGGTAGGTGTCATCGACGAGACTGCGGATGCGGCGTTGCTACGCACCAGCGCCCCGGTCCGGCTGACCCTCGACGGCAAAGCCGAGATGGTCAGATCCCGCAACGTGACTGCGCAGACGAAGACCGGTTCGGCCTCGGATGTGGTGCTCGTCGGCGCACACCTGGACAGTGTGGGTGGCGGGCCCGGCATCAACGACAACGGTTCGGGCGTGGCGGCCGTGCTGGAAACCGCGCTGCAGCTGGGCAGTTCGCCGAAGGCCACCAATGCGGTGCGGTTCGCGTTCTGGGGTGCCGAGGAGATGGGGCTGGAAGGGTCGACGCAGTACGTGCGCAACCTGCCGCTGGATCAACTCGACGATCTCGCGCTGTACCTGAACTTCGACATGGTCGGCTCACCCAACGCCGGGTTCTTCACCTACGACGGGGACCAGTCCGGTCAGGCCACCGATCCCAAGCCGATACCCGAGGGCTCGGCCGGTATCGAACGGACCATGGCGGGTTATCTCAACCTTGCCGGGGTGCGGCCGGCGGACATGCCGATCGGCATCAACTCGGACTACCACCCACTCCTGCAGGCCGGGGTGCCGATCGGGGGCGCGACCACCGGGTCGTCGCAGCGCAAGACCGAGGTGCAGGCCCGGTTGTGGGGCGGACGGGCCGGGGCGGCCTTCGATCCCAACTATCACACCCGCCGCGACACCATCGACAACATCGATGCGCGCGCGCTCGGGATCATGGGATCGGCGATCGCGTTCACCGTCGGTACGTACGCCCGGTCGATCGAGGGCCCCAACGGCGTGCCGGTACGTGACAAGCGTCACCGTGGTTGAGCCCGGATTGATCGAAGGAGCGTTGAACCGGCGAGCGTAGGCCCCCGTTGTACAGGTATGGGAATTAACGTCGCGAGAATGCCCAGCCACAGCACCATTGCCGGCGTCCATGCGGTACTGCCCCCTCATCGGTACACCCAGGATGAGGTCACCAGCGCCCTGCTGGACCTGCCCGGATACGCCGAGTCCGAGGACGTGATGCGAGCGCTGCACAAAAGCGCGAAAGTGAACAGCAGATATCTGGTCCTGCCGCTCGAGGAATACGCCCTGCTCGATGATTTCGGCAAGAGCAACAGCCTGTTCATCGAGCATGCAACCGAACTGGGCTGCGCCGCTCTGTCCGGGGCGTTGGATGAGGCGGGTCTGCGTCCGCAGGATGTGGACCTGATCGTCACCACGACCGTCACCGGCGCCGCGGTCCCGTCGCTGGACGCCCGGATCGCCGGGCGCCTCGGCCTGCGGCCGGACGTGCGCCGCATCCCGATCTTCGGGCTGGGTTGTGTGGCCGGTGCCGCCGGTATCGCCCGGCTCAACGACTATCTGCGCGGTGCGCCCGACAAGGTGGCGGTCCTGGTGTCGGTGGAACTGTGTTCGCTGACGCGCAAACACAATCCCTCCATGCCGACGCTGGTGGCCGGTGCGCTGTTCGGTGACGGTGCCGCCGCGGTGGTGGCGGTCGGCGAGCAACGGGCCCGTCAGCTCAACCCGACCGGACCCGATGTGCTGGACTCACGCAGCCATCTCTACCCGGATTCGTTGCACGCCATGGGCTGGGACATCGGTTCCGAAGGCTTCGAGATCGTGCTCAGCGCCGAAGTCCCGGGCTTCGTGGGGCGCTACCTGGGTGATGACGTCGCCGGATTCCTCGGCGATCACGGGCTTTCCGTTGACGATGTGTCCGCCTGGGTCAGCCATCCGGGTGGGCCGAAGGTGATCGAGGCGATCATCGAAACCCTCGGATTGCCTGAGGATGCACTGGATCTCACCTGGCAGTCGCTCGCCGAAGTCGGGAATCTGTCGTCGTCCTCGGTGCTGCACGTACTGCGCGACACCATCTGCAAACGGCCGGAGTCGGATACGCCCGGGGTGATGATGGCCATGGGTCCGGGTTTCTGCTCGGAACTCGTCCTGCTGCGCTGGCGCTGATGACGGCCAAGAGATTCACCGCGCTGATCGTCCTTGTTGCCGCCGAGCGGGTCCTCGAGCTGGTGGTGTCCAAACGGAACCTGCAGTGGAGCACCGCCCAGGGTGGCAGGGAATTCGGGGCCGGCCACTATCCGGTGATGGTGGCGCTGCACAGCGGGCTGCTGATCGGCTCGGTGCTGGAGGCCCGCAGGCGCAGGTCGTCGCCCATACTCGGCCGCGCGATGCTCGCGGTGGTACTGGCCGCCCAGGCGTTGCGCTGGTGGTGCATCACCACCCTGGGCAGACAGTGGAACACCAGGGTCGTCGTGGTGCCCGGCGCCGCGCGCGTCGTCGGCGGTCCATACCGGTTGATTCCGCACCCGAACTATGTGGCAGTGGTCACCGAGGGGGCCGCGTTGCCGCTGGCCGGCGGCGCCTGGATCACGGCGTTGGTGTTCACCGTGGCCAACGCTGCGTTGCTGCGGACCAGAATCCGCGTGGAAAATGAAGCGTTGCAAGGTTTGTCGTGATTGATTTGCTCGTTGCAGGTGGCGGCCCGGCCGGGCTGGCCACCGCGGTGCACGCCGCGCGCGCCGGGCTTGAGGCCGTGGTGGTGGAGCGCCGCAGCGGCCCGATCGACAAGGCCTGCGGTGAGGGCCTGATGCCGCACTCGGTCCGGCAGTTGCAGCGCCTGGGCGCCGAGATAGACGGACGGGCATTTCGGGGTATTCGTTACCTGGACGGGCGGCGCACCGCCGAGGCCAGGTTCCGCGACGGGTCCGGTTACGGGGTGCGTCGCACGGTGCTGCACGCCGCACTGTCGGAGGCGGCCTCGGCGGCCGGGGTCCGAGTGGTCCACGGTGAGGTGGGGCTGGTGACCCAGGACTCGACATCGGTGAGCGCGGCCGGTTTTCGGGCCCGCTACCTGGCGGCCGCCGACGGTCTGCATTCGCCGATCCGCCGCTCGCTGGGGCTCAGCGGCGGTGAGGGCAGGCGACGCCGCTGGGGGATCCGGCGTCATGTCCAGATCGCCCCGTGGTCGGATTGCGTCGAGGTCTACTGGGGGCCCGATGCCGAGGCGTATGTGACGCCGGTCGGCGACAACTGTGTCGGGATAGCGATCCTGACCTCGGAGCGCGGCGGGTTCGATCAGCACCTGGCGGCATTCCCGATGCTGGTCGAGCGGATCAACGGCCTTGAGCACGGCCAGGACCGGGCCGCCGGGCCGCTGCGGCAGAAGGTCCGCAACCGCAGCGCGGGGCGGGTGTTGTTGGTGGGTGACGCGGCAGGCTACGTGGATGCGCTGACCGGTGAGGGGATGGGCCTGGCCTTCGGTGCCGCCGAACTTCTGGTGGGGTGTGTCCGGGCCGAGCGGCCCGGTGACTACGACCGGCAGTGGCGCGCGCTGACCCGTCGCTACCGGTTGCTGACCGCAGCCCTGTTGCACGGCAGCGGTTTTGGTCCGGTGCGGGCCTGCATCACCCCGGCATCGGCGGCGCTGCCGTGGGTGTTCACCCGGGTGGTCAACGCTCTTGGCTCCTAGGTTGCGCCAGATTGCCGAGGTACTCCAACAACCGCATGCCGTGGAACACCAGTAGCGCGGCGATGGAGCCCAGCGCGATCCCGGTGAACGTCAGAGAACCCAGTTGCCAGGTGAAGTCGGCGATCCCGATGATCAGCGGGATGGCCGCGGTCATCTGGTTGACGGGCTTGGAGAAGTCCACGTGGTTGGTCAGCCAGATCCGCACGCCCAGGATGCCGACCAGGCCGTAGAGCACAATGGTCGCGCCGCCCAGCACACCCGGCGGGATCGCCGAGATCGTCGCTCCGACCTTGGGGCACAACGACAATGTGATCGCCACCGCAGCGGCCACCCAGTAGGCCGCGGTCGAGTAGACCCGGGTGGCCGCCATCACCCCGATGTTCTCGGCGTAGGTGGTGGTGGCCGAACCGCCGCCGGCGCCGGCCAGCACGGTGGCCACCCCGTCGGCCGCCAGAGCCCGGCCGATCATCGGATCGAGGTCGGTGCCGGTCATCTGTCCCACCGACTTGACGTGCCCGATGTTCTCGGCGACCAGTGCGATCACCGCGGGCAGGAACAGCGGTAGAACCGCCAGACTGAACGTGGGGGTGTGGAACTCGGGCAGGCCCAGCCACGGCGCCGCCGCGATCGCCGCGGTGTCCACGTCGCCGAGGACCAGCGCCAGCAGATACCCGATCACGACCGCGCCGAAGATCGCCAGCCTGCCGATCAACCCCTTGAAGAAGGCCAGCGTCGCGACCAGCAACACCAGCGTCACCAACCCGACCAGCGGGCCCTTCTCGAAGTTGGCCTTGGCCGCCGGGGCCAGGTTGAAGCCGATCAGCGCGACGATCGCCCCGGTCACCACCGGCGGCAGGGTCAGGTCGATCCACCGGGTTCCGATCAGGTGCACCACCGCGCCGATGAGGATCAGCAGCAGCCCGACGGCGATCAAACCGCCCAGCGCACTTCCGGTTCCGTGGGCGGCCACCGCCGCGGTCACCGGGGCGATCACCGAGAAACTCGACCCCAGATAGCTCGGCAACCGGTTGCCGGTGATGAGCAGGAACAGAATGGTCCCGACACCGGAGAACAGCAGAGTGGTGGCCGGCGGAAAGCCGGTGAGCACCGGAACCAGGAACGTGGCGCCGAACATGGCCACCACGTGCTGGGCACCGATGCCGATGGTGCTGGCCCAATCGAGCCGTTCCCCGGGAGCGACGACGAAGTCGTCGTCGGTGCGGGTCTCGACGTATTTCCAACTCAGCGGGATCACGATTGTCGACTACACACCATGATCGGCTGCCGTGCACGCGGACTGCGGCGAGAATCAACCGTGATGAAACCGAACCTGGCGCGCGTGGTCCCGGGACTGGCGCAGTTCACCGGCTATCAACGGTCCTGGTTGCGTGGTGACGTCCTGGCCGGGGTGACGGTCGCGGCCTACCTGGTGCCGCAGGTGATGGCCTATGCGACCGTGGCGGGCCTGCCACCGGTGGCGGGGCTGTGGGCGGCGTTGGTGCCGATGGCCGTGTACGCGCTGCTGGGTTCGTCGCGACAACTGTCGGTCGGCCCGGAGTCCACCACGGCGTTGATGACGGCCACGGCGCTGGCTCCGCTGGTCATCGGCGATCCGGCGCGTTACGCCGCGTTTTCGGCGGTCCTGGCGCTGTTGGTGGGTGCCATCTGCCTGGTGGCCGGGCTGTGTGGACTGGGGTTCCTGGCCGACCTGCTGTCCCGCCCCGTTCTGATCGGCTACATGACCGGGGTGGCCGTCATCATGATCAGCGGCCAACTAGGCAAGATCACCGGCATAGAGGTCACCGGGGACGAGTTCATCGACCAGATTCGCTCGTTCGCCACCGGTATCGGGTCGCTGCACACGCTGACCCTGGCTTTGTCGGCCGCGGTGCTGGCGCTGTTGCTCGTGTTGTACCGGATCTCGCCGCGGTTCCCGGGCCCGCTGGTCGCGGTGCTGGCAGCCACCGCGGTGGTGTGGCTGTTTTCCTTGGATGACAAGGGAATCCGGGTGGTCGGCGGAATCCCGGCCGGATTGCCGAAACCCGCGCTTCCGCCGGTGCCGATGACGGAGCTGTTGGGTCTGATGATCCCGGCGGTCGGTATTGCGGTTGTCGCGTTCTCCGACAACGCCCTGACGGCGCGCACCTTCGCGGCGCGCAAGGGGGAGACCATCGACTCCAACGCCGAGCTGCGAGCGCTGGGTATCTGCAACCTGACAACCGGTGTCACGCAGGGTTTTCCGGTGAGTTCCAGCGGAAGCCGTACTGCGCTGGGTGACACCGTGGGAAGCCGCACGCAGCTGTACTCGTTGGTGATGCTGGCGACGGTCTTGTTGGTCATGCTGGTTGGGCGTGACCTGCTGGAGCATTTCCCGATGGCCGCGTTGGGTGCCCTCGTGGTCTACGCCGCGTTGCGGCTGATCGACGTCGCAGAGTTCCGGCGGCTGGCACGCTTCCGGCGCAGCGAGCTGCTTCTGGCGGTGGCCACCACGGTCGCGGTGCTGGGCTTCGGTGTGCTCTACGGCGTGTTGGTGGCGATTGCCCTGTCCCTCATGGACGCGCTGCGGCGGATCGCCCGCCCACACGACAGTGTGCTCGGCTATGTCCCCGGCGTCGCGGGGATGCACGACGTCGATGACTATCCGGACGCCGCTGTGGTTCCGGGGCTGGTGGTGTACCGCTACGACGCCCCGCTGTTCTTCGCCAACGCCGAGGATTTCCGGGAACGCGCGTTGGCCGCGGTCGCGGACGCCCCGGAGAAGGTCGAATGGTTCGTCTACAACGCCGAGGCCAACGTCGACCCCGACCTGACGGCTGTCGATGCGCTGGAACAGCTGCGCCGTGAGCTGACCGCGCAGGGCATCGTGTTCGCGATGGCCCGGGTCAAGGCCGATCTGCGCGACGACCTGGTGGCAGCGGGCTTTCTCGACCGCGTCGGCACCGACCGGATCTTTCCCACCCTGCCGACGGCCGTCGAGGCGTTCCGCAATCGCGCGGACAGCGCTCAGGGCTGAGCGCTGAGCCGGCAGTCAGGAGCACCGCTCACAAGGACGCAAGCAGGAGCGTGCAGGCCGTCTTGAGGCTGTCCTGCGCCTCGGCGGCGGACATGCGCCCGTTCAGACTGGACTGCAGGATCCCGTGCCAGGCTTGTTGGACCAGGCGCACCAACGAGATCTGTTGTGGATTTGGTTGTTTCACACCGGAGGCATCCAGCAGCATGGTGCGTACCAGCTGATCGATCCGGCCCACCTCGGCGACCACTGCGCCATCGGCGGCGTTGAGTGAGTTGAGCATGGCGGCGCTCAGGTGGGGTTGGCGCAGCATCGTGCGGGTAGCCCGCGCCAGTACGTCGAAAACCCGGTCGGCCGCTGTCCCCGATGGGGTGGACCGGCGATGGACGCCGTCCTGCATCCCTTCGACCCGGTCGGCCATCACGGCGAGGAACAGGTGGGTCTTGGAGGGGAAGTACCGGTACAGCGTGCCCAGGGCCACCCCGGCCGATTTCGCGACCTCCTGCATCTGCACCTGCTCGATGGGCCGCAGCGCGCCCAGTACACCGGCCGCGCGCAGGATCGCCTCGCGCCGCTCCTGCTGATCCTCCGAATTGGGCTCAGCGGCGGGACGTGGTTCCCCGATCCTCGGCAACGCTACTTCCCCCTGTCGACGGCGAACTCACCCTAGAACACGATCCGTTCGCCCTGTAACCTCGCTCACAACTGAAATTCATTCTAGTCATCGAAGAGAGGTTCGTCATGGCGAAATTCACCCGTGAAGAGTTGTCCGGCGCGCTCGATCACTACACCAGGACCGTCGAGGTCTGCTCCAAGACCGGCGAATGGGCTCCGTTTGCGGACCTCTTCACCGAGGACGTCACCTACATCGAGCACGCCTACGGCGTCTTCGAAGGTCGCGAGGCGGTCAGGCGGTGGATCACGGCCACGATGATGCCCTTCCCGCATATGCGTTTTCCGCACACCTGGGTGGCCTTTGACGAGGAGAACGGGGCGATCGTCATGGAAATCCTCAATGTCCTCGATCACCCGAGCGAGCCGGGGCGGGAGTTCGGCTTTCCCAACATCACCCGCCTCGTCTACGCCGGGGGCAACCTGTTCTCCAGCGAGGAGGACATCTACAACCCCAACCGGGACGCACCTCGCGCGGTCGGTGCTTGGTTGAAGGCCGGTGGAGTCATGCTGAGTGAGCCGCCAGCCATGAAGCACGTCTGAAATTCACTCTAGTTTGATCGGTTCAAGGCGGGAGGCAGCATGAAGTTCATCTATGCCCTGTGGGGACCGGGGCTCGACACCGCCCTGCGAACCCCGGAGTTCCGCGCGGAGATGCGTGCGGCCGGAGTGAGCAGGCTGCAGGTCAACCTGGACGATGACGACGTCGCGCCGGCAACACTGCGCATCACCACCTTCGACGTCCCCGTGCGTGCCGTGGTGACGGTCTGGACCGAGACCGAACCCGACGACGTCGCGGCGCTGCTGTCCGGGCCCGCCGAGCGTTGCGTGGGCTGGGAAGTGGAGGAGCGGACGCCGTTGGTTCCGCCGGATACGGCCGATGGCGTCCGTGCCCCGGCGCTGGCCCAGATCGGATTCCTGCGAATCCCGGAGGAGTTGGACGCCGCCGAGTGGCTGCGCCGGTGGCAGGGGCTGCACACCGACGTGGCCATCGAGACCCAGTCGACCTTCGGCTACGTCCAGAACCGGGTCCTACGAACGGTTCTCGGCAGCGACCGCGTCGATGCCGTGGTCGAGGAACTGTTCCCGATGGCGGCCATGACCGATATGCACGCCTTCTACGGCAGCGGTGGCGACGACGCCGAACTCCGGCGTCGTCTCACGTTGATGATCGAGAGTGTGACGCGGTTCGGGGCACACCAGAACCTCGACTCGGTGCCGACCAGCCGTTACGTGTACGACCTCGCACCGTAGATCGCGGCACCCACCGCTACCACGGCGAGCCCGGCGAGTACCGAGGTCAGTGGTAGCGAGAAGGCCAGCACCAGGCAGCCGATGAGGCCGAGCGCCGCGATGATGCGGTGCCACCAGTTTTTCGGCTCGAGGGTCCATGCCGACACATTCGCGATCGCGTAGTACAGCAGCACCGCGAACGACGAAAACCCTATCGCGCCGCGAAGATCCACCACCGCGGCCAGTATCGCCACCACGATGCCGACCACCACCTCGGCCCGGTGCGGGACGGCGAACCGCGGATGCACGGCGGCCAGCCCATGCGGCAGGTGATGGTCACGGGCCATCGCCAGCGTCGTGCGCGACACCCCGAGGATCAGGGCCAGCAGTGAGCCCAGTGCTGCCGCCGCGGCCCCGGCCCGCACCACCGGTTGCCAGTGCGGGGCGCCCGCCGCGACCACCGCATCGGCCAGCGGAGCGGGCGCCGACGCCAGGCCCGAGCCACCGAGGACCGAGAGCACCGCGACCGCCACGCCCGCGTAGATCACCAGCGCGATACCCAGCGCGATCGGAATCGCGCGCGGAATGGTGCGCGCCGGGTCACGGACTTCTTCCCCCAGGGTGGCGATCCGGGCGTAACCGGCGAACGCGAAGAACAACAGGCCGGCGGCCTGCAGTACGCCACCGGCACCGACGTCGTCACCGATCTCCAGGCGGGCGAGGTCCGTGGCGCCGGAACCGGCGATGATCACCACCACCGCGGCCAGCACCGCCAGCACGCTCGCGACGATGATCCGGGTCAGCAGTGCCGACTTCTGGATTCCGGCGTAGTTCACCGCCGTCAACGCCACCACCGCGGCCACCGCCACGGCATGCGCCCCCTGCGGCCAGACGTACACCCCGACGGTCAGCGCCATCGCCGCACAGGAGGCGGTCTTGCCGACGATGAAACTCCACCCGGCCGTGTAACCCCAGAACTCGCCGAGCCGTTCGCGCCCGTAGACGTAGGTGCCGCCGGATTGCGGGTAGCGCGCGGCCAGTCGCGCCGAGGACGACGCATTGCAGTAGGCGACGACGGCGGCGACGGCGAGGCCGATGAGCAGTCCGCTTCCGGCCGCACCGGCAGCCGGGGCCAGCGCGGCGAAAATGCCCGCGCCCACCATCGATCCCAGGCCGATCACGACGGCATCGGTGGTCCCGAGTCTGCGTTGCAGCCCGCCGGGCGTGGTCACCCCGCGATATTAGGGCGCACGCCCGCTCTGCGCATTGCGGGTGCGGCTATCGCGTGGCTGCGCGCGGGTGGAAGAAGACACCTTCTGCGCGGACCGTGACGCCGTCTGAGGTGGCGAGGTGTCCGACAGCGAAGGTCTTCGCGCCTTCAACGCGGTCGATGTGTGCCTCGGCACGAACCGGGCCGAGCCGAGTGCCGGCTTCGTAGCGGACCGTCAGTGTTCCGGTTACCGCGGGCCGGCCTGGCTTGTGTGCGGTTGCGCCGAGGACATGGTCGAGGAGAAGGGCACAGATTCCGCCGTGCACATGGCCGGCAGGTCCCTCGTAGGCGGCACCGAGTGTTACCTCGGCCCACACTCGCCCGTCGGATTCGTGGTGAACCGCCAACGGGGGCGCCAAGGCATTGCGCAGTCCGATGACTGCGTTCCCCCACGCGAGGGATTGCCCGTCCGGGGCGTGTTGGACACCGAAGGAACCTGGGATCAGCGACTGACTGAGTTCGTCGGCCGCTGCGTCGATCTTCGCCTTGGCGGAGGTGATGCTGTCGAAGTCGGCCCGGCTGCGGATGGTGGCATCGACCAGCCGACGCACGGATTCGGTGAGGGACGCGTAAAGCGCTTCCGGGACGACGGTTTCGCTGTTCAGTGACACGTCTTCACCCCGGTATAGGATCGGCCGGCCGGTCGGCGAAGCCGCCGTAATCGCCTCGGTAGAACAGCAACGGTTGGCCGGCGTGGGCTTCCAGGGCCGTGACGTGGACGACGGCAATGGTGTGGTCACCGGCGCCGTGTTCGAACTCCAGGTCGGCTTCGATGGTGGCCAAAGTTCCGTGCAGTCGCGGGGCTCCATTGGCCGCCGGGCTCCAGGGGAGGCCGGCGAACTTGTCGTCGCTGCTGCGGGCGAACTGTGCGCACACTGATTCCTGGTCGGCGGCGAGGACGTTGATGCACATCCGACCGCTCGCGCGAATCAGTGGCCAACTTGAGGAGTTCCGGGACGGGCAGAACGAGACGTATGGCGGGTCCAGCGACACCGAGGTGACTGACTGGCAGGTAAATCCCACCGGCCGTAGCCCGTCGTGACCGGTGATGACCGCGATACCGGTACAGAAGTGCCCCAGTACGGCGCGCATGTCTTGGGGTCTTGGTCGCGGAGGTGCCGTGCCGAGTATCGCGGCGTTCTCGAGTCCCATTGGTCTCCGTCCCTCGTGTGGTCTCATGACCTAGATTCGTCGTGACGAGTACGAGGAGCAACAGCGTCTCCCGACCAGCGGGTGATGCCAAGTAACGCCGTGACCTGGATTGTTACCCTGGTTCCGTGGAAGACCCTGAGCCGACAGCCAAGCCAGCGCTAGCCGCGACCAGCTGGGCGCTGCTCGGGATGATGTCGTATGAGACCGAATTATCGGGCTACGACATCCGCAAGTGGATCCACTGGAGCATGCGTTTTTACCTCGGCAGTCCGGCCTTCAGCCAGATCTACTCCGAGCTGAAGAAGCTGGAGAAGATGGGCTTGCTCACTTCTCGGGTCGACGGCACCGGCACGCGCAATCGTCGCCTCTACAAGATCACCGAAAAAGGTCTGGACGCTGTCACCCGCTGGGCGCGGGATGCACCGGTGGATCCCCCGACGCTGAAGCATCCGGCAGTACTGCGGGTGACCATGGGACATCTCAGTGATCCCGCGGCACTCAAGAAGATCCTGCAGGAGCACATCGCTTACGTCGATGAGATGCAACGTGATGCGGCCAAAGAGGCACGGTGGGCCGGGGCTGATCCGTCATGGGCGTACGCCAAGATCGCGTTGGACTGGGCGGAACGCTATTACGAGTCCGAGCGGGAACTCACCTTGAAACTGATCAAGGATCTCGACGAGGCTGAGGCGAACTTTCCGAAAGCCGGTGAAGGCGCGAAGATTCCGTGGCCGGACCCCGCCTACTGGTATGAAATCGAAAGGAAAGCCGACGCCGAAGACGTCGACTGACCTTCCTTTATTCGTGTTTCGCTGCGCCGCAGCTCATTTGCGTGCGGCGTGGAGGGCGGCGATGTAGCCGTAGACCAGGCCCTGCGCGATGGTCGCGCCGGCGCCAGGATAAACGCTTCCGAATGCGTTGGCAGCGGTGTTGCCGATCGCATACAGCCCGTCGATCGCGCTGCCGTCTTCGCGGAGCACTCGGGCGTGATCGTCAGCACGGAGGCCGCCGCACGTACCCAGGTCGCTGAGCACCATCTTGACCGCATAGAACGGACCTTTGACCAGCGGGCGCAGGTTCGGGTTCGGAGTGATCGTGGGATCGCCGTAGTAACGGTCATAGGCACTGCGGCCCCGTTCGAAGTCGGGATCCTCACCGGCGAAAGCGTTCTCGTTGAAGCGCGTTACGGTCGCAGAGAAGTTCGCTTCAGGCACCCGCATTTTGGCTGCGAGTTCGATGAAATTGTCTGCTCTGACGGCGATTCCGGCGTCATACCAAGTCTGTGGGATCGGCATACGGGGAAACAGTTCGGCGGCGAAGACGTAGCTGTTTCGGTACTGCTGGTCGAAGACGATCCACATGCTTTCCACCGGTGTACCTGCTTCTTCGAGATGCAGGACGCGTTGCCCGAAGCTCATGTAATCGGCCGATTCATTCGCGAATCGCTGACCGTCCTGGTCGACGATGAACGATCCCGGCAGCGACCGCTCCGCGAGCATCACCGCAGGAGCTGCCCCCGGAAGAGGCGCTACGGCGGGGAACCACCACGATTGATCCATCAGGGCAATATCCGCGCCGACATCCTGCCCGACCCGAATGGCATCGCCGGTGTTGGACTCCGCACCAAGGCTGAGATTGCGGCCGAGGGACTCGGATTGGAACTTCCAACGCATGTCCATGTGGTGATCGAAACCGCCGGCCGCGAGCACCACACCGCGCCGGGCGGTGACGGTGAAGCTCTTGCCGCCACGCTCGACGACAGCCGCGGTGACTCGGTCACCGTCGGTGACCAGTTCGGTCAGTGACGTGTCGAGCCAGATCGGGATCCCGGCCCGAATCGCTCCGGCGAACAATCCGGCAGCCAAGGCCTGGCCACCGGCGGCGTAGCGCCTCCCGAGTGCCAGGCCGCCAACACCCTGCGCGAGCCGCTTGATGATGGTGGGAAGTCCCTTTCGTGGCACCCGGCTCATCAGGTTCAACCAGCGGTAGTCGGCACCGGTGGTCGGCATTGGAATTTTGACTTCCATGACGCCGGGCCGCAGGTCAGTCAGGTATTCGCCAAGTATGGCCGTGTTGAGCGGGCGGCATTCGCACGTGCGTCCCGCCGCCGATCCACCCGGAGCTTCGGGGTGGTAGTCCGAGTACTCCTTGGCCCAGAACAGTTTCATCGGCGTGGTGCGGCGCAACATCTCAACAGTCGCGGGCAGGCTGTCAAGGTAGGCGGCGGAACGCTCCTGAGGTGCCGAATCCGCGACGATGGCATCCAGGTATGTGCGGGCGCGCTGCACGGGGTCGGTGCCGCCGCATTCCTCGATCACCGGGCTCGACGGCAGCCAGAGGGCGCCTCCAGATCGGGCGGTCGAACCGCCTACGTAGGAAGACTTTTCGATGACGAGCACCGACAGCCCCTGCTCGTGGGCCGCCAGAGCCGCACTGAGTCCGGTACCCGACCCGACGACGAGAAGGTCTACCTCGGTGGCGTCAACGGTCAGTCCGGCAGGGATGGTCTTGTGGCTGGTGGCGGTCACGGTCGTCGACGATAGGGCTGCGGGCGACAATATTGATTCTCGCCTCCCTTTGAGCGGAACACTGACCTTCCCGTCGCCCCGTAGTCGCAGTTCAATGGGCACACCAGCCAAGGAAATCCAGTGATCAAAGGACGGGCCGCAAACATGACGACGCACTCAGATACCGACGAGATTCGGTTGATCGAGGCCGGTTCGGTACCCATCAGGTTTGCCCGTGGTTGGCATTGCTTGGGGCTGATTCGCGATTTCGGCGATGGAGAACCGCACCAGGTCAACGCTTTCGGCCAGAAGCTGGTCGTATTTCGCGGTGAGGACGGCGCCATCAACGTGCTCGACGGATACTGCCGGCACATGGGCGGAGACCTGTCCCAGGGGACTGTGAAGGGCAATGAGATCGCCTGCCCGTTCCATGACTGGCGCTGGGGAGGAGACGGCCGGTGCAAGATGGTGCCGTACAGCAAGCGCACACCGCGATTGGCCCGCACCGCCGCGTGGCCCACGCTGGAGCAGGACGGCATGCTGTTCGTGTGGAATGACCCTGAACGCAAGGCGCCGCCGGCGGATGTCACGATTCCTCGGATCGAAGGCGCCACCAGCGATGCTTGGACCGATTGGCACTGGTACACCACGGTGGTCAACACCAACTGCCGGGAGATCATCGACAACGTCGTCGACATGGCGCACTTCTTCTACATCCACGGCTCGCTTCCGACACACTTCAAGAACATCTTCGAAGGCCATGTCGCCACCCAGTACATGAAGAGTGCCGGCCGCCCCGATATCGGAGACCCCGAGGGCTCCAAGCTTTTCGGTACCACCTCGTTGGCCTCATACCACGGGCCCTCGTTCATGGTTGACGATTTGACCTACCATTACGAGGACTTCGACCAGCGGACGGTGCTGATCAACTGCCACTACCCGATCGACGCCAATTCTTTTGTGCTGCAGTACGGGATCGTGGTGCAAAAGAACGCGGCGATGCCCGAGGAACTCGCGGTGCAGACGGCAGTCGCGCTCGGCGACTTCGTCAAGATGGGTTTCGAGCAGGACGTCGAGATCTGGCGCAACAAGACCCGGATCGACAATCCGCTTCTGGTGGAAGAGGATGGACCGGTGTATCAGCTGCGGCGCTGGTACGAGCAGTTCTATGTCGACTCGGCTGACGTGACATCAGACATGGTGGACCGCTTCGAATTTGAGCTGGATACCACGCAGCCGTACGAGGCCTGGATGAAGGAAGTGGAAGCCAATCTGGCGGCCCGCACTGCCGCGTCCCAGTCGGTGGGTTGACGATGACGGTCCGCCCGGACAATCGCCTCGACGACGCGCCGATGATGCCGGTGACGTGTGGGAGCTGCGGTGCCTGCGTTCAGGTACGCAAGAGCAGTTGGCAGCAGACCAGCGTTCAGTGGACCGGCGCTTCGTTGAGCCGGTGTGAGGAGCGTTGCACTGCAACTCAGTTGGCCGGTCCGGCAACCGGGGGTCTGTTCCTGGCATGCTCGGCGCTCAGCGGTTCCATCGCCGACGCAGTACGCTCCGGAGCGCTGCCGGTCGTCGACGAGAGATGGTGACGGTGTGAAACCGTCGGCTACCCCTTCAGGAGACCGACGGTACGGGTAAGCCGCCGTGACAGTTCCCCCAGCGCGATGCGCTGCTGGGTGAATGCGGCGATGTTGGTCATCCAGACATCGGAGAGAATTTCGGCAGCGCCGATTTGGCGTGGGGTCGATTGACCGTCTCCGACGGACCCGATGAAGATCCGGACTATCTGCCTGCGCACCATGTCCGCCTGAGCCGCAGCGGTGCCGTCGGCGTACAGGTAAGGGCGAATCATCGCCTCGGCGAGATCGGGCGATGAGGACAGCCTGTCGGTGAGTGTCAGGGCCACCTGCAGTAAGCGCTGAAAAGGATCCGGCTCATTGGTGACGCAGCGAAACTCCGTCTCGAAATCCCACAGCCACTCGTGAAAACACGCTAGCAGCAGGTCATCCTTGGACGGGAAATATTGGTACACAGTGCCGGACGCCACGCCCGCCACGGTGGCGACTGAACGGATCTGGCAGTTGTCGTAGCCGCCGGCCGCCAGTTGCATGGCGGCATTGACGATACGGTCGCGGCGGTCCAATCCGCGGGGCTTGAGTTCTGGTGTACCCAAGTGCGATTCGGTAGCGTCGAGTCGAAATGACTCCGTCGCGACCCTCAACTCAGATGTCCTCACAGCGAGAACACTAGGTTCGGTTCCGCCGATTGAGTACCCGTGGTCTCGCTCACCGGGCATTCCGGATCAGGATTAGTCACCTGTCAGTCGTTGCGTCACAAGGTCATGACCCAGTCACCGGGCCGCTTCCGGTGACTGGGTCGGTCCCGGTCCGTCTAGCTGGACGACACCGGCATGATCGGAATCTTCTTCATCGCGCTCGCGCGCGGATCGGGGGCTGCGGCTGCAGCGGCGTGGTTGTCTTCTCCTCGGGTATAGGTCCACACGCAGAAGGGCTCACCGTCGGCGAACTTGAAGTCTTTGGGCGGCAGGTTGATGGCGAGATTGCAGCCCGGAAAGAACGGGGCTGAGATGCGTTGCTCGAAGGTGCAGTTCATCCACGCCCGCGCAGGTGGGTAGAGACCTTCATCGGTGTACTTCTGAAGCACCTCGCAGCGGCGCATGTTCAGGACCACGTGATCGGGGTTGTGCACGATGTACTCGCCGCCGTAGCCCAGAGTGCCGTCGATGCTCAACACGGCAAGTTTGAGGAAATCGACGACTTGCACGGGCTCGATCTTGAACACCTTCGCAAGCTTCGGATACTGGTAGTCGATGATCAGCTGGTACATGTCGGGCAAGCCGAGCCAGACCTCTTCTTCGGGGATGATCTTGGTCCACTGGTCGATGAAGTAGTTGTGGCCCTTGAGGTATTGGTCCCAGTAGGTCTGGATCAGGCGGATCAATGCCGGCTTCGTCAGGTCTTCGGTCTGAACGTCGAAGGGGATGGCCTGGTACTGGGCGTTCTTCCAGTCCCAGCCCGGGGGTGCGATGAAACGCCCCATCGGCATCACCTGCCGCAGCCCGGCCCGGGAGACGTCGGCGGCAACATCCATGGCGGCGTTGATCCCGACCTTCTCCGAGTAGATCTTCACGTGGGCGTAGGGGACGAAATTCAGGACGTCTTCGAACACCCTGGCCAAGCCGAGAAGGAAGTCACGCGAGAAGTCTCGGATGTTTCCGACCTTGCCCATGAAGTCATGGGTGTAGTCGTCGTAGTTCAGCTCCTCGCCGTCAACGGCGGTTTCCTCGGTTTCCGTTGTCACGGTTACTCCTAAATGGTTGCGATGCCAACTGGGTGTCAGAATCTGCTCATGTGGCAGAATCTGACAAGCTGAAACTAATGGCGGACAGCCAAAGCTCGTCGGCCGATTCCCGGTCATCGGGAGGTGCGTCGAGCTATGAGACCTGGCAGGTGCTCGCCGGCCATAGAATCGAATTCGCTGGTCAGAAGGGAGGAATCGGATGCGGAAGGCTGACAAGCCGGCGACGCTGGCTGAGCGGCGCGCGGAGGAGCTTCGATTGGATATCGCGATGGCCGCGCGCGATCTCTTCCTCGCCGCGGGTTCGACTTCGGTCACCGTAGAGCGGATCTGCGCGGCGGCGGGGGTGGCTCCGCGGACGTTTCACCGACACTTCCCGGTGAAGGAGGATGTGGTGCTGCCGTTGCTGCGCCGTTTCGGCACCCTGAGCATCGAGGTGCTTGCAGACGCAGAACCGCAGGATGAGGCCGTCGAGGTCTTGGTTGAGGCATTCAGTACCGAAGTCCCCAAACGGGGCACCGTCGAATTCGATCGCACGTTCCTGGCGCTGGTCGTCAACGACCCCCAGTACCGGCTGCGTTGGCTGGATTGGGGGCAGGATCTCATCGGCCCGATATCTGAGTTTCTGTCGTCCCGGTTTGATCTCGGGAGCAACTCATGTACGCGAGAATTACCGGCACAGTTGGTAATTCAGGTATGCCGGCATGCATACCTGCACTGGGTCGCAGACGGCGATTTCGACAGCCTGCGGGCCGCGTTGCGGGTTGGGATGACGATGATCATCGGTGCCCTGCCGATTCTGTCGCGACAGGGCTGATCGCAGTCGGTAGAGACGGAATCGTCTAGCTACCAAAGATTTCCAGTGGCCCCACATGCGCACGGTTGGCCTTGATCCGTTCGGTGATGCGCCATCGACCATCGCCGTCCCGACGCCAGGTGTCGTGGTAGTCGCCCAGCGTGTAGAAGCGCGTCGACGGGTCGCCGGCTGAATTGAGATGAACGTCGCGGATGTAGGCCCGGCTGGTCGCAGTGTCGTCGACGACGTCGATGATGATGTTGCCCAGTAGATGCTGAGTGGGGCCACAGCTGTCGAGGAATCCACGAATCATGCCGATGATCGCCGAGCTTCCCGCCAGGCGTCCGGTCCCGAAGTCTCCCTCGGCATCGTCGGTGAGAATCTCGGCCATCGTGGCCCAGTCACGCTCGTCCATCGCCCGGGCGAAGAGATTCAGAGCGCGTTCGATGTCTCGCTCATCGTGCAAGACCCTCAGAAGATCCATGCCCACCTTCCTAGCTTGCTCAGGCGTGCGCGCCACCATCGACACGAATCTCGGTGCCGGTGATGAACGCACCGTCATCGGAAGCGGCCATGGCGATGACTGATGCTACGGCGCTGGGATCGCCGAGGATTTCGCTGTCGGTGCCGTGCAGCAACGGGGTCTGCTTGGCCCACAGCCCGAGGTCATAGCCCTCGGGCATCTTGTCGAGGGTGCTGTTGGCCAGGGCCGTCGACACCCCACCCGGTTGGATGTTGACTGCGCGCAGGCCTTGCTTCGAATACTCCAGCGCCAACGAATGGGTGAAGCTGAGGATGCCGCCCTTACTGGCCGCATATGCCGCCATGTAGGGATGGGCGAATGTCGCAGCGGTGGAGGTGAAGTTCACCACGACACCTCGCCCAGACCTCAGGAGGGCAGGGAGCGCTTGGCGGGTCATGAGGAAGGTGCCGGTCAAGTTGACCGCCAGGGTGCGGTTCCACTCCTCGAGGGTCGTTTCGTGGGTGTGCGAACAGGTCTGCACGGCAGCCACATTGACGAGTACCTCAAGGCCGCCCAACTCGGCCACGGCAGCGTCCACCGCGGCGATGACGTCCTCCTCGCGGGAAATGTCGAGGATGGCGGTGGTGAGACTCTTGGCGGTACCGGCAAGTTCTGCGGCGGCCGTCGTCGCGGCCAGACCGTCGGCAGAAATGTCGTAGGCCACCACCGTGGCGCCCTCATCGAGCAGGCGTGCCACCGTGGCCGCGCCGATACCCGAGCCTGCTCCGGTGACGATGACACGACGATCTGAGAAGCGGTCCATCAGATATTCCCTTCGGACTCAGGCGAATTGAAAGGCGGAGATCGGAGCTTCGTCCGGGTAGCTGCTGGGGCCCCCGAGGTCGTAGGCGGCATTCAGCGCACCGATGAACGCCGGGTCGTGGAGCGGTTCGCTCGGCACGTCCAGCTTGATGCCCTTGCCCTTGAGATCGTCGACCATCATGCCGATCGCCCGTTCGATCGTGATGTCGTCCGAACCGTCCATGTTCTTCTTGAGTTCCTCGTAGTCGGAGAAGACCTCAGCAGACCAGTGGACGAGGAATCGCAACTCGTCGGTGTGGTGGCGGGCGATGACATCTTCCCCGTTCTTCAGCAGCCACTGATTGCGGTCTGCGGGATCCCCGGTGAACACGGTGTCGAAAGCCAGTCCGGCCGGAACCTGTTGGTCCAAGGGGCCGTTGGCTTCCCCGCGGTGGACCATCATCTCGTTCTGGACGACGACGCCGCGATTGTTGATCGGGGGGAGTACCCGGCCGGGAGGCTTGAGCGGACCTTCGGGCCAATAGGTGAAGCCAGAGTTCTCATCGAGGGAGAACCAGGTGATGACCTGTGCCATCTTGATCAGGTAGTCGGTGAACAGCCCGGACTTGCCCATCACGCTGCACAACCAGGTTGGGGCGTTCTCGTGGCGTACGCCGCGGAAGCTGGGGGAGTCCAGGTGGCCGGGGTCCCGGTTGGCGCACGGACCGTTGATGTTGAACAGCATCATCTCCGGCTTGGCGTACGCGGCGTTCCAGTAGCTTTTCGCCTGGTCGATGAATGCCTCGTTGTAGAAGCAGTCGTGCAGTTCGGGGTAGAGAACGGTGCCGTAGTTGGCCAGGTAGCCGCGGAACGTCGGGGTGAGGAACAAGTCCAGTGACGGCGTGAATCCTTCGGGGAAGGCGCCGCTCATGGTGGCCATCAACTCGTCTGCCGACGCGAAGTGCTGCGCGATGATGAGTTTCCAGGGGCCCTGGGTGTGTGCGACGTCGAGGAGTCTCCGCTTCTGGTCCTCGGTGTAGACGTCGGTGATCTCGCGCGGCGGGGCAGCGGGACGCAGGATGTCGGACAGCTCAAGGCGCCGTTCGTCGGTCAGCATTTGTGTCTCCTAAAGGCTTTCAGCGGTCTCGCTCGGTCGAGTCTGGCGGCACTGCGAATTTTCGAACGTGGCGGTGACCGCTGATCGGGACATCAATTGGAGGCGCCCGGCCTTCTCAGCTGCGTGGAGACGCCGTGGCGCGGCAGACCAATGTCACAAGGGAGTCGATCTCCTCGTGTGTCAGCGCTCGGCCTTCGAAGAGCGAGACGGACACGGCCGGCGCCAGCATCATCTGGAGCACGATGGCGGGATCCACGTCAGGGCTCACTTCGCCACGGCCGATGGCTCTTCCGATCATCGCGAACCAATGTGGGAGGTCGTTTCGGTACCAACCCATCATCGCGTCGTTCAGTGACGGGTATCGATCCGAGATCATCGTGGCCATGATCCCGCGCTCGACGGGATCGGCTGCAAGGGAGGCGAGCTCGGTGATCAGGGAGCGGACGTCGCTCTCCCACGCTCCGGTGTCCAGCGCATCGGTGCGATGCCGGGCGTGGAATGCAAGGGCGTCGTTGAGCAGCTCGGTTGAGGTAGGCCACCAGCGATAGATGGTGCCGCGGTTGACGCCGGACCGATCCGCAACCTCGGCGACCGGGAGTTCGACCTTGCCTTCGGTCAACAGTTCCAGGCAAGCGCGCATCACCGATTCGCGGACCCGCTCGCTCCGCCCTCCGGGCCGGACCCGTGGCTTGGCTGCTGAATCCGAGACGCCCATGCCACCGGTGTACTCCGGCACGTCGGTTGAGAATCACCGCCTCCCACTGAGCGGTCCAACTGGAGGGCGTTAACGCGACATTCTGCTCAAATAACCCCGTCGGCCGGATACGGCCACCGCTGGCGCCGACTATCGCGGCCGATCGCCAGAACCTCTCGGAAAGGGATGTACTCCCAAATGCACATCAGCATGGGTCTTCCTACCCTCTTCCCCCACGCGCGGGAGACGGAGCTCGCTTGGTATCGCAAGATCGACGAAGGGCCGTGGGACGGCCTCGTCACCTACGAACGGGTGCTCTATTCGGACAGCTGGTCGGTAGTCCCGCAGCTCGCCGCCGCGGCAGCGGTGACCGAGCGCGTGCGTCTCTGGACCGACGTCGTTGCACTCCCGATGCGGAACCCGGTGCTGTTCGCGAAGGATCTGGCGACCATAGACGTCTTGTCCGGAGGGCGCCTGACGCTCGGCGTCGGCATCGGCGCGTGGGACGAGGACTACCTCGCGGTCGGCGCCGAGCTCGACCGGAAGCGACAACGCATGGACGAGGCCGTACTGGCGATGCGCAAAGTGTGGGCCCAGGAGCCCCCCGTCGAAGGACACCATCCCGCAGGTCCCGCGCCGGTCCAGGTCGGGGGTGTCCCGCTCGTCGCCGGCGTGGTCGGCCCGAAAGCCCTCGCGCGAGCCGCGCAATGGGCTGTCGGCGTGAGTGATCCGGCACATTCGCTTCACTTCGACGCCGAGGCGCTGGCCGCGCAGCGCGAGCGCGTCGCGCAGGCGTGGCAGGCGGCCGGCCGGACCGAAAAGCCGCACTTCTCCGCACCGGTCTGGTTCGCGCTCGGTCCGGAGCCGGAGAACCAACTCCGCGAGCATGTACGGGACTTCTGGGACCAGGATGTCGCCGTCACCGGACCGGCGGCTTCATACCTGACCGCCCCGAACGCTGGGACGCTCAACTGCGGAGCAGCCGGGCTGCTTGCCGCCGTGAACAGCGCGCGCGAAGCGGGTCTCGATGAGCTGCGGCTCGTCCCGACGACCGCCGACCCCGACGAGATCGATCGAGCGCGTGAGGTACTCGGAATCTGACCCGCGTCAGAACGACATGGGATGCGCGAACCTCGCCCGGAGCAGCGCGCCGGTCTCGGCCAAGGCCAACCGTCCGCGTGCGGTGGCATCGGAACGCATCAGAAAGCCGTGGTACATACCGGGATAACGTGTGACGGTGGTCTGAACTCCGGCGTCACGCAGCCGGTCGGCGTAACGTTCGCCCCAATCCCGGATCGGGTCGCACGCCCCGGTGACGACGATCGCCGCCGGCAGGCCGCTCAGGTCGGTGGCATAGGCCGGAACCTGATACGGGTCCCGCGGAGCCCCGCCACGGTCGACCAATTCGTGCATGTAGACGATGTCCTCATGCCGAAGCAGTGGGGCGTCGGGCATGGAGGTGATGGATGCCGCACCCATGTCGCGATCCAGGCCGGGATACAGCAACACCTGGGCGAAGATTCGGGGCCCGGTGCGATCGCGGGCCGCCAAAGCCACTGCAGCAGCGATTGATCCGCCGGCGCTGTCGCCAACGACACCCAGCCGGCAGGCGTCGAGGCCGAGGTCGTCGGCGTTGGCGGCAACCCATTCGGTGGCCGCGTAGGCATCGTCAAATTGAGCCGGTGGCGGCGATTCGGGTGCCAGTCGGTACTCGACCGCAGCCACCGCGGCGCCGCTGGCGTGTGCCAGTTCGCGCGCCAGCGGCTCGAACGAACGATTGGAACCCATCACGAGCCCGCCGCCATGCAGGTACACGAGTACTGGCAGCCGGGGCTCGAGGCTGGGCCGATAGAGGCGTAGCGGTATCGGACCGCCCGGGCCCGTGGCCGTCAGGTCTTCGATGCCCGCCATGGCCGGCATCTCTGGAAGAGGTGCGCATTCAAGCCCCTCGCGGACGGCGGCGAGGCCACGGGCCCGCATAGGAGCGATCTCGCCGAACGATGCAACCCGGGTGGCAGCGTCGGGATCGAGTGGTGGATAAGCCATTTCAGTGCTTCGCCGGGTCGAAACGGCGCTCGGTGCGCAGCCGGGGTGCCTCTTGGGCGCTCAATACGCGAGCCCGTTCCGCCATGGCCGACCCGACGTAGTCGGGCTGCGTGAGCAGGTAGAACCGGCCTTCGGCGGCCTGGTCGAACACCACCTCCGCCGCGGCCAGCGGATCCATCGCCTCGGCCTTGATGTCGAGCATCGCGGTGCGTTGTTCTTCGGCCGCCCCGGTGTCCCCCGAGTCCACCCCGCCCGCGGATTCGAAGATGCTCGACACCACAGCACCCGGTAGCACCGCCTGCACGTGTACATGGTGGTCATGGCCGGCGGACTGCACTTCCAGGTTCAGGCATTCGGTCAGGGCGAGTACGGCGTGCTTGCTCATGATGTAGGGCGCCTGCAACGGAACCACGGCGACACCGCCGATCGAGGACAGATTCCATACCCACGCCGGGGCGTCGGTGGCCATCATCTTCGGTAGGAACGCCCTGATGCCGTGGAAGACACCGCTGATGTTGATGTCGACAACCCGTTGCCAGTTGGAAACTGGGGTGTCCCACAGATACCCGAATTGCTCGATACCGGCGTTGTTCACCAACAGTCGCACCGGCCCGAGGTCGCGACAGACCTCGTCGGCCAGCTTCTGCACCGCCTCCGCATCGCGCACATCGCAGACCACGTCCCTCGCCGATCCGCCTGAGGCATTGATTTCATCGCGGAGGCTTGCGATGGCCTCGGCGTTGACGTCGACCAACACCACCGTCATACCCAACCGGCTGGCATACCGGGCCAGGCCGGCGCCGATTCCGGCGCCGGCCCCGGTGATGACGGCGACGCCGCCGCCGAAGATTTGTCGGGCGTTCACGCGGATTGCGCAGCCGCAGCCTTGGCGGTGTGCTCGGCGAGCGGCACCGAGTCCTCGGCGTCGAGAACCACCTTCATCGAGGTGAACACCAGACCGTCTGCCGAACGCCGGATGCCGGCATCCACCACACCGCTGGACACCGCGAACGGAACATTGTTGGTGATCTGGTTGACGAACAGATAGAACCGGACATTGGTGACCTCGCCGTCGGTCCCGGTGCGGTACACGTTGGTGGCGTGATGCCGGCATGGGTACGGATTCTCGTTGCGGTGCTCGATCAGCCACGCCAGCGTCTCACTACCGCCATGAAGCTCGGCGGCCAGCAGATGCTCGAACGGGCAACTGCCCGAATCTGAACGGCTCAGGTATTCCATCTCCTCGCCGATGCGGGCACCGACCTCCTCGAAATGGCCCTGGTCGTAGTGGAACCAAAACCCGGAGATGAATTCCTGGACGTCAGGCAGGGTGATCTCGTTGCTCATGTCGGGCAGTCAACCCGGGTTGTGGCGCCGGTAACAGCACCGGTGACCGGTCAGCGGAACGCCGCGTTATCGAGGCGGGTAGTCCGGGAATGTGATGGCCTGCCGGCCACCGACCTTCGCGACTAAAGGGCGTGAAACCGACATCGGCGAAAGTGGCAGCGGGCCGTGACTACGGCGCCTTTCCCGCTGAGCGGCACGGCCGGTTCCATGGCCGACAAGCCCATGCCAGCGTTCGTTCCAGCCGAGGCGCACTCATTGAATTCTGCTCGGCGACACCATCTCAAGGAGTCCAGATGTCTGAGCTGTCCATTCCGGCCTACGACCCGAGCACACTCGTGCGCTCCATCACGGTTGAGATCGACGCACCTGCCAGTGTCGTGTGGGAAGTCCTGACCGACCTCGACAAGTACCCGCAGTGGAATCCGTTCTGCATATCGGCTGTATCGACTCTGGAGATGGGCGCGGCAGTGGAGATGGTTCTTGCCGACTACAGCGGTGCCGGGGGCACGTCCACCAACACCGAGTACGTCTGCGCCTTCGTGCCAGAGCGGCTGCTCTCATGGGAGTTGCCGGCGACGCCCGAATCGCCATATCCCGCGCGCCGCGACCAGGTCATCGAACCCATCGCAGAGCACCGCTGCCGGTACTACTCCACGGATGCGTTTCTCGGTGATCACGCGCACCAGGTCATGGCCGAGTGCGGGGCCTGGGTGAAACGCGCATTCGACGACACCGCAGTCGCGCTGAAGAAGCGGAGTGAACAATGTGCCGCCCTGCGTGCCTTTCCGCAGCGTTAGATTCTCGCCGGCTCAACCGGCTGCGCGGCAACCCGAAGTCATTGATCTGTACGAGATTTCGCACAATCTGTTCAACAGGCAGTTCGTTACACGTGACTCAGGGCGATGGCCGGCTTCATTCACACAGGGCGGTCCGCTGAGCGGAAATCCTGGTTTCGCAACGGATGCGTCCTGTTTAGCGTCAGCGGGTATGTACTCCGAGTCGTTGACGCGCGCGATCGCCGAAGCCGAAAACCTCATAGCAGCAGCACCGCACATTGATGGTGACGCCGACCTTGCCGAGGGGCTGCAGTACCTGGCCGGGTGCATCGCCGGATGTACGCATCAGGCATTTCACCAATATCCCGATCATCCGCTTCTACTGTCGGGTACGGGGCCATTCACCAAGATGGGACTGGACAACCCAGACACGCTCTACTTTGGAGCCAGGTTGCTCGCGGGCTTCGACTACGTCGTCACCGGTGTGCGCGGCACCACCACTGACCTGAGCTTTCAGTATTTGGCCGGCGAGTACACCGACGATTCCGTACCGGACAGCGAAGTGGCCTTCGATGATCGCGAACTCGACATCGCCGCGGACGGGACTTTCGAATGGCGATTCACCCCTAGCCGTTCTGGGCAACTCGTTATCCGCGAGGTGTACGGCGACTGGTCGCAGCGGCGCGGGTCGCTGGCGATCTACCGCAGCGACACCGTCGGCACCGCGCCAGAATTACCGATTCGCGAACTGGCGGAAGAGCAATTCGCCACTGCCGCAGGCGAGCTCATCAACCGAGTGAAGACCTGGCTGCAGTTCCCGCAGTGGTTCTACCTGAACCTACCCGTGAATACACTTGTGGCGCCTCGCAGCACCCCCGGCGGGCTGACCACCCAATACTCGTCGGCCGGGCATTTCGACTTGGCGCCCGACCAGGCACTGATCATCACGTTGCCGGAGAGCGACGCTCCCTACCAAGGGTTTCAGTTGGGAAGCATGTGGTACATCTCCTTGGACTACATCAATCACCAGACATCCCTGAATGGGGCTCAGACGCAGGTCGATCCGGACGGCAAGGTGCGAATCGTTGTCACCGATCAGAACCCCCGAGTGACGAACTGGGTTGAGACCCTGGGGCATCGGCGCGGATATCTGCAATTCCGCTGGCAACGGTTGTCGCGCGAGATGACTTCGGCAGATGGCCCCACCGCCGAGCTCGTCGACTTCGACGCGATCGCGGCCGCGCTTCCGTTCTACGAGCACAACAAGATTTCCGAGCAGGACTGGCAGGATCGAATAGCGTTGCGGCAAAGCCAAATCGGAGAAAGAATGCTGGGCTGAGCATGAGCGGACTGCTTCAGGACAGAGTCGTCGTCATCAGCGGTGTCGGGCCCGGCCTCGGCACCACACTAGCCCGTCGGTGTGCCGAACAAGGCGCCGACCTCGTGCTGGCGGCACGATCGGCCGCGCGTCTTGACAGCGTCGCCACAACCATCACCGACATGGGTAGACGCGCCGTGGCAGTGGCCACCGACATCACGGTTGACAGCGACGTCAGCGAACTTGCTCGAACCGCCCTAGCGGCATACGGGAAGGTTGACGCCTTGGTGAACAACGCGTTCATGCATCCCTCGATGCAACCCTTCGGCGAAACCACCTACACCCACATCCGTGACTCCGTCGAACTGACAGTTCTCGGCGCGCTACGCACCACACAGGCTTTCACGCCGGCACTGGCCGAATCGAACGGGTCGATCGTCAACCTCAGCTCGATGGTCATCAGACACTCTGACCCGCTCTACGGCCCCTACAAGCTGGCCAAGTCAGCATTGCTGGCGATGTCGCAGTCGCTGTCCAGCGAGCTGGGCGGCCGCGGCATTCGAGTGAACTCGGTAGCACCAGGCTACATTTGGGGTGAGATCCTGCAAGAGTACTTCGAGCACCAGGCACACGAATCGGGCGTATCCGTAGATGCGGTCTATGAGGCCGCAGCGGCGCAGTCAGACCTGAAGCGCTTGGTCACCGAAGATGACGTTGCCTCGGCGATTGTGTTCCTGCTCAGCGACCTGGCCGCCGGCATCACCGGCCAAACCCTCGATGTCAACTGTGGGGAGTACAAGGCATGACAACACGAACCGATGTCGGCACTGTCGATGAGTTGTGCGCCGAAGCCGTCGACACGGCCGGACACGATGACTTCGGCACCGACGACGACAACTTCCGCGAAGCACTCGGCGTGCTGCTCGACTCCTATGCGCGCGAAGCGAACTTCACGCCACTGGGCGCCGCGGTGACGCGCCACTACCTGCGCGCCGGACTGGTGGCCCGGCTCCTGAGTGAGGCTGCTTGGAAGCGCCACCCCAGCCACGCCGACGTCACGATCGAACGGCCCATCTTCGTGACGGGATTACCCCGGACGGGAACCACGGCCCTGCACCGTCTCTTGGGCGCCGACCCGGCCCATCAAGGGCTCGAACTGTGGCTTGCGGAGTACCCTCAGCCCCGCCCGCCGCGGGCGGAGTGGGAGTCGTTTCCCGAATACCGTCGACTGAAGGCCTATTACGCCAAAGCTCACCAGGACAATCCCGACTTCCTCGGCCTGCATTACATCGACGAGAACGTCCTTGAAGAATGTTGGCAGCTGCTGCGCCAGTCCGTACATTCGGTGTCCTTCGAATCGCTGGCCCATGTGCCCAGCTATGCCCAGTGGCTGACCAAACAGGACTGGTCGCCGTCATACCGACGGCACCGCGGGAACCTGCAGCTGATCGGCCTCAATGATGTCGAAAAGCGGTGGGTACTAAAGAATCCCAGCCACCTATTTTCCCTGGACGCGATACTGCAAACCTACCCGGACGCGCTGATCGTCCAGTGCCACCGCCCCCCAGAAACGCTGCTGGCTTCGATGTGCTCGCTGGCCGAACACTCGACCGAGGGATGGTCGACCACCTTCACCGGCGCACAGATCGGCCGCGACGTACTCGACACCTGGTCCCGCGGCGTCGAGCAGTTCAACACCGCACGCGCCGGCCATAGTCCGCGCCAGTTCTACGACGTGGACTACTTCGACTTCGTCGCCGATCCAATCGGCACCGCCCGCAACGTTTATCAGCACTTCGATCTGCCGCTCACCGACCAGGCAGTATCAGCGATGGAAAATGCGCACGCCGAAGCCAGCCACGGACCCAGAGCGCCCAAGCACCAATACTCACTGACGGACTACGGCCTGACCGTGGAGGAGATCCAGGCGCGGTTCGAGACCCGGTAACTGCACCACCTACCCTGACCTCCGCCGGATCGGGCCATCGGTGATGCCGGCCAGTTAACGATCGCCGCCGCTTGCTTCTCTTCGTGGTTCCGGTCGCGATCCTAAGAAGATGCAACCTATTTCGACTGTGGGCCAAGCAATTGCTGCATCATTTCCTGAGTCTCCAACAACACGGCGGCGCGATCGGGACGGGTGCTGTGTGCGAGCGCCTCAGCGTTGCCGCCGACGATGTGTACGGGTCCGTGAGGTAGTTGTTGTAGTCCTTCCCGCGCAACATCGGCTGGGTCACTGACAGCCAAGCCCGGGGTATCGAAGTTGAGTCCGGCCCGCTGCATCGCCGGGGTGCGCGTGAGTCCGAGGACGAGGTGCAGCACATCGACATCGTGCTCACGAAGCTCCAGCCACAGGCTTTCGGCAAAGATCCGGCTAAATGCCTTCACCGCGCCGTAGATGGTGTGGCGGCTCGCCCCGAGGTATCCCGACATCGACCCGACCAGCAAGATTCCTCCGCGGCGGCGTTGCCTCATCGGGCGCCCGAATTGGCGGACCAGTGCCAGCATCACGGCGATGTTCAGGTCGAGGATCGTGTCAATGCTGTTGGATTCGGCATCGAGGAATTCGTCGTTGCAGGTGTTGGCACCGGCGTTGTGGGCGAGCAGACCAACCTCGAGACCTTCAGTGGCAGCCGCGATTTGGTCGGCGGCATCGACAGCCGTGAGGTCGAGGGCCAGGGTGATTACCTCGACCCCGGCTGCGCGGCATCTCTGGGCGGTTTCGGCGAGCGGTTCCGGCTTGCGCGCGACCAGGATCAGGTTGATCCCGGCGGTTGCCAGCTGGGCGGCAATCTCGGCGCCGACCCCCTCGGACCCGCCGGTGATCAGTGCCCACGGCCCATACCGTGTGAGACCGGTAGCCTGTCGGTCCGGGGTGTCAGCCATCGAATGGCTCCAATGAATCGACGGTGCCGCGATTGTTTTTGATCCGCTTGACGAGCCGCCATTGAGCACCTCGACGCTCCCGCTGGTCGTGGCAATCGCCGAGGGTGTGGAATGTGGTCTGCGGCACCAGATGTCCTTTCGTCTTCGCGTCGTGGGCCTGGCCGCGCCGGTCCGGGCGGCAGCCTTGGTGAGCTAAGACTGCAGACGCTTCTCGGAAATACGGTCGAGTCCCGCCGACGCGCGCAGGTAGAGACCAAATGGGCGGACCATGAATCTACTCGCCGTCGGCGATCAGTGCCCAGAGCTGTTGTCCGCCTGCGGCAACAGCTGCTGCGGCGACCTGATCATCCCAGAAGCGCACCGAGCCGAACTCCGAGCGCCAGGCCAGGGCGGCACGGGTGTACTCGTGCAATCGATGCTCGTGCGTCGTACCGATCGCGCCGTGTACCTGGTGTGCGTTGCGGGTCACGACCGAGGCCGCATGGCCGGCGCAGGACCGGGCCATCGCGATCTGGAAGTCGAGATGTGCTGAATTCCAGTCAGTTCCAATGGCAGTACCGAGTGCAGCATCGGTGGCGGCCCGGGCTAGCGCTGCCTCTGCCGCAGCATCCGAGATCAGATTCTGAATCGCCTGGAACTTCGCCAGCGGACGTCCGAACTGAACACGTGACGCCACGTGTTCGATGGACAGCGCGACCGCACGATCGAGGGCCGCACACACCTGGATCGCCCGTACCATCGCCGATCTGCGGCCGAGCTGGGTCACCAAGTCAGGGGAGACCCGGTGTCCCCTGAGGGCCTCGGTGTCGAGGGTGATCACGTCTCGGGGCTCACCGATCAGGTTCATCCCCGTGCTGATGGCCGCCTCTGACGCATCGAGCTCGGTGAGGAGAAAGCCGTCGCCGCTCGGCGCCAGCACCACGATCCGTTCCGCGTCGGAAGCCCACGGCACCGGCGCGGTGGCCCGGCCGCTTCGGGGCGCCAGGTACACGGTGCGGACAGCGTCGTCGATGGCTTGACCGGCGGCCTCCATGAGCCAGCACGCCAGCAAGTCATGTTCGGCCAGGGGAATACGGACGCCGTGGCGAACTGCGGCACTGAGCAACTCGGCGGCCTCGAACCAGCCTGCGCCGCTGCCCCCGGACTCCGCTGTGCCGGTGAGACGAACCAGTCCGAGCGAGTCCAGATGTTGCCAGAGTCTGCTGTCATGGGTGATGCGCTCGCCGGGGCCGCCGGGTGGGCGATCCTGCCGGTAGTCGGCGAAGACGTCGTCCATCATGGCGGCCAGGTCCGGGTCCACCGTGTTCATCGCAAACCCAATCCCCGCGCGATGACACCGCGCAGCACTTCGTTGGTACCGCCGCGCAGCGTGAAGCCGGGGCGCTGGTCCACCGCGGTGGACACCAGATGAGCCCACTCTGCCTCCGGAGGTGCATCGTCTCCGGTCTGTCGATCGGCGTAGTCGGCGATGTCCCCCTCGACCGTGGTTCCGAGAACCTTGACGACAGCCGCGGGCACGTCGGGAGTCTCACCGCGCTGCAGTGCGCCGGCCACTGCGGTCGACATGTGATGCAGACCGGCGACCCGCGCTACCAGGCGCCCGAGCTCGGCATCGGGCGATCCCTGTTGGGTGGCAAGGAGTTCAATGCTCTGGGTGAGCAGCGGGAAGGTCGACAGGAATCGTTCGGGGCCGCTGCGTTCGAAGCTCAGCTCCGAAGTCACCTGTGCCCAGCCCTCGCCGATCTCGCCGAAAACCATGGCATCGGGGACGAACACCTCGTCGAGCACGACCTCGTTGAAATGATGCCCACCGTTCATCGAGACGATGGGACGGACGTTCACCCCCGGTGCGTGCAGGTCGACGATGAACTGGCTCAACCCGGCATGCCGATGCGACGGATCGACCGGTTCTGTGCGGGCCAGCACAATGAAGGCATGAGCGCGGTGCGCTCCCGAGGTCCACACCTTGGTACCGGTGATCGACCACCCGCCGTCGACTCGCACCGCACGGGTGCGGACGCTCGCAAGATCCGAGCCGGAATCCGGTTCGCTCATCCCGATTCCGAAGAAGCATTCACCACGCACGATGCGGGGTAAGAACTCTGACTTCTGCTCTTCTGTCCCGTATTTCAGAAGCGACGGCACGATCTGGCGGTCGGCGATCCAGTGGGCGGCAACCGGGGCGCCCGCAGCCAGCAGTTCTTCGGTCACCACGAACCGTTCCTGAAACGAGCGGCCATGACCGCCGTAGTGCACGGGAACCGTCATGCCCAGCCAGCCCCGCTTCGCCAGGGATGCGGTGAAGTTCTCGTCCCATCCGCACAGCCAGGCGTCCACCGACGGCGTGAATGCCCCGGCGGCCAACTGGTCGCCCAGGAAGCTACGGACCTCCTCGCGTAGCTGATCCAGGTGTGTGCCGGTCACGATGTCCGCCACTTCGCGATGCGCTGTTGGTGCTCAACGTCGTGGTGGGCCAGCGGTTGCATCGCGGCTGCCATGGAAAGCGTGGATTCCAGGGAGCCTGTGGTCGATTCCTGCAGTAGCCGCTTGGCCATTCGCAACGCGTGCGGGGGATTGACTGCGATCTTGTCTGCCAATTCCCGCGCTTCACGCAGGAGGTCGTCGTGCGGCACCACCCGGCTGACCAATCTCCACTCCAACGCCGTTGCGGCGTCGATCCGTTCGCCGGTGAACGTCAGCTCAGCAGCACGGGCGTACCCGATGGCGCGAGGTAGGAACCAGGTGCCGCCATCGCCCGGGATGAGACCGAGCTGCACGAAGCTCTCGGCGAAGGAGGCGCGCTCGGAGGCGATCCTGATGTCGCACATCATCGCCAGATCGCACCCGGCGCCGATCGCGGCGCCGTTGACCGCTGCGATGAGCGGCACTTCGAGCCGGCCCAACGCCCGTGGGATCCGTTGGATGCCATCGATATAGGCGCGACGTTGGTCGATGGCCGCCAGGCCGAACATGCCCTGGCGGTCGGCCATCTCCTTGACATTGCCGCCGGCCGAGAAGATCTTGCCGGCACCGGTGAGGATGACCGCACCGACGGTGTTGTCACCGTTGACCGCGTCCACACTGTCCTCGAAAGCGGTGATGACGTCCTTGCCGGTGATGGCATTGCCGACGTCGGGCAGGGTGATCGTCCAGAGTTGCACCGGTCCGTCGGTGTGGACGTCCAGCGGTGAGGTCACGCACGCTCCTTGAGCTGAAGGGATTTGGTCTGGAGGTATTCCTCGAAGCCGAACCGGCCCAGTTCACGGCCGATCCCGGATTTCTTGTACCCGCCGAACGGGGCGGCGGGGTTGTAGGCGCCGCCGTTGATGTCGAGTTGGCCGGTCTGCACCTGACGGGCGAAGGCGATGGCGTCGTCGTCGGTGGCGCCCCATACCGCGCCCGAGAGCCCATAGGGGGTGCCGTTGGCGATACGCAGTGCGTCGTCGGAGTCGGTGAAGGGGATCACCGCGAGCACGGGACCGAACACCTCTTCCTGGCCGAGTTCAGAGTCGGGATCCACATCGGCGAAAACCGTTGGTGCCACGAAGAAGCCGACGTCACGGATCGGCTCCGCGCCACCGATCAGCAGCCGGGCGCCGTCGCGCTGGGCACGCTCGATGAACCCACGAACCGTGTCGAACTGCGCCCGCGACGCCGACGGTCCGATACGGGTCGCCGGGTCACGCGGATCACCCACGGTGTAACGGGCCACGGCGGGTTGGATCAGGTCCAGCGCTTCACCATATTGGCTCTGCGGCACCAGCATCCTGGTCCACGCCATGCAGGTCTGGCCTCCGTTGAGGAAGGCATTGGCCACCCCGACCTTGACCGCGGTAGCCAGATCCGCGCCGTCGAGGATCACGTTGGCCGACTTACCGCCCAGTTCGAGGGCAACCTTCTTGATCGACTGGCCCGCGAGTTCTCCGACGCGCGCGCCCACACCGGTGGAGCCGGTGAACGAGACGAAGTCGATGTCAGGGTGGGACGCGAGACGCTCGCCGATCACCCGACCCGGGCCCGACACCAGATTGATCGTCCCGGGCGGCAGGCCCGCCTCTTCGCAGGCTTCGACGAAAGCGAACACCGAAAGAGGGGCTTCGTTACTGGGTTTGAGCACGACGGGACACCCCGCGGCGATCGCCGGTAACACCTTGGCGACCACCTGGTAGAGCGGATAGTTCCACGGCGTGATGGCGCCGACGACACCGTAGGGCTCCCTCAATACCAGCGAATTGCCAATGCGCTCTTCGAATTCGAACGTCTCCAGCACATCGGCGAAACCCTTGGCCACCGCCAACGGCACCTGCGTCTGTACGGTCTGCGCGATGCGCACAGGGGCGCCCATCTCGGCGGTGATGAGATCGGCGATATCGGGTAGGCGTTTCTCCATCGCGGCGATGACCCGCTGCAACCGATCCCGGCGCTCGGCGACGGTGATCAGTGGGTCGAATGCCCGCCGAGCCGCGGCCACCGCAGCGTCGACGTCGCCGGAGTCGCCGTTGGGGACGTGGCCTATCACCGCCTCGGTCGCCGGGTCGACGACGTCGATCACGCCGCTTCCGGCGGGCGCGGTCCAGTGGCCGTCAATGAACAATGACGTGTGTTCGTACGTGGGCACGGTCATCCTTACCTGGGTTTATGGTGTGATGCTGGCGCGGACGTCGCGCTTGCCGTCGGCTGCGGTGAAAGCTTCGTTGATGTCGTCGAGCGAGTACGACGCCGCGGTGAGTCGCTCGAACGGCACATGGTGTTGATGACGGTCGAGGAACGTCAACGCGCGGGACAGGACTGCCGGGTCATACAGGGAGACCCCGACCATGGTCTTGTTGGTGAAGACGAAACGTGACGGGTCGAACGCGAACGTCTTGCCGATGTTGATGTTCCCGATCTCGACGTAGCGGCCGAACTGGGCGAGCATCTGCAGGCCCTCGTCGATGGCTGACGGGTGCCCGACCACCTCGACCACCACATCGGCACCCTGGCCGTCGGTGCGCGCCCGCACAGCCTTTGCGCGGTCCTTGGGTGTGGTGACCTCGTTGAGGTCGATCACCGCGTCGGCACCGAATGCGGTCGCCAGTTCCAGCCTTTCGGGTACCCCGTCGATCGCGATGACGTTGGCCGCACCCCGCGCCTTGGCGACCGCGACCGCGTAGAGGCCCAGGGCGCCGGCGCCCTGGACCACGACGTGCTCGCCGAGCTGCAGGTCGACACGTTCGAGGCCGTACATGACCTGTGACAACGCGCAATTCGCGCCTGCGGCGATGTCGTCGCTCAGGGTGTCGGGAACGGTGTAGACCACCGCACCGGCAGGGAGCAGGTAGTAGTCGCCGTAACCGCCGACGAAATAGGGCGGCTCGTCGGCGCGGCCCAACATCGCCATTTTCAGGTTGAGGCAGGCGTTGCGTCGCCCGGCGAGGCAGTTGCGGCAGCGGTGGCAGCAGTAGAAGTACGGGAACACCACCCGGATGCCTTCGGTCAACGGTTTGCCGTTGGAGTCGGTGGTCACTCCGTCCCCCAACACCTCTATGGCCCCGACCATCTCGTGGCCCAACACGGTGGGTAGCTGTCCACCCAAACCTCGGGTCGCGAAGGTGCCGTGCCAGGCGTGTACATCTGATCCGCAGATGTTCGCCCGCAGGACGCGGATCAAGATCTCCCCGGGCCCGACTTCGGGCAGGGTGACCGTTTCGATCTGGAACGGTTTGCCGGGTTCGTCGAAGCGTGCGATGCGTCCAGTTCGAGAAGCATTGGCCACGGTGTGTTTCCTTCAGTTGCTGGTGAATTCGAGGCTGAACCGCTGTCGCAGATCGCGCTTGAGCAGTTTGCCGCTGGGGTTCTTCGGTAGGGAGTCGACAAAGAAAACTTGTTTGGGGGTCTTGAACCCGGCGAGATGGTCACGGCAGTGCCGCAGGACCTCGTCTTCGGTCACATCGGCACCTGCGCGAGTCACGACTGCGGCGACGACTGCTTCCACCCACACCGGGTGAGCCAGCCCGAACACCGCGGCTTCCTCGATCCCGCTGTGCCGGTAGAGAACTTCTTCGACCTCGCGGCTGGCGACGTTCTCGCCGCCGGTCTTGATCATGTCCTTCTTGCGGTCCACGACGTGTAGGAGCCCGTGCTCGTCGTAGAACCCCAGATCGCCGGAATGAAACCAGCCGCCGGTGAAGGCCTGGGCGGTCTTGTCATGGTCATCGAGGTAACCAAGCATCAAATGCGGGCTGCGGTGCGCGATTTCGCCGACCGTTCCAGCCGTGACCGGCACGTCATTCTCGTCAAGAATCACGGTTTCGACGTTGACCACCGGCCGGCCCGCCGCCCCGGCATGTGCGTCCTGTTCGGCAGGTCCCAGGGCAGAAGCCAACGGAGCCATCTCGGTCTGGCCGTAGAAGTTCCACAGTCGCAGATTGGGCAGACGCCTGCGCATCTCGTGCAGGATCTCGGTGGGCATCGGTGAGGCGCCGTAGTACCCCTTGCGCAAACTCGACAGATCCACCTCGTCGAACACCGGACTGCGAAGCAGGCTGATCCACACAGTCGGTGGCGCAAAGTAATTGGTGACGCCGTGGCGCTCAATCATGCGCAGCACCAATTCCGGGTCCGGCCGAGGCACGATGATGCTCGTCGCACCAAGGTAGATGTCGGTGGCCAGGAAGTTGTCCAGCTGCGCACAGTGATACAGGGGCAGGGAGTGGATTTCGACGTCATCGCCGGACATGGAACCGGCCACGATGGTGCTGATGTACTGCCACATCAAGCTGCGACTGCTGTGCATGACACCTTTGGGCCGGGACTCGGTGCCGCTGGTGTACATCACCCGCAACAGTTGGTCGTCGTCGAGCCGGTGGTCGGGAACATCCGCTGTAGTGGTGAGCCATTGGGCGAAATCGGGCCAGCCGTCGGGGCAGGACTGACCGGTCGGGACGAGCGCTGCCTTCGTGCGAACCGCCGTCCCGGTTGTCATGGCCTGTTCGGCCACCGGGATCAGGTCGGCCTCGACGATGAACCCGGCCGACTGGCTGTGACCGAGGATGTAGGAAATCTCTTCTGCGGTCAGCATGAAATTGATGGGGACGAGCACAACACCCGCGCGGGCCGTAGCGAACGCCAAGACTGCGTACTGCCAGCAGTTGCGGGACAACAGCGCGACCCGGTCGCCGGGTGACAAACCGTTGTCGTGCAGTGCGGCCGCCGCCCGGTCCACCAAGTGATCGAATTCAGCGAAACTGAGGACGATGTCGCCATCGATGATGGCGGTCTTGTCGGGCTGCTTGCGCGCGGACCGGCGGGGGATATCGGCGAGGCTGTGGCTACGCGCCTGGGCGATGACGGCGGCGAGGTCGTCAGAGTGCATGACCCGGAGGGTAGGCGTGCGAACACTCGGTGCGGTGGTTCACCTCCCGCTCAGTAGACAGGGTGGGCGCGGTCGGGGCCGGATTCCTTCGATACTCGATCCCATGACGGCTACCACTGAATCCTCGTCACTCGCGGATCGCGCCCCAGACCCTGACGTCCTGCGCGGCCATCTGCTCGAGGCCGACCCCGGTGTCCTGGTTGCGGTGCTGGCGCAGATGACCGGCGATGCGTCGGTCATCGATCGGTACGCCGCCAAGATCGACCACGTTCCCGACCCGCCCGAGCGGGCCGGAACGACGGATCCCAGCACTGCGGAGGCGCTGGTCGAGGAGATCATCGCCGCGCTCGGTCGCCCACGCCCGGCAGGAGCGCTCCCTGCAGACGACCGTGGGTTCTTCGCCAAACTGTTGCCGATCGCGCTGGGTGGTGCGGTCGATGACGAACACGTGGATCTGCTGCTCGAACAAGGGGGTTTCCGGCCGGCGCAGCCGACGTTGCCGCGCACCACGCCGATTCCCTCGTCCACCACTGTGGCGATCGTCGGTGCCGGTATCGCAGGTATCGCGGTGGCGCTGGCCGCTGCCGAAGAGGGCGTGCACTTCGAGATCTTCGACCGCAACGATGAGGTGGGTGGCACATGGCTGACCACCACGTATCCGGGCATCGGTGTAGACACTCCGTCGGCCTACTACTCCCTGTCCAGGGAGGTGAACCCCGACTGGTCGAACTACTACCCGCAGGGCGCGGAGTACCAGGCCTATCTCGTCTCGCTGGCCGACAAGCACGATCTGCGTCGTCACATCCGCTTCGGCACCGAAGTGGAAGCGTTGTGGTGGGACGAGCAGCGGGGGCAGTGGGAGATCCACTCCCGCTCTGCCGATGGCACCCAGAGCGTCGACCATGCCAGCATCGTCGTCACCGCGGCCGGCTATTTGAATCGTCCGCGATTCCCGGACATCAAGGGTCGAGATACCTTCGCCGGCACCAGTATTCACTCTGCGCGGTGGGACCCCTCGCTGGACTTGGCGGGCAAGAAGGTTGCGGTCATCGGCGCCGGCTGCACGGCGGTGCAAATTGTCGATGCGTGTGTCGACGAGGTTGAGCACCTGACGGTGTTCCAACGCCAACCGCACTGGGTGGCTCCCCGCAAGCGCCTTACCGACGAGGTCCCCGAGCACCGCCGCTATCTGGGGCGGGCGCTGCCGTTCTATGCGATGTGGCACCGGCTCAAGTCGTACTGGGGCACGGCGGACAACAACTATCCCATCATCCTGCAGGACCCCGAATGGTCGAAGACGCACCTCTCGATCTCGCCGGCCAACGACGTCCTTCTACAGATGTGCCTGGACTACATCGACCGGACTTTCGGTGCCGGAACTGAATTGGCGCAGAAGGTGACACCGGATTTCGCTCCGTACGGCAAACGGATCATCCGCGATCCCGGCGGCTACTACGCCGCGTTGACCCGCGACCATGTCGACGTCGAAGCCAGTGAACCAGCCCAGGTCAACGAGCGCGGCATCGTCACAGCTGACGGCCGCCAGATCGACCTCGATGTCATCATCTACGCCACCGGTTACCACCTGGATTTCCTGTCCACCATCGATATTCGCGGCCGCGATGGCAAGACCCTGGTCCAGGAATGGGGCGATAGTCCGCGGGCCTACCGAGGGGGCGCCGTCGCGGGGTTCCCGAATCTGTTCATCACCTCGGCGCCGAACTACAGTCCCGGACATGGGGCAGGCGCCAACTTCTCGATGGAGGTGCTGGCGCATTACATCGTGGAGTGTCTGCAACTGATGGCGTTGTGCGGGGCATCAACGATGGAAGTCACGCAAAGCGCGTACCAGGATTACGTCGCGGGCATCGATGAGGCGATGCAGCGCACAGTCTGGTGCCACACGCCCAACGCCCACACCTACTACCGCTCGGGATCCGGTCGCGTCGTGGTCTCCACGCCGTTCCGACTGGTGGATCTGTGGCAGCAACACCGCGCCCCGATCGAAGAGGACTTCGTTCTCCGATGAGCAAGATGCTCGCCGGCAGAACGGCGTTGGTGACAGGAAGCAGCCGCGGGATCGGGCGGGCGATCGCGCAGCGGCTGGCGGCTGAAGGCGCCACGGTCGCGGTGACCGCACGCGCCTACACACCCACGCCGTCCACGCGCGCCGGGGTCACCGAGGCGATCCCCGGCACGATCGCGGAAACCATCGCCCTCATCGAACAGGCCGGCGGGACGGCGTTCGGAGTGGCCGCCGACCTCGAAGACAGCGCCGCCCGCGACGGCCTGATCGAGGCGGTGGTCGAGCGCACCGGACAGATCGACATCCTGGTGAACAATGCCGGTTACGCCGACTACTCGGTCGTCGAGGACATGCCGGTGGAGACGTTCGAACGTACGGTGGAGCACTACCTGAAGACGCCGTTTGCGTTGACGAAAGCCGCTGTGCCGCATATGCGTGCACAGGGAGCAGGGTGGATCGTCAACATCGGCTCGGTAACCGGGGTCGCCCCGATGCGGCCGTACCGGGATTACAACAAGACCGCGGGCGACGTGATCTACGCGTCGTGCAAAGCCGCGCTGCATCGGTTCACCCAAGGTGTGGCGGCCGAGCTGCTCGACGCCAATATCGCGGTGAACTGCGTCGGTCCGTCGAGCGCGGTGCGCACGCCCGGTGCGGCAGCGCTGATCCCGGACAGCTTTCCGACGGAACCCGTTGAGTACCTGGCAGAAACGGTACTGGCGATGTGTCACCTGCCTGCCCCTGAGCGGACCGGTCTGGTGGCGTTCAGTTTGCACTACCCGTGGTCACAGAAGTTGGCGGTGCACTCGCTCGACGGTGCGACGGTGTTGCCGCCGCTACAGCCGCCGGCGTCGGCGAACCCCAACATCCTTCCCGGGGGCATCTAGCTGCTCGGGCTAATCGATTACCGGGTAGGGCAATTCGCAGAAGCTGTGGCACACCCGGTCGCGGACGATCATGTCGGTGGTCTCGGGGTCGAACCAGCGGTCGACCACCGCCCAGTGGATCGGGTGCATGAGGTACGGGCCCATCAGACCGTCGACGTCGGTGAATTCCTGTTCGAAGACGTGGGTCCAGTCGCTGGTCCCGATGGCTGTGTCGACCCGGCTCAGTTGCCACGCGGCGATCGTCGAGACGTAGCGCGGCATCATTGCGAGCTCACGTTCGAATGCCGCGACGGTCTCGGCCTCCACCTCGGCGGGTACGCGCAGCAGTAATGCGCGGTACACGCTGCCGCTGCCGCCGCGTGCCGGAGATCCGTGGTAGGTCACGCCGTTGATCCGGGTGATCGCCGGGTCGGTCAGTACGTCGTCGAAACCGCTGTTCTCCCAGGAGTTTCGGTCCTCGAACCGCAGGTGAACGAGGATGTCGCCACCGTTACGCGACCCCGGTAGCGTTGGTTGAACCAGTGATCTGAGAGATCCGCTGCGGTCGGCGGCGTCGCGTAGGACGCTGAGCACGCGGTCGCGTTCGGACTCGTAGACGTCGAGCAACCGCGTCACCCCTAACGCGTCCGCACCCCTTGATACATCGGTCGATTGGGCTGGAAAATCGGCGGTTTCCACGTCACCCGCGCGGGAGGCGACACTGCGGCTGCGTTCAACGACCAGATCGGTGATGCTGTCCCACCACTGGCCTACGGCCGGATCCGGCCGGCCCTGCCACGTCATCTCCCACCAGGCCTGCGCGCTGGGCAACGACCAGGTGATCGTGACTACGTTGGGCCGGTCATCGAACCAGATCGGCGGGCTCAGCAGGACGTCTTGCAAGGTCATACCGCGCGCACGAGCGCCCGGGGCATAACCGGACAGGTAGGCATCAATGAATCGTTGTGCACACCCGGGGGATGTGATCACCCTGTCGATCACGAAAACCTCAGCCATGGCGCGAGATTACGGCGAGGCGCGGTCCCGGGATTACTGCCATCCCGACCATCGGGAAACCACCGTTGACCGTCCCCGCCGGCACGACGATGGTGGTTGGATGACCGATCCGTTCAGCCCGGCCCAGCTGGGGCCAGTCACGCTGCGAAACAGGGTTATCAAGGCCGCCACATCGGAAGGCCGCTCGCCCGACGGGCTGGTCACCGATGACCTCATCGACTTCCATCGCAGCTTCGCTGAGGGCGGGGTGGGCATGACGACCGTCGCCTACTGCTGTGTGTCTCCCCAAGGTGCCAGCGCGCCGGGTCAGATCGTCATGGACAGCAAAGCGTTGCCGGGCCTGCGCCGGCTTACCGACGCCGTGCACGGTGCGGGCGCAGCCATCTCGGCGCAGCTCGGTCATGCCGGGGTGGTGGCACAGAAGAAGCTGACCGGTGTCACCGCCGTGGCGCCGAGCCGATTCATCAACCCGACATCATTCGCCTATTGCCGTGAGATCACCCGCCGCGAAATCGACATGGTGATCGACCAGTTCGGGGCTGCAGCCCGGGTCGCGGTGGATGCCGGATTCGATGCCGTCGAACTGCATTTCGGTCACCTCTACCTGCCCAGCTCGTTTCTGAGCCCGCTGATCAACCGTCGCAAGGACGAGTACGGCGGCGATATCGACAATCGGTCGCGGTTCGTACGGGAGATCGCGGAGCGCGTCCGTGAGGTGGTGGGCGATCAGATCGCGGTGATCGCCAAACTGGACATGGACGACGGTCTTCCCGGCAGCATCTGGATCGACGAGGCACTGAGGACTGCCCAACTCCTCGATACCGATGCGACCCTCGATGCCATCGAACTCACCCAAGGGTCGTCGGTGTACAAGCCGATGTACCTGTTCCGTGGCGACGTCCCGGTCAAGGAGTTTGCGAAGGTGATGCCGCCGGCGTTGCGGCCGGCCGTACGGCTGGTCGGCAAGCAGACGATGGGCGTCTATCCCTACCGGGACCTGTACATGCTGGAGGCGGCACGCCAGTTCGTACCGATCATGCGCAACACGAAACTCATTCTGCTGGGCGGGATCACCGATCGTGAGCACCTGGAAACCGGCCTGCGGGAAGGATTCGATTTTCTGGCGATGGGGCGGGCATTGCTACGCGAGCCAGACCGGGTCAACACCATGATCGCCGAACCGGCCTCGCGCAGCCGGTGCAACCACAACAACAAGTGCATGGTGACGGTGTTCGGCCGCACGCATTGCGTGCTCGATCCCGCCCAACGTTACGGGGCCGTGCTACGGGCCGAGCAGATCACCTAACGCCTGACTGGCCGCCCGCCGGGCCCGGTGAGCGATATCGAGCATCGGCATCGTCATGAATCCGTGGATGCCACCCTCGAAGGAACACCGGGCAATTGGCACTCCAGCCGCCTCCAGGGCGTCGGCATAGGCGATACCTTCGTCGCGCAGCGGATCATGGCCGGCGAGCACGACTACGGCTGGCGGCAATCCAGTGAGGTCGCCGTGCAACGGTGACGCATAAGGGTGTCGCCGATCGTTCACCACGGGTACGTACTGATCCCAATACCATTGCAGCGCAGGTCGTGGATTGTAGAAACCTCTGCCGAACAACCGATATGAGTCGGTGTCGAAATCTGCCGCAATCACCGGATACAGCAGAAGCTGTGCCGCCAGCTCCGGCCCGCGGCGATCGCGGGCCATCAGCGTGGTCACCGCGGCCAGATTGCCTCCTGCACTGTCACCGCCCACTGCGATGCGCGCCGGGTCGGCGCCGAACTCGGGGGCATGTTCGGCTGCCCAGCAGACCACGGCGTAGAAGTCCTCGGCAGCCGTCGGCCAGCGGTACTCGGGTGCCAATCGGTACGCCACCGAAACGACCACAGCCGGAGTGAGATTGGCCAGATTGCGGCACAACCCGTCGTGGCTGTCGAGATCGCAGAACACGAATCCGCCACCATGGGCGAAAACCAGCATCGGTAGGGGTTCGGACGAGTTCGGACGGTAGACGCGGACGTCGATGGATCCGTTGTCGATCGGCACCTGGTGGTCGGTAACCGAGGCGACAGGCTCAGGTTGAGGGTTGGCGACGAAGCGGCCACGGATCTCGGCGCGGGCTTGTGCGCCGGTCATCGTGTGCACCGGCGGGAAGCCCGAATCGAGGGTTTCGATCAAGCCGGCGATCTGAGGATCGAGGGTCATGCCGGGAGCAGGGTGGCCATGGCCCGAGGAGCGGTGGGGTTGCCGACACGGAGCGGCCGCAAGCTTTGCAGGGTCGGCACTACTCGTTGGGGCCCGTCTTCGGCGTTGCGCCAGATACCCATTGCGGTCATCCGCACCGGAGCGGTCAGTCGCTGATCGAATGCCATCCGACTCATCGGGCCACACACAGACACCGCCGCAACCGCTGCGCCGACAGGACCGATCGGCGCTGCCACGCAACCGAATCCGGCGAGCGATTCCTCCCGTTCGAACGCGACGCCGTGGGTGCGGACCTTTGCCAGCTCGGCTACCAGCTGCCGCTCCGTGCTGATCGAAAACCGCGTCAACCGCGAGGCCAAGTTGACCTCAACTGATGAATTGTCGGCCAGGATCGCCTTGCCCACGGCCGTACAGTGCGCGGGCTGCCGTCCCCCGACACGGGTAGGGATGGCCGTCACCATCTGGCCGCCGATCTTCTCCAGGTAGACCACGTCGGATCCGTCGAGAACCGCCAGGTGGACCACCAGTCCGGTGGCCCGGTGCAGATCGCGCAGCAATGGAATCGCTGCTCGGTGTATGCGGTCCTGGTGTAGCGCCAGCGACCCCAATTCGACGAGTCGCATGCCCAACTCATAGTCACGGCCGTCGCGCCGAAGCCAGCGCAGATGAACCAGGCGCTCGAGGATGCGGTGGGCCGACGAACGCGGCAGGCCGGTGCGGCGCACGATCTCGGCCAGAGTCAGGCGGGCGGAACCGTCGAAGACATCGAGAACCAGGGAAACCCGGTCGATGACGGCGTTCGGCGTCTCGATGGTCGCTTTCTTATAGGTGGTCGCGGGCTGTTCGATGATCGCGGTCATTGGGTCCTCCGGGCTGCGGGTACTGCCAGTCGCATATGACTAATAGTCATATGACTACCACAACTATGTGTCCGCTGTCACTAACTTGTCCAATGGTGTGCGATGTCTACTTGGCCCGTGGACAGCGGTTGCCATGCCGACTGCGGCCTGAATCGACTCCCGCTGTGGTCATGTCTCAGTGATTCCGATCGACGTAACGGGCGCGTCGAGCGCCATGTGTTGGGTGATGAGGGAGCTGGCTCGCTCGGCGAACTCGACAACCCTCGCGCCGATGTCTCGCACCTCCTCATGGGTGAGCTGCTTGTACGGCTGTGCAGACACCGACATCGCAACGTTGCCGTGCGCGTCGAAGATCGGCGCTGAGATCGTTGCGAGTGGGCACCCCTCGATCTTGGTCAGCTCGCCGGGCAGGAAGTCGATGATCGTCAGATCGGCGACGGCGCCGGCCAGTCGCGCCGCCACTGGATCCGGTGCGGTGGCGTCATCAAGGGCCAGGAGTGCCGCGAACACCTTGAGGAGGGGGTCGCTGAGCCGCTCGATGCCATAGCCACGCTTCTGAATTTCTTCGAGGACCTTGGGCATTCGTGCTCGGTAGACGTCGTTGACGGGGCCCGCGGCGGCCATCCACTCATCGCCCACCGCTGCCGGTGCCCACGCTACGAACTCTCGGCCGAACGGCGCTACGAACGGCAGTCGCACGCCGGCCTGCACGGGCGGGCGGGTCGCGCCAGGTGAGGCTGACTCGATCACCGCAAGGGAGCCGTCTCTGAGCTCTGAAATACATGCGGCCATGCCGATGTCTGAGCACAGTATCCGCAGTGGCTCCCGGAGCATTCGCGATAGCGGCGCCGCGGGCAGCGACGTGGCGGGAAGGCCCGCGCCCAGGCTGTATCTCCCGCTCAGTGGGTCACGCAGCACCCAGTCGCATGAGCAGAGCGTGGTCAGGATCGCATGCCCGGTGGATCGGCTGATCCCCAGCTCGCGGCTGATTTCCGCAAGGGTCAGGGGTGTATCTGCGCGGTCGGCGAGCAATTCGATGACGGCGACGACGCGACGGGTCGGCGGTGAAGGGTCTTGACCCTGCTCATCGGACTGACCTAGCTTGGCGTTCATATATTCGGACACTACAACGAATATTCGTCATTGCAAGCCATCACAGTGAAGGAGCGGCGTGCCGGACACTGCACTGGGCATCGAGGATCTGACGATCCCCGTGCTCAACCCGAAGCAACGACAGGTTCTCGCACAACTGGAGAACCTGTCGGTGGACCTCAATCCAGTAGCCCTGATCAGTGAAGCGATGGAGAAGACGGGGCTGGATGATTTCGGCCCCGCCGATTTTCATCCACGGCTTGGCGCGTACGCCGCGGCTGTCGATGCCGACAGTGGCAACACGAATCTCAATCGCCTCATCCTGCGCAACCGCATAGTTCGGTTGCTCTCACAACGCTTGCTGTTGACGGATCTGCTGCGGCGCTATCCCGAGATCCACGAAATCGAGATCGAGCGACCGATCATCGTCGTCGGTCTACCGCGTTCGGGGACAACGCATCTGGTCAATCTGATCGCCTCCGACACGAGGCGACGTGCGCTGCCGTACTGGGAGAGCCAGGAGCCCTTCCCGCTTCATGGTGAAGGTCCCGACGTCAACGGAGTGGACCCCAGGTTTGCGCGCAGTGTCGCCGAGCACGAGTCGGCAATGGCCATGACCCCGCTGATACAGAACATGCACGACCGATTTCCGCAGGCGATCGAGGAAGAAGTCGAGATCCTCGACCTCGACTTCGCGAGCTACGTGCTGGAGTGGCATGGCCGGGTACCGCAATGGCGCGACTACTACCTCGGGTTGAACCAGGACCAGCATTATGGCTATCTGCGCACGGTTCTCAAGGCCCTGACCTTCTTACGGGGCCCACGCCGGTGGGTGCTCAAGTCGCCCCAGCACTGCGAGCAACTCGGGCCGCTGATGCGAACATTCCCAGACGCCACCGTCGCGTTCACCCACCGTGATCCCGTAGCCGTCATCCAATCCGCAGTCACGATGCTGGCGTACGGAGACCGCATGCGACGCAAGGAGATCGACCCCGAGGGCCTCGTGGACTACTGGATCGACCGGATCGAGCGGCTGCTGCGCGCGTGTGTGCGCGACCGGGATCTGGTCGGTTCCGACCGAAGCGTGGACATCGGCTTCCACCAGCTCAACGGAAACGAGATGTCGATTCTCGAGACGTTGTACGGCTACAACGGCACCGCGTTGACCGAGGGTGCCCGAGCGGCGTTCCGCGGTTACCTCGACGAAAATCCGCGAGGTAAACACGGCCGAATGCGCTATGACCTCCAACGCCACTTTGGCCGGTCACCGGACGAGGTCCGATCGCGCTTCGGGTTCTACTTCGACCGATTCGACGTACGGGAGGAATCATGACCAGCGATCAACCCGCGTACTTGAGCCGACCGGGGGCCGACGACATCGTCGGTGCGGGTGCGCCGGCAGAGGAAGTGAGCCCTGGCATTTGGCTTTCCCCGGGTCTGTCGAATTCGTTCATGTTGACGACCGATGCCGGCCGGATCGTGCTGAACACCGGGATGGGCTTCGAGGGACCGGTGCACCGGTCCAATTATGACGCCATTGACAACGCGCCGATCCGCTACGTCATCCTCACCCAAGGGCATGTCGACCACGTCGGCGGCATCGACGCAGTCGCTGACCCCGACAGCGAGATCGTCGCCCAGGCCAACTGGGAGACGTGGCGGCGAGACAACGAACTGCTGGCAGAATTCCGGGCCCGAAACTCTGCGTTCGCGTGGGTCGGCAAGGTGATGGACACGATCGAGCGCAACACACCGCGATTCGGCCCGCCGCCACCGCAGAGTGTTCCGACCCCGACGATGGTCGTCGATGACGAACTCGTCATCGACCTTGGCGGCCGCCGCTTGGAGCTTTACGCCACACCCGGTGGTGAGACCACAGACAGTTTGGTGGTCTGGTTGCCGGAGGAAGGTGTCTGCCTGTGCGGCAATGTCTTCGGTGCGCTGTTCGGTCACATTCCGAATCTGGTGACGGTGCGCGGCGACCGCTATCGGGATGCGCAGACGGTGGTGGAGTCGATCGACCGGGTCCGTGCGCTGGGGGCGGAAACGTTGCTCACCGGACACTTCGGGCCGATCGTCGGTAAAGACCGGATCGAACGTGAGCTGACGCGACTGCGCGACGCGGTGAGCTACCTCCACGATCAGACTGTCGCAGGGATGAACGCCGGCAAGGACGTTCACACGTTGATGCGCGAGGTGGTGTTGCCGCCCGAACTGGAGGTCGGCCAGGGCTACGGGATGGTGCGGTGGGACGTGCGCGCGATCTGGGAGAACTATGCGGGCTGGTTCCATCATCGCTCGACGGCCGAACTCTATGCCGAAGGCTCGGATGCAACCGAGGCCGATTTGCTCGAACTCGCCGGCAAGACAGCGGTTCTCGGGAGGGCGCGTGCCCTGCTGGATGCCGGAGAAGCGGTGCGCGCCATCCAGTTGGCCGAGATCGTGAACCGCGCCGAACCCGACGACAAGGAGGCCAAGCAGGTGTTGATCGCCGCCCACAGGGATCTGCTGCAGGGCAGCACCAATTTCTGGGAAGCAGCCTGGCTGCGCGAAAAAATCAAGGAGCTGTCATGACAAACCGTGTGCTGTTCGACTTCGCCGGTGCGAGCGCGCTGGTCACCGGAGGTACGAGCGGTATCGGCCACGCGACCGCATTGCTGTTGAAGGACAGCGGTGCGCGGGTCACGATCACCGGCACGAGAGCAGCGCCGGAGGATTACGACGTCGATCTGTCAGGACTGCAGTATCGGCAGTTGGCGCTGACCGACCCGGACGGTATCGAGGAGCTGGCAGATTCGTTCGTCGACTTGGACATCCTCATCAACAACGCCGGGGCCAACTTTCCGGGCGGCCTCGACGAATCGACCGCAGAGGGTTTCACCGCGTCGGTGGCGGTCAACCTGCTGGCGCCGTTCAGGTTGACCGAACGTCTGCACGGCGCGCTGAAGGCCTCGAATGCTCCCGGCGGTGCCAGCGTGGTCATGCTCGCATCCATGGCGGCCATCCGATCGGTACCGGTGGTGCCCGGGTACGGATCGGCCAAGGCTGGAGTGCTCGCACTCACCCGAAACCTCGCCGTGAAATGGGCCGCCGACGGCATCCGGATCAACGCAGTCGTCCCGGGAGTCGTCGCCACCCGCATGACCGCGCCGATGGACTACGTGCCCGAGATCAAACAGGAACAAGTCGACCACATTCCGCTCGGCCGGTTCGCCACACCGGACGAGATAGCCAGTCCGATCCTCTACCTGTGCACCGGCAATGCCTCATACAGCACCGGATCGGCGCTCGTCGTCGACGGTGGCTACAGCGTGGTCTGAGTGATTCAACGACATCGACGAGAGGGAACTCCACAGTGAGAGCAGCCATCATCACCGCCCCCGGCAAGACCGAGATCGTAGAAGTACCAACGCCCACGGCGGGCCCTGATGACGTCCTGGTGAGAATTCGAGCGTGCGGAATCTGCGGTTCCGACTCGCTCTACATATCCATCGGCGGTTTGCCACCGAGGCACGGCAGTATGCCGATCGGTCACGAGCCGGCCGGTGAGGTGGTGGAGGTCGGTCACGACGTGCGCGGTATAGCGGTCGGTGACCGTGTCGTGGTCAATCCGATGGCCGTTGCCGACGACATCATCGGCAACGGCGGTTCGACCGGTGCGCTGGCCGACTACCTGCTGATCAAAGACGCGGTTCGTGGCCGGAGTCTCGAGGTCGTGCCAGATCACATTCCATACGAGGTTGCGGCACTCAACGAGCCCATGGCCGTGGCTGTTCACGCGGTCAACCAGGTGGCGCCGCGGCAGAGTGACCAGGTGCTGGTGCTCGGGGCGGGCCCCATCGGCCTGGGCATCACCATCGCCCTGAAATCGCGAGGGGTCAAACACGTTGTGGTGGCCGATATCCTGCCGGCCCGGCTGGAGAAAGCGCTGAAAGTCGGCGCGGACGCGGTGATCAACTCCAAGGACGAGGACGTTGTCGCGCGATTGATCGAGCTGCATGGCCCGGGGGATTCGATGTGGCCGAACAAAGCGGGCACCGATGTGTTCCTGGATGCCGCCGGGGTGCCGGCAGCCGTCGACGCGGCCCTGGGTGCTGCCAAGCGGGGAGCCAAGCTCGGCGTCGTGGCCGTCTACAAAGAGCCCATCACTGTGGACTTCATGAATGTGATGAGCAATGAACTGACGATCGTCGGGTCGATGGGCTATCCGAGTGAAATCTTCGAGGTGACGAAAGACATCGTCGACAACTGGGAGAAGTATCAGGTGATCATCAGCCACACTTTCGATTTCGACGATCTCCAAGAGGCGTTGCAGTGTGTTGCCACACCGGGCGCGGCCGACAAGGTCGTCATCACGTTGAATGAAGGTTGATGATGCCGTCGCCCAATACCGATGATCATATTGCCGATGTGGTTCGCCGCTACGTCTCGCTGCTCGCGACCGGTAGCGCCGATGATCTCCTGGAACTGTTCGCCGAACACGCGACAGTGGAGGATCCGGTCGGCAGTGCTGTTCGCACCGGCCGGGGGGAGATCCGTGAATTCTTCTCCACCTTGGAGTCAATGGACCGCCAGACGGAACTGGTCCTGCTCCGTGTCGTCGGAAACGAGTCGGCGTTCTCGTTCACCATCACCTTCAATGTCGGCGACACTCCGATGCGCCTGCAACCGATCGATACGATGACGTTCAACGACGACGGCCAAATCACCTCTGTGCGAAGTTATTTCGCGCCCACGAACCTTACCGAGGTATAGCGGCTTTCCTATCGACCACAGGCCCATGCACGAATGTGAAAGAAGATCGCGAGAATTCTCCAGAATCTCGCGATCTTCTTCACATTCGGCGTTCAGGCTCGGGCAGCGGCCCTCCCGGCGCGGCGACCGTAGAAGCTGCCGTCGCCCAGTGACACGCCGCTGGCATATCCCCACGCCGCCAGGCCGGCGGTGCAGCGCCCGGCAGCGAAGAGCCCGGGGATCGGGTCGCCGCTGACATGAAGCACCTCGGCATCGAGCGTGGTGTGCAGGCCGCCGAGGGTGAAACCGCCGGTGCTCTCGCGGAGGTCGATGGCCCCCACGGGGGATTTGATCGGCTTGAGCCACTGCGGTTTCTTGTGCAGCAGTCGATCTTCGCCGCGTGCCGCACCATCGTTGTAGTCATTGACAGTGGCCTGCAACGAGTTCTGTGGGAGTCCGATCTCCGCCTCCAGATCGGCGACGGTGTCGGCCACCCAGGTCGGCGGCCGCAGCATCAGCTGAGGTGAGAGCGAAGCCATCGCCTCTTCCTGAGCGTCGCCGTCGATGATCAGGTAGGCGGTGTTGTTCTGGTGGTACAGCGTCAGCTGACCCACTCGACCGGGATAGGTGTCCTCGGCGACATAGCGCTGGCCGCGTTCGTTCACCAGAATCCCGCGCACCAGCTGCTGGGGGTCGATGAACAATGCCACCTCGGTGGCGTCCATGTGTGCCAGATCGGCACCGAGCGCCTGAGCCATCCGGATGGACTGTCCGTCGTGTTGCTCGATCGAGGCGGCCGGGCGCCCGGCAATGCGCGGCGCGTACTGGGCAACCATGGCTTCGTTGTAGGCGAAACTGCCGGTGGCCAGGACCACCCCCCGCCGCGCCCGGATATCCATCGTGGTGCCGTAGCGCCGGGTCCGGATGCCGGCGACGCGGCCGTCCGACTCGACGATCAGAGACTGCACACGCACGTCGTACAGCGACCGTGCCCCGGCCGCGGTCGCAGTGTCGACGAGGCCCTTCATCAGCATGAATCCCGCGCTGGACTCGCCCTGCTTCTTGTTCTGCATCTGCGGCACATGCCCGCGCGGGGCCGGCGCGGCAATCGTGTTGAACGGGTACGAGTTCTCCCCACCGCTGTACATGAGTCCTTGGTCGCCCATGGGCTCCCAACCGGGCTCGCCGAACAACTCGGCTTTGAACGGCACCCCGCAGCCCACGAGCCATTCGAAGTGCGCGACGCTTCCCTCGCAGTAATCGGCGATGCGCGCGGCATCCGCGCCGGGACCCATGGCCGCGTTGAGAAAGGCGGCCATGTTGTCGACCGAATCCTCGAAGCCGCATGCCTTTTGGATGTCGGTGCCACCGCCGAGGTAGATGAAACCTCCGGCCATGGATGCAGCTCCGCCCCATGAACCGGTGCGTTCCAGTACCAGGACGTCGGCCCCGGCGCGCGACGCCTCCACCGCAGCGGCCGCGCCGGCAACTCCGTAACCGGCGATCACCACGTCGGCTTCGTCGGCCCACTCGGCGATCGCGCTGACCGGGATCGGCCGGATATCGTCGGTGAGCGTCACGGTTGCATGGCCTTCGGTAGATCGCTGACCCACTGGTGCCCCCAGTAACTGTCAGCGGTGATTTCCTCTGCGGTGTAATACGTTTCGTCGACACGCATGCCCTCGGTGCCGAACTCGATGTCCCAGTCGCCGGGGGCGCGCACATAGAACGACACCATCTTGTCGTTGGTATGCCGGCCCAGTGTCGACGACAACTGGAAGCCCTCGGTGTTCACCCGGTCCAGGGCCTGCCCGACCGCGTCAAGGGTGTCGACTTCAACCATGAGGTGAATGAGCCCGGGATCGCGCAGCGTCTGTGCGGGACAGATCGCCAGGCTGTGATGGCGCTCGTTGACACCCATGAAGCGGACTCGGACGGGGCCGAACTCCGGCGGTACCGGAACGCGGAACGCACCGCGAGACTTGAAACCCAGGATCTCGGTGTAGAACTCGAACAGTCCCTTCACGTCGAGCGCGGGCAACACCACATGCCCGAGACCCTGCGCTCCGGTGACGAACCTCGCGCCGAACGGCGTGACGACGGGAGAGTGGTCGAGGACCGGGCCATGGAACACCTCCAGCGAGGTGCCGGCCGGATCCTCGAATGCGATGGCTTCCTCGACCCGTCGGACATCGGTCTCTTCGAGCGAAAGCTGCTTGAACGGGACTCCGGCCGCATCCAGCGCAGCCTTCACCTGCTCCAGGTCGGCGTGGTCGCGCACCTCCCAGCCGACGGTCATGATCTTGTCGACATCTCCGGGCACCACGATGATCCGCGCCGCGCGTTCGTCCATCCGCAGATATAGCACGGTCTCGTCGGGGCCTTTGCCCTGAGCGAATCCGAGGACGTTGAACGCGAAGTGACGCCAGCGCTCGACGTCCGAGGCGGCAACCGTGACGTAGCCGAGGCTCTTGATCAGTCCCATGTGCTGCCCGCTCAGATCATCGCCCGAAGCGGACCCTGCGGATCCACACCCAGCGAACTCAGGGCCGACGCGTGATAGACCGTTCCCGGGACGTGGATGGCGTGCGCTTGGCCCACGTGCACATCGCGCCAATACCGTTGCAGTGGTTTGTCCATCCGCGCCGCGTTGCCGCCACAGCGGGCAAAGATCTCGTCGACCGCTGAGACTGCGCGCCACACTGCCCGCACCTGGGTGCGCCGGCCCGCGGCTCGGTCTTCGAAGGAGACCTCTTTGCCTGAGTCGACGATGTCGTAGATGCGGTCGGCGTTGGCCAACAGCTCTTGGCGCGCTGCGTTGATGTCCGCGGCCGCTTCACCGATCGCATACATGACGTAGGGATCGTCCTTGATCGCCACCCCGCTGGAGTTCACCCGTTCGCGCTGGTAGTCGAGTGCGGCTGCCAGCGCACCCTCGGCGATGCCGATCGTGGCAGAGCTGATGCCGAGCGGGAACATCGTCGACCAAGGCATCAGGTACAACGTCTCGGTCATCCCGGCTTCGCGCTGAGCGGTGCCGTCCATGACCTTCATCGCGTCCATCGTCCGGTATGTCGGCACGAACGCGTCCTTGACGATGACGTCCTTGGAGCCGGTTCCGCGCAGCCCCACAACGTTCCACGAGTCCTCCACGATCTCGTAGTCCTTGCGCGGCAGGATCATGTGCAGCATCTGCGGGGGCATCAGCGGCTTGCCCTCGGCGTCGCCCAGCATTGCGCCCAGGAAGATCCAGTCGCAGTGATCGGTGCCTGAGCTGAACTGCCAGCGTCCGTTGAAGATATAGCCGCCGTCGACGGGCTTGGCCACGCCTTGGGGCGCGTAGGGCGAAGCGACCCAGGTATCGACGTCATCGGCCCAGATCTCGGCGGCGACCCGTGGGTCGGCGTAGGCCAGTTGATAGGGGTGCACGCCGACCACGCCGTTGATCCAGCCGGCCGACGGATCGAGCGCAGCTGTGGCCATGACGGTCTCGGCGAATTCACGCGGATGGACTTCCAAGCCGGCGTGGGCCTTGGGTTGCAGCAGGCGGATGTTGCCTGCTGACTTCATCAGCTTGACGGTCTCGTCGGTGAGCTTGCCGATCTTTTCGGCTTCGGGGCCCTGGGTACGCAGTTGTTCGGCGATCCCGTGCACCCGGTCGATTACCCGCTCGGTCATCATTTGGTCCTATCGTCGAGGGCTGGCATTGATGGTGTACCGCTTTGAACCGCGTGGTGGAGGCGAATCCCGGTCAGTGGAAACGTGCCGCGCGCACTGGCTCAGAACTCGATGTGGATGTCATCGGAGACCGGCCTGGCCTGGCAACCGAGGATCACGCCATCGGCGATGTCCTCGGGCTCAAGAATGTCGCAGGTGGCCATATCGACCTCACCGCACACCACAGTGGCTGCGCATGATCCGCACTGGCCCTCTTTGCAGGAGTAGGGCACGTCGACACCCGAGCGGATCAGCACGTCGACCAGCGTCGCCTGCCGCGGCCATCTCAGCCGGTGACTGGTGCCGTCCAGGTCGACATGAAGGTCGGCGGCGTCTCCGTCGTCGGAATCAGTTGCGATCCAAGGAACGTCGTCGGTAAAGGGATCTCCGGACAGCGACTGGAATATTTCGAGGTGGATCCGTTCGCGGGGCACCCCGGCCTCGGCGAGCGTCTCCTTGACCATCGCCATGAAGGGGGCGGGGCCGCAGACAAACGACTCGAAGCCCGCCGACCCGGCGAAAACAGTCTGGGCGAACCCGCTCAACTGGGCGCGGGTCGGCAAGCCCTGGATCGATTCCAGCCAGTGCAGCACCGTCAGCCGGCCCGCGTAGCGTGCGGCAAGTTCGCGTAGTTCGCCGGAGAAGATCACTGAGCGCTCGTCGCGGTTGGCGTAGCAGAGGACCACTCGACCGCTCCCCGCCGACAACACCGACTTCAGAATCGAGATCACCGGCGTGATGCCACTGCCGGCTGCCCATAGCAGGAAGTCGGCGTCGAGGCTTGCCGGGGTGAACAATCCCGACGGTGGCAGTACCTCGATGATGTCGCCGGCTTTGACGTTGTCGCACAACCAATTCGAGCCGTACCCGTCGACGGTCCGCTTGACGGTCACCTTGGGTGCGGGATCGGTGTGCGGCGAGCTGGCCAGCGAGTAGCACCGGGCCACTGATCCGGTCAGATCACTGGGGACCCGCAACGTCAGGAACTGCCCGGGTCGGTAGGCGAACCGCTCGCGCTCGTGCTCGGGGATGGTGAAAACCAACGAGCGGGCGTCGGGACTCTCGTCGATGACATCGGCAACCGTGACCAGCACGCCCCGTCTGGTCTGGATGCTCGCATCGGTCATGGGCCGACATTGTGGTGTGAGAAGCCGACGGCGCCAACCCGCTACTTCCGGTGGCCGGGACACAGCGTCTCGGCGTCCGGTGACCGGGAACGGTGGCGGCCAGGTGCGTCCTGGCGGCCTAGCGTTCGCGATGTGAGCAGTGGATCGAAGAGCGCGGTGGATGTCGTCGTGGTGGGTGCGGGCTTCGGCGGCCTGTACGCGCTGCACAAGTTCCGGTCGCAGGGATTATCGGTGCGGGTCTTCGAAGCCGCGCCGAATGTGGGTGGAACGTGGTACTTCAATCGCTACCCCGGCGCACGTTGCGATGTCGAGAGTGTGGATTACTGCTACTCGTTTTCCGACGAGCTCCAGCAAGAGTGGACATGGACCGAGAAATACGCCACGCAGGCTGAGATTCTCGAGTACATCAACTGGGTCGCCGACAAGCTCGATCTGCGCCGCGACATCACCTTCGATACCAGGGTGAGTTCGGCGGTGCTCGATGAGCAGACGCTGCGTTGGACCGTCACCACCGATACGTACGAGACGGTCGAGGCGCGGTTTGTGGTGATGGCCACGGGCCCGCTGTCGGCGGCGATGACTCCCGACTTCCCGGGCTTTGATACGTTCGGTGGGGAGGTCTACCACACCGCGCACTGGCCGCACGGGGATGTCGACTTCACCGGCAAGCGCGTCGCCGTGATCGGCACCGGATCGTCAGGGATACAGTCTATTCCGATCATCGCCGAGCAGGCTCAACAGCTCTATGTGTTCCAGCGAACCCCCAATTACAGCGTCCCGGCCGGAAACCGGCCGCTGACCGCCGACGAAGTTGCCGATATCAAGGCGAACTACGCCGAGCGACGCCAGATGTCATGGCGCAGCGGTGGCGGCTCACCGCATGTGGCACACCCGAAACTGACCATGGAAGCCACGCCTGAAGAGCGCCTTGTTGCTTTCGAAAAGCGTTGGGAACTGGGCGGTGTGCTGTTCTCCAAGACCTTCAGCGATCAGATGATCTCCCTGGAGGCAAATGAAGAAGCCCGCAAGTTCTACGAGAACAAGATTCGTGCCACCATCGACGATCCCGATGTTGCCGAGACTCTGATCCCCAACGATCACCCGATCGGGACGAAGCGAATTTGCACCGACACCAGATACTTTCAGACGTACAACCGACCCAACGTCGAACTCGTGAGTGTCCGCAAGACTCCGATCGAGTCGATCGACGAAACGGGCATCAACACCTCTGACGCGCACTACGACATCGACGCGTTGGTTCTGGCAACCGGATTCGACGCGATGACCGGCACGCTGGCCAAGATCGACATCGTGGGCCGTGGCGGCGAGAAGTTGGTTGATGACTGGGCGGAGGGCCCGCGCACCTATCTCGGGTTGGGCACCGACGGCTTCCCCAACCTGTTCCTGGTGTCCGGGCCCGGGGCCCCGGCGGTACTGGCCAACATGGTGTTGCATGCCGAAGCGCACGTGAACTGGATCGCCGATGCCATCGACTATCTCGGCCTTCATGGTTATGCCGCAATCGAACCCACGACTGACGCCGTGGACAGCTGGATCGCCGACTGCGCCCAGCGCGCCGAAGCAACTCTGTTCACCAAGGCCAACTCCTGGTACCTAGGCGCCAACGTGCCCGGCAAGCCTCGGATGTTCATGCTGTTCATCGGCGGCTTCGGGGTATACCTCGATATCTGCAACGAGGCAGCGGCAGCCGGATACAAGGGATTCGATCTTCTGAAGGCGCCATAGTGTCGGATCTGGCGGACAAGGTCGTCCTGGTCACCGGAGCCGGCGGTGGTACCGGACGCGTTCATTGCGAGCGTTTTGCCGACGCCGGGGCTGATGTCATCGCTCTCGACCGCGCCGACGCCGCCGGGGACCTGCGTGAGACGGCCGATCAAGTGCAGCAGCGTGGCCGGCGCTGTTTCACCGGCCTTGCCGACGTCACCGATCTTGCTGCCATGACATCCGCGATCGATGCGGGTGTGGTGACGTTGGGCCGTCTCGATGTCATCGTCGCCAATGCGGGTATTCACACGCCGAACAGGCCAACCTGGATGATCAGTACCCAGGAATGGCAACGCAATCTAGACGTCAACCTGACCGGCGTATGGCACACCGTCAAGGCGGGTGTTCCCCACATCGGCCCTGACGGAGGCTCGGTGGTGATCATCAGCTCCACCAACGGCTTACGGGGTACCGCCGGGACCGCGCACTACACCGCCAGCAAGCACGCCGCGGTAGGACTGGCCCGCACACTGGCCAATGAACTGGGACCACAACGTATCCGGGTCAACACCGTTCACCCCGGCGCGGTCGCCACCGCGATGGTTCGCAACCCCGACACCTACAAGCGGTTGTGTCCCGACCTGACCAACCCCACCGAAGCGGACGCGATGGAAGTCCTCACCGCCCGAAACCTGTTGCCGGTGCCGTGGATCGAACCCGTCGATGTGGCCAATGCCGCGATCTTCCTGGCCTCCGATCACGCCCGCTACATCACCGGCGCACAACTCGTGGTCGACGCCGGCCTCACCCAGAAGACGACATGACGGGGCCGGCGCAGGAACAAGACCGCGGATCGAAGTACACAACGCTAGGAGCAGCTTTGCCGGATCTGGACAAGTATGGGCCGTGGGCTGTCATCGCCGGGGGTTCCGAAGGCGTGGGCGCCGAGTTCGCGCGCCAGTTGGCCGAAACCGGATTCAACCTGGTGCTCATCGCGCGTAAACCGAGGCGCGACTGCTGACCCTGCGCGATGCCGGGGCCACCGCGATCACGTGCTCGGTGCGCGCGGACAACGCATCCCACTACTGCGACCAACTTGCCCGGATACGTGATATCGAGGAGCGACGATGACTATCGAACAGCAGGTCCTGACCCGGCTGCAACGCCTCGAAGATGAACTGGCCATCACGAAACTACTTGCTTCATACGGTCCTTCAGTGGATGCCGGCAATGCTGACAATGCGGCTGCACTGTGGTCTGTCGACGGCACCTATGACGTCGAGGACTGGCTGATGACCGGCCGGCGTGGCGTGCACCAGATGGTCAGCTCGGCCAGTCATCAGGATCTGGTGGCGGCCGGCTGTTGTCACTTTCTGGGCCCGGCCGTGGTCACCGTCAGTGGAGACTCTGCAGTCGCCGTGTGCGAATCGCTGGTGCTGCTGCGCGACAGCGAGTCCGGCTATCGGGTGTGGCGGGCCACCGCCAATCATTTCGCTCTGGACCGTCTACAAGGGCAATGGCAGATCACTGCCCGCACCAGCCGGCTGCTCAACGGGAATCCCTATGCCCATACTCTGCTCAACCTCGGGATAGCCGGGTCGACTGTCCCTGAAGAGATCTGAGAGGTCGCCATGTCCGCTGCCGATTGCCCGCTGGTGTTCTTCTCGTTCGTCGCACTCGACGGCGGGGGAGCCGAGGAACACCGGCGCTACAACGAATGGCATCAACTGGATCACCGGCCGGAAAACCTCGCACTACCCGGAATCGCCTGGGGCGACCGTTGGAGCCGCCCGGCAGAGTGCCGCGAGGTCTCTATGGCCGAGTCCGGGCTGGTCGATACCGACTATGTCGCGATGTACTGGTTCCGTTCTCCGGTGGAGCAGTCGGTGCGAGAGTGGGAGCAGCTCGGCGCAGACTCATTCCAGTGGGGCCGCGGACCGATGATCCCCGGCGTGCGCCGCACGGTGCTGGCATTCTTCCGGCCGGTCAAGGGGTACGCGGCCGCCTCGGCGCTCGTGTCGCCGGGCGTCATCCCCTACCGGCCCAACCGTGGGCTGTACCTGACGATGACCCGGTTCGCCGAGCCCCATGGAGCCGATGCCCACCACCACCATCAATGGGAGGACCGGGTGGCGATTCCGGCCCTGCTGGAATTGGACGGCGTGGCCGGGGCGTGGACGTTCGCGCTGGACCGCCACCAGCACAATGGGCTCGGCCTCCGAACTTTAGAGGCCGCAGATCCGCCCGGTGGGCTGCGCATCCGGCTGCTCTACCTGGACGATGAACCTGCCGGTGTCACCGGACGTATCGCTGAATGCTTGAAACTGAACACTTCTGGGGCGGCAGCGGCCGGAGAATGCGTCATCGAAACGCCACTGAACACGATCATTCCCTGGCAGGACTGGTGAGCATGGGTATCTATGCGGTGACGGGATCGGCCTCCGGGATGGGCCGCGCGGCGGCCGAGCGGTTGCGGGCCGATGGGCATCGCGTGATCGGTGTCGATCTGCGTGACGCGGAGGTGATCGCGGATCTCTCGATACCTCAGGGTCGTTCGGAGGCCGCTGCCGCAGTGCTCGAGCTGGCCGAGGGGCGACTCGACGGTGCGGTGATGGCTGCCGGCGTCGGCCCGTTGCCGGACCGTAGCGCCGTGCGGCTGATCCTGTCGGTCAACTATTTCGGCGTGGTCGACCTGCTGCAGACGTGGCGGCCGGCGCTGGCCGCCGGCGGCAACTCAAAAGTGGTTGTAGTCGGTAGCAATTCGAGCAGCACGATGCCGATGGTGCCGCTCGGTGCGGTGCGGGCCTTGCTGCGCGACGATCTCGAACGCGCAGTCAAGACCTTGCACCGGTACCGTTCGGTTGCACCGTCGCTTGCCTACGGCGGATCGAAGATCGCCGTCTCACGGTGGGTACGCCGCAATGCAGTCCTGCCCGGTTGGGTTGGTGCCGGTATCCGACTCAATGCGATTGCCCCAGGGGCGATCCGGACGCCACTACTGGAGAAGCAACTGGCCTCTCCGCGAGAAGCCAGGGCGGTGCAGTCCTTCCCGGTCCCAGTCGGCAGCTTCGGCAACCCCGATCATCTCGCGGAATGGATGGTCTTCATGCTCTCTGATGCGGCTGAGTTCCTATGCGGCAGCGTCATCTTCGTCGACGGTGGATCGGATGCCCATTTCCGGCCGGACGATTGGCCTCGGCGGGTGCCCACATCTCGACTTCCCCAATATGCCTTGAGGTATTTGCGCCGCTAGGTTGTCATCTACCGCCGACGGCTGCCACGGCGGTCTCGCCGGTCCGATGGATCATGGCCGGTGTCACCGCGCGATGCGCTGCTCGTGCCTGACTGACGCCGTTGCGCGGCACGTCTGACAGGCTGTGGAAAATGGCCCACGACGCGCTGTGAACGGCGGCGACGACGGGTTCTACGCGCGTTGACCTGGCGGGCCCGCACAGCGACAGGGCGAACCTGCTGCCGCCTTCGCCTACGCCGATGGGGGCGGCCACGACGGTAACCCCCAGCTCGCAACCCTCAGCATCGACGGCGACCCCGCCGCGGGCGCGTACGGTGGCCAGGCTTCGATCCAACTCCGCCCGGTTGCGAATTCCATACGGCGACGTGACCCCGTACCGCAACTCCGGCCAGGCTGACTCATCGATCTGCGCCAGCAGCGCGCGGCCGGCGGCACTCTGTTCCACGGGCTGCTTGAAACCGACCTGCCAACGATTGCCGGCGCTGGGCCACATCCCGAAGCGTTCGATGTGCAGCACGTGTGTATCCGCCAGGACGCTCAGATGAGCCGTCAGACCGGTGCGCCGATGTAAGTCGGCCATCACCGGCAGCGCTGCCTCGGGGACCCGACGCTGCCGCACTGCCTGGCAGCCGAGTTCGAACATCTTCAGACCAAGCGCGTATCCGGCGCCTTGACGTTCGATCCAACCCAGCTGGACGAGGCTCTGCAGAATCCGATGAGCCGATGAGCGGGGCACGTTCGAATGCCGCGTGATCTCCGCCAGCGTGAGCGTTTGTCGTGCGCCGAAAACCTCCAGAAGCGAAGCCACCCGATCGAGCATCGCCATAGGAGTTGCGTCGTCATGTGACGTTGGCACAACACCCTCCATACCTGTCATACTATGTATATGTGTCACAAGATGACAGGTGTGAGTCTAGGCACAACACGGCTGCGAAGTAAAGGAGGCCAGGTGCCACCCGATCACCCGCACATGGGGCCTGGTGTCAGGCCACTGGCCGTGAACAGCTCGTTGCGACGACAATCATCGAATGCCCAGAGGTAAGGGGCCGACGCTCACAGAGCGTCGCGCAGAGGAATTACGGCTCAGCATCGCCAAGACGGCACGCGATATCTTCATCGCCGACGGCGACACCACAGCGACTGTGGAGCGCATCTGCGCCGAAGTCGGCATCGCGACGCGTACGTTCTACCGCCACTTTCCCGTCAAGGAAGACGTCCTGGGACCGTTGTTCCGGCGAAGTGAGGACAACATGCGCGCCCTGTTGGCGGGCGCTGCAGCGGAATCCGATCCCGTGGATGTCCTTGTCGACATGTTCATAGTCGAGGTCCAGCGCCGGCAGGCGATCGAGGCCAAGCAGCAGTCGGTCGAGATCGCGCGGAAACTGATGTCGCTCGTTGCCGAGACCCCGCAGTACCGCTTGCGCTGGATGGAGTGGAGCGCAAGCCTTGCCGACGCCATCACCGAGTACCTGGCGGGGCATTTCGAGTTGGGTGACGACGTGTTCACCCGCTCTCTGCCGAGCAGGCTCATCGTCCACGTCAGCAGCAACGCCTACATCTGGTGGGCCGACGCCAAAGAACCGCACGAGCTTGACGAATTGGTAGCAGCGCACCGGTCCGGAATTGGCATGGTGCTGGCCGGACTCCAGCAGTTGCACGCAAGTCGCTAGGCCGTCGTCAGGAACGTCGTGACCACAGACTCGAAGGCGGTCTTCGCCTCGATCATGGCCCAGTGCCCGCAGTTGGGGAACACGTGAAGCTCTGCGTTGGGAATGGTCCGCATCGGAATCAATGCCATGTCAAGCGGACTCACGCGATCATCGCGCCCCCACGTCAACAGCGTCGGCGCCGCCACCTTGTGCATCCGTGCCCACGGCATGGGCAGGTCTGAAGCGGCCATCGATGCCATCATCGCCGCGAACGCCGCCTTCCCGTACATCCGGCGTGCGGCGGCCAACGTCTCGGGGTCGGTCGCCAGCGTCCAGCGCTCCTCGATGAGTTCCTCGGTGACCAACGACCGGTCGTAGACCATGGAATGCAGCCAGTCGATGAGGCGCTGCCGGGTCGGGTCTTCAGTGAATTCCTGGAGCAGACGGATTCCCTCGCTGGGGCCGGGCGAGAAGATCGTGGTGCCGATCCCGCCGATCGTCACGAGACGGCCGACCTGTTCGGGCGCATTTATCGCCGTGTTTATCCCGACGCCTCCGCCCATGGAGTTGCCGACGATGTCCACCCGTTCGATACCGAGGGCATCCAGGAAGGGGGTCACGGCGCCCTGTGCGGTGACCATGGGGTGCCCACCCCAATCATCTGAGACGCCGAAGCCGGGGAACTCCAGGACCAGGCACCGGAAGCGTTCAGCGAACGTCGGGAGTACGCCGCGGAAGTTGCGCCATCCTGTGACGCCAGGACCCGAGCCGTGCAAAAAGAGCACGGTCGGACCCTCACCGACGTCGTAGTACCGCAACGTTCCTGCACGGGTACTGACCTCACGCAGCGCATCCGCCGTACCGGCGCCGTTGATGATCGCAGCAGAATCTGACATGCATCTTCTTTCTCGTTGCTGAGCCTTCGCTCAGCCTCACACGCTCTCGCAAAGGCCGGCAATGGCTTGTTCCGCTGACCGGTGACTAGCGATTGCGACCGGCGCCGGGGCGGTATTCCCGGTGGGTGGGACACGCAATGGTGCGGTCGGTTGTGAACTGCGATTGTTCCCGGTCGAGACGTGTTCCAGGTCATACCGCCCCTCGGGTGACTCGCACGCAGAAAAGGAGAACCCGATGCTGCAGCGACAACTCGCCGGCCCACTCGAGGGGGTGGGTGGGTTGTTCGCCATGTCGGTGGATGCCGCCAGATTCACGGTGCGCAGACCATTCCAATGGCGCGAATTCCTTGACCAATCCTGGTTCGTGGCACGGGTATCCATGGCGCCGACGCTGTTGGTGGCGATCCCGTTCACCGTTCTGGTCTCGTTCACCTTGAACATCCTCCTTCGTGAACTGGGTGCGGCCGACCTCTCCGGGGCGGGCGCGGCCTTCGGTGCCGTGACCCAGGTCGGCCCCATGGTGACGGTGTTGATCGTGGCCGGCGCCGGGGCCACCGCGATGTGCGCCGATCTGGGGTCGCGCACCGTCCGCGAAGAGATCGACGCCATGGAGGTGCTCGGTATCAACCCGATCCAACGTCTGGTCACCCCACGGATGCTGGCCTCGGGTCTGGTGGCGCTCCTGCTCAACAGCGTCGTGGTGATCATCGGAATCCTTGGCGGATACCTGTTCTCGGTGTTCGTCCAGGACGTCAACCCCGGCGCGTTCGCGGCAGGTATCACTCTGCTCACCGGGATTCCGGAGGTCATCATCTCCTGCGTCAAGGCGGCACTGTTCGGCCTGATCGCCGGACTGGTCGCGTGTTACCGCGGTCTGACGGTCTCCGGTGGAGGTGCCAAAGCGGTGGGTAACGCCGTCAACGAAACCGTGGTCTACGCCTTCATGGCGTTGTTCGTGGTCAACGTGGTGGTCACCGCCATCGGCATCCAGATGACCACGCGATGACGGGGGCCACCGCAGTACTCCAGTCGGCATACCCGCGCCTGTCCCGGGCCGTGCGACGGCCCGGAGCCGTGCTGAGCAGCATCGGTGACCATGTCCTGTTCTACGGCCGGGCGCTGGCGGGCGTGCCCTTTGCCGCTGCGCACTACCGGAAGGAAGTCGTGCGGCTGATCGCCGAAATCAGCATGGGTGCAGGAACATTGGCGATGATCGGCGGAACCGTCGTCATCGTCGGGTTCCTGACCCTGGCCACCGGCGGGGTCCTGGCGATCCAGGGCTACAGCTCGCTGGGCAACATCGGCATCGAAGCACTCACCGGATTCCTGGCCGCCTTCATCAACGTCCGGATCTCGGCGCCCATCGTCGCGGGTATCGGCCTGGCCGCCACCTTCGGCGCCGGTGTCACCGCGCAGCTGGGCGCGATGCGGATCAACGAAGAGGTCGACGCATTGGAAGCGATGGCCATCCGGCCCGTCGAGTATCTGGTATCCACCCGCATCGTCGCCGGGATGATCGCGATCACCCCGCTGTACTCGATCGCCGTGATCCTGTCGTTCCTGGCGTCGCAGTTCACCACCGTCGTACTGCTCGGGCAATCCGGTGGCCTCTACGGCCACTACTTCAGTACGTTCCTCAACCCGATCGACCTGCTCTGGTCGTTCCTGCAGGCCCTGCTGATGGCGTTGGCGATCCTGTTGGTCCACACCTATTACGGGTTCTTCGCCACCGGCGGCCCGGCCGGCGTCGGCGTGGCGGTCGGCAACGCGGTCCGGACGTCGCTGATCGTCGTCGTCTCGATCACCCTGCTGATCTCGCTGGCCGTCTACGGCTCCAACGGCAACTTCAACCTCTCCGGCTAGAGAAGGCATCTGATGTCGCGTGACGCTAAACGTCAACTGAGCGGACTGATCACGGTCGTGGTGATCGCCGCGATCATCACCGGCTCCATCGTGATGTTCCGCGGTGGGGTCGCGCCCACCGCGTCGGTGACCGTCATCTCCCCGCGGGCGGGTCTGGTGATGAACCCCGACGCCAAGGTCAAACTGCACGGCGCGCAGGTTGGCAAGGTCGTCTCCATCGAGACGCTGCCGGACGGGCAGGCTGCTCTCCGATTGGCGATGAACCCTGCTGACCTGCAACTGATTCCGGCCAATACCGGTGTGGAGATCGCATCGAGCACCGTGTTCGGCGCCAAATTCGTCCAACTCGTCCCGCCGCCGAAGCCCTCGCAGAAATCGATGTACGCGGGCCAGGTCCTCGATGCGTCGCACACGACCGTCGAGATCAACACGGTGTTTGAACAGTTGGTTTCGGTGCTGGCGCAGATCCAACCGGAAAAGCTGAACGAGACACTCGGCGCGATGGCCCAGGCGATCGACGGCCGCGGCGACAAACTCGGTCAGACCATGGTCGACCTCGACGCCATGCTGGCCAAGATCTCCCCGAGCCTTTCGACGCTGAGCCACGAGATGGCCGTCGCGCCCCAGGTGTTCAACGCCTACGCCGATGCCGGACCGCATTTGATGGACACCGTTCGCAGTGCGACCCAACTCAGCGACACGCTCGTCGATCACCGAAATGATCTGGACGCGTTGCTCATCAGCGCGATCGGGCTGGCCGACGTCGGCAACGAAGTGGTCGCCACCAACAGTGCTGCGGTGACCGACGCCATGCGCCTGCTGGTGCCGACGACGAACCTGCTCAACCAATACAACCCGGCACTCAACTGTGCGCTCAAGGGTATGGAGCCGCTGGCTTTGGGGCCGCCGCAGCCTCTACCTGGCGTCATGCTCCTGGACTCGTTCCTGCTGGGCACCGAGCGATACCGCTTCCCGGGCAACCTGCCGAAGGTGGCTGCCAGCGGCGGTCCGCAGTGCATGGGCCTGCCCGAGGTCGGTTTCGAGAAGCGCCCGCCGTTCGTGGTGACCGATATCGATGCCAACCCTGCGCAGTACGGCAATCAGGGGATCCTGCTGAACTCCGACGCACTCAAGCAAGCGCTGTACGGCCCGCTCGACGGCCCGCCACGCAACACCACCCAGATAGGACAACCGGGATGATGCGCAGCCACGGGACCGCCCTCAAGTTCGGCGTGTTCGGAGTGACGATGCTGCTCCTGACCGGAGCGCTGTTCGCGATCATGGGCCAGTACCGCACCGGCTCGACCAACGGCTATTCGGCCGTGTTCACCGACGCATCCAGCCTGAAGGCCGGCGATTCGGTGCGCGTGGCCGGTATCCGTGTCGGCACGGTCAATGACGTTGAGCTGCAACCCGACAACACGGTGCTGGTGCACTTCGACTCGGACCGCGAAGTTGTCATGACGATGGCCACCAAGATCGCGGTGCGGTATCTGGACCTGGTCGGAAACCGCTACCTTGAGCTGCTGGAGGGGCCCGGCTCGACCAAGATCCAGCCGGCGGGATCGCAGATCCCGCTCGAGCGCACCGAGCCGGCGCTGGATCTCGACCTTCTCCTCGGCGGGCTCAAGCCGGTCATCCAGGGTCTCAACGCCCAGAACGTGAACGCCCTGACGAACTCGCTGATCCAGATCCTGCAGGGCCAGGGCGGCACCGTGGAATCACTGATGTCGCACACGACTTCGTTCACCCAGGCGCTCGCCGACAACGGACAGGCCGTGCAGCAACTGATCGACAACCTGAAAACCGCCGTGGGAACCGTTGCCAAGGACGGTGAGAAATTCTCGGGTGCCGTCGAGCAACTGCAACAACTCATCACCGGCCTGTCACAGGAACGCGATCCCATCGGGGAGGCCATCACCGCCCTCGACAACGGCACCGCATCGCTGACCGACCTGATGACGCAGGCCCGACCGCCCCTGTCGGGCACCGTGGATCAACTCACGCGCATGGCGCCGTTGCTCTCCAATGAGGACGACATGGCGCGGTTGGATCTGTCATTGCAGAACGCGCCCAAGAACTACCGCAAGCTGGTCCGGTTGGGCGCTTACGGCAGCTTCATCAACCAGTACGTGTGCGGCATGAATGTTCGGGTCACCGACCTGCAGGGGCGCACCGCGTACTTCCCGTGGATCATGCAGAACACCGGACGCTGTGGGGAGCCCTGATGCTGAAATACCGTGGATCGCACCTCATCCGGAGCGGACTAATCGGCATCGTGCTGATCGCGATGATCATCGCGGTCGGACTTCAGCCGCAAGCGTTGTGGTCGTGGGCCACGTCGGTGAAATATCAGGCACAGTTCGCCGAGGCAGGCGGACTCACCACCGGTAACGACGTCAAGATCTCCGGAGTAACCAAGGGCCTCGTCACCGATGTCAGCCTGAGCCACGGCAAGGCGCTGGTGACCTTCACCCTCGACAGCAAGGTCCGCCTCGGGTCCGACACCACCGCGCACATCCGGACCGGGACGATGCTCGGTGCCCGGATGCTCACCCTCGAACCGGCCGGCGCGGGCACAATGCATGCGTCGGACACGATCCCGATCACAAGGACGGCGTCGCCGTATTCGTTGACCAACGCCGTCGGCGACTTCACGAACAACACCGCCGGCACCGACACCGCCGCGCTCACACAGTCCCTGGATACGTTGTCGGACACCATCGATCGGATGGCGCCACAACTGGGGCCGACGTTCGAGGGTCTGTCCCGGTTGTCGGAGACGCTGAACAGTCGCAATGAGTCGTTGTCGAACCTGCTCAAGAGCGCTGCCGACGTGACCGGAATCCTGTCGAAGCGCAGCGAGCAGGTCAACACGCTGCTGCTGGACGCCAACGCGTTGACCGGGGTGCTCGACCAGCGCCGGTATGCCATCGTCAACCTGCTGGCCAATACCTCGGCGCTGTCCCAGCAGCTCTCCGGACTCGTCCACGACAACGAAGAAGAGCTCGCACCCACCCTCAAGCAGCTCAACTCGGTGACCGCGATGCTGGAGAAGAACCGCGACAACATCGCCGGCGCACTGGCTGGTCTGGCCAAATACCAAGTCACCCAGGGTGAATCGGTGAACAACGGCTTCTACTACAACGCCTTTGTCGCGAACCTCAATCCGGCGCAGACGATCCAGCCCTTCCTCGACTACGCATTCGGGTTCCGGCGCGGTACCAATGCCGGACAACCACCGGACAATGCCGGCCCCCGCGCCGAATTCCCCTGGCCCCACAACGGCATTCCTGGAGGAAGTCGATGATCGCCCGTAACCGGAAGCGGATCAGCCGCACCGTGCTGGTCCTGCTCGCAGTGCTGGCGGTGGCAGGCACCGTGCTGATCGTGCGGCAGACCGTCTTCAAGCCGACCACGATCACCGCGTACTTCACCTCCGCCACCGCGATCTACCCCGGTGACGAGGTCCGTGTCGCCGGCGTCAAGGTCGGCACCATCAAGAACATCGAACCGACCGGCGGGCAGGCGCGGATCACTCTCGCTGTCGATCACGACGTGAAGATCCCGGCCGATGCCAAGGCGATCCTCATGGCGCAGAACCTGGTTGCCGCGCGGTACGTCCAGCTGACCCCAGCCTATGAAGACGCCGGCCCGACAATGGCCGACGGTGCGCAGATCGGGGTTGAGCGCACCGCCGTCCCCGTCGAATGGGACCAGGTCAAGGACCAGCTGATGCGGTTGGCGTCTGATCTGGGACCGATCAACGGAGCGTCGGCCACCTCGCTCAGTCGCTTTGTCGACAGTGCCGCCGCGGCCATGAACGGCAACGGCGAGAAACTGCACGAGGCGATCAGCCAGTTGTCCGGTGTCGCAAAGATTCTGGGCCAGGGGAGCGGTGATGTCGTCGGCATCATCAAGAACCTGCAGGTCTTCGTGACGGCGCTGCGTGACAGCAACGCCCAGATCGTGGAGTTCCAGGGCCATCTCGCCAGCGTCACCAACGTCGTCGACGGGAGCCGCTCCGATCTGGACGGCGCACTGACGAACCTGGCGGATGCCGTCGGCAACGTTCGGCGATTCATCGCCGGGAGTCGCGACCAGACCGCTGAACAGCTGGCGAGGTTGAACAATGTCACCCAGAATCTGGTGGACAACAAGACCAAGCTCGAGAACGTTCTGCACGTTGCGCCCAACGCGATCGCCAACGGCTACAACATCTACAACCCCGACAGCGGCACCGCCGTCGGTGCATTCGCGTTGGCGAACTTCTCCGATCCGTTGTCGGTGGTGTGCTCGGCGATCGGGGCGGTGAAGAATGCCACCGCAGCAGAATCGTCCAAGCTGTGCGCCCAGTACCTCGGACCGGCCCTGTCGTTGCTCAATTTCAACCACATGCCGATGCCGTTCAACGCCTATCTGAAGAAGTCGCCCAGCCCGGAGAACCTGGCGTACACCGATCCGAACCTCGCACCCGGTGGGGCCGGCGGCCGTCCGCAGCCCTACGAAGATCTTCCGCCGGCCGTGTCGGCCTACACGGGTGCCGGCGACGTGGCGCCGCCGGCCGGATGGGGTGCGCCTCCGGGACCACCTGGTGCATACGCGCCCAACGGATTCCCCGCGAACACCTCGCCCGCGGCGTACCCCGGTTCGCCGATCCCCGCGGAAGCGCCGGTGCAAGCGCCGAAGACGTTGCAGGACATGTTGCTTCCTGCTGAAGCCGCACCGATCCCCGCACCGCCGGCCCCAGGAGGCACCCCATGATCGCTCGGCGGTCGCTGACCCGCCTGACCGCGGTAGCCGCCTGCTCGGTGGCGACGCTGACCGGCTGTGCGTTCCACGGTCTCAATTCACTGCCCCTGCCCGGCACCGTGGGGCGCGGGGCGGACGCGACGGTGTATCACGTCGAACTCGCGAATATCGGTACCCTGGAATCTAATTCGCCCGTGATGATCGGTGACGTCATCGTGGGCAGTGTCTCCCGCATGGTGGTGAAGGGCTGGCACGCCGACGTGGAGGTCTCGGTCAAGCCCGACGTCGTCGTACCGGCCAACGCGGTCGCCACCGTCGGGCAGACCAGCCTCCTGGGCTCCATGCACATCGCCCTCGATCCGCCGGTGGGACAGTCTTCGTCCGGGCGGCTGGCCCCGGGCGCCACTCTCGAGCTCAACCAGACTTCGACCTATCCGTCGACCGAACAGACCCTGTCGTCGCTGTCGGTGCTCGTCAACGGCGGAGGCCTGGGCAAGATTGGCGACCTGGTCACCGAATTCAACGCCGCGCTCAACGGTCGCGAGGACAAGATCCGCGATCTACTCACCCGACTCGACGACATCGTCGGCATGTTCGCCAATCAGCGAGACGACATCAACGCTTCGATCACGGCACTGAACCGGCTGGCAGGCACGCTGGCAGGACAGCAGGAGGTGATCACCACGGCGCTCCAGCGGATACCTCCGGCCCTGGACATCCTGGTCAAGGAGCGCCCCCGCATCACCACCGCGCTGGAGAAGTTCGGCAAGTTCAGCGACACCGCAACCAATCTCGTCCACGCGACGCGCGAGGACCTGCTGACCAACCTGCGCAACCTCGAGCCGACGGTAAAGGCACTGGCCGACGTCGGACCGAATCTGGGCACCGTGCTGGCGTATGCGCCGACCTATCCCTACCCGCAGAACTTCATCGACCGGGCGATCCGCGGGGACTACCTCAACCAGTTCATCACCTTCGACTTCACCATTCCGCGGCTGAAGCGGGGATTGTTCCTGGGCACCCGGTGGGGCCAGGAGGGACTTCCCCTGACCCCGGCGCCGGGCGACCCCTGGTTTGGCAACTACACGAAGGACCCGCTGGGCATGCCGCTGTCGCCGCAGCCACCGGCCGCAGTGGCCACGATGCCGCCGCTGATCGACCCGGCTCCCGGCGACGGCCAGTCCGCTCAAGCGGCTCCGGTCGCGCAGTCCGCCGAGTTGGCCCCCGCGGAATCAGCGCCTCCGGTGGCCGAGTCGCCCGTCGTTCCAACGTCTTCTGACCCTGTAGCGCCGAACGAAGGTGGCAACTGATGCTCACCCGTTTTGTCCGAATCCAGCTGGTCATCTTCGCGGTGGCCTCGGTGATCGGCATGGCCCTGATGGGCATCGTCTACCTGCAAGCCCCCACGCTGTTGGGCATCGGGCGCATGACGGTGACCCTGGAACTGCCCGGAACCGGTGGGCTCTACCAGTTCTCGAATGTCACCTATCGTGGCGTACAGATGGGGAAGGTCACCGAGGTGCGGCCTACCCGCGAGGGCGCGGTGGCCACACTGTCGCTCAATACCTCACCCAAGGTCCCGGCCGACCTGCACGCCGCCGTGCTGAGTGTGTCAGCAGTGGGCGAGCAGTACGTCGACCTGCAACCCCGCAACGACTCGGGGCCGTATCTGCACGACGGTTCGGTGATCCCGGCCTCCAACACGTCGATCCCTCAGGCCGTGGGGCCGATGCTCGATCAGGTCTCCTCACTCATGGGCAGCATTCCCAAGGACAAGATCAGCCCGCTGCTCGATGAAACCTTCAAGGGCTTCAACGGTTCTGGAAACGACATGGGGACGCTGCTGGACTCCTCGTCGCGACTGATCGCCGAGGCGAACGCCGCCTCCGACCAGTCCCGTGCGCTCATCGACGACGGCGCGCCTCTCCTCGACGGGCAGGCAGAATCGGTCGATGCGATCCGTACGTGGGCGCGCAGCATGGCCGGCATCACCAAGCAGGTCGCCGACGACGACCAGCACGTACGCACCCTGCTCAAAGATGGACCGGGTACCGCCGACGAAGCATCACGCCTGTTCAACCAGGTCAAACCCACCCTGCCACTGCTGCTCGCCAATCTGACCAGCCTCGGCCAGGTCGGGGTGACGTATCACCCTTCGCTGGAACAACTTCTGGTGCTGCTGCCTCCGTCCATAGCTTCCACGCAGGCATACGGTGCGCCGAAGAACAATCCAGTCGGAATGTCGTTGGGTGACTTCACTCTTACGATGGGCGACCCGCCGGCATGCACAGTCGGGTTCCTGCCGCCGTCGTCGTGGCGGTCCCCGGAGGACACCACCGACATCGACACTCCCGACGGGCTGTACTGCAAGCTCCCGCAGGACTCGGCGATCGGTGTCCGCGGAGCGCGCAACTACCCGTGCATGGGCAAGCCCGGAAAGCGTGCTCCAACAGTCGAAATCTGCAACAGTGACCAGCCCTACGAGCCATTGGCGATGCGCCAGCACGCCCTCGGCCCCTACCCGATTGACCCCAACCTGCTCGCCCAGGGGATCGCGCCGGACTCCCGCGTCGATCGGGACACCTTCATCCACGGCCCGATAGAGGGCACCCCGATGCCGCCGCCGGCCGCGCCGGCAGGTGAGGCGCCTCCCGCCGCGGCACCGCCGGCCGTAGAGGCACCCGCGGGCGCAGCACCGCCGAGCGACGGTGGGGCGCCGGCGATGGCCCCGAGTGCGTTCACCCCCAACGGATCCGGCGGACCTTCGGTTGCGGTCGCCACTTACGATCCGCGGACAGGTCGGTACGCCACTCCGGACGGAAAGGTCTACCGGCAGACCGACCTCGTGCCGCCCACCGGTGACAAGACGTGGGAAGACCTCTTCACCACCTGATCTGAAAACCCCCGCAATGGAATCCATTGCGGGGGTCGGGGGCCGGAACTGACCGGGCAGCTGAAAAGCCGTCCGGTCAGGCCGTTTTCACGAGCTTGAACGGCATCGTGATGAACACGACCTTGCTGGTGCCGCACGACCCGCTGACGCCGGTGGTCGAATCCTCACCCAGCAGTGTCGTCGACGCCGGATCGGTTGCGGTGGCGTCCTTGTTCGAGGGGAAGAAGCGGTACACCTGCAGACCCGGACCGGCGGTGCCGTCGCCACAGGGCTGCCAGTTGTCCACCGTCTTCTTGACGTACCAGACGCCGCTCTTCTTGTAGATGGGTGCGCTCCATCCCCAGTCGGTGTCGACCGTGCCGGTGCACTCGCTGGGGTAACTGCAGGTCGTGGAGATCGTCCAGGTGCCACGGATGCTGGCTTCGTCGTGGAAGATGTCGTTCGTCTTCGCCCATTCGCCGTTCGACGTGGCGACGTAGGTCCCGTTGAGGCCCCAACTCGGGGAGGCCGCGGCGACCGGGCTGCACAAACCGCCTACCGCAGCGGCGGTGAGCACCCCTGCCCCAATGACTGCCGTCGACACCCGCATGACCAAACTCCTCTGTACGCCGGCCACCGGTGGTTGCCGCGGCAGTGTTTACTGTGCAACTTCTGCAGCTTTCTGGCAGACAATGTCCCACCTAGTGGGCCATACGCTGGCAGCCGGATTCAGCCGTGCCACAGTGTCGTACGTGCGGATACCGGTAGCAGCCATGGCAGGGCTGCTTGTCGCGGCGACGATGATCGCCCCAGCCCCAGTGAGCGCAGAACCCGTTGGATGTAGCGAACCCTCGTGCGTACCCGGGATCACCGGTGGCGTCGTGCTCGGTGCTCCTTGTGGGGATACGGCGTACTACGTCTTCGGCACCACCTCGTGGGGCCGGTTGGTCTTCTGTGGGTCGCCGCGCCGTTACGAGCCGCGCTATTTCCGGTCACCGCCGCTGAAAGGCATTCGCGAGGAGAACACCTCATGCACTGGTTTCGAGAATTCCGTCGCCCAGGCGCCCGATGGGCTCTTCCTGAGTTGTGTGTCAAGTGACGGGGCGAGCAGGTGGCTTCGTGGCGACCTGTGACGCATCGGATCGTCGGGTGCTGAGGCGGCACACGTACACAGTGAGCGCATTGGTCGCCGTCACCTTCGGTTCGTGCCTCCCCATGGCGGCAGCGGCACATGCGGACGAGGGTCAGACGCCGCACCGCGTGACCTACACGGTGACCGCCGAGCAGCCGACGGACGTCGGCATCTATTACCGTGACGTCGACCCGCCGACGTGGGCGGACTACAGCCACAATCCGTACGAGTTCAGCCCCAAGGACGATCTCACGCTGGAACCGGGCAAGCCCTGGATCCGCGAGACCACGCTCGCCGACCCCATGAAATGGGCCATGGTCACCGTCACCACGGCCGGACTGGCGCCGCAAGAAGCCCGTACCCTGCGCTGCGAACTGGCCATCGACGGCATCGTCGTCAACCGTGCTGCGGGCACTAAAGGGGCGTTGTGCTCACTGCGGAACTGGTGACGCATGAGTTCGTCAGGCTCCGGTTTGTCCGCTGGGTGGGACAACGGCGCCGAAGCGGTCTGCTGCCGCACTACCGTGCGGCAGCAGTCACATCGGCCATGAGGCGACCGCAGTAACTGGTGCCATCCGCGACTGGCCGAGACCAACCGGAGGTGCACTATGCGGTTACTCAGCCGCTCCGACCAGGAAACTGAGACAGCTGTGCTCGACGAGGCTCCTGAGTCGCTGATCCAGGCCGACACTGACGCCGACACTGACGCCGACACTGACGCCGACACTGATGGCGACACTGATGGCGACACCGACGGCGACACCGACACCGACACCGACGCCGACATCGCCGACGGCGACAGCGCAAATCCCAGCACCGACACCGCGTCCGACGCCGAACCGGCCGTCTCGGACGAAAAGCGCAGATGGCGTCCGAAGCTCGCGACGGTGCTCGCAGGTGTTGCCCTCCTCGTCAGCGTCGCTCTGCTGGCCGCAAGCGGATACATGATCTGGTTCCATCTGCAGGTTGACCGTGAGCAGCAGCGTCGCGCGGAATTCTCGGCGGCGGCGTCGCAAGCCGCCGTCACCTTGATGTCGATCGACAGCGCCAAGGCGGAGGAGAACGTCAAGCAGATCGTCGACAACTCCACCGGGCAGTTCAAACAGGACATCGAATCGTCGGCCGACGACCTGGTGAGAGCCGCGCAGGATTCGAAGGCGACGACGAAGGCTACGGCAAAGGCCACGGCTGTTCAGTCGATGGAGGCGGACTCCGCAGTCGTCCTCGTCAGCACGGCAACCACGGTGAGCAACTCGGCCGGCGCCAATCAGCAGCCGCGCAACTGGCGGCTGAGCGTCACGATGGTCAAAGACGGAGGACAGATCAAGATGTCGAAGGTGGAGTTCGTCCCGTGAGTACCGGCACAGCAGAACCTGACGTCGAAACCCCTTCGGACACCGAATCAATCGCCGAGGAACCACAGGCCGCCGCAGTCGAGGCGAGCCCCGAGGGTCCTGAACGTCCGGAGCGCTGGACCCGTCGTATTGCGCGGCGGTGGCGACCGATCGCGGTCGTGTGCGTACTGCTCGCCTCGGCGGGTTCGGCGGCGGCGCTCTATTTCGGCGCGTATCGGGCCGAACAGCAAGCTGCCCAAGCGTCCACAGCGGTGATCGACGCGGCCACCGAAGGTTCGGTGGCGTTGTTGTCCTATGCGCCAAACAGTTTGGATCAGGACTTCGCCAGCGCGAAATCCAAACTGACCGGTGACTTCCTGGATTACTACAGCGAGTTCGCCGACAAGTTCGTCGCGCCGGCGGCCAAACAGAAGGACATCCAGGCCGCCGCTTCGGTGGTTCGCGCTGCTCCGGTCGACGTGCAATCCGACACCGCGGAGGTGCTGGTCTACTTGAACCAGGCGACAACCAGTCGCGACAATCCCGAACCGGCACAGGCCGCCAGCGCCGTGAAGGTCGGACTGACGAAAATCGATGGCAACTGGCTGATCTCGTCGTTCACCCCGATCTAGCGGCCGAACCGTTGATGCGGTCTGCGAGCTCCATCACTTGGTCACGCGCACTTGCCCACGGGCACAGTGCTGCGGTGGGCAGGGATTCACTGAACGGACCAGACGCGAAGTCGATGGCACCCGAACGTAATGCCTAGCTAGGGACCGCGTACTGCCTTGTCGCTGAGGGCATGGTCGTCGAGGAGGGTCCACCCGGGTGGAAGTCGCGGGTCGACTGGCTCTGGGGTGGAGGGCCCCGGGTCGAATGGCTGTGTGTCCCAGAGGTGTTCCACGTTGGGTGGGGTGAGCCGGTCGAAGTCGGCGAACCACTCCAGGTCCCACTGCAGGTCCCACTCGGGATTCGGCGTCAGGTCCGACTCCGGCGCCGGCTCCGGATCGTGCTGGGGGTCGCGCGCTAGTTCCCGCTCCGGTACCGGCTCCGGATCGTGCTGCAGTTCCTGCTCCGGTACTACCCACTCGCGCTTGAGTTCCCGGCCTGGTTCTAGGTCTGGGTCTGGTTCGTTGTCGGGTGGGGTGAGCAGGAGTTCGGGTCGGTGGTGGTAGTTGATGCGGTTCTGGCCGTGCTCCAGTGCTGGTGGCGGGTGCCATTCCACTTCACCGTGGGGATTGATGGTGGTGGTGTAGCCGCTGTCGGTGTCGACCAGACGATTATCCGGCCCACACGCCAACGCCATCTCATCGACATTGGTGTTGCCCCCATCAGCCCAATCCGCGACAGCGTGATGCACCTGGCAGCCATAAGCACCCACGGTGCAGCACGGTTTCGTACAACCCCCATCGCGGGCGATCAACATGACCCGCTGCGCCGGGCTGGCGATACGCCGGGCCCGGAAATAGTTCAACGCCGACCCGGTCGCCCGATCGAACACCGCCAGATGATGATTCGCGTGCGCCCCCATCCGGATGACGTCCCTGATCGGAAGTTTGGTGCCACCGCCGCTGACCCCGATCCCGGCGCGGGACTCCAGGTCTTGCAGGGTGGTGCGGATGATGATCGACACCGGTAACCCGTTGAGCTGACCCAGATCGCCGCTCATCAACGCGATCCGCCCGATCACCAGCAGCGCGTCGTGCTGACGTTGGGCCAGGCTGCGGTGATCGTTGCCGATCTGCGCCTGGGTCGGGGTGCCGAACACGCACGGTTGATCGTCGTCGGGATTGCACATGCCCGGCGCCGCGAACTTGGCGAACAGCACTTCCATCACCGCGGCCGCTTCCGGGTTCAGATTCACCGTCAGCGCCGTCATGCCATCACGCCCCTGCTTGGACATCGAGGCGCCGCGTTTGCGGGCGCGTTCGGTGTCGTCGGGTTCGGGTCCGTCCTGATCGAGCAGGAACAATCGCAGCTCCGCGGTCTCCTTGAGTTCCTTGGGGCCCACACCGACAGCGACCCGGACCAGGTCGGCTTCGAACTGCTCGCGGGTTGCCGGGTCGACGAAGCCGGGTAGCCGGTTGATGGCGTCGCGCAGCACCTTGACGTGATCGGCGGTGATCAGCCCGCCCGACTGGGCAGCGGTGACCACGGGCAGAACTGGGGGTAGCGGTTGGCCGGTCAGCGCGCGGCGTGGCCCCAACTCGGCGGCTTCACCCAGGCGGCGGCCTGCCTCAGGGGTGGACAACCGCCACCGGACCCGCAGCACCTCGTTCCACGACTTGGCGCCCATCTCCTGCGGCGTGGTGTCGGCTTGGAGCTGGGCGAGCATGCGATGCCACAGCGAGGGCACCTGACAGGTCAATGTCTCGTACTCGTCGAGCACCGCGATCAGGTCAGCCCGCGACAGGGAGGCGAAGTCACACGCGGCGAACGCGTCGTAGGCCGCCCGCAACCCGGCTACCGCTTCGACCGCACCCGCCCGCATGACTCGAACATACATTCGACCACCGACAAGAACGGCCGCTCTGAATCAGGGCGTATCGCGGTTGGGCAGCAGCGTCTCGTGTGCTGACGACGTTGCGGCGCGAAACAGCACCGCGATCAGGGCCAGTGCCCCGACTGCGACAATCGGGATGGTCCACAACCTGCGGGTCATCACGGCCGACCCGCACTTGTCCGCGTACTCCTGGCCGGCGGCAGTGGCCTGCACGAGGTGTGCGCCGTACCCGGAACCGCAGGGGATCTGCATACCGAACTGGTCGAAGTCGTCAAGGTAGACCGGCAGGCTCAGCAGGTACAGCCCGATGGCGAGCACCACTGCCCCGGCGATTCCGATATAGACGGCGCGAAAACTCACCGTTCCCCCCTCACGTCATGCATACGTCGGTGAACAACAACACCGGCCACGAGACGATCGCCCCCAGGAAGGACACCACCGCGTCGAGACCGCCCATCGATTGCAGATGGTCGGTGTGCGTACCGGACCAGACGGTACCGACCAACAGGTACGGCACACCCAGCACCACAGCTACGACGATCAGCTCGCCGAGTGCGACGCGGTAGGCCAGCAACCTCCGCAGCCTGGCAAACATGCGACCCCCATCTGGCCTCAACGCCATCTATGTTAACGCCGATTCTCTGCCGAACTACCATTTTGACCCCGCTGTTCGGTCCGTTAGTGTGACGGAATGGCGCGCATCTCGCCCCGGTCGATCGACAGTGGTGCCAGAGTTGTGCGACGCCGTCCCAAAGACCGAAAGGCCCAGATAGCGCGGGCCTCGGCGGAGTCTTTCAGCGCTCTCGGATATCACGGCGTGAGCATGGAGGCCATCGCGTCGCGGGTCGGGATCTCCGCGGCCGCGTTGTACCGGCACTATTCCAGCAAGTACGAATTGTTTCGCGACGCGGTGCTCAACCTCAGCCAGCAACTCGTCGACGGGACCGCGTTCGCCGATGAGGCCGACAGCGACCCGCGCGAGCGGTTGCGCCTCATCGTCGCCGCGCTCAGTGACACCGCTTTGGTTAATCGCGAATCCGGTGGGCTGTACCGCTGGGAGGCGCGTTATCTGCGCGGCGACGACCAGAGCACCCTCGACGCGCAGGTGCGGACCGTGCATCGGCGGATTCACCGGCCGCTCATGGAATTGCGGCCCGAACTGAGCTCGCGGGCCCGCTGGACGCTGTCGACTGCGGTGCTCGGCGTGATCGGCAGCGTCGTCGACCATCGGTCCAAACTGCCCGCCGGTCAGGTCCGCGCACTGCTCGCCGATATCTGCGACACCGTGCTGGCGGCCGAGTTGCCGGAGTTTTCCAGCACGACGGACCCCGTGGTGACGCCGCCACCCGTCGTGAGCGTGACGAAATACGAAGCGCTGCTGACTGAATCGATGCGGCTGTTCAATCAGAACGGCTATCGCGACACCACGATGGAGGACATCGCCGCCGCGGTGGGCATGCCCGCCTCGGGGATCTACCGGTACTTCTCCGGCAAGTCCGACATCCTGGCGGCCGGGTTCCGGCGCGCGGCCGACCGGTTGTCGGCCGACATGGCCGAGGTGCTCGGCGCGGCGACGGACCCGGAGCAGGCACTGGGCGCCCTCATCGACGACTACGTGGCCCGCTCCTTCGACCGCCCCGAACTCGACTACGTCTACTACACCGAACGCCTCAACATGACGCCTGCCGACCAGAAGATCCTGCGCGACCTGCAGCGGGCGGCGGTGGAATCGTGGGTGGAGGTGGTCATGCCGGTACGCCCGCGGTGGAGTGCGGGGCAGGCGCGCTTCGCCGTTCATGCGGCGATGGCGTTGGTGATCGACTTGGGCCGGCTCATGAACTACGAGAATTCGGAGCAGGCCCGAGCCGTCGTCGCGGTCATGGTCGATATGACGCTGCTGGGCCGTTACCGGTTACGGACGGCGTTGCCGGCCAGGTAGGCCACATAGCCGAGCGTGCCGACGGCGGCCAGCTTGCGGGTCTTGGGCAGCAGCAGGCCAAGGCCGATCGTGGTTTCGATACCGCCGTTGGTGTAGATGTGCTTATGCGTGTTCTCGGGGAACGCCGACTTGGTGATCGACTCGAACAGCTGCGGCTTCACAAAATGTGAGACACCGGCGCCGGCCACGCTGAGGCCGACGAGCTTGACCAGCTTGGAGTTCTTGCCCTCTGCCATGTGTGATCCTCTCTGATCAGGCAAATGTGTAGTCGCTCAACGGGAATTGTGAAGCTTCCGCGACGGCCCGGCGGGTCGTCATCGGCCTGAGCAGCGTTGCCTCGCCGCTCGGATTGAAATAGTACGACCGTGCCGATGCGCAGTTCCCGAGGGTGAACAGGGAATCGCCCAGCGCCTCGGTCATCCGGTCCAGATATCGGGAGTTGGCCGCTTCGGTGACCTCGAACGTCGTCGCCTTCCGGCGCTTGAGTTCGCCGAACAACCGGTCCATCAGGTGCATCTGATACTCCATGGTGTTGAAGAAGTTCAGACCCAGGAAGGCGTATGGACTGGCCAGGCTCAGGTAGTTCGGGAAGTACGGCATCGAGACGCCCTGGTAGGCCTGGAACCGGGTTTCCCGCCACCACTTTCCGAGGTTGCGGCCGTCACGTCCGATCACCTCGATGGCCGGGAAGTTGGCCTCCCACAGATCGAACCCCGTCGCCAGCACGAGGGTGTCGATGTCGGTCCGGGTGCCGTCTGAGTTGACGATGCCGTCGGCGTCGACGCGTTCGATGCCATCCGCCTGCAGGTGCACGTGCGGTTTGGTGAACGTGCGGTAGTACCCGTTGGAGAACGTCGGGCGCTTGCAACCGAAGTCGTAGTCCGGGGTCAGCTTGCGGCGCAGTTCGGGATCGCGGATCGAGACGAACCGGTGCAGCTTGGCCAAATCGGCCGCGGCGATGTTGAACCGCCGGAAGTACCGGTGCTTGAGCACAGCGGTGTCGACCATGAATGCGTAGATGGCGTCGGTGACCGCACGCACGGCCCGCTGAGTCAGCGGGATCCGGGCGAAGAGCGCCTTGACCCGCTCGGAGAACCGCAGGTCGATCTTGGGGACGACCCAGATCGGGGTGCGCTGGTAGACCGTCAGGTCCGCAGCCCTGCGGGCCAGTTCGGGGATGAGCTGCACCGCGGTGGCGCCGGTGCCGATGATCGCGATCCGGCGGCCGTCGGGCCGGTAGCCGTCGTCCCAGTCGGTGGTGTGGATGACCTTGCCGGTGAAGTCGGCGATGCCGGTGATGTCGGGGGTGTGCGGCTGGGACAGGAAGCCGGTGGCGGTGATCAGGAAACGTGCGCTCAGCGTTTCGCCACCGGCTACGGTGACCCGCCAGAGTGCGGCCTCGTCATCCCAGTGGGCACCCTCGACGGTCGTGTTGAACCGGATGTGGCGGCGCACGTCGTACTTGTCGGCGACATCGTCGGCGTACTGCTTGATCTCGGTGCCGGTGGAGAACAGCCTCGACCAGTTCGGATTCGGCTCGAAGAAGTACGAGTAGGTCGTGGTGGGCACGTCGACGGCCAGGCCGGGGTAGTGGTTGACGTACCAGGTGCCGCCCAGGTCGTCCTCGCGATCCAGGATCACGAAGTTCTCGATGCCCAGCCGTTTGAGCTGGATGGCGGCGCCGATGCCGGCGAATCCCGCGCCGACGATGACTGCCTCGTATCCCGGGCTCATGCTGCAGACAGTACCGCAGGTATCGGGTACTTTGTCGAGGGCTCAATTGCCCCGGGGTTCAGTCGTCGATACGCGTCGGCGGGTCGGCGAACGGGAGATCCCACGGAGCGATCTCGTGGCCAGGACCCATCACATCGCAGCGCTTGACCGGCACCAGGTGGGAGCTGAAGCCGCTGGGCACATAGCCCCAAGTTCCCATGCACCGCTGCCAGGTGCCGTCGGGTTGGACAGGCCCGTCGCACTTGCTGATCACCGGCCCGCCGTATTGGCAGCCCGCGGCGGCCGGTGGTGCCGAGGCGATCAACCCGCCGGCCATCAGTGCGACAGCTACGCCGCCGACGATGCTGAGCTTCATGGGGTTCTCCCGTCCTATTCGTGTGGGTGTCACCAGCGCTGCGGATCGCATTCCAGACTTGCCCGGTCCCAGCCGGCCAGATCGGCGGCGGCCGCATAGGTCGATTGCAGGAAATCCATCAGGGCACGGTCCGGATCGGCGGACGTCCGCACCGCTTCGTAGGGGAGTAGGAACTGCCTGAAGTCCGGGCTGTAGAACGCTGCGTCCGGGCCGACGGGATAGTCGGCGAAACCTTCCGGCTCGGGATAGGCGTAGGCGTAGAACGCACCCTCCTCGCCGCCACCCGGCCAGAAACCGCAACTGCTCAACTCGTGCGAATACCCCTCCACCATCACCCAATCCGCGCAGTTGGGTGCACCGCCGGGGTGCTCGGGAGCTGGGCGGCCGGAGAATCTGGTGCAGGCCATGTCGAACGAACCCCAGAAGAAGTGCGCGGGGCTCACCTTGCCGATGAAATACGCGCGGAAGTCGCTGATCACCCGGTGCGTCTGGACCAGCTGGCGCCAGAACAAGTTCGCGGCCTCGGGGTCGTAGGAGGCGTGCTGGTGATCGTCGGCAAACGGTATGGCGGGGTCAACCTCGTTGGGGCTCGCCGAGATTCGCGTTTCGATATCCAGTTGTTCGAGTGCGGCGAAGGTCTCGGCATAGAACTCGGCAACCGATTTCGGCGCCAATGCCACGGTGCGTATTGCACCGTCGCTGGTGCGGATCGCAAGCACGTGGTCGATGAAGTCGAACTCCATGTCGAACAACCGGTTTCGATACGGGATCGACCCCGTGGTCAGACCGCGCGGACTCACGTAGAAGGTCACCTGCCACCAGTGGTTGAGCAGTGGCGAATGCGTCAGGCGGATCTTCCCCACGATCTGCGTCCACATGTGCAGGGTGTCGCGGGTGGGCTCCCAATCCGATACCCGCAGTGCCGGCCAAGGGTTGCCCGGGCGAGCGTTCATGAGACAGGTGCCACCTTCCGCCGCTGACGACTCGTGGATCTCCAACCTCGGTGACGCCAGCCTAGCTGCGTGTCACCGAGGTTAGAGGTGGAACGACGGCACCGTGCCGGGATCAGAACAGCTTGGCGATCACCTCGCCGGCCTCGGCGTCCTCGATTGCGGGCGTGATGTCGAAGGTGAGGAACTCGCCCCACTCCGCCACCGACTCGAACATGGCCTTGGCGTCGTCGGTCTCCACGATGGCGAAACCCTGCCCGTTCATGCCCCACCAACGGTGAAGCATCGTCGCCCCTTCCGGAACCTGGCCGCCGGTCTGCTTGAACTTCTCGATCGCATCTCGGTAGTTCGCCTGCGACTGAGTCCAGTGCACGATGAACTTCATGGCGTACTCCTCCTGGTGATGCGGGCCGGGATCGGCTCGGCGGCGATGACGGTGAAGGGGGTCTCCACCGGGAAGTCGTCGCGCAGCGAGGTCACACCGACCTCGCGCACGATGGTCGCCAGCGCCAGGGTGGCCTCCAGCATGGCGAAGTGATCACCGACGCAGGACCGCGGGCCACCGCCGAAAGGCAGGTACTGCCAACGGTTTCGACCCGACGCACGCTCGGGAGTGAACCGGTCCGGGTCGAAGGTCAGCGGATCGTCCCACAGAGCCGGATCACGGTGCATGACGTAGAAATTGACCATCGCCATCGTGCCGGCCTCGGCGCGGTAGCCATCCACGGTCATCTCCTCGTTGAGCATCCGCGGCGTGCCGGCGCCGGGCGGACACAGCCGCAATGCCTCGTGCAGCACCCGCACGGTGTGTTCGAGGTGCGGTACATCCTCGGGCGTCAGCGTGCGCTCGCCCAGCGCCGCGACTTCGTCGTACACGCGGGCCTCGATGTCGGGATTACGGCCCAGCGCCCACAGCGAGTAACACAATGTGGTCGAGGTCGTGTCGTGCCCGGCGAGCATGAAAAGCACCAATTCATCGCAGATTTCGTCGTCGGTCAGCGCTCGGCCGGTATCCGGGTCACGGGCCTCGATGAGCGCGCGCACCAGCGGTGCGTCCCGATCGGGATCGGTGCGCACCCCGGCGAGGATCTCGGCGGCCAACCGATGCAGGCGGGCGTTGGCCGCCTTGGCCCTGCGTTGGCCGCCGGTGGGCACCCACTGCGGGAAGTTCACCGGCCGTACCGACCGATCGGAGATCCAGGACAACGCGGTACGCAGTGACGGGCCCACGTCATCGGCCCGCTCGTCGAGATCCAGTCCGAACACCGACCGGCCCAGCGCCCGCAGCGTGAGCGCCCGGCACGCGACGTCCAGATCGACGGTCTCACCGTTGCGCCAGCCGTCCACGATCGACTGCGCTGCGGCGGCCATGTGCCCCGCATACCGCGGGACGTTGCGCTTGGTGAACATCGGCTGCAGCGTTCGGCGGCGCGGCAGCCACCGCTCGTGCGGCAGGTTCAGCAGGTTGCCGCCCATCAGCCGGCGCAGTTCGACCATGTTGAGGGCGCTGCCGCGATCGGCGACCGAATCGCGGCGCCCCAGGACGTCGCGCGCTCCCTGCGGAGACGTGACCAACAAGACCGGGGGAATCAGCCACCGCGGGCCCAGCACCATCCGGCTGACGGGCCCTCCGGTGTCGCGGAGCCGTTGATGCCCGTCGATGAAGGACCGCATCGCCTTGATCGTTTGTCGGTAGGGCAGGGGATTGCGCGGGGCGAGCGGCAGGGTGGCTGCGGCAGTCCGCGTATCGATCTCGACCATGCATCGAGTGTCTGATCGCGCGGTCTCGGCGGCCTAGAGTAGTGCGTTACCCTATTTTGTCGGTGCGGGGATTTTTGCTGGTAGCGATGCACGTGACGGTGCGGTCCCCACGTTGCCAGGAGTCCGCGGTCGGGTACAGGACGAACAGCTGGATCCCGGATTCCGCGTTGGCGTCGGGGGCATACTCGTCGAGCGCCGGCGCACACTTGTCGGCGTACTTGACCACCGCGGCGTCGCCGGGGAAATCCCCGTCGGGCAGCGGCAGTACCGCGAACACTTCACCCTTGTGCGGCTGGTCGCAACTCACCGTCTTGACGTACAGCACGCGGCTGCTGTCGGGGATCTCGGTCAGGCAATCACCCGAGCGGACCTGGCTGGCTTCGGTGGCGCCGCGGTCCCGGGCGAGGTAGAACGCCGCGCCCGCCGCGACCGTGATCGCCGCCAGTACGACCACACCCAGCAGCACCCACTTGGGCGCCCAGGACTTCTTCGGTGGTGCCGAGAACTGGTCGGGGCCGGTGGAATACGGCTGCGGAGGCGGTGGCGGGTAGTTGTGGCCCTGCGGGCCGGTGGGGCCGGGCGGACCGGGAGAGAAGGTCATGGTTCGACGATATCGACTGCCCGTAGCGCCGCATCCACCGCAAGGGCGGGCACGTCCAGGCGCTTGGATCCGAGGTCGTGGCGGGCACCGTCGATGACCACCAGCTCGGTCGGTCCGCTCACCAATGCCGCAGCCGCCGTGAGTTCGTCGATCGTGCCGAACGGATCGGAGGTGCCGTGGGTGAACACAGTGGGCACCGTGATGCCGGGCAGATGCTCGGTGCGGGCGCGTTCCGGCTTGCCCGGCGGATGCAGCGGGTAGGAGAAGAGCGTAAGGACATCAATGGCCGCCCCCGGCTCGTTTCCTTCGCTGGCGACCATCGAGGTCATCCGCCCGCCGTAGGAATGCCCACCCGCGATCACGGGGCCGTCGGTGAGGCTGCGGGCCAGTGCGATCGCCTCGGCGATGCCTTCCTGGTCACCTGCTGCCGATCCCGACGGCGGTCCCTTGGGTCTGCGACGGCGGTAGGGCAGGTTGTAGCGGACGGCCAGCCAGCCGCGTGACGCCCATTCGTCGCAGATCTTGACCAGCATCGCCGAGTCTCGGTTACCGCCCGCGCCGTGGGTGAGCACCACGACGCCGGCCGGGGTGGTCTCGGGTTCGTGGGCGACGCCCGCGATCGCGTCGAGGTTCACGACTGCAACCGGAACAGGGCGTTCACCGGGCCGTGGCCGTGGCCCAGTGGATAGGCGGATCGGATGCACTCGGTTACCCAGGCCTTGCCGAACTCCACCGCTCGGGGAACCGAATAGCCGTGTGCCAGTGCGCAAGCCGTTGCCGCCGCGAGGGTGTCGCCGGCCCCGTGGTCGTTGCCGGTATCGATCCGCGGCGCGGCGAACTCATGGAATTCGGTGCCGTCGAACAGCAGGTCCGGGCTGTCCGGCGACGAACGCAGGTGCCCACCCTTGACCAGCGCCCACTGCGGCCCCAGCGCGTGCAGCGCGCGCGCCGCGTCCCGTTGCGAGGCCTCGTCGACGACCTCGATGTCGACCAGCAACCGGACCTCGTCGAGGTTCGGGGTGACCAGCGTGGCCAGCGGGAACAACTCGGTGCGCAGCGCGTCCAGGGCGCTGTGGTGCAGCAGCGGATCGCCGTGCATCGAGGCGCACACCGGATCGACGACCAGCGGGACAGGGGCCGAAGGCCCCCCGAGTCCCTCCATGCGCCAGGTCTCGGCGATCGTGGTGATGATCTCCGAGGAGGCCAACATGCCGGTCTTGGCGGCCTGGATCCCGATATCGGAGGTGACCGCCGAGATCTGACCCGCGACGACGTCGAGCGGGATCTCGTGAAAACCCTTGACGCCGACCGAATTCTGCACCGTAACCGCGGTGACCGCGACGCAGCCGTGCAGGCCGAGCATGGCGAAGGTTCGCATGTCCGCCTGGATTCCGGCGCCACCGCCGGAATCGGACCCGGCGATGGTCATCACCCGAAGCGGGGTGTCACCCGCGGGCACCAATGGCAAGAAGTTCACTTCGGCCTCACGTGGTCAAGGGTAGGTAAACACGGTTTCCGTGGTCGGCGAACTCCTGGGATTTCTCGGCCATTCCCCGCGCAATCTCGTCCGCGGACTCGGGTGCCGTGCCGTCCGGATAGGCGTCCCGGATGTCCTGCGAGATGCGCATCGAGCAGAACTTGGGGCCACACATCGAGCAGAAGTGCGCGGTCTTGGCCGGTTCGGCGGGCAGCGTCTCGTCGTGGAACTCGCGGGCGGTGTCGGGATCCAGTGACAACGCGAACTGATCGTGCCAACGGAACTCGAACCGCGCCTTGGAGAGTGCGTCGTCGCGCTGCTGTGCCCGGGGGTGCCCCTTGGCCAGATCGCCGGCGTGCGCGGCGATCTTGTAGGCGATCACGCCGTCCTTGACGTCCTTACGGTCCGGCAGACCCAGGTGTTCCTTGGGGGTGACGTAACACAGCATCGCGGTGCCGGCCTGGGCGATGATGGCCGCGCCGATCGCCGAAGTAATGTGGTCATACGCCGGGGCGATATCGGTGGCCAGCGGGCCGAGAGTGTAGAACGGCGCCTCCTCGCACCATTCCTCCTCCAGACGCACGTTCTCGACGATCTTGTGCATCGGGACATGGCCCGGTCCCTCGATCATCACCTGCACCCCATGGGATTTGGCGATCTTGGTGAGCTCACCCAGGGTGCGCAGCTCGGCGAACTGGGCCTCGTCGTTGGCGTCGGCGATGGACCCGGGCCGCAACCCGTCGCCCAGCGAGAACGTCACGTCGTAGCGGGCCAGGATCTCGCACAGTTCTTCGAAGTGGGTGTAGAGGAACGACTCGGTGTGATGCGCCAGGCACCACGCCGCCATGATCGACCCACCCCGGGACACGATGCCGGTGACCCGGTTGACCGTCAGCGGGATGTAAGCCAGCTTCACCCCGGCGTGCACCGTCATATAGTCGACACCCTGTTCACACTGCTCAATCACGGTGTCGCGGTACATCTCCCAGGTCAGCTTGGTGGGATCGCCGTTGACCTTCTCCAGTGCCTGGTAGATCGGGACGGTGCCGACCGGAACCGGGGAGTTGCGCAGGATCCACTCCCGGGTCAGGTGGATGTCCTTACCCGTGGACAGGTCCATGATGGTGTCGGCACCCCATCGGGTGGCCCACACCATCTTGTCGACCTCCTCGCCGATCGACGACGTGACGGCCGAATTGCCGATATTGGCATTGACTTTCACCCCGAATGCCTTGCCGATGATCATCGGCTCGCTCTCGGGGTGGTTGTGGTTGGCCGGGATGACCGCGCGGCCCCGGGCCACCTCGTCACGCACCAACTCGGGCGAAACACCTTCGCGCTCAGCGATGTACGCCATCTCGGCGGTGATCTCCCCGGCGCGGGCCCGCTGCAGCTGGGTGCCGCGATCTTTGTGTACCCCGGGCCGACCCGGCAGGCCGGTGTTCAGGTCGATCGCCGCACCGTCGTCGGTGTACGGGCCCGAGGTGTCGTACAGGTCCAGATGTTCCCCGTTGGTGAGGTTCACCCGGCGAAACGGCACGCGCAGGGCCGTGTCGTCATGGTTGATCTCGCGATAGACCTTGGTGCTTCCGGTGATGGGCCCGGTGGTCACGGATGGGTCAACAAGAGCACTACTCATTTCATCTCCCTACGCCGGCATTACCCGGTCAGGTTCGTACGGTCGACGGGCGTACCCGTCCTCTCAGTGCGCTCGTGCGCACTCCCGCGTGTGGTTTGCAGGCCCCAACCTAGCGCAGAGCCGGGGGTCGGGGGAACCGGATGTCGCCGCTTTCTACGCCTGGGATGTGTTGAGCGAGGTGGCACGACCCTGACGTGGAAACCGGCGGCGCCGTCGCAGCGAAACCGCTCATTCGAGTTGCCTCGGCTTGATTTGCATAGCTAATATATGTGTTTTGCACGTTTTGGGCCGCTACGGCCCTGGATATGGCCCTTGAAGCGATATGAGATGCGAACACCAAATGACGACTGACGCAGAAGTGACGAACCCGCCGGGAGGCGTCGACGCCGCCGAGGCCGAGACCGCCGACCGCCGCAAACGGATGGACCACGACCACCCGTTCTACAAGTGGGTGGTGCTGTCCAACACCACGCTGGGCATCCTGCTGGCCTCCATCAATGCCTCGATCGTGTTGATCTCGCTGCCGGCGATCTTCCGAGGCATCGGGCTGAACCCGCTGGCCCCCGGCAACGTCAGCTACCTGCTGTGGATGCTGATGGGCTACCTGGTGGTGACCGCGGTGCTCGTCGTGCCGTTCGGACGTCTCGGCGACATGTACGGCCGGGTCCGCATCTACAACCTCGGCTTCGTGGTCTTCACCCTGGCCGCGATCGCGCTGTCCTTCGACCCGTTCCAACTCGGTGGCGGCGCGGTCTGGCTGATCGGCTGGCGCGTGATCCAGGGCGTCGGCGGCGCCATGCTGATGGCCTCGTCGTCGGCGATCCTCACCGACGCCTTCCCCGCCAACCAGCGCGGGATGGCGCTGGGCACGAACATGGTGGCCGCCGTTGCCGGCTCATTCCTCGGATTGCTGATCGGCGGCTTCCTGTCCGAGTGGCACTGGAAGGCCATCTTCTGGGTGGGCGTGCCGATCGGCATCATCGGCACCATCTGGAGCTATCGCTCACTCAAGGAACTCGGTGTCCGCACCGCCGGACGGCTCGACTGGGCCGGCACGCTGACCTTCGGGCTGGGACTGACGGTGCTGCTGATCGGCATCACCTACGGCATCCAGCCCTATGGAGACTCGACCACCGGCTGGACCAGCCCGTGGGTTCTGGGCTCCATCGCCGTCGGCCTGCTGCTACTGGTGGCGTTCTGCGTCGTCGAGTTGAAGGTGTCGTCGCCGATGGTCGACATCCGATTGTTCAAATCGGCCGCGTTCGGGATGGGCAACCTGGCCGGGCTGATGTCCTCGGTGGGCCGCGGCGGGCTGCAGTTCATGCTCATCATCTGGTTGCAGGGCATCTGGCTGCCGCTGCACGGCTACAGCTTCGAGTCCACCCCGCTGTGGGCCGGCATCTACCTGTTGCCGGTCACCATCGGATTCCTGGTCGCCGCGCCGATCGCCGGATCGCTCTCCGATCGCATCGGCGCGCGGCCGCTGACCGTGGGCGGCATGCTGCTGATGGCGGCCACCTTCGTGGCGCTCCTGCTCATCCCGGTCAACTTCGATTACTGGGTGTTCGCAATCCTGGTGTTCCTCAACGGCCTGGGCGGCGGCATCTTCACCGCCCCCAACACCGCGGCCATCATGTCGAGCGTGCCGGCCGGTCAACGTGGGGCGGCCTCCGGCGTGCGGTCCACCTTCTTCAACGCCGGCAACTCGCTGTCGATCGGCATCTTCTTCTCGCTGATGATCGTCGGGCTGGCCAACACGTTGCCCGCGGCGTTGACCACCGGCCTGACGCAGCAAGGTGTTTCGGCCTCGGTGGCCCACGACGTGGCGAACCTGCCCCCGGTCGGCAGCCTGTTCGCGGCCTTCCTGGGCTACAACCCGATGGCGGAGTTGCTCGCACCCTACGACGCGCTGCACCAGCCGGGTGTGAACGCGGACGTGATCACCGGACAGACGTTCTTCCCCCAGCTGATCACCGAGCCGTTCCATTCCGGTCTGACGGTGGTGTTCGCCGCCGCAGCGGTAATGATGGTGATCGGCGCGGTGGCGTCGATGTTCAGCGCGGGCCGCTATGGGACGGAGCAGGGAGCCGACAACGAGGCCTGAGTGGCGGGAGCCGACAACGAGGCCCTGAGCGGTCCGGTCGGCAAACCTTTTTTGCGCGCCCGTCATGAAATACTCGCCGCCATGGTCGTGCACACATTGGCCGCCGCCGGTAGCGCCGCGTATTCCGCGGGCGCTGTCCTTGGCACGCTGCTGATCCCCGGTTTGGGGCTGTTGCTGCTCATCCTCGGTCTGGTTCGGCGTTCGTCGTCCCGGTCGAAGCCGAGCGGCCAGCCGGGGTACCCGCCGGGCGCCTACCCGCAACCCGGGTACCCGCAGGGCTATCCGCAGCCGGGTTACCCACAGCAGGGCTACCCACAGCCGGGTTACCCGCAACAGCCCGGCTTCCCGCAGCCGGGATATCCGCAACAGCCCGGCTACCCACCGGCCTACGGCGCGCCACCCAAGAAGTCCGGTACGGCAATGATCGTGATCGGTGTGATTCTGCTGGTGCTCGGTCTGTTGGGAATCGCTGGGCGGATGGCGTCACGCGCGTCGGAGTCGAGCTCGAGCTCAGGTTCCAGGTCCTCGGGGTCGGGTGGTCTGACGGTGGGAGATTGCATCACCGGCGATCAGTACGACAAGGCGGACATGAACCCCACGCCGGTCAGCTGCAGCGACGCGGAGGCCGTCTACGAGTTGGCTTCCAAAGGGGGCGGATCCGCGACCTGCCCGGACGGCGAACGCGACGACTCGAACTATGCGGTGCTCACCACCGAGTCCCTGACCTACTGCTTCATCCTGGATGTCGCGGAGGGCGAGTGCTTCGACATCGACGAAGCGAGCAAGCGCGTCACCCCGGTGGAATGCTCCGACCCGAACGCTGTCACGAAGATCGTCAAGCGGGTCGACGGATCAACGGACACCTCCGTGTGTGATTCCGGTGCGAAGGTGGCGGCCTTCCCCGAGCCGGCGCGGGTCTACTGCGTGGAGGCACCGTCGTAGCGGACCTACACTCGGGCCGGTGACCACCACACAGCGCCGCGGATTCAACGACGCCATCACGCGCTTCTGGAGTTTCGCCGCACCGGCCTACGACCAGGGCTGCCTCCAGCGGTGGGTGTACCGACCCGCCCAGGATGAGGTGATCGCCCAACTGCAGCAGCGCGGTGCCCGTCAGATTGCCGATATCGCGTGCGGTACCGGCATCCTGGCCGACCGTATCCAGCGCGAACTACTCCCCGACGAGGTCTACGGCCTGGACATGTCCGAAGGCATGCTCGCCCAGGCCGGCAAGCGTTCCGACCGGGTGCGGTGGAAGTCGGCCCCGGCCGAGGAACTGCCCTTCCAGGACGGGTTCCTCGACGCAGTGGTGACGACCTCGGCATTCCACTTCTTCGACCAGCCCGCCGCGCTCGCGGAGTTCTACCGGGTGCTGGCGCCCGGTGGCATGGTGGCGGTGACGACGATGAGCCCCCGTCGTACCTTCCTGCCGCTGCACGCGCTGTCGGCCGACCTGGGCGCACCCGCGCACAGCCCCACCGAGAAGGAGATGCGCGCGCTGTTCGAAGCGGCCGGATTCACCGTCGCCGAACAGCACCGGGTGAGTCGGCCGGTGTGGACGCCGATCTCCGACGTCATCACCGTGGGCGTGAAGCCCGCATGACCGAGAACGACGACAGCCAGCCTCAGATCAGCGGCTCGGTGCAACTGCGCCGCGATCGCTGTGCCACTACGACCGCCGATCAGCGCCTGCTGGACCGGCGTGGCCCCACCGATTGGATGCACACCGATCCGTGGCGGGTGATGCGCATCCAGGGCGAGTTCGTCGACGGTTTCGATGCCCTCGCTGAAATGCCGAGGGCTGTCACCGTTTTCGGATCGGCCCGCACGGTTCCGCACTCGCCCGAGTACCGGTTGGGTGAGGAACTGGGCATCGCGCTCGTGCAGGCGGGCTATGCCGTGATCACCGGGGGCGGCCCGGGCTCGATGGAGGCGGTCAACCGCGGGGCCAGCGAGTCGGGCGGCTACTCCGTCGGACTCGGCATCGAACTGCCCTTCGAGCAGCGCCTCAACCACTGGGTCGATCTCGGTATCAACTTCCGGTACTTCTTCGTCCGCAAAACCATGTTCGTCAAATACGCGCAGGCATTCGTGTGCCTGCCGGGCGGATTCGGCACCCTCGACGAGCTGTTCGAGGCCCTGACCCTCGTGCAGACCCGCAAGGTCACCGAGTTTCCGATCGTCCTGCTGGGCGTCGACTACTGGTCGGGCCTGATCGACTGGATCCGTAACACGGTGCTACGCGAAGGAAAGATCTCCGAACCCGACCTGGCCCTGATCCACTGCACTGACAGCGTGGCCGAAGCCGTCGAACTCATCACGGCGTCGGCGCGGTAGCCGAGGAGTAGCGGCGCGGCTTGCCGGGCCCAAGCTCTGCCAGCGTCGCCACCCGGGTCACCTCGACCGGGCACCCCAGCAGAAGAGCCAGTGCCTCGGTCACCCGGTGCCGGTCGCCGGACGCGATCACCGCCGAGACGCGGCCCTCCGCGTCCTGATTCACGCTCCACCCGCGGGCGCCGGCGGCCTGCAGCTGCTGGGTGAGGTCGACGCAGGGCACCGCGACGCCCGTCGCCGACACGAAAACCGTTGCCTCCCTGCCCTCCAGCTCGGCCAGTGCGGGTCGGCCGCGATGGGTGATCAACCGCGCGTAGTCGCCGGTGCGGTAGCGCACCAGCGGCAGAAACTGGTTCTCTCCGCACGTCACCACGACCTCACCGGCCAGCACCTCGACGTGTACGCGGCGTTCGGCCACCACGAAAGGTCCGCCGTCGTCGCTGACCGCGATGGGCCGGGTCTCGTGCAGGCCGTAGACATCCAGGACCGGGCAGTCGTAGGCCGCTTCGAGCGCCCGGCGCAACGGGGTGGTCAGCGTCATCGCCCCCGAGATCAGCGCCAGCGGCCGCAATGCTGCGGCCAGCCCGGGTTCCAGCAGCACCTCCAGCGAGGTGGGCGTCCCGCTGATCACCTGTGGATCGGTGTGCCGCAGATATGCATCGCGCTGCGTGCCGCCACCCGCCCACGCGGCCGGATGCAGGTTCAGCCGGGCCATCAACGCCTCGTCGAAACCGGGGACCACCGAGGTATAGGTGAACGCCTGCCGCTGAAACACCGTCTGCGCCAACGCCACCCGATGGATCATCGGCTCCCAGTCGGCACCCACCAGCCCGCGCAGCCAGTGAAATCCGCGAGCCAACTCGTCCGGGTCGTCGGGCATCACCAGCGCGGCGCCAGTGCTCCCCGAGCTCGTGCCGTGCAGCATCCGGCTCAGGTCGGCGCCCGGCGGGACGAACGCCGCGATGTCATCGACCAGGTCTTCGCGCCCGATCAATGGGAAGTCGGTGAGGCTGTCCAGCGGACCCGTTTGGTGTCGATAGGCGGGCAGGGTGCGGGCCAGCGCGAGATGCTGCGGCAGCCAATCATCAAGCGGCAGTTGTCGGCTGGCCGTCTGCTGCTGGCCGGGGGTGAGCCGGTGCCCGACGCGGTGGCACCAGGCCGGCGCCAGGGGGTGCTGTTCGAGGGCGGCCAGCCGGTCCCGCCCCGCTGTCGACAGACCCGGCCAGCGCTGCTCGTCGGTCAACGCCACCTGGCCGAACGGAACATAGTCGTCGAGCGACAGCGGATCGTCACTCACTGTTGTACCGTGCCGCAGCTTCTTTCGCCTGGGCGTCGGCCAGGCGGCGTTGTACGGCCATGCGATGCTCGTGATCGGCCAATGCCTGAGCCAGCGCACCCTCGCGTCGCACCGAATCGCGCATCTCGAACAGCGAGCGGGCCTGCGTTGCGTCCTCGCCGTGCGGAAGCAGACCGTTCCACAACAGAAGAGTGCGGACGGCCTCGTCGCGGCGTTCCGCGTCGCTGAGCCAGCGGCCGGGGTCGACCAGTGGCGCCACCCGAAATGCCAACGCCAGCAACGCCGTCACAGCTTTGCGGTCATCGAGCGGTGCGGTGAGCGGGCCGATGAGCTCGGTACTGGCGAACAACCACAACCCGATGGCGGCGCCGCGTCGCGAGGCCGGCGTGCCCCGCTCGGCGATGCGCTGGGCCGCTGCGGCGCAACCGGTGTGGTTGAACACGTCGCAGGCCAGCGCCACCACGTCGACGGTGTCGGCCAGAAACGGTTGCGGCGTGCTCGCCATCCGCGCGGCCACCTCGTCGACCGTGGGGCCGGGCTTCAGCGTCGACCACGCCGCCTGCTCGTCCAACCCCTCGGCGAACCAGTTCGCCAGTTCCCGGCCGGTTTCCCGGCTTGCTTCATCAGCCATGCGACACCGCCCGCCGATACCCGGCGATGTGCGCGGCCAACCTCGCGCAGACCGCCGGGGCGTCGGACATGTTGTCCAGATAGTCGACGTCGTAACCCGCCTCGGCGGCCGGGGCGGCCACCGAACGGGACCGGTTCTGCACCAGCAGGGTGGCGGTGTCGAGTTGCCGCCGCACCGCGGCCGCCACCCCGGTGTACTCATCCTGCCCGGCGCCGAACAGCGACATCAAACCGTCGTCGGACAACACCACCAGGTGGCGCAGCTCATCATGGCCGTAGTCGCCGGGTGGATACCGGTGCGCCAGCAGATCGAGGGGAAACACGGTGCTACCGCCGAAGAACGTGGTGAGTTGACGCATGATCTCCAACCGGTCGCGGGTGAACACGCTGTCCCCGGCCACCTGACCCGGGCCCGACCATGACGTGACCCGAACCCGCCCACCGCCTTTGAGCACCGACAGCACGAGGATCATGCCGGCCAGCACGGCCGAGGAGCCCCGCTCGGGGCGCGTCATCGAGCCGGACGAGTCGATATAGAGATCCAGGGTCACCGCTTCGGTGGTGGCGATCGGATCGTCGGGCAGTTGGGTGCGACGACGCGTCGTCACCCCGGGCACCACCACCGGGTTCACGGCGAGGGTGGCAGGCCAGTCCAGCTCGGTGGCATCGTCACCGAGCTCCCACGTCTCCAACGGCCCGGGGATCCCGTGGGCGGCGACGCCGCGACCGGACTGCAGCAGCGGGCGTATCCAGGGCCGGGCCTGTGCCTCGTACCAGGCCAGCATCACGGCGCCGGGATCGGATCCGGCGAAGAGGTCCAATGTTTGTGAGACACCGTAACTTTGGCCCGGTGCGGCACCCGGCGGGGAGGCACCGACGGCGGCCGCCGCCGGGTGCACCGCAGGCTCGTTGAGCCGCGGATCGGCCAGCACCTGGCCCAGTTCGGCTGTGGTGGCCGGTGCTCCGCCCTGCTCGGCGCATCCGCCACCGGGCAGGGCGGCGCCGTCGGAAATCATGGATTCCAGTACCAGGTAGGGCACCAGCACCATGCCGAACGTCAGCGCGCCCCCCACCGGGTCCGCCCCGAAGGTGCGGATCGCCTGTGCCACATACTCGGCGTCGGCGACGGGTTGCACCGGCTGGCTCAGCAGCAGCTCGTCCTGGAGAGCGCGTACCCGCATGGCCGCGGCCCGGTGGATGCGTTCCTTCTCCTGTAGATCCTCGCGGACCATCGACACGTCGAGCGTGGCCGGGTCGACGTGCTGGCGGGCTCGTACCTCGTCTCGAACCGTCTGCGGAACCGAGGGAGGATCTTTGGGGCACAACGTGTTCGACGGCAGTGACCACAGCAGCTCGTAGGCGCGCATCAGTACCCACCAGGCTGCGTTCGACCCCGGCTCCCGGGCGGTCAGGGTGCGCCACAAGGTGATCATGTCCGGTTCGGTGCCCGGGTGCAGCCTGCGTTGCATGCGGACCACCCGGTCGTTGATGAGCAGATCCGACCACAGATTGGACAGGTGCCGGGCCGTGGCCGTGACGGGAATGGCCCGTCGCGGATCGCTGGCCACGGTCGCCCGGGCCATCTGTTGTAGCAGCTTGAACGAGACGATGCGGGTGCTCGGAGACAGCACGTGATGGCCGATCTCGTGAGCGAAAACGCTCACCAGGTGGTGCTGGGCGCCCTGGCGCGTCAACTCGTCGACATCGATCGAGATCGACGGCGGGAACGAGAACCAGGCGAACGTGCCAGTTGCACTGTCGCGCACCATGTTCGGTGGATGAAGCTGTACACCCCACAGGTCGAGTGCGGCCCGCCAGGCCGCCAGCTCGGGGTCGGTGGGTGCCCGTCCGGTCATGCCGGCCAGATCTCGGCCAGGTAGGAGGTCGGGCGCACCACCAGTTGCGCCGTACCTGGTCCGTCGGCCTGCGGGCCGGCCGCGGGCGCATCGGAGATCACGTGGCCGAATACGTCGGCATCGATCTGCCAGCGCTGCGCACCGACATGCACCGTCCACCCGCCCGGCCCACAAGGGGTGGGGTCGGTGGGCGGCCGGTCCCACCTGCCACCGAGGCCGGTGAAACCGCCGATCCGCGCGATCAACTGGCCGGGCCGGCGCAACGGCCAGTAGAACCGGTCGACCGCCTGCCCGTCGGTGAAAGGGACAACCGCGTCGACCGGCAGGCCCAGCACCGAGGCCGCGAGATCGATTGGTAACAGCTGCAAACGGGACAGCGCGTCGTCGCGGATCCCCAGCACCCCGGACCGCCAGGCGGCCACCGCCGCGACGCTGAACATCGCGTCCGGCGCCGCGGAGATGCCGCTCAGGGCATGGCGGTAACGCCGCGGATCACCGCCGAAGCGGGCCACGTTGTCGGCCGAGAGCGCCAGATCGAGACCGGGCGCCGACGGAAGGTCGGCGGGCGCGGGCAGGTCGAGGTTGACCTGGTGATACGTCCGAGCAATCACCGGCCGCTCTCCAGCCAGTGCAGATAGTTCGAATACCGTTGGTAGAGATACTTCAACGCGACCAGATCATCGAAATCCCGGCCGTAGATCTTGCCGACACCGGAGACAGACGAGATGCGGGCCTCGATGGTGGTGAGGCGTCGCGACACCTCGAGCGCGTCCAGACCGTCCAGGCCGTGGCCGAACTCGTCGAGCAGCTCAGCCACCGGATCCTCGCCCTCACGTGCCAGCGCGACGAACTCCCGGCACGAGGTGTCGAACAGGTCGGTCAGCCAACTCGTCGGGTCCGACGCCAGTTCCCGGTCTGCTCCGGTGTCGAACCGGGGATGGTCGGTATTCGGTAACAGCTTGCCGCGCAAGGCAAACGGAACCATCGCCCGTACATCCTCCAGCGTGACGGTGTCGTTGCCGCGGAACCAGGCCAGGGCCTTGGCGTAGAGCACCAGATTCTGCAGCGAGCGGACCGACACCCCATTGACCGTCTGTGCGCCGAGATCGACCTGAAGATCGGCACCCGAGTTGGCGTCGATGATCTGCTCGACCTCGAGACCGGCAGTGGCCACCACGTCCTTGGTCCGGTACTCGAAGCGGCGGCCACCGTGCTGGACGAACTCGAAGTGGCTGACGAAGAACTCCAACCGGCGGCGCACGTCGGTGGGCACCGGAATCGCGCGGATCGCGTCGACCATCGCCGCCTGTTCGGCGGCGCCGAACACCAACTCGGCGGGCACGTTGTCCTCCGGGCGGTCGCCGGCCTCCACCCGGCTCACCAGCTCGTCGAGGAATCTGCTGTTGAACCCGAACGCCTGCACCGTCACGTCGATGCGGTCGCGCAGCGCCTGGATCACCGGGAAGGTGCCGCCGCCACCGTCGTCGTTGGCGGTGAAAAACCAGCTCTGCACCCCATTTTCGGGTGCGGTGACGTGCATCTGGTCGTGGCTTTCGACGTAGCCCTCGGCGACCATGGTCAGCAGCGCGGACTGGGTCTTGGTGGGAATCCGGTTGTACTCGTCGATGATCTTGACCGGCGCGGTCAGCCAACTCTTCCAGGCGATGGTGATCTCGGCCAGGCTGCCGGCCTGCACCAGATCGCGCGGCAACGGGATCCCGACCAGATCACCCACGGTCAGCTGCGGCTGGCCCTGCTGGACATGGCGACGCACGTCGGCGGGGGTGGACCCGGCCAGCACTCCCATCAGTACCGCCAGGGTGGTCTTGCCGCGGCCCGGACCGCCGATCAGCAGGCACCTTCCGCCGACGGCGAAAGTCAGCAGCGGGACAAGAACATTGGAGGAGTAGGCGGGTTGTTTGGGCAGGCTCAAGGATGCGCCCGCATCACCGAGCGGGTAGCTGACCGTGGTGTCCGAACCGAATTCGACGTCGTAGAACGGGGAGATGACGGCCTTGTTGATCAGCCAGAAGTAGGCGCGGCGCAGCTTCTCGTCGAGAGTGACCGTCGGTTCTGTCGGTGGGGTGAACAGGTCGGCGGCGGTGAGGCCGGCAGCCGGCGCGTGGCCCACGGGCAAGGTCGGCGATTTGGATACCGCACTCCACCTGGTCGTCATCTGCCCCCTCCCGTCGGGCCAATGCTAATCGTCCGGCCCGGGCCGGACGTGTCAGCCGAGCTCGACCACGACCGGGGCATGGTCACTGGGCGCGGTGGTGCCCTTCTTGGGGCGCCGTTCGTCCTTCACGATCTCGGCGTTTGTGACCCGTGCGGCCAGACCGGGGGAGCCCAGGATGAAATCGATGCGCATACCGCGACGCTTCTGGAACGCCAGCTGGGTGTAATCCCAGTAGGTGTAGATCCCCGGACCAGGCGTGAAAGACCGCACCACATCGGTGAATTGGGCGTCGTTCATGGCCTGGAAGGCGGCCCGCTCGGGCTCGGACACATGGGTGCTGCCGTCAAAGGCCGCCATGTCCCAGACGTCCTCGTCGGTGGGCGCGATGTTCCAGTCACCCACCAGCGCGATGGGCTTCTCCGGATCTTCCTTGAGCCAGCCGGCGGCGGTATCCCGCAGGGCGGCAAGCCAATCCAGCTTGTAGGCATAATGCGGGTCGGCGAGTGTGCGGCCGTTGGGCACGTACAGGCTCCACACCCGAACCCCGCCACAGGTGGCTCCCAGTGCGCGGGCCTCGGCGGTGGCCTCCTCCTCGGGTTTGCTGCTCCAGGTCGGTTGACCCGAGAACCCGATCTCGACGTCATCGAGGCCGACCCGTGACGCGATGGCCACGCCGTTCCACTGGTTGAGCCCGACGTGGGCCACCTCGTAGCCCAGCGCCGCGAACGGCATCATCGGGAACTGCACGTCGGTGCACTTGGTTTCCTGCATGGCCAGCACGTCGACATCGGCGCGCTCCAGCCAGTCGACCACGCGGTCCACTCGGGTGCGGATCGAGTTGACGTTCCAGGTGGCCAGGCGCATGGGCTTAGAGGGTACGGGTGACGGTCTGACGCAGGAACGCCCGGGCGGGGTGGACCGGCGCACTCGCCTGGCTGAGCGGGGGCCGGCCGCAGACTAGGTTGATCGCCGCCGTCCGCCCGAATGATTGCGTTTCCCCCCGGAATGTGAGCTTTGCTCCTTAAGCTGACGACGACCACCAAATCCTGTGGCCATTCGATATTTCGAAAGGCCTGGACGATGACAGCTGCCAATAGGTTTCCGACACGTGCGCCGCGGTCACGTGTTCGATGGCCTTGGGAAATGGGTCGGGTCAGCAGGTGGCCGAAGGTTGCATTGGTCAACTTCGGGAGGCAGCGATGCTGACAAAAATGTTCCGGAACGTCTGGCTGCCGATCGCGATCGTGGTTGCTCTGTCCGTCGGCTTTCTCACGGTGTCGCACCTGAGGACCATCTTCGGCGCGCATCCGGTGCTGGTGACACCGATCGGCGCTGACACCGCGGAGAAGTTCAATCCCAAGGTCGTCACCTATGAGGTGTACGGCTCGGGCGAGACGGCGGTGATCAACTACAAGGATCTTGACGGAAATCCACAGCGTGCCGGAACCGTGGGGTTGCCCTGGAGCTTGACGTTGACGACCACGGCCCCCTCGGCGTCACCGAACATCCTGGCCCAGACCGACGGCGACACCATCGGTTGCCGGATCACCGTCGATGACGTCGTCAAGGACGAGAGGACGGGTTCCGGAGTGAACGCACAAACCTTCTGCCTGGTGAAGGCAGCATGAGCGCGCCCGTGGACGACGCCCCGACCGCTCCCGTTCCGGGCCCTGCTCACAAGTCGCGCCCGGTCATCCCCCGGTTCATCCGGGTTTTCGCTGTCCCGATCATCGTGGTCTGGATCGCCTTGATCGCAATACTCAACACCGTCGTGCCCCAACTTGAGGAAGTGGGCAAGATGCGGTCGGTGTCGATGAGTCCCAACGATGCGCCGTCGATGATCGCCATCAAACGTATCGGCACGAAATTCGAGGAATACCGCAGCAGCAGCTCGGTGATGATCGTGATCGAGGGACAGGACAAGTTGGGTGCCGACGCGCACGCCTACTACGACAAGATGATCCGCGACTTGCGCGCCGACACCAAACACGTAGAGCACGTGCAGGACCTGTGGGGTGACTCGTTCACGGCAGCGGGAGCCCAGAGCGTCGACGGCAAGGCCGCGTATGTCCAGGTCTACCTCGCGGGCGATCAAGGCGAGGCATTGGCCAATGAATCGGTGGACGCCGTTCGTCAGATCGCCGAGGAGAGCCCGGCACCGCCGGGGGTCAAGGCGTATGTGACGGGTGCGGCGGCGACGAGCTCGGATCAGAACAGGGTCGGCGACGAAAGCATGCGGATGATCGAGATGGTCACCTTCGGGGTCATCATCGTCATGCTGTTGGTGATCTACCGGTCCGTGACCACCACGCTCCTCCTGTGCGTACTGCTCATTGCCGGACTGACGGGTGCCAGTGGGCTGGTCGCATTTCTGGGCTACTACAACGTCTTTGGCCTGACGACTTTCGCGACCAACATGGTGGTGACCCTGGCCATCGCTGCGGTAACCGACTACGGGATCTTTCTGGTCGGTCGATATCACGAGGCGCGCCGGGCCGGCGAGGATCGAGAATCGGCGTACTACACCATGTTTGAAGGGACTGCCCACGTCGTACTGGCCTCGGGCCTTACTATCGCGGGCGCCACCTTCTGCCTACACTTCACCCGGTTGCCCTACTTCCAGACGATGGGCTACCCCTTGGCCGTCGGTATGGCATTCGTTGTCGCGACAGCCCTGACGTTCGGAACCGCGCTCATCTCGATAGCCAGTCGCTGGGGCCGGTTCCTGGAGCCGCGGGGGAAGTCGAAGGCCAGAGGATGGCGCCGGGTCGGCACCGCGGCCGTCCGCTGGCCTGGCCCACTGCTGGTGTTCGCGGTGTCGGCGTGCCTGCTCGGCCTGCTCGCGCTGCCCGGTTATCACACCATCTACAACGATCGCAGATATCTGCCCCCTGATGTATCGGCGAATGTCGGTTACGCGGCCGCGACCAGACACTTCTCCGAGGCCAGGATGAATCCCGACGTGATGATGATCGAGACCGACCACGATCTGCGGAATCCGGCTGACTTCCTGGTGATCAACAAGATCGCGAAGGCGCTGGCGCAGGTGCCGGGTATCGCCCAGGTGCAGACCATCACCCGCCCCGATGGCAAACCCATTGAGCACTCGACGATCCCGTACACACTCAGCCAGAGCGGTACCGGCCAGATCATGGGCAACGACTACCAGCAGGGCGTCATCGCCAACATCCTGGCTCAGGCGAACGAGATGCAGACCTCCATCGACACGATGCAGAAGATGCAGTCCATCACCCAGCAGATGGCTGCGGTCACCCACAGCATGGTGCAGAAGACGAAGAAGACGTCGACGGATACCAATGAGATTCGCGACCACATTGCCGACTTTGATGACTTCTTCCGGCCGATCCGAAACTACTTCTATTGGGAGCCACACTGTTTCGATATCCCGGCGTGCTGGGCGTTGCGGTCGATATTCGACACTCTCGACGGAATCAGCACGTTGTCTGACGACATTCAGGATCTCGTACCCGACCTGGAGCGCCTGGACGCCCTGATGCCGCAGTTGGTCGCATTGATGCCGTCGATGATCCAGTCGATGAAGAACCAGAAGCAGATGATGCTCAATCAGTATCAGGTTCAGAAGACGCAGCAGGACCAAACCATGGCGCAGCAGAAGGACAGCACCGCGATGGGAGAGGCGTTCGACAAAGCCCAGAACGATGATTCGTTCTACATTCCCCCGGAAGCCTTCCAAACCGACGATTTTCAGCGTGGTATGAAGCTGATGATGTCGCCGGATGGAAAAGCCGTGCGGTTAACCATCATTCATGAAGGCGACCCGCTGACGCCCGAAGGCACGGCCCGTTCCGATCTCCTCAAGAACGCAGCTGCCGCGGCCATCAGGGGAACACCGTGGGAGGGATCCTCGATCTACCTCGGCGGTACCGCGGCGATGTTCAAGGACATGCAGCAGGGTGCCGACTACGACCTGTTGATCGCGGCAACGGCCGCGCTGATGTTGATCCTCATCATCATGATGATCCTCACCCGGGCTCTGGTGGCCGCGGCGGTCATCGTCGGCACCGTGGTCGTCAGCTTGGCCACCGCCTTCGGGCTCTCCGTGGTGATATGGCAGCACATTGTCGGGATACCGCTGCACTGGATGGTCCTACCGATGTCGGTCATCGTGCTGGTGGCCGTCGGCGCGGACTACAACCTGTTGCTGGTGTCGCGGATGAAAGAGGAAATCCACGCCGGGTTGAAGACCGGCACCATTCGCGCCATGGGCGGCAGCGGCCCTGTGGTCACCGCGGCGGGTCTGGTATTCGCCTTCACGATGGCGTCGATGGCGGTCAGCAAACTGATCGTCATCGGCCAGGTCGGCACCACGATCGGCGTCGGCTTGCTGTTCGACACGTTCGTGATCCGGGCGCTGATGACGCCTTCCATCGCCACCCTGCTCGGGCGGTGGTTCTGGTGGCCGCAGCGGGTGCGTCCGCGCCCGCCCCGCTCGCCGTGGCCCAAGCCCGTCCAGCGTGAACCTCAGGAGGTGCTGTCGTGATTTCGATGCTCACCGCTGGGATCTATGCCGGTGGTGGCAGGGCTGTGGGCACACCCGAACGCAAGATTCGTGCATCAAACTGATCCAACAACTCGCCTACGCCCAGGAACTGGCCAACCAGCTCGCGCATTACCGCCTGACATGTGTGCATATCAAAAGTGGCATGGACTATCTGCGTCTTTAAAGCGTTTCTGTAGTACAGCGAGTGAAAGGAAACGCACATGCCGTCACGACGAGTTCTGATCACCGGGGCCTCGAAGGGTATCGGGCGTGCGGTCGCCGAGCGATTGGCCGCTGCCGGGCACGAACCGATCGGCTTCGCCAGGACTGCGGCCCCGGGCTTTCCCGGAAAGATGATCGAAGTCGATCTCGGCGACCGGATGGCCACCGATGAAGCGCTGGCCGCGGCCCTGACCGAGGGGCCGATCGAGGCAGTGGTGAACAACGTCGGGCTGGCCCGATTCGCCCGCATCGGCAGCATCGATCTGGACACGTTGGCCGAGACCTATGACCTGAACGTGAGGACCGCCGTCCAGGTCGTGCAGGCGGCGCTGCCGGGAATGCTGGCCTCGGGGTGGGGCCGGATCGTCAACGTGACCAGCCTGACCACCCTGGGCGCCGCCGAGCGCACGCCGTATGCCGCGGCCAAGGCGGCGCTGGAGGCCGCCACCCGGATCTGGGCCGGCGAGCTCGCAACGACCGGCATCACGGTCAATGCCGTCGCGCCGGGACCTATCGAAACCGAGATGTACCGGGCCCGCAGCCCAGAGGGATCGCCGCGTGAGCAGCGCATGCTGGACACCATCCCGATGCGGCGGGTCGGCAAGCCCGGCGAGATCGCGCACGCGATCTGCGCGTTGCTGGACGAGGATGCGGGTTACCTCACCGGCCAGATCATCCGGGTCGACGGCGGGGGCAGCATCAGTGCGGCGTGAGGACGTCTTCCACTGCGACATAACGGGTTTGGTGATGCAGTCGGAAACCCAGCGAGGTGTACAGCGCGATCGCCGCGTGGTTGTCGACCTCCACCTGGACATAGGCCTGCCGGGCACCCGCCTCTGCGCCCCAGGCCGACAACGCCTCGCACACCGCCCGGGCGTGGCCCTGCCTGCGATGGCCGGGGGAGACCCGAACCGATGAGATACCCAGCCAGGCAGACCCGTCCGGAGCCGTCGTCACCGCACCGCGGCCGACCGCGCAACCGGGCACCGAAGCGAAGGTCAGGCGCCCGTCGACCACGGCGGTCAGGACATCGGCGGGGACCTCGCGTTCGTAGAGCTGGAACCACTGTGCGTCCGGTTGCTGCGCCAGCGTGACGCTCGGCGGTGGCCCGGACCGGGAATCCAGGGGGCGCACCATGACCCGGGCCGGCTTGACACCCGGCGTGCGAATCGGCAGCAGCCGTTCGGGCAGGGCCAGCCAGGCCGGCAGATCACGTTCCCGGTACCAGTCGCGCACCGCCGAAAGATCGGCGATCTGCGCCGACATGCCCAACGGGATCGCCGAATTGGCGCGGCTGGTGACTCCGTGCCCGGCGCGCAGCAGCCAGCCGCCCAGCCAGTGCTGCTCGACACCCGGCCACGCCAGTGCCGACGCATGCTCGAGCGCGCGGATCTCCGAGGCCCGCACCGGGGCATGCGACAACTCGCGCACGCTGACGATGTCGGCCGGCGCGACGTCGACGAGTTCACCGTCCTTGGTGCGGATCAGCACCGTCGGCTCCAGCTGTTCGAGGTGCCCGATGACGTCGGTGAGCGGCTTGGCCGACCCGATGGGCAGCTGATAACGCAGGCTGACCCGGGACCCGAGCGCGGGTAACTCAGGCATCAGTGAGCGACATCAGTGGCCGAAGGGATCGGGATCCTCGCCGGGCATCCAGGACAGCCCGGGAACGCCCCAGCCGTTGCGCTTGACGGTCTTCTTCGCGGCCCGCGCGTGCCGGCCCACGAGGCGGTCGATGTAGAGGAATCCGTCGAGGTGCCCGGTCTCGTGCTGCAGCATCCGGGCAAACAAGTCGGTGCCCTCGAGAGTGACCGGCGAACCGTCGGCATCCAGGCCCGTGACCCGTGCCCAGTCGGCCCGACCGGTCGGGAAATTCTCGCCCGGCACGGACAGGCAGCCTTCCTCGTCGTCGTCGGGGTCGGGCATCGTCTCGGGCACCTCGGAGGTCTCGAGTACCGGGTTGATGACGACCCCGCGGCGCCGCGTGGTCTGGCCGCGCGTCGGGGCGCAGTCGTAGACGAACAACCGCTTGGCCACGCCGATCTGGTTGGCGGCCAAGCCAACGCCGTTCGCGGCGTCCATCGTGTCGAACATGGTCTGGATGAGCTCGGGCAGGTCTGCGGGCAGCGAGCCGTCCGGGCCGATGGGCACCGGCTCGGTAGGTGTGTGCAGAACGGGATCTCCGACGATGCAAATCGGTACTACGGACATTGTGGAAGCTTAAGGTGGCAATCCTTCTCACCCGACTCGCGGGTTTATGTGTCAGCTCAACCCAGCAAGCCGTGGTTGAATAATCGCCGAACCACAGCGATGTTATTTCTCACGTGTCGGAAGGGTCCAAGGAGCAATATGGACGGCGCCATGGCGCGGACTGAGCAATCCGGGGACGACTCTGACCTGGGTGATGGGCTCACCCGGCGCGAGCACGATATTTTGGCCTTCGAACGCCAGTGGTGGAAGTACGCCGGCAGCAAGGAAGACGCGATCAAAGAGCTCTTCTCGATGTCGGCCACGCGGTACTACCAGGTGCTCAACGCGTTGGTGGACCGCCCCGAGGCGCTGGCCGCCGACCCGATGCTGGTCAAGCGGCTGCGGCGGATGCGCGCTACCCGGCAGAAGGCTCGTGCCGCGCGGCGGCTCGGCTTCGATATCACCACCTAAAGGTCACGCGGTGAGGCATCGGGCGGTTCGCTCGATACAGTGGTGGCGATGAATCAGCGAGACTCCTCCGGGCTGCCCCTGCGCGCCATGGTGATGGTGCTGTTGTTCCTCGGGGTCGTGTTCCTGCTGGTCGGTTTCCAGGCGCTCGGCTCCGGCGACGACTCAACGGATCAGTCGTCGTCCGTGGCCACCACGACCGCGACGACCACCACGAAGACATCGGCAAAGGCCGAACCCGCCCCCGAGGTCAAGGCCGACGTGCGGGTGTACAACATCTCCGATGTCCCAGGTGCGGCCGAGACCACGGCCAACCGTCTACGTGAGACGCACTGGAATGTCACCGAGACCGGCAACCTGACACTGGAAGGTGTCGCCGGCACCACGGTGTTCTTCGGTGAGACGCCGGGTGAGAAGGAAGCCGCCGAAGCCGTGGGCAAGTCAATCCAGGCGCCTGTCGAACCCCGCCGCCCCGAACTTCTCGAGCAACCACCGGGCGTGATCGTGGTAGTCACCGGCTAGGCTTTGTGCATGCTGAAGTCCGTCAGTGTTGCCGTCCTGTTCGCTGCCCCGGTTGTTGCGCTGAGCGCCTGCAGCCCTCCCGGTCAGGTGCCCTCCGACACGCCCGGTACCACCCCGGCGATCTGGACCGGATCGCCGTCGCCCTCGGCCGCTCCCGGTGAGCACGGCAGCGGACCCGGTGCGCAGGGGACCACCGGCGGCGAGACCCTGACCGCGGAGCTCAAGACCGCCGACGGCACGGCCGTGGCAACCGCCGACTTCCAGTTCGCCGACGGCTTCGCGACCGTGACCGTCGAGACCACCACCCCGGGCAAGCTGGCTCCCGGATTCCACGGTCTGCACATCCACTCCGTCGGTAAATGTGAGGCCAACTCGGTGGCCCCGACCGGCGGTGCACCCGGCGACTTCAACTCCGCCGGCGGCCATTTCCAGGTGCCCGGACACAGCGGACATCCCTCCAGCGGTGACCTGAGCTCGCTGCAGATCCGCGCCGACGGCTCGGGCAAGCTGGTGACCACCACCGACGCGTTCACCGCCGAGGATCTGTTGGCCGGCGCCAAGACCGCGATCATGATCCACGAGAAGGCGGACAACTTCGCCAACATCCCGCCCGAGAAGTACCAGCAGGTCGTCGGCGGCGCCCCCGGCCCCGATCAGGCGACCATGGCCACCGGCGACGCCGGAAGCCGGGTGGCGTGCGGTGTCATCGGCGCAGGCTGACAGCCGCATCGATTTCGCCGGGTCGCCCCGGCCCACCGTCGGCGTCGAATGGGAGTTCGCTCTCGTCGACGCCGACACTCGTGACTTGAGCAACGGAGCCGCCGAGGTGATCGCCGAGGTCGGCGAGAGCCCGCACGTGCACAAGGAGTTGCTGCGCAACACCATCGAGATCGTCACCGGAATCTGTGAGAACACCGGTGAGGCGATGGATGACCTGCGCGGCACCCTTGGCCCCGTACGCAAGATCGTGCACGACCGCGGCATGGAGTTGTTCTGCGCGGGCACCCACCCGTTCGCGAAATGGTCGGCGCAACAGCTCACCGATGCGCCGCGTTACGCCGAGCTGATCAAGCGCACCCAGTGGTGGGGCCGGCAGATGCTGATCTGGGGTGTGCACGTGCACGTCGGGATCTCCTCGGCGCACAAGGTGATGCCGATCATCTCCTCGCTGCTCAACCAGTACCCGCATCTGCTGGCACTCTCGGCGTCCTCGCCGTTCTGGGACGGTGAGGACACCGGATACGCGAGCAACCGGGCGATGATGTTCCAGCAATTGCCCACCGCCGGCCTGCCGTTCCAGTTTCAGGCCTGGTCGGAGTTCGAGGGCTTCGTCCACGATCAGAAGAAGACCGGCATCATCGACCACCTCAACGAGATTCGTTGGGACATCAGGCCGTCGCCGCACCTGGGCACCATCGAGGTGCGGATCTTCGACGGGGTGTCGAATGTGCGTGAGCTCGGCGCGCTGGTCGCGCTGACCCACTGCCTGATCGTCGATCTGGACCGCAGGCTCGACGCGGGTGAACAGTTGCCGACCATGCCGCCGTGGCATGTGCAGGAGAACAAGTGGCGTGCCGCCCGCTACGGCCTGGACGCGGTGATAATCCTGGACGCCGACAGCAATGAGCGACTTGTCACCGAAGACCTCGACGAACTGCTGAATCACCTTGAACCGGTGGCCAAGTCATTGGGATGCGCAGACGAGCTGGCCTCGGTGACCGACATCTACCGCGGCGGCTCCTATCAGCGGCAGCGCCGCGTGGCCGAGGAGAGCGACGGCGATCTGCGCGAAGTCGTCGACGCCCTGGTCGGCGAACTCCAACTGTGAGGATGAGGGCTATGCGGCGACGGATCGTGGTGGGGATTGTCGTGGCGGGCTTCGCCCTCTCGGGCTGCAGCACCGTCACCGCCGGAACGCCGATGGGCGATCCCGACCAGACCGGCATCTCGACAACGACGACCACCAAGCGCCGGCCCACCAACACGGCGGCGCCCTCAAGCCCGGTCATCCCGCGTCCCGGGGCCAGTGGCGGGGCCAGCACCCCACCGCCCAACGGGATGTCGACCACTTGCCGGGAATATGTGTCGATGGACGAGGCGGCCCAGCGCGGCATGGTCGAGCTGCTCGCGGAAAACGGCTATGTGGGAATGAAGAAGAACCCACTCCTGTGGACCTCGTTCGTGGGAGCCATGTGCACGCTGGCCGACCGGGACGCGACCGTGGTCGAGGCGATCAACAAAAAGGTGCCGGGCTGACATCCCTGGGATGAATTGCCTTGTAGTGCACCGCGATATAAGGCCAGGCCTGCATCGCGGTGACACCGTCCAAGCCGCGGATGCTCTCATCGAGCACGTTGAGCAGGTCCTCGTCACGGGCGGTCACCACCTCGGCCAGGACATCCCAACGCCCGGCGGTCAGCGCCACATACGACACCGTCTCCACGCGGGTCAGCGCCTCGGCGACCTTCTGGGCGCCCGCCCGGCCGTCGGTGCGGATCGCCACCCAGCTGCTATGCCGGTAACCGAGGCGCAGCGGGTTGGCGATGCACATCACCCGGGCCGCGCCGGTGTCCACCATCCGGCTGTAACGCGAACGGATGGTGGTCTCGGATAAGCCCAGGGCTGAAGCGAAGTCGCGGAAGGCGGCACGGCCGTCGACCGCGAGCCGGGTGAGGATCGCCCGGTCGATGTCATCGAGCGGACGCGGCCGCACCGCGCCGTCCGCGAGCGCACCGGACAGCCGGGCCTGCTGATAGTGCAGCCGCAGGTAGGGGAGCAGCTCCACCGTGCGCACCCCCGGCAGCGTCGCGATCCGGCCGAAGGCCACATCGTGAAGTTCCCGGGCGTCGGTGCAGACCAGCTCCAGCACCACCCCGTACGGCCCCGTCGTGGCCGTCACGTAATCCGCTTCGGGTAACTGGGCGATCTCCGCGGCGAGCTCGACCGGTGTACGCGATCCGTCGACGGTCAGCAGGGCCAGGCCCAGCGCGCCGAACCCGAGCACAGCTGGATCGGTGACGGCGGCGATGGTGATGTACCCCTCGCCCAATAATCGCGAAACACGGCGGCGCGCAGTCTTTTCCGTGATATCGGCCCGGCGCCCCAGCTCTGCGTAGGGAATGCGGCCGTCGGCCTGCAGCAGTTCGATCAACTGGCGGTCGACCGCGTCGAGGTCGGTGTAGCCCGGATCGGACAGCAGCGTGCGGGCTGTTTCAAGCTCCGCTGACGGTGGCATCACCCGAGGTTACCGGCTCGTGTGCATTGACCAAACCGGAGGCGAGGACGATTCTGGCCCCATGACGGTCTCACCGATGTTTCCACTCGAAGTGGCGATGCTGCCCGGTCAGGAACTGCCGCTGCGGATCTTCGAACCTCGCTACGTGGCGATGGTGGGCGACTGTATGGCCATGTCGGAGCCGTCTTTCGGGGCGGTGCTGATCTCGGCCGGTCGTGAGGTGGGCGGCGGTGACCGCCGGTGCGACGTCGGGGCGCGGGCCTTGATCGTGGACTGCCAGGAGTTCGGGGCCGGCAAGTACCGGCTGTTGTGTGTGATGGGTGAGCGAATTCGGGTGCAGCGCTGGCTCGACGACGATCCATATCCGCGCGCCGAGATCGAACTCTGGCCCGACGAACCGGGCGACCCGGCGGACGCGGCCCGCATCAGCGACGTCGAAGACCGGATGGTGGCGTTGCTCGACCGGATCGGGGAGGCCCGCGGCACGCCGATCCGCAGCCGCGAGATCGTGGAGTCCGCCGGCGTCGATCCGGAGAACCGCTTGTACGCCTTGGCGACTCGGCTACCCATGGGGCAGGCCGACCGCTATTCACTGTTGGCCGCGCCATCGGAGGCGGCCCGAGTCGAGGTGCTCAGCGAGGCCGTGGACTCCGTCACCGCGATGGTTGAGTTCCAGCTTTCGGAGTAGCGGAGCACAATTGGACACGCGATGAGGGTGCTGATCGTCGATGACGAGCCGGGTCTGACCAAGACGCTGAGCCTGGGGCTGCGTGCCGAGGGTTGCGTGGTGGTCGTGGCCGACAACGGCGTGGACGGGGCGCACCTGGCGGTGGAGGACGACTTCGACGTGATCCTGCTCGACATCATGCTGCCGGGCATGAGCGGCTATGAGGTGTTGCGGCGGATCCGGGCCGAGCAGGTGTGGACTCCGGTACTCATGCTGACCGCCAAAGATGGTGAGTTCGACGAGACCGACGCATTTGACCTGGGCGCCGACGACTACCTCACCAAACCGTTCAAGTTCAACGTACTGGCGGCCAGGATGCGGGCGTTGCTGCGTCGGGGTGCGCCGCGGAGGCCGGTCGTCATCACCGCCGGATCGCTGTCGCTGGATCCGGCCCGCAAGACTGTCACCCGCGGTGAGACGCCAATCAAACTGACGCCCAAGGAATTCAGTCTGCTGCAGTACCTGATGCGAAACAAGGACACCGTGGTGACCAAGGCTGACATCCTGCGGAACGTGTGGGATGCCCACTACGACGGTCCGCACAATGTCGTCGAGGTCTATGTCCGATACGTTCGGCTGAAGATCGATGCACCGTTCGGCACCAACAGCATTCACACGGTTCGGGGAGTCGGCTACCGGCTCGAATCGGACGAGCGCCGCACCGGCAATTGAACCCTGACGGAGGTCCCGCCGCCGGGACGTTCGGACATGGTGACGGTACCGCCGTGCGCTGCAATGATTTCGGCGACGATCGCCAGACCGAGTCCCGTCCCGCCACCGTTTCGGGAACGGTCGGAATCCAGCCGGACGAACCGGTCGAACACCCGCAGCCGGTCGGCCTCCGGTATGCCCGGCCCGTCATCGGAGATGATCAGCACCACCGCGCCATCCTGCTCGCGCGAGCTGATGTCGATGCGCGACTGCGCGTGACGTGCGGCGTTTTCGGTCAAGTTTCGCAACACGCGGGACAGGGACCGGGCGTCACCGGACAGCCGGGCCTCGACAACGTCGGTGTGCACCGTCAGGAGCTCCCCGCGTCGTCGCAACCGGTCGGCCTCGGCCTCGATGACCGGCCGGAGGTCCAGATCTTCCACCCGTAGTTTCAGGCCCCGCTCGTCGGCGCGGGCCAGTAGCAGCAGGTCGTCGATCAGTGATTGCATCCGCTGAGCCTCAGGGATCAGCGTCGTGTCGAGCAGGTCCTCGTCGAGCAACTCAGGGTGTACCTGGGCGACGTCCAGGGCGGAGATGATCGTGGCCAACGGGCTGCGGAGCTCATGGGAGGCATCCCCGACGAATTGACGCTGCGCGTTGTGACCGGTTTCGAGGCGGGCCAGCATCGCATTCATCGTGTCGGCCAGCGCCGCGATCTCGTCGTGACTGTCGGGCCGCGGCACCCGCTCGGCCAGGTCGGATGTGCTGATCTCGGCGACGCGCGCGCGAATTGCATCGACCGAGCGCAGAGACCGCTTCACCAGGAGATAGGTGGCCACTGCGACGACGGCGATGACCAGTGGAGCCGAAGCGCACAGCAGAAGCGCGACCGTCTGGACGGTGTTCTCGGCGAGCTCACTGCTACCGGCGACCAAGACGGTGTAATGCCCGTGAGGCGTGTCGATCTGGCGGCCGACGATCCTGAGGTCGTCGTCGGGCGCGGAATCGTCGCTCAACCGAGTGGGTTCGGTGCCGACCGCGGCGACCGGTACCAGAGGCGTGCTCGGCGCGTCGGTGGAGCTGAAGGCGACGGTGTTGTCGCCGGTGAGTATCTGGATCGCCACCACCCGTTGATCGGTGTCGAGGAGGGCGCCGTCGAAGTCGGTAGGCGGCTCGGCCCGCAGTGCCATGGTGATGTCGTGCAGCCGCGTTGCCGCCGCCTCGTCGATCCCGGAGATCAGGTAGTGGTTCAGCAGCCCCGTCAGGCCCGCACCCGCGACGATGAGCGCCACCAGCACCACCGTGGCCGCCACGATGGCGGACCGGGTCGCGATCCCCCAATGCCGTGGCCGCGGTCGCATCCGCAACCGCTGACGGCGCGTAGCGGCCGGCGACATCATGTCGACAGTGTGGGCTCCGCCGCGTCCTCGGTGATCTCCGGGGTGTCGCCGGCCGGTTTCGCCAGGAACGCCCATCCGAGCAGTACCGCCGCCGAACCCAGCAGGAACCCGCCGCTCACATCGGTGAGCCAGTGCACGCCCAGATAGAGCCGTGTCGCCGCGACGACGAATGTCGCCACCGCGGCGCCGACGAGCAGCCCGACCGTTTGCCCACTGCGGGCACCGACGATGACCGCGAGGATTCCGAGCAACGCCGCCGTTCCCGTGACGTGCCCAGACGGGAACGAGTGGTCGGTCTCGGCCAATAGCTGGACTGCCGCCGGCGGTCGGTGCGATCCGACGACCCACTTGCCCAAGGTGCTCACCACAGACGCGAGCCCAACCGTGGCCACCACCACGATCGCGGGGCGGGCTGCGCGCGTCCGGACCCAGATCAGCGCGGCGGCGCCGACCGCGATCAGCGCGATGACTGCGGGGCTGCCCAGATCGGTGATGAAGGTGGCGATGCCCGTCAGCCCCGCACCGCGCCGTGCCACGAACCAGTCGAGGGCCCGATGGTCGACAGGCGTACCGGTCCGGGCCATATACGCGATGAACCCCACTCCGATGAACCCGCTCAACAGAACAACCGCCATCGGGACCTGCCAGGTCGCACGCCGCATCACAATCACCGTTCCAGCCTGGCCAGACGTTGCTGAGGGGGCGCTGAGAACCGCGATCACGACGATCTTTATCAGCGATTTCTCATCGACCCCCTGTCACTCTGTGGCATCGCCGGGGCGATCACGCCGCGGAAGAGTTGAGGAGAAGTTCGATGCACCAGCAGGAAATGCCGCGCCACCGGCTGAAGACGCTGGCAGCCGTAACCGGAATAGGTGCCATGGCGGTGCTGGGCGCGGTGGCCGTCATCGACGCAGCCACGCCGGGCTCCACCGAGTCCGTGGCGACGAAGTTCAGCAGCACCACGACCGTGAAGGCGCCGCCGACAGCGCCCGAGACGTCCTTCGCCTCGCCGGCGGTGAAGGCGCCGCACAAGTAGCGTCACCGCGATGGTGGCGTTCCACCTTTCGGATAGGCCCTGAATACTCAGGGCATGGCTGTGCAACTGAGAGCTTCAGACGGCACCGAACTGGAATTGGAGACGACCGGAACCGGAGTTCCCGTGGTCTTCGTGCACGGGTCCAACGGCGGTCTGGATTCCTGGGCCGACATCGGTCGACGTCTGACCGGTCACCAGGTCGTGCGATATGCGCGCCGAAACCACCCACCGAGCGCAGTTGGCTTGTCGCCCAACAGCTTTGCTGTGGAGGCCGCAGATCTGGAGTGCGTGCTGAGGTTCGTGACCGATGCGTCCGGAACGGGCGCGCACGTCGTCGGTGGTTCCTACGGGGCGACGGTCGCGCTTCATGCCGCGGTCGCCGACGCCGATCGCATCGCTTCCCTGGCGCTGTTCGAGCCGCCCTTGTTGTTGTCCGGCGCGCACCTGTTGCCGGTACTGGACCGCTATCGGCCGTTGTGCGCCGAAGCCCGCTATGCGGAGGCGCTGGAACTTTTCGCCCGCGAGGTTGCCTGCGTTCCCTCTGAATTGGTGGAGACGGCGTCGTTCGAGCCCGAAAGCGCAGAACTCGGCCGGATCACCACACTTTCCGCAGGTGCAGATCTGGAAGCGATGGCCAACGACGGACGTGACATTGACCGGTGGGCGGCCATCACCGTGCCGGTGCTGCTCATGCAAGGAGGCCTGAGTTGGCCGCCCCTTCCTGAGGGGATGGACAGCCTGGCGGCGGTGCTCCCGCATGCTGAGCGAGTCGTGTGGTCTGATCAGTCGCACTTCGCGACCGCCCTGGCGCCCGACCGTGTTGCCGAGGCGCTTCAGCGTTTCCTTGCAGCGGTGTGAACGCGAACACCGTCGGGGGTCGGCTGCCGAATCTCCGTCATCCAGACTATTTCTCGGTCAGAACGCCTTCGACGAACTCGGTGGCCATGGTGCCCTCGGTGGTGTCGGCGGGCAGAGAACGGTGGTAGCGCGCCATCAGATCGTCGGCAGGTAGCGCCGCCACATCCCAGTAGTGTTCGCTGAGCCAATCGGGGACGTAGGCGCGGTCCTCGATGAACCACAATTGTTCCGGATCCGGGATCTCGTCGCCCGTCTCGGCCTCGGCGCGCATCTTCTCGATGCTCTCACGGCGGCGTGCCAGGTGATCTGCGGAGAAGAACTCGGGGCCGAACGCCTCGACCCCGATCCGGCTGTCCCGTGCCGACAGTTCGGTGATGCGCTCGAACAACAGATCCTGCGCATCGGCGGGTAGGTATGGCAGCAGGCCTTCCACCGACCACGCCGTCGGCTGGGTGGCGTCGAAACCCGCATCCCGCAAGGCCTTCGGCCAATCCTGGCGCAGGTCGACCGGGACCGCGACATGCCGGGCCTTCGGTGTCACGCGATGCGCAGCCAGGACGTCCTCCTTGAACTGCAGCACCTGCGGCTGGTCGATCTCGAACACCACGCTGTCGTGGATCCAGGGCAACCGCCAGGCCCGGGCATCCAGCCCGGACGCCAGGATCACCGACTGACGGATACCCGCTGCGCCTGCGGCGACGAAGAACTCATCGAACCATTTGGTCCGGGAGGCGGCGTAATTGCCGATGGCGCGGATCCGCTGGGCCATCGCGCCGGTGGGCGGACGCCAGCCCCGTGCGGCCGCGGCATCGAGAAACATCTGCGCATACGAGTCGGTGAACAACGGGGATTCCGCCGCGGTCTCGTTGGCGCGGGCCATCGCCACCCCTAGCGCGGTGGCACCCACGCTCTCGGTGATTTCCCAGCTGTCGTCGTCAGTTCTGGCCATCGTTTCCAGTCTCCTCGAACTCGGCCATCTCGTCGCGGGTCAGCAGATCATCGCGGATGTTCTGCTCGCGATAAGCCAGCTGCCCGACACGGTTGGCGACCACCGGTGCGGTGATCAACGTGAACAACCCGGTGAGGATCACCATGCCGACATCGGCGTTCCCACGCAGGCGGATCGCCGCACCCGCCAGCACCAGCAGCAGACCGAGCACCTGCGGCTTGGTGGCGGCGTGCATACGCGACAACGTGTCGGGAAATCGGACCACGCCGATCGCCGCGGTCAACGCCAGCGTCGACCCGCTCAGAACCAGTACCGCGGTCAGGATGTCGGGAATGTTCATGTCTGCTCCCGCCGTGGCCGCCGCCTCGGCCGCGGATCGTCGGTGTCGGGCACGCGGAACCGAGCCACGCTCACTGATCCGACGAAGCTGATCAACGCCAGCGCCGTCAGGCTGTAGGTGACCGTGGTGTCGAGACTGAACGCCGCCCACGTACCGATGCCGCACATCGTCACCGCGATCAGGGTGTCCAGGGAAACCAGCCGGTCCAGGGTGCTCGGCCCGGCCAGCACCCGGAACATGGTGATCGTGGCGGCCGCGGTCAACATGACTGCCGCAATGATCCAGACAATCGTCATGAGCGCCCGGCCTCCCGCTCAGCTGACGGCTGCCAATCGCTCTCCCGCTCGAAGGCAGCCACCAGCAGCCGCTGGACCTGCTCGACCTGACGGTAGAACCGCTGCACGGTGGCCTCCGAGCCGACGTCGATGAGGTGGACGTAGAGAATGCGTCGGGTCTGGTCGATCTCCAGCACGATCGATCCCGGGATCAGGTTGAAGATGTTGACCGCCAGGGCCAGCACCAGATCCGATTTCAGCGCGGGCAGGTTCGCGCGCAGCACGGCCACCAGCGGCGGTGGGCCCGGCCGGATTGCCATCCAGGCCACCTGGAACGACGACAGCACCAGGTAATAGCCCACCAGCACAACGAGTTTCAGTAACGACAGCGGATGCAGCTTGCCTTCGACGGGCACCGAGGGCAACGGCAGCAGCACCGTGATGACCGCCGCGACGATCAGCCCGCTCGCCACATTGGCGACCGTGACATGGCCCCACAACAGAACCCAGACCAACATCAGGAAGCACAACAGCCAGATCCGCAGCGCGAGGTGTCTCATGCTCATCGGTGCGGTCTCCTCTTCGCGCAAGCGCTCATCGGTGCGGTCTCCTCTTCGCGCAAGCGCTCATCGGTGCGGTCTCCTCTTCGCGCAAGCGCTCATCAGCGGGCCGTACCTCCCAGGACCGCCGAGACATAGTGCCCGCGGTCGAGCACCTCGGCGGCCGAGCGTTCGGTGTAGGCGAAGATCGGTGCGGCGGCGACGGTCAGCGCCAATCCCACGGCGATCAGCGCAGCCGTCGGCACCAGCATCCCCGCGGGCATCCGTCCCACGCTGTCACGGTCGGCGAACTCGATGTCCTCGATGTCGTCGAGCAGCACCGCAGGCGCCGCCCCGGCCAGGTGCCCCTCGGGAGCATCGGCCCGGGCCCGCCAGAACGCCTTCGTCCACACCCGCGCCACCACATACAGGGTCAGCAGGCTGGTGACGACGCCGCCGGCGACCAGTGTCCACGCCAGCGCCGACCCGTTCTCGGCGCCCGCCTCCATCAGCGCCACCTTCCCGATGAAGCCCGAGAACGGCGGGATACCACCCAGATTGAGTGCGGGGACGACGAACACGAACGCCAGCACCGGGCTGGCCGCGGCCAGACCACCGAGCCGGTTCAAGGTCGATGCCCCGGCCTGACGCTCGATCAGCCCGACCACCAGGAACAGTGTGGTCTGCACGACGATGTGGTGGGCGACGTAGTAGATGGCACCGGACATGCCCAACTGGTTGCCCAGCGCGACACCGAACACCATGTAGCCGATGTGGCTGACCAAGGTAAATGACAGCAACCGCTTGATGTCGCTCTGCGCGATGGCGCCCAGGATGCCGATGACCATCGTGAGCAGCCCGGCCACCAGCAGCACCGCGTCGAGGCTGCCACCGGGGAACAACAACGCATGGGCCCGGATGATCGCGTACACACCGACTTTCGTCAGCAATCCGGCGAACACCGCGGTCACCGGTGCCGGCGCTGTCGGGTACGAGTCGGGCAGCCACGTCGACAGCGGGAACACCGCCGCCTTGATGCCGAACGCCACCAGCAGCACCGAGAACAGTGCGTTGCGGGTACCGGCGGGCACATCGTCGAGGCGCACGGCCAGCTCGGCCAGGTTCAGCGTGCCGGTGGCGGCGTACACCAGGGCGATGCCGATCAGGAAGATCAGCGACGACACCATCGACACCATCACATACGAGATGCCGGCCCGGACCCGTTCCTCACTGGCGCCGATGGTCAGCAGCACGAAGCTCGCGGACAGCAGCACCTCGAAACCCACGAACAGGTTGAACAGATCGCCGGCCAGGAACGCCGTGCAGACGCCGGCCGAGAGCACCAGGTAGGTGGGCATGAAGATCGACACCGGCTGGCGTTCGTCGCCGTCGCGGATACCCTGCCCGATGGCGTAGGCGACCACCGCCAGCAGCACGATCGACGACACCACCAGCATCAGGGCCGAGAGCCGGTCGACCACGAGGGTGATGCCCAGCGGCCCCATGCCCGGCACGGTCTGCCCCCAACCGCCGACGTGCAGCACCAGGGTGCCGTCGCGGTCGGCCAGGTAGACCAGCGCCGCGCACACCGCGACCACGGCCGTCAGTGCGACCTGCGTGATGATCCGCTGTAACTGCGGACGACGACCGGCGACGAGCGTGAGCGCCGCGGCCAGTGCCGGGATCAGCACCGGCAGCGGGATCAACGCCTGGGCCGTCATTTCGAACCCTCGAATCCGGGCAGTGCGTCGAGCTCGTCGGGCGCATCGGTGTCGCGGCTGACGTCGGGCTGGGGGATCTCCTCGGAGATGACTGTTTCATCCAGACCGTCGGTGATTGCCTGCTGCGAGACGCGGGTGTCCTCGGGGTCGTTGCTGACCTCTTCGACCGTGGTCAGCCGGTAGGACCGGTAGGCCAGCGCCAGGACGAACGCCGCGATGCCCATGCTGATGACGATCGCCGTCAAGATCATGCCCTGTGCCAGCGGATCGGCCGTGGTGGTGTTGCCGTCGCTGGTGCGTCCGCGGATCGGTGGATTGCCGCCCGCCCCGCCGACGGTCAGGATCAGCAGGTTGACCGCATTGCCGACCAGCAACAGGCCCAACAGCATCCGGGTCAGATTGCGCTCGAGCAGCAGGTACACCCCGGCACTGGTCAGGCCGCCGATGAGGATCAACGGAATCAGGACGGTCGTCATCGCGCCACCGCCTTCGAGTTTGCGTGAGCGCCGGCGGTTTCCACGTCCACCCGCGCACCGAGGCTGCGCAGCACGTCGAGCACGAGGCCGACCACGATGAGATACACACCGAGGTCGAAGAACAGCGCGGTCACGAGCTTGACGTGGCCGAACACCGGAATGTCGAACTGCAGCACCGCCGAGGACAGCGCGGGCGCGCCCAGCAGGATCGAGGCGACGGCCGTGCCGGCGGACAACCCCAGCCCGGTGCCCAGGATCTTGCCCGCATCCAGTGGCAGCGTCTCGCCGAGCTCGTAACGTCCGCCGGCCAGATACCGCAGCACGAGTGCCAGGCCTGCGGTGAGCCCGCCGGCGAAGCCGCCGCCGGGGGTGTTGTGCCCGGCGAAGAAGAAGTAGGCCGACAGCACCATGATGAGCGGGAAGATCACCCGGGTGGCCACTTCCAGCACCAGCGATCGGTACCTCGGATCGCGCATTTCCGAGCCGCGCAGCCAGGTGACGTCACCTATGGCCGGGCTGTAGGCGCCGATCGGGCCGATATCGGGCTGGCCCGCGGCCGTGCTGACCCGCGGAGCCGCGCCGAACCGGCGGTGCCGGAACACCAACGAGGCAACGCCCGTCGCCGCCACCAGCAGCACCATGATCTCGCCCATGGTGTCCCAGGCGCGGATGTCGACCAGCAGCACGTTGACGGTGTTGGCGCCCTGCCCGCGGTAGTAGGCGGCATCCGGTAACAACTCGGCGATACCCGCGCCGGTGCGGGCGGCCATCGCGTAGACCGCCAGGGACGTGACGGCGGCGCCGACCGCCAGGGCCAGCAGGATCCGCGGAATGCGGTGGCGGTTGATGTTGCCGGCGTCGGCCTCGGCCGGCAGCGTCCGCAACACCAGCACGAAGATCACCAAAACCAGTGTCTCGACCAGGAATTGGGTCAATGCCAGATCAGGTGCGCCGTGGAAGGCGAAGATCGCGCCGCACCCGTAGCCGGTCACACCGACCAACAGCACCGCGGCCAGGCGGTTGCGCATCAGCGTCGCGCCGATCGCGGCGGCCAGCATCAGCACCCCGACCACCACGACCAGCGGCGAGTCCCACAACGCGAACCCCGGCTGGTCGCGAGGGCCGAGGACCAGCGTCGCGACGGGCAACGCGACGAGCGTGCACAGGATCACCGACTGGGTGGCCGGCAGCGAACCTCGCTGGGTCGACCCGGTCAACCGCAGTGAAAGCACGTCCAGGCCACGGATGGTGGCGTCGTACATGCGGTCGGCGTTGCCCAGCGGCAGGTAGGCAAGTCGCGCCCGGGGCAACCGGTTCCGCGTGAAGAACACGGCGGTACCGACGGCCAGCACGAGGCCAGAGAGCAGGAGCGGAAGGCCCAGCCCGTGCCACAGTGCCAGGTGGTAGCCCGACCCGCCCGGCATGGTGTTGGCGTATTCGTCGAGCACCGCGTCCATTCCGGCGGGCCACAACCCGAAGGCCAGGCCGGCGATGGCGAGGAGCGCGGGTGCGGTCAGGAAAGTGGCTGAGGGACGGTGCATTTCGGCAACCCGGGTGCTGGGTTGCGACGCGCCCTTGGCGGCGAATGCGCCCCACATGAACCGCAGGCTGTAGATGGTGGTGAACACCGAGCCGATCACGATGCAGGCCAACACATATGGCGCGGCGGCGCCGAGAGCGGGGCTGTGTGCCACCGTCTCCAGGTCGGCTTCCTTGGCGACGAACCCGAAGAACGGGGGCAGGGCCGCCATGCTCGCGGTGGCCCCGATGGCGATGACGAACAAGGGTCTGTGGTGGCGTCCCAGCCCGGCCAGCCGGCGGATGTCACGGGTGCCGGTGGCGTGGTCGATCACGCCGACCACCATGAACAGCGCCGCCTTGAACATCGCGTGCGCGCACAACATGGCCAACCCGGCCAGCATCATGTCGCTGCCGCCCGCGCCGACCATCACGGTGATCAGCCCCAACTGGCTCACCGTGCCGAACGCCAGGATCAGTTTCAGGTCGTATTCACGTACCGCACGCCAGCCGGCCATCAGCATGGTCACCAGCCCCAGGCCCACCACCATGGGACGCCAGAACGACGTGTCGGCAAACCCGGGCGTCATCCGGGCCACCAGGTAGACGCCGGCCTTCACCATGGCCGCGGCGTGCAGATAGGCGCTCACCGGGGTGGGGGCGGCCATGGCGCCGGGGAGCCAGAAGTGCAGCGGCACGATGGCCGATTTCGACAGGGCGCCGACGAGGATCAGCGCCACCCCGATCGCGGCGGCCGTCCCGGTGGGAGGCGCGGCGATCAACTCCGACAGCAGGTAGGTGCCGGCCATGTTGCCGAGCACGACGATGCCGACCAGCATGGCCAGGCCGCCGAACGTGGTCACCAACAGGGCCTGGGTGGCGGCCCGGCGACTGGTGGCCCGCTCGGCGTAGTGACCCACCAGCAGGAACGACAGCACCGTGGTGGTTTCCCAGAAGATGTAGAGAATGAGCATGTTGTCGCTGATCACCAGGCCGAACATGGACCCGGAGAAGGCGACCAGCTCGGCCGCGAAGCTGGGCAGCCGTTTCTCGATGCGGCCGTCGTGGTGGTGGAAGTACTCGCCGCAGTAGAACAGCACCAGCGCCCCGATAGCGAGGACCAGCACGCTCATGATCGCCGCGAGGGAGTCGAAGCGCAGCGTGATGTCCATCGACAGCCCGTCCACCCACGGGATGTTCAGGGTGGGGACGCGCTCATCGTTGGGCCAGTTCAGAGCGACCCAGACCAGCGAGCCCAACGGTACGAGCGCCAGCGGATAGAACGCCCTCCGCCCCCATTTGGCCACCAGAAGCGGCGCCAGCGCGGTGGCGACCGCGTGGGCGAGCAGAACGGCGAGCATGGCACTCCGATCGGGTTGGGGTCGGGGTGTCGGCTACCGATGAGCGCTTGCGCGACGAGCATCGGCATCAGTGGCTATGGCTTTTCAGCCATTCTACGTGGGCCGTTGTGGCTAACATCAGCCTGCAGAGTCACCGGAGCGCTACGGAGGTGAATTCTCTTGGCAACCAAAGGGGTTCTGGTGGTCGGCGCCGGGCCGACCGGTTTGATGCTGGCCTGTGAGCTTGCGCTCGGCGGGGCGCCGGTGACGGTGGTGGAGGAACGGGCGTCGATGCCCAACATCACCCGGGCCTTCGCGGTGCATGCGCGAACGCTGGAACTGCTCGACGGCCGAGGGCTGGTCGATGAGCTGCTGAGCCGGGGAGTCGAGGTGCACGAAGTGGCACCGCCCGGCGGCGCCACGCTGGATCTGCGGGAGCTGCCGACCCGGTTCGGCATGGTGCTGATCGTTCCGCAGAGCGGCACCGAACACGTGCTGGAAGAGCGGGCGGCGCAGTTGGGTGTCACGGTGCGCCGCGGTGCTCAAGTGTTGGGGCTGCGCCAGGACGGCGACGGGGTGAGCGTGGAGTTGGCCGGTGGCGAGGGCCTGAGCGCCGACTACGTGGTCGGCTGCGATGGGGCCCACAGCACGGTCCGGCGCCTGGTCGGGATCGACTTCGTCGGCAATCAGTACGAGACGCACATCCTGCTCGCCGACGTGCGGCTGGCGTCACCTCCCGAGGAGACGCTGTTCGCCCGGACCGGTACGGAAGGGGTGGTGCTGTTCGTCCCGTTCGGCGACGGCTGGTTCCGCGCCATCGCATGGGACCGGCTGCGGGAACAGGCGCCGCTGGATGAACCGGTGACGTTGGACGAGATGCGGGACGGGTTTCGCCGCATCGCCGGAGACGACTTCGGCATGAGCGACATGCGGTGGAGTTCGAGGTTCCTCAGCGAGCGGCGCCAGGCCCGGCGCTACCGGTCGGGCCGGGTGTTTCTGGCCGGCGACGCCGCGCACGTGCATTCCCCACTCGGTGGGCAGGGCATGAACACCGGACTGGGGGATGCGTTCAACCTGGGCTGGAAGTTGGCGCTCGCGGTACGCGGACAGGCACCGGAGTGGCTGTTGGACAGCTATCAACGCGAGCGCCATCCAGTCGGCGCGGCGGTGCTGCGGTTGACCGACACGTTCAACCAGATCGTGCTGAGTTCGGCCGCGACTCGTCGGCTGCGGGTGCTCGTGTTGGGGACGGTGTTGCAGATTCCCCGCGCCCGGCGGTTTGTGGCCGAGCGGCTCAGCGGCATCGGCATCGCCTATCCCCGGTCGAAGGACGAAGACTGGCTCGTGGGGCGCCGCATGGCCGACGTGAACTGCGGCGGGACCCGGCTCTATGAACTTTTGCGCGCCGGGAAGTTCGTGCTCGTCACCGCTGCTCCGGTGGATATCGGTGACGCGGATGCGGTGCAGGCGATCGACAATCGGCCCGAGTTGCCCGACGCGGTGCTGATCCGACCCGACGGCTATGTCGCCTGGGCCAGTGAGCGGCTGCCGCATGCCGCGGAGGTGCGGGCGGCGATCGCGCACTGGACGTCGGCCGCCGGCTGACGCGTCATGCGATGGGTGTGGGGTGCGCCTGGGTGTGTGCCCATATCGGAATGGCATGTGACGCAACGCCGATGCCCCAGCCCATGATCGGCCAGACCGGCCAGAAGTACCAGCCGCCACCGCCGAGTCCCACGGCGAGCCAGATGCCGAGCATCAGCAGGGCGCCGGCGAGATAGGCGGCCAGGTGGATCCTGACGCTCATCCGGGCGGCCCGCTGCTGGGCGGCGTGGCGTCGGGGATCGTGACGCCGCAGCCGGTTGACGGGGAGGTCGGCGACGAGGCGGCGCAGTTCGTCGGCGGTCTGCGCCTGGAACGTCGACTGCAGTCGGTCCTCGTATTCGGGCATCGTCAGATAGCCCTGGGTGAGCGCCTGGCCGAGGTCATTCGCGGTCCGTGCACGTTCCCGGTCGCCGGCGCGGGCGGTTTCAACGGTGTGTAAGGCGGTATCGGCCATCTCGACTCCCGTGAATCTAGTCAGTGACAAGTTGAACTATGCCACCGGGACTAGTCAGCGTCAAGATGTAATCGTCGCCGCTTCCCGCTCGGCCAGCTCGCGCAGGGTGAGCAACTGTTTACGCATCATCACCACGTCGCCCAGCGCCAGTGCCCAGCCGATGATCCGTGGGCCGCCGAAGCGCACCCGCACGTGCAAGCGGGCGCCGTTCGTGCAGCCCCGCACGGCATAGGTGACGGCGACATTCGCCGACTGCAGCGTCACGTGCTCTTCGTCGACGAATGAGTGCAAGGTGAACAGCTGCATGAAGCGTTGGCCGACCTTGAGGTGGGCGAGTTCCGGGTCCCGGGTGCGCGGACTGCGCCGGCCGAAATTGTCGAGAAGGTCGTAGCTGTAGGGCGCGACGCGCAGCTGGCACAGCCAGCCGAACACGGTCGCCGGCGGTGCGTTGACAGTGATCGCGCGGTCCGCGGAGATTGCAGCGCCGGGGGATAGCGCGTCGCACGGAAGCGTCGCGGCGCTTTCGGCTTCGGTCGCGCCCCAGTTCAGGATCACGCTGCCACGCCTGGCCGTGGACGCAACTGTCCCGCAATGCGTTTGAGCGCATGGCGCACCGCCACCACGTGGGCTCCGGAACTGATCACCAGGGCGCGGTAGATCTTTCCGTGGATGCCCGGGAAGGCTGCCCAGGTTTGCGAGCGCACCCGGGTGCGATGGGGTCCGAGGTCATCCAGCTCGAAGACCCACTGGTAGACCGAGAAGGGATGACGACCCTTGAGGACCAGCCGTTGGCGCGGCGTGCATTCGCCTATGGCGAACCCGAACGGGGCACGAGGCTCGGCAGGGTCGCTGCACAGTGTGCGCAGGACGGCGGCCCATGTCGTGGCAGCGTCGGCGTCGAGGGTTATGGCATGCTCATCGATATAGGGTAAGTGTTCCATATAGAAGGACTGTACTAGATCATGGCGCCTCCGCGGAAGCATGAAACCGACGCGATTCTGGATGCGACGCGGGCGTTGGTGCTCGCCGAAGGGCCCAGGGCCGCAAGCGTTGCGGCAATTGCCAAGGTCAGCGGTGCGCCGGCGGGCACGCTGTATCACCGGTTCGGCAATCGCAACGGAGTGCTGACCGCGGCCTGGTTGCGGGCGCTGGAACGGTTCCAATCCCGAGCCATGGCGGCCACCGGTGGGGACGTGGTGGCGGTGGCGGTGGCGATGGGCGTCGCTGCGGTGGACTTCGCCCGTGAGGTCCCCGACGACGCCCGGTTGTTGCTGACCATCCGGCCCACCGACCTGCTCGACGGTGCTCCCGATGCGGAGTTCACCGCGACGCTGACCGCGATGAACGCGCCACTCATCGAGCGGTTGCGCGAGTTGGCGCGCGGTATCTACGGCGACGACGACGCCCGCACGATGGATGCCATGTCGCGAGCCGTCGTCGACCTGCCCTATGCCATGGTGCGGCGCCACGCCAACGATGCCGAACTGCCGTCCTGGATGGAGGAAGACCTGGCCGACGCCATCCGGAAGTTGTTGACCGCGCCGTGAATCCGGTTTGGGTATGGTCGGGCGTATGGATTCTGAGTCCGGTGCCTCACGGGTTGTCGTAGCCAGTCGAGAGATCGCCGCACCGGCAGAGGTCATCTTCGAGCTGATCGCCGACCCGGCCCAACAACCCCGCTGGGATGGCAACGAGAACCTGGCGCAGGCTCCGTCCGGGCAGCGGGTGCGTGCGGTCGGGGATGTGTTCGTCATGACCATCAAGCAGGGCAGTGACCGCGAGAACCGCATCGTGGAGTTCGAGGAAGGCCGGCGTATCGCCTGGCTGCCATCGGAGGTCGGCAAAGAACCGCCCGGCCACCTCTGGCGCTGGGAGCTGGAATCGTTGGGCGACAACCGAACTCTGGTCACCCACACCTACGACTGGTCACAGCTGACCGATGAGAAGCGGCTGGTCCGCGCACGTGCGACCACCGCGGACAAGCTGCAGGCATCGATCGACCGAATGGCGGCGCTCGCCGAAACATAGGGGCTGCCAGGGCGGTCTCACTGTCACGGCAGTCTCAATGGCCACGGCTCGGCGAGTGGGTGCCGTTGTGCCCGCCTGTCAGCGACACTGTCGCTCGTAGGTGGGCAGCTCGAGTGGTGCCCTCGGAGCCGTGGTTGATGGGGCGGGTGTGACTCGCGGCCGCCGGGCGGGGCCGCGAACGTCGGCGACCGGGCATGAAACCCGGCGGTCAGCCGAAGAATCTCAGCGCCCGGCCCAAAAATCTCAGCGCCCGGCCGCGAACTCCCGCAAGGACGCCACCTGTGCCGCATCCAGCGACGGCCGCACGGTCTCACGAGCTTTGGCGACATCAGCGGCAGTGACATCGGCCGCATCGATGGACCGGCGCATCGCCGTCAGGGCCGCCTCCCGCAGCAGCGCCACACAGTCGGCCGCGCTGTAGCCGTCCAACTCGGAAGCCAGGGCATCGAGATCGACGTCAGGGGCCAGTGGGATGGATTTGCCGCTGGTACGCAGGATTTCGCGTCGCGCGTCGGTATCGGGCGGTTCGACGAACACGAGCCGCTCCAGCCGGCCCGGCCGCAGCAGCGCGGGGTCGATCAGGTCGGGACGGTTGGTCGCACCAAGCACGACCACGTCGCGCATCGGTTCGATGCCATCGAGTTCGGTCAGCAGGGCGGCCACCACGCGGTCGGTCACCCCAGAATCGAAGCTCTGCCCGCGTCGCGGAGCCAGCGCGTCGATCTCATCGAGAAACACCAGTGACGGTGCCGAATCCCTGGCCCGGGCGAACAGTTCACGCACGGCCTTCTCTGACGAGCCGACCCATTTGTCCATCAGCTCAGCACCTTTGACCGCGTGCACGGAGAGCTTTCCCGAGCTGGCCAGGGCCCGCACCACGAAGGTCTTCCCGCAACCGGGCGGGCCGTACAGCAGCACGCCGCGTGGGGGCTCCACGCCCAGGCGCTGGAACGTGTCCGGATGCTGCAGCGGCCACAACACCGCCTCGGTGAGTGCCTGTTTGGTCTCGACCATGTCGCCGACGTCATCGAGCGTGACCGAGCCGACCGACACTTCCTCGGACGCGGACCGCGACAACGGCCGGATCACGGTCAGCGCCCCCGTCAGGTCCTCCTGCCACAGCACCGGCTCGTTGCCGTCGGCGCTGGCTCGCGAAGCCGCCCGCAAAGCGCCCTCACGGACCAGGGCGGCCAGGTCGGCGACCACGAAACCGGGTGTACGGTCGGCAATTTCGCCGAGGTTCAGCTCGGCAGACGGAACACCGCGCAGCAGCACCTCCAACAGGGCCTTGCGGGTGGCGGCATCGGGCAGCGTCAGGGCGAGCTCACGGTCACACAGATCCGGTGCCCGCAGCCGGTGATCCACCCCGACGGGCATCGCCGACGTCGCGACGAACGCCACGCCGCGGGTGGCGACGGCCTCACGCAGTTCTCCGATGATCAGGGCGGCGACCGGCTCGGGAGCCCGGTCGTTGGCGGCGGCCGGCAGCAGCGCGTCGACGTCGGAGATCAGCAGGACCCCGCCGCCGTCGCGCACGGTAGCGACCGCGTCGGATACCCGGCTGAACCGGTCGTCGGCGGCCAGCGCCCCCACTTCCGGGCCGTCGAGCTCCACCAACCGCCGCTCGGCACACACGGTCCGCACCATGGTGGCCTTGCCGACACCGGCGGGACCCGTTACCAGGACGCCGAGATTAGGTGTGGCACCCAGGGTTTCGAGAAGCTGGGGTTCATCAAGGGACAGCTTGAGCCATTCGGTGAGCTTGCCGGCCTGAGTATGTGAGCCCTTGAGATCGTCGAAGCTGACCGCCGGTTCGGCACGGGCGGGGCTGATTGTGTGCGCGCCGGTGGAATCCGACGGCCCCGGGCCGACACCCTCGAGGCCCGACCCCCACGACACCACCGAATTCGGTTGAATGCTCACGGGTCCGGTCGGATCGACCCCGGTCACCGTCAGCAGCTCCGAGGTCCAGGTGATGCCCACCGACGAGCCCAGCGCAGCGGTCGCCGTCGACGTCGAGGTGCCCGGCCCCAGATCACGGGGCAGCAGCGACACCGTGTCGCCGACCGTCATCACCTTGCCCAGCAGTGCCTGGCGCAGCGTCGCCGACGAGATCGAATCGGTCGCCAGCTTGGACCCGGTCACCGTGACCGCCCGGGCGCCGTACACCGTCACCGGCGCCACGATCACGGTGGCGTTCTCCCGCACCCCAGCGTTGGACAGCGTCACGTCGTCGAGCAGGGCGGTACCGGTCGGGGTGCCGCCGGGGGCAAGGCCGACGACGGCTGCAGTGGTACGGGATCCGGTCAGCGACACTGCGTCCCACTCGCGGATCCCGAGGGCGGCGATCGCCTCGGGATGCAGCCGAACCACCCCACGACGCGAGTCGAGTGCCGAGGTGTTCAGTCGTGCCGTCAGGCGAAGATGCCCGAGCGCTGGTTCTTCGTCGACCTCGAGCTGCGACATGTCAGCGGCCCGGCTTCCGCAGCCCCAGTCGCGCCATCGACCGCCGGTGCGGCTGGGCCCGGCGAATCGCGCGCCGGGTGGCGCGGCGCTGCTGCGGCTTGTCGTCCCAAGATTCGGGGTGGCTGGCCACCCACTTCTTGGTGCGTATCGCAAAGGGGATGTGGATCACGTAGGCCACGATGATCACCATGATCACGATGTAGCCGTAGAACACCGATGCCGCCACACCGATCGCGACCAGGGCCAGCAAGGGCGCCACCATGTTCGGCGGCACCGCGAACGTGTGGATCTTGCGCATGGGAATCCGGCTGACGACCAGGAGCGAGACACCGATCATCCAGATCGACACCGCCCACTCGCTGGTCCACCAACCTTCGCCGAACTGCATCTTTGCGGCCAGTAGACCGATCACGCCGATGGCACCTGCCGGGGCGGGCATCCCGACAAAGTACTCCTTCTCGTACGCGGGCTGATCCACGTCGAGCAGTGCGTTGAACCGCGCGAGCCGCAACACGATGCACACCGCGTACAGCAGCACCACGATCCAGCCGATCCGCGAATGCGACAGCATGGTGCCGTAAATGATGAATGCCGGTGCCACACCGAAATTCACCGCATCGGCCAGGGAGTCGATCTCCTCGCCCATCTTGGAGGTGGCGTTGAGCATCCGCGCCACCCGGCCGTCCAGCGCGTCGAGGATCGCCGCGACCGCCAGGAACGCCATCGACTCGGTGGGCCGGTTGTCGAGGGCCATCTTGACCGCCGACAGGCCCAGACAGATTGCGGCCACCGTCATCGCACTCGGCAGCATCCGCACGGAGAACGGGGGTGGCTTCATGCGGCCCTTGATCAACGACGGGGGCCTCATGCGCGGCTTGATCATGGCAACTCCGCCAGGACGGTTTCTCCGGCCAGCGTCCGCTGACCCCGGGTGACGAGCAATTTGGAACCAGCAGGAAGGTAGGTGTCCAGCCGGGAGCCGTACCGGATCAGGCCGTACGTCTCACCGATGGCGAGTTTGTCGCCGACGCGGGCGTTGCACACGATGCGCCGGGCGATGAGACCGGCGATCTGCACGGCGATCACCTCGGTGCCCTCGGGGGTGCGGATGACGACGCTGTTGCGTTCGTTGTGCTCGCTGGCGGCTTCGAGTTCGGCCGAGTGGAAACGCCCGGGGCGGTGCTGCACGGCGACGACGTCACCGCCGATCGGGGCGCGCTGCACGTGCGCGTCGAGCACCGACAGGAAGATGCTGACCCGAGGCAGCGGGGTGTCGGGCAACCCCAGTTCCGGCGGCGGCGCAGCTTCTTCGATCAGGCACACCAGCCCGTCGGCGGGGGCTACCACCACGCCGGGCCGCGTGGGCGCCACCCGGGCCGGGTGGCGGAAGAAAGCCGCGTTCGCGCCGGCGGCCAGCAGGCCCGCCCGGCGTACCCAGCGGTGCTTGCGGCCCAGGGCCGCGACGGCGAGGCTGGCGCCGACGAACGGTAATCCCGCCGAATGCATCGGCGGAACACTGGATCGCACCAGCGCCACGAGGCGTTCTGGTCCGGACTGCTGGAGGTCGGGGCGTCTGGCCATCGGGAGGATTCTACGTGCGGGTGGTGTCGGAATTGCTAGGTCAGGTCCCACACGGGAACCGTCGACCCGGCCGGAAGTTCGGTGACGTCCTCGGCGATCTCCAACAGACAGTTCGCCGAAGCGAGCCAGCGCAGATGATGTGAGGCCGGGGGACCGTAGCTGCTGACCGAGTCCCCGGTCAGCACACCCCGCCGGAACTGCCGTTTTCCGCGCGGTGAGGTCAGATCCTCGGTCAGCTGAGCGGTGCGCCGCGGCCGATCCGGTTCGGCGTGGCCCATCGCGGAACGCAGCGGCGAGCGGACGAACACCTCGAAGGACACCAGCGCGCTGACCGGGTTGCCGGGCAGCGTGATGATCGGAACACCATCCACCGTGCCCGCACCCTGCGGCATGCCGGGCTGCATCGCGACCTTGACGAACTCCACCTGATCCGACAATGAGTCCTTGACCACCTCGTACGCGCCTGCGCTGACCCCGCCGGTCGTGATGATCAGATCCGCGTCTCTGGCATGGGTGGCCAACGCGGCACGGAAGGCGTCGACGTCGTCGGCAGACATCGGTGCGATGGTCGCCTGTGCGCCGGCATCGCGGACTGCGGCGGCCAGCATCACCGCATTCGACTCGTAGATCTGCCCGGGCTGCAGTTCGGTGCCCGGGGCCACCAGTTCGGTGCCGGTGGACATCACCATGACGCGCTGCGGCGGCACCACGGGCAGCGTGGCCAGCCCGAGTGCTGCGGCCAGCCCGAGCGCGGCCGGGGTGATCACCTGACCGGCGCGCAGTACGGCAGTGCCCGCGGTGACGTCCTCGCCGGCGCGGCGGACGTGTTGACCCTCCCGGGCCGCCGCGCGGATCGTCACGGTGTCCGTTGCGCCGTCGGTGGCCTCGACCGGAACCACCGCGGTTGCACCCGACGGCAGCGGCGCCCCGGTCATGATGCGGTGCGCTGTCCCGGGCTGCAGCGTCAGCAGGTCGGTGCGGCCGGCCGGGATATCCTCGGCGACCGGCAGAAGCACCGGGCTGTCCTCGGTGGCGGCGGCGACCTCGTCGGCGACGACGGCGTAGCCGTCCATCGCCGAGTTGTCGAAGCCGGGCAGTGACAGCGGGGCGACCACCTCGGCGGCCAACACCAGGCCGAGGGTGTCGTTCAGTGGAAGATCTTGTGGGGCACGGGATTTGATCAGCCCGGCAACGACCTTCTGGTGTTCTTCGACGGTCCGCATCGTCACACCGGGAAGCTGACGCCGGTGAGCTCTTCCGAAACAGTCCAGAGCCGGCGTTGCAGGTCCTCGTCATGGGACTGCTTGCTGGAGGTCACGAGCTTCGGGTAGCCGACCATCTCACGGAAACCGGATGGGCCGTAGTACTGGCCGCCGCGCACATCGGGATCGGTGGCGGCCCGCAATGTGGCCAGCGCGCCCTTGGCCGGGCTGTTGGTGAACAGGCTCGCGAGCTGGCTGTAGCCGGGTAGGCCGGTCCCCGGGATGTGGCGCATGAGTTCGGTGTTGGACAGGCCGGGGTGGCCGGCCACCGCGATGGTCGGCTCGTTCTTGGCGGCCAGACGCCGCTGCAACTCGTAGGTGAACAGCAGGTTCGACAGCTTCGACTGCCCGTAGGCGGCAACCCGGTTGTAGCTGCGTTCCCACTGCAGGTCGTCGAAGTGGATGGCGGCCTGGATGCGGTGCGCGACGCTGGCGACCGCGACGACGCGGGACCCGTCGACCGGCAGCAGGTGGTCCAGCAGCAGCCCGGTCAGCGCGAACGCGCCCAGGTGGTTGGTGCCGAACTGCAATTCGAAACCGTCGACGGTGGTCTGCTTGGGCGGGTACATCACCCCGGCGTTGTTGATCAGCAGGTCGATACGCGGGTAGGCAGCTTTGAGTTCGTCGGCCGCGGTGCGAACCGACTCCAGCGAGCCCACATCGAGGTGCTGGAGCTTGAGATCCGCTTTCGGCACGGCGGCGGTGATCCGGTCGACGGCCTCGCGGCCCTTGTCCAGGTTGCGCACCGCGACGACGACGTGTGCGCCCCTGGCGGCTAGTACACGGGCGGTCTCATAGCCCAGCCCGGTGTTGGAGCCGGTGACGATCGCGATCCGGCCGGACTGATCGGGGACGTCGGCCTCGGTCCACTTGGAATTGGCGCTCATGGGTTGAACATACGGAACGCGGGTGCTGGACGGCACCCCGGAGCCATAGCAGTCTGGGACCCATGCGCAACCTGATGGCGATCCTGCTGACCATGCTGTTGTGCTTGACCGGCTGTTCGTCGAACGACGGTGCCGCGGATCCGTTGTCCGCTTGGAACGACACATCGGCGAAGAGCTCGATCACCGAGTTCGTCAAGCGGGCGACCACCCCGGACACCCCCGAATACGTCGCGTCGGAGGATCGCGTCGCGGTATTCGACAACGACGGCACGTTGTGGGCCGAAGCGCCGCTGCCGTTCCAGGCGGCGTTCGTCTTCGACGAGCTCAAGCGTCGGGCACCGCAAGAGCCGGCGCTGGCCGCCGATCCCATGGTGCAGGCGGCACTCAAAGGGGACGTGGCCGCCCTGCTCGCCGGTGACCGGCACGAAGGGCTGCTGCGCGTTCTGGCGCTCACCCACAGCGGGATGACCACCGACGAGTTCAACCAACGGGTGACCGACTGGATGGCGACCGCCAAGCATCCTCGGTTCAACAAGCCCTACGACCAGCTGACCTACCAACCGCAACAGCAGTTGTTGTCCTACCTGCGCGCCAACGGATTCCGTACCTTCATCGTTTCCGGTGGCGGTGCGGATTTCATGCGGGTGTTCTCGCAGCGGGTGTACGGCATCCCGCCCGAGCAGGTGGTCGGTTCCACCGGCACCACCAAATACGAGTTGCGGGACGGTAAGCCGGTGCTTGTCAAGACCCTCGACTACGTCTTCGTCGACGACAAGGCGGGCAAGCCGTCGGGTATCCACGAGTTCATCGGGCGCAGGCCGATTCTGGCCGTCGGCAACAGTGATGGCGACCAGGCCATGCTGGAGTACACCACGATCGACAATCCGCGACCCAGCCTCGGTGTCCTGATTCACCACACCGACGCCGAGCGCGCGTACGCCTACGACGCCAACCCGCCGTCTTCCGGGAAATTGGTCACCGCACTGCAGCAGGCCGGGCCGAACGGTTGGACCGTCGTCGACATGAAGAACGACTGGAAGACGGTGTTCGCCGAATGAAGCTGATCGACCCCGCGAATCCGCCCAGCCGTAAAGCGCCGCTGGTATGGGCGTTGAGTGCGGCCATCCCGTGGGTGGTTCTGACGCTGGCACAGCTGATCTGGTTCGCGATCGACCAGCGGATGGCGTGGCTGCACGCGGCCGCCGCCATCGCCACGATGCTGGGCGCACTGCTCTTCATCGTGGTGGTCCCGATGTGGCGCTACCGGGTGCACCGGTGGGACATCAACGTCGCATCGGGGACGCCCGCGGTGTACACCCGCACCGGGTGGTTGGTGCAGGAGCGGCGGATCGCGCCGATCTCGCGGGTGCAGACCGTGGACACCTACCGGGGGCCGCTGGATCGGCTGTTCGGTCTGGCCAACGTGACGGTGACGACGGCATCCTCGGCCGGGGCCGTGCGGATCGTGGCACTCGATGACGACGTGGCCGAGCGGGTGGTGGCGCAGTTGACCGACATCGCGGCGATCGGCGAACAGGACGCCACGTGACCGCGCCGGCTGAGCCGGCCAACCAGCCGCAGTGGCAACGGTTGAGCCCGCGCATGCTGCTGGTCCATCCGGTACATGAAGTGCTGCAACAGATTCCGCTGCTCATCGGCGCGGTGGTGCTGGGCTCGGCGACCGGGAACCAGGGCTGGACGATCGCCGCGATCGTGCTCACCATCGCCGTCGGCCTGGCGCGGTGGTTCACCACCAGCTACCGCATCGAACCCGACGAGGTGCAACTGCGCACCGGGCTGCTGCAACGCAAGACGTTGTCGGTGCCGCGCAACCGGATTCGTTCGGTATCGACCGATGCCCGGTTGCTGCACCGGCTGCTCGGGTTGACCGTGCTGCGGATCAGCACCGGCCAGCAAGCCAAGGGCGACACCGAATTTGCCTTGGATGCGGTCGAGGCGCAGCAGGTGCCCCGGCTGCGCGCGATCCTGCTGGCCGATGCCGTACCGGTCGCCGAGGCACCGGCAGGACGCGAGCTGGCCCGCTGGCAGCCCTCCTGGCTGCGCTACAGCCCACTGAGTTTCACCGGCCTGGCCATGATCGCGGCCGCGGCCGGAGTGATCTACCAAGCCGGTGTCGGTGCCGCACTGCGGAACTCAGAGCTTGCCCAGTCCGGGATCGCGGAGGCAGAACGCCTCGGTGTCCTGGCCACCCTGGTGGTGGGCGTGCTGCTGATCCTCGCGCTTTCGGTGGTGTTGTCGGTGCTGAGGTCGTTGCTGACCTACGGAAACCTGGTGCTGACTCGCAGGGACATTCCCGGAAAGGAGGGAGTGCTGCACCTGGAGCACGGTCTGCTGCGTCTGCGTGAGCACACGTACGACATGCGGCGGCTGCGCGGCGGCACTCTGCGTGAGCCGCTGCTGGTACGGGCCTTCGGCGGCGCCCGCCTGGACGCCGTGATGACCGGCGTCGGCGGACAGGGGGAGGCCTCCCTGCTGCTGCCGCCGTGCCCGGCCGGCACTGCCAGGGGAGTGCTGGCCGAGTTGATCGGCAATCCCGGTGCCGTCGACGCGCAACTGGTGACCCATGGACCGGCGGCGGTGCGGCGACGCTGGACCCGCGCCCTGGTGCTGCCCGCGGTGGCCGGCGTGGCGCTGCTGGTGGTCGCGGTACCGGTCTGGGTGTGGGTGCTGTGGGCCGGTGTTGTGGTAGCTGCCGGCCTTCTGGCTGCCGATCGCGCCCGATCGCTCGGGCATCTGGTGCGCGACGGCTGGCTGGTCGCCCGCTCCGGCAGCGTGGAGCGGCGCCGCGATCACCTGGACGCCGCCGGGATCATCGGATGGACGGTGCGGCAGACGTTCTTTCAGCGCCGCGCCGGCGTGGCCACGCTGATCGCGGCGACCGCCGCCGGGGAGAAGGCGTACGCCGTGCTCGACATCCCGGCCACACACGCGTGGTCCGTGGCGGCGGCGGCCTCGCCGTGGGTGGCCGACAACGGGTGGGCAGACCGGTGATTGGCGACGAAGCTTCGCCACCGACAACTGTCTTCCGTCGTGTCTGTTCTGCCGCGGGTGGAGGCCGGCACGTTTGACGACCTCCACCCGCTGAAAGAACAAACGGACACACGCACACGAGATTCGGGACAGTGCCCGACTCGCGAAAGGGATGTACCGGAGGCAGCGCAGGCTGCCGTCACTACATCGCTAGCGCGACGGGACCCAGGCGAGGTCCTTGACGTCGGACGTGACCCGATCGTCGTCCCGGTGAACCTTCCCGTCCTTCATGACCAAGCGCGTCGCTTTCAGATCGGCGATGTTCTGAAGCGGATCCCCATCGACAGCGATCAGGTCTGCATGTGCCCCGGCGCGCAGACAGCCGATCTTGCCTTCCTGACGTAGCAGTTCGGCTGCCACGGTGGTGGCCGACTGAATCGCTTGCAGTGGCGTCATGCCGTATTCGACCATCAAGTCGAACTCGTCGAGTTGCTCACCATGCGGGAAGGATCCGATGTCGGTGCCGAACGCCACCTTCACCCCGAGTTCCAGGCCCCGTTTGAAGGCGCCTTCGTGCCTCTTGACGAAACGCTTCTCGAAATCGGTGTTCTGCCGCTTGTAATACGTTTGCATCGTCGGTACCCAATAGGTGCCACTCTGGAGCATCGCTTGCAGGTCTGCCTCAAGCAAGAGTGGACCGTGCTCGAGCGTGCGGACGCCACCCTGAATGGCCGCCTGCGCGCCGTGTCCTCCGTATGCGTGTGCCGCCACATCCCGGCGGAATCGCTTAGCCTCCTTGACGATTGCCCGTACGTCCTCGACGTCGAACTGATGCAGCGGCTCCATCGTCTCCGGCTCTACGTCCTTACGAGTGCTCGTGCAGTAGATCTTGATCCAGTCGGCGCCGATCTTGATCTGCCGGCGAACCTCGCCGATGTACGCGTCGCGTGAGTCCGCCATCGCCGCGACATCTGGCAGCTTGAGTTCCGGATTGACCTTGTCGTCGATCCTCATGTCTCCGCCGGTGATGGAGATTGCGTCGGAGGCAACCCACATCCGAGGGCCGGGAACGGTGCCGGCAGCGATCGCATCACGCAGAGCCGTATCCCCGTGCCAGACCTGTTCGTTGTCGGTGTCACGCTGGCTGGTGATGCCGATCTCCAGCGCCCGTGCCGCGGCCGCCACTCCTTCGATCATCCGGTAGACCTGGGTTTTGAAAAGGATTGCCGGAGGCCAGACTTGGTCTTCCGGCCGTAGCAGCATGTGGGTGTGGCAGTCGATGAGGCCGGGAAGAAGCGTGCGGTCGCCGAGGTCGACGACCACGGCGCCGGGCGGGGGAGTGTCGACTACAGATTCGATCTTGCCGCCGCTGACGACGACGACGGCATCCTCCAAATATTCGTCGCGTTCGGGATCGAGAACCCGCTGCGCCCTTATCGCATATTGGGTGTTGGTTTCTACGGTTTTCATTCCTTACCTTCCTTTGGTGGGCGTGGATGTGCGTCGGCGTGCGTGAGGTGACACGACACGCGGTGGATGTGATCGTCGACGCGTTCGAGAGACGGAGCCCGGGCACGGCAGTCGTCGACTGCGACGGGGCAACGCGGCTCGAACGCGCAGCCGGATGGGGGGCGGATCGGACTCGGGGGGTCACCGACGAGCGTTGGGGTCGGCAGGCCGCGGCCGGCAGCGTCCAAGGTGGGGACCGAACCGAGCAACGCCTGTGTGTACGGGTGCTGCGGCGTCGTCAAGACTGTGTCGACAGGACCCGCTTCGACGATCTTGCCGAGGTACATCACCGCGATCCGGTCGCTGATCTGACGGACGACATCGAGATCGTGGGCAACGAAGATGCAGGTCAAATGGAGCTTGTCACGCACGTCGGCAAGTAGGTTCAGTATCTGGGCCTGGACGAGGACGTCCAATGCGGACACCGGTTCGTCGCAGACGAGCACAGACGGGTTGACGGCAAGCGCGCGCGCAATTCCGACTCGCTGAAGCTGACCGCCCGAAAACTCATGTGGATAACGGTTTGAGACCTTGGCTGAAAGCCCTACCAGGTCAAGCATTTCCGAGACTCGGCGGCGGATCGATCTCTTGTCTCCGAGTTTGTGTACGACCAGCGGTTCGCCGATGATCGCGCCGACGGTCATCCGGGGATTGAGTGAGGTGTAAGGGTCCTGCAGGACGATCTGGACAGTTTTCGTCAGCTGCCGTCGTGTTCGTCGATCGGCCTGTCCGACTTCTGTACTGCCGATATGGATCTCACCCGATGTGGGCCGGTCGAGACCGACGATCAGTCGGCTCAGCGTCGATTTGCCGCAGCCGGATTCGCCGACCAGACCGAGCGTCTCACCCCGCATAACTTCGAGGTCGACACCGTCGACCGCGCGGAGCAGTTGGTGGCGACCCAATCCGCGTGCGACTTTGTAGTGCCGTTCGACAGCCCGCAACACCAGCATCGGCTCTGCGGCCGGTTTGAGCAGGGTTTCACTTGACATGGCAGGCGCACGCTCCTTGCGTGTCTCGTGGAGTCAATCGGGGATCGGTCGTGGAGCAGATCTCGATGGCATCGCTGCAGCGGAACCTGAACGGGCACCCACTGAGCTCGGCTGTGAGTTCGGGCGGCCCGCCCGGCAGCACATCGAGATGCCCTGCGCGTCGGTTCCTGCTGGGAATCGCACGTAGCAAGGCGCAGGTGTACGGGTGATGCGGGTGTGCGAGCAGGGACGTGGTCGGTCCCGTCTCGACGATGCGACCCGCGTACATGACGGCCACCCGGTCAGCGATGGCCGCCGCCGCTTTGAGGTCGTGAGTGATGAGGATCAGGCCCATACAGAGCTGCTGTTGGAGTGACTTCAACAGGTGCAGAATCTGCAGTTGGACCGTCGCGTCGAGGGCGGTGGTGGGCTCGTCGGCGATCAGGATCCGGGGAGATTGCGCCAGGGCGATCGCGATGGCGACCCGCTGGCGCATACCGCCGGAGAACTGATGCGGATAGCTTCGATACCGCGCCTCTGCGTCGGGGATGCGGACGCGTCGCATGAGTTCCAGCGCACGTTCTTTGGCCTGTGCACGCGAGAGTCCTTCCCGAATGCGAAGTGCCTCGCCGATCTGTGCACCGACGCGGTGCACAGGGTTCAACGCCGACAGTGAATCCTGGAAGACCAGACCGATCCGAGCGCCCCGCACGGACTGCATTTGACGTGGCGTCAGGCTGCGGAGGTCGAGGCCGTCTGATTCGATGCGGCCTTCGACGGTGCAGGTGTTGGGCAGCAGCCCCATGATCGCTTGGGCAGTGAGGCTCTTTCCTGAACCGGACTCACCCAACAGAGCAAGCCCCTCGCCGGCGTTGACCTCGAGATCGACTCCGCGCAGTAGGGGAGTGCCGTCGCGAAGCGACACCCGTAGATCTTCGAGACGCAGCGCTGGTTGTTGCGGTTCGGTGCGTTGTTCGGGGGAAACGACGGGCGTACTCGTCGATTTGGGGTTCATTTCGCGTCCTTGGGATCGAGGGCGTCGCGCATCGAGTCGCCGATCAAGATGAAGGCGAACACGGCGGCGGTGAGGAATCCCGCTGGTGCGAGTAGAGGTAGCGGCGCGTCGAGGAAGCGGCTCTGGGCGTCGTAGATGAGCTGGCCCCACGAGATGGTGGGGGGTTGCAGGCCCACTCCGAGCATCGAGACGATCGACTCGTAGGTGATGAAGAGTCCGAGGTTCGTGGTCACGACAACGAACCACGGCGCCAGGCTGTTTCGCAGGACATGTTGCAGCAGGATCCTGGGGTGGGTGCCGCCCGTGGCGCGTGCGGCGAGCACGAAGTCTCGATGACGGACCTCGAGCACGGCCCCGCGCATGATCCGCGCGACCGGGGGCCAACCACTCAGGGTCAGGGCGATCACCACCGCGGCGAGGCCGCCACTTCCGACCAGAGTCAGGAGCACGCTCGCGCTGAGGAGCAGCGGGATCGAGAGAGCAATCTCGGTCGTCTTGGTCAGGACCGTGTCGATCCAGCCGCCGGCGTAGCCGGCGATGGCTCCGATCGCTCCGCCGAGCAGCCCGGTGAAGAGAGCGACGAGTAGTCCGACGGTGAGGCTGGCTCTGGTGCCGTAGATCGATTGCGTCAGAACGTCGCAACCTTGCAGATCGGTACCGAGGAGATGTTGTGAGCTTGGGGAAAGCAGAGATTGACTCAGAGCGCAGTCGCTGCTGCTGTATGGAGCAAACAATCCTGGTATGAGGGCCAGCGCAATCATCAGTAGGAGCAGGATTGCTCCTACCTGTGCCTGTCGGGACCGGCGCAGCTGGGTCCAGGACCGTTGCCGGTGTCCGCCGGCCGGCTTTTCGACGGAGCGAGCAGGGAGGTCGACGTTATGCATGACGAATCCTCGGGTCTAGGAGGAGGTAAATGGCGTCGATTGCCAGGTTGATCAGTGCGTAGACCAAGATGATCGCGGTCACGATGCCCACCACCGCTGGTTTGTCGCCGAGGTAGATCGCGCGTGCGAGAGCCTGTCCCAAGCCCGGGATGTTGAAGATGAGTTCGACGATGACCGCCCCGCCGAACAGCGCCCCGAACTCTATGCCGGCAAACGTGACCACCGGGATGAGGCTGTTTCGCAGTGCGTGATGCCGGACGACACGCCAGCGCCCGAGCCCCTTTGCCGTCGCGAGTCGGACATAGTCCTCGTCCAGTTGCTCGATGAGTTGTGATCGCGTGAGTCGTGTGATGTAGGCCGTAGAAGCCACTGCGAGAACGAATCCGGGCATGAGCAGGCTCTTCCAACCAGCCTCTAGACCAGATACCGGAAGCCACTGGAGCTTTACGCCGACGACAAGTTGGAGAACGAATGCGATCACGAAAAACGGGATCGACAATCCGGCGAGTGTGGCCGCGCGAACGATGTGGTCGATGGTGCGGTGGCGGTTGAGGCTTGCGAGCATGCCGGCGCCGACTCCCAGGACGCAGGCAATCAGCACCGCGACGGCTGCGAGTTGTGCACTGACACTTAGTCGTTCGGCCAACATAGGCGCGATCGGCTGACCGGTGACGGTCTCGCCGAAGTCTCCGTGCAGAAGTCCCTGCACGTAGTACAGGTACTGGCGCCACAGCGGCTCGTCGAGGTGGTAGCGAGCTTCTATGGCTGCCACAAACGCCGGATCTGCGCCTCGTTCACCGGCGAGCGCCGCTGCCGGATTGGTCGGCAGCGCGAAGGCCAGGGCGAAGATCACCAGGGTGCCGCCGAACACCACACCGAGCATTTGAAGGGCGCGACCGAGGATGTATTTGGCCATGGTTCAGCGGAGCGTGACGTCTTCGACATGGATCCTGCGGAAGGCATCCATATGCACATCGCCGACGTGTGGGGAGGTTCCGACCGGGACCCTTTGAGTCCACAACGGGACGTAGGGCATGTCATCGAGCACGATCTGCTCTGCTTGGAGGTAGAGGTTGCGGGCTTGATCTGTAGATGCGGAGCCCCTGGCCTCCGCCAATTTCATTTCGAATGACGGGTTTTGGTATCTGGAGAAGTTCTCGGGTGACGTGGCGCCGAAGATCGGATCGAGGTAGTTCCCGATGCTGGGGTAGTAGAACGTCCAGGCAGTTCTGAACGCCGAGTCGACCGATCCGTTGCCCAGCTTCTCGAGCACCACCGCCAGGGTTGGATACGGCTTCGGTGTGACCTGGATACCGAGTGTGTCCGACAGTTGCCGGGATACGGCCTCCACCCAGGGCTTGTTGTCGGGGCTGTCGGTGCTGTACGCGATGGAGAATCCGTTACGGATACGGTCGTCTGCCGCTTGATCGAAGAGCTGCCTCGCCGCGTCGGGATCATGCGTGCACTTCCGGCCGCATGCGTCTGTAGCTGCGCCGGGCACGAGGCTGGGTACGTAGCCGGTGGCAGGTTCACGGGTGCCTGCGAAAACGACGTTGCTGACCGCCTGCCGATCAATTGCCATCGAGATGGCGTGGCGGACATCGGCAGACCCGAATTGCGGTGAAGCCAGCGGGAATCCGAGGTATTCCAGCCGTCCGCTGTCGAACTCCGCATAGTTCTGACCGAGGATGCGCCGGGCTTCCTCGACCTTTGATGCGGGTATGCCCGGAACAATGTCGATGCCGCCGGAGACCAAGTCGTTGTAGGCAGTGTCAAAGCTCTGGTAGATCCGGTACGTCAGCGACTTGGCCTTGGCCGGAGCGCCGGCGTACTCGTCGAACCGGGTCAATTGGATCTCTTGGTCGTGGATCCATTCCCCGTTCATCCTGAACGGCCCGTTGCCGATCGGCGCTCGCTCAAATCCTTTCGGATCCTTGAACGCCGCTGTCGGCAGGGGCGAAAAGGCGGGGTAGCCGAGCATGATCTCGAACTGTGAATCGGGCGTCTTCAGGTCGATCCGGAACGAATGATCGTCGATGACATGGAGGCCGCTCATCGCGGGCGCTTGACCTGAGGAGACCTCGTCGTAACCCTGAATGTTGTCGAACACGTATGAGTTGAGTTGCGCCGCATCGCGGCTGGCATTGAAGTTCCATGCGTCGACGAACGAAGAAGCCGTCACCGGTTCGCCATTGTGGAACGTCCAGCCCGGCGCGATGCTCACATCCCAGTGTTGGCTGTCAGCGCTGTTGATCTCCGAAGCGACCCCGAGTCTCGTTTCGTTGGTTCCCGGGTCGAAGGTCACCAGCGGCGTGAACAGCGACGTCACGACTTGTGATCCGTAGACCTCCGAGTAGTTCGCCGGCATCAGCGAAGAGGGTTCGAGAATCGCTACCGACATTTTGTCGCTCGATGTCGCCCCGGTACCCCCACCTCCACATGCAGCCGTACTGATACCGATCGCCGCGATCGCTAACCCTATGAGTCGTCGCATGGCCCTCTTTCCCGATACTGTGTTCTGAATACAGTGTGCTACGTTCTGGCGCGTGTCAAGGCTTTCTGTGGGATTCGGTGAACTCGATCGCCTGTCGGCGAGCGGATTCCGATGCGCGAGGGCCGTGACACGGAGCTTCAGTCAGACCGGCAGAAAGGGCACCGATGAAACGACGCACGCTCCTGAAAGGCGCCGGGATGGGCATGGTGGGCGTGTCCACCCTCGCCGCGACCGGCTGCGGAAGCGGATCAGAGCCGCTGCGTGTCCGTAGCCTGTCGGGCTTCCACGTCGGTGGCGGAGCGCTGGCGGTCCACGGCGAGGCGACCCGGCCGACGTTCGCCGCATCTGGACTATCGGCCCCGGCAGCAGATCCGAACGGCGACTTCGAGATTGGGCAGCTATATGCGCACGAAGTGAGACTCGATGACCCGCGCAGCCGGCACCCGGTCGTGTTCTGGCCCGGGGGCGGACTGTCCGGGGTCTGCTACGAAGGCACGCCCGACGGGCGTCCGGGATGGCAGCAGCTGTTCCTGCGCAATGGGTACGACACAGTCGTCTGCGACCCGGTCGGTTGCGGGCGGGCGCCGTCGGCCCGCTATCCCGAGGTCTATCCGAGCGAGCCGCTGTTCCGTACCAAAGCGGAGATCTGGGACATTTTCCGGATCGGGCCGGGTGGCGGGTACGCCACCGACCCGGGTGAGCGCAGGCCGTATCCAGGAGCGCGCTTCCCCGTCGCCGCATTCGATCACGCTATGCAGCAGGTGATTCCGCGGTACAAGCTGCCGGATGATCTGCGATTGCCGGCGTATGACGCGCTCTTCGAGCGGATCGGTAGCAGTATTCTGCTCTCGCACAGTGCATCCGGTCCGGACGCGTTCACTACCGTCGTGGCGAACCCCGACAGGGTGGTCGCGCACATCGCGGTCGAACCGAGTGGTTCGCCGGTCCCGGCCGACACCGATCTGCGCACGATCAAGCACATTCCGCACCTTGTCATCTGGGGTGACCGGATCGATGACGAACCGGCTGCCGGGTGGCGAGACCTATGGAATTCCACCCGTGAGTTCACGGACCGGCTGCAGGCCGCCGGCGGCGACGTCACCTGGATCGACCTGCCCGCCCGCGGCATCACCGGCAACACGCACATGTCCATGTGGGACGACAACTCGGATCAGATCGCCGGTCTTATCCTGCAATGGTTGAAGGACGCGGTCTAGAGTGCGTGCGTGCTGGGCATTGCCCAGTACGCACGCACCGCGGCATCTGTTGTGGTGGTGCGGCTTTCAGTGGGTGTGGCCTGTTTCGTCGCTCCACCCACCGAGCATCCGCTGGAGGCCGGACATCGCGTCGACGACGTCACGGTCGCTCGCGGCGAACGAGAGCCGAATATGACCGGGTGCGCCGAAGGCTTCGCCTGGGACCACTGCAATTCCGAGTTCGTCGAGGAGGTAGGTGGCGAACTCGATGCTGTCGGTGAACTGACGCCCATTGACGCCCCTGCTCAGAACCTCCGAGATATCCGGGAAACAGTAGAAAGCGCCGGCCGGCTCAGGAGTGTGGACGCCCGGCAGTCCTTGGAGGACCTGCAGCATGAGGTCCCGGCGACGAGTGAACGCTGCCACCGCGGCCGGAATATGCTCAAGCCCGCCGCGCAGCGCGGCCAGGGCCGCCGCTTGGGCGATGTTGCTGACGTTGGATGTCAAGTGGGACTGCATTTTTGCGGCTGCGGCAGCAATTGGTCCAGGTCCGTGCAGCCAACCCACTCGCCAGCCGGTCATTCCATACGTCTTCGAGACCGCGTGTACGGTTACGGTCGCCGCGGCGATCTCGGGACTCACCTCGCGGATGGTCGCAAACGGACGGCCATCGAAGATCAGGTGTTCGTAGACCTCATCACTGATCACGGTGACACGGCGCCGAAGGGCCCATTCGGCGATCGCCTCGAGTTCGGTGATGGAGTAGACCGCGCCGGTTGGATTGGACGGTGAGCCGATCACCACCATGCGGCTGCGGTCAGTCCAGGCTTCTTCCAAAGCCTCGGCGGTCACCTTTCCTTCCAGGCTGGTCCGAACGAAGACCGGTAGTGCCCCGACCAACCGCGCGGCCTCCGGGTACGTCGTCCAGTACGGGGTTGGTATCAGAACTTCGTCCCCGGCATTGAGAAGCACTGCCATGGCGAGGTATACCGCCTGCTTGGCGCCGTTGGTCACCACGACTTCGTCCGGACTGGCCTGGCCTGCCATGGCGCTCGCCATGGCAGCTCTCAACTCCGGAAATCCTGACGATCCGGAGTAGCGGTGGGTTGATCGCGCCGAACACGCTTCGGCAGCGGCCGCCAGCACGTGGTCGGGCGGCGGGTAGTCCGGTTCGCCGGCGGCGAGCGACAACACGTGTCTTCCCGTTGCCCGCAATTGTTCGGACTTGGCGGCGACTACCATTGTGGCCGAGGGGGATACGGCACTGACTGTGCGGCTAACGGTGAGCATCGTTGCGCTCCTTAGAGTCGTCGAAGGTCGCGGAGGTGGGGTTGGCGCGGTCCAGAACTGCCAGGAAGGCTCGGTTGTCCTCGGGCGTGCCGATCGAGACGCGAAGCCATCCTGGCGGGCCGACATCGCGGACTGCGATCTTGGCAGCCGTCAGATCTGCAAGGACGCTTTCAGCACAGGTCATGCCGGTGAACAGCAGGAAGTTGGCGTCGCTGTTGGCTGTATGAAGCCCTCTGCTTTCCAGCTCGGCACGTAGCCCGTCACGTTCCTCGAGGACGTCCGGAATCCGCTCGAGCAGTCGTGGGGCGTGAGCAAGAGCTACCTTCGCTGTCGTCAGCGCGAGGCTGCTGATCGGGTACGGCAACGCCATCATCCGTACGTCACGAATGCGATCCTCCGCTGCGACGATGTACCCGATTCGCACGCCGGCCATTGCGAAGGCTTTGGAGAGTGTTCGGGCTACGACCAAATTTTGATGGTCGTGGATATGCGGGACGACTGACCGCGCGCTGGCGAACTCGTGATACGCCTCATCGATCACGACAATCGAATCTCGCGCCGCGTCGACGAGCACCTCCAGGGTGTCGTCCGGCAGCGGTATTCCGGTGGGATTGTTGGGATTCGAGACCATGATGATGTCGGGACGCACTTGCGCGATCACGGACCGGGCGTGTTCGGCTGTCAAAGTGAAGTCGTCCGAGCGGCTTCCGTCGAGCCACTCGCTGCCCGTGATAGCTGCCAGCTGCCGGTGCATGCTGAAGTCGGGGGTGAAGCCCAAGACACGGCGCCCGGGGCCGCCGTAGGCGAGGAGCAGTTGCAGCAGCACCTCGTTGGAGCCGTTGCCGGCCCAGACCTGGGCTGCGCGTATGTCGTGGCCAACGTAGTCGGCCAGCGACTCCCGCAGATCGGCAACCGTCGTGTCGGGGTATCGATGTGCGTGCTCGAGAGCTTGCTTCAGTTGGGCGAGCATGCTCGCTATCACGTCGGCGGGTGGCGGGTAAGGGCTTTCGTTGTTGTTGAGACGGTGCACAACTCCGTTGATGACTGCTGCTGCGGTGTAGGGCGTCAGACCTTTCAAGTCATCTCGTACGGAAATTTGCCGGTGTGATGTCCCGATGGTTGTCACTCAGTGCCGCCGGTGATGCGCTCGATGAGTCGTTCCATCCCGGTCAGCCAATTTCGGTCGAGCTCACGGCACGCCTTCTCGACATCACCTGCCGCTATCGCGTCCGCAATCCGAGCGTGCTGCGCGGCCGACTCCCCGAGAGCAGAGGGGTCGCTCAGGTACGCATGCTCGTAGCGATGCACTACCAACTTCTGGTCGCAGATCAGCCGTTTGAGCCGCTTGTTCGGGCAAGCGCTCATCAACAGGTCGTGCCACTCGTCGTCGGCCGCTTGTGCCACGACGGCGTCTGATGATCGCTGAATGTCGCGAGCGTGGTCCCGCAGGCGCGGCGCGATCGTCGCCAGCATCGCGGCATCGGACGTCCGCAGGGCGAACTGCTCCAACGCGGAGATGATGGGGTAGGTCTCGCGCACCTCGGTGTCGGTCAGTGGCGATAACCAGAATCCGCGACTCGGACGAGCTTCGATCAGGCCATCGTTGGCGAGAGCCGACAATGCCTCGCGCAGCGGTGTACGGCTTACGCCGAGCTCCGCTGCCAGGTGAACTTCATTGATCCGCGTCCCGACCGGGTAATCGCCGCGAAGCAACTTGCCCAGCACCGCGGACTGCACGTCGTCGCGGAGTAGGTGCCTCTGTACCACCATTGCAATCCCTCCTCGGGTGTGTACTGTACCTCAACAGTAGACTGAATACAGTACGCAGTGGAGGAATCTGTGGTCGAAGTAACCCTGTTTGCGCGGACGGCACCCATCGCGCCTGAACCGACGCCGGCCGCTTCGCCCGGCGACTTCTGGCCCGAATGCCGTCGATGGCACAAGACGATCCCCGGCTATATGCCCACCGAACTGGTTGCGGTCCCCACCCTCGCGGCATCGATGGGAGTCAAAAACGTCTGGGTCAAGAACGAACAGGCACGCTTCGATCTTCCGTCGTTCAAGATCCTCGGGGCCTCATGGGCGATAAACGTGACGCTCAGTGCGCTGTGCGGGGAGCCCCCAGCCGGTAGCTTCGCTCAACTCCGGAGGTTGGTGAACGGACGCGATCTCACGCTGAAGTGCGCTACCGATGGCAACCACGGCCGCGCTGTCGCGCGAATTGCACGCGAACTCGGGCTCGACGCCATCGTCTATGTGCCCAGCAGTATCTCCACACCGCGAATCGAGGCGATTCGCTCCGAAGGCGCCGAAGTCGTCGTGGCCTACGCCTCGTACGACGACACTGTGCAGTTCGTAGCCGACCAAGCGGAGAGAAGCTCTCGGTACGTGCTGATCTCCGATACGTCGTGGCCTGGCTACGAGGACGTCCCTGCGTCGGTGATCGCCGGCTACGCGACGATCCTGGCCGAAATTCAGCAGGAGTTCGATGCGCAAGGCGTTCAACACGACGAGTCATTGGCGATCTTCGTACCCGCAGGCGTGGGCGCCTTCGCCGCGGCAGTCACGCGTCATTTCCGGACTCGGCCCCGGACGACTTTGGCCACCGTCGAACCGGCAGGGGCCGACTGCATCGCCAAATCTCTGCGAGAGGACAAGCTGATTGAGGTCCCGGGCCCCCATAACTCGATCATGGCGGGACTCAACTGTGGTGTCCCGTCGTGGCTGGCATGGCAGGAGCTACACGGATCGATCGATGCGGCGATAGCAATCGACGACGACGACGCCCGAACTGCCATGCGGGAGTTGGCCGAAGTCGGCATCGAATCAGGCGAGAGCGGGGCGGCGTCCCTGGCGGGGGCGACGGCGTACTTACGCCATCAACGGGCCGGCGGCGCCGACGTCGGTGTGGAGTACGACCATGTCTTGATTTTGAACACCGAGGGCGCAGCCGATCCGGACGCGTACGCCGCCACCATCGGCGGCAAGGAGAAGATCCGGCATGGTGATGAGATTGCCCATGGCCGCTAGGCCGCAATTCGGATGCTCAACAGAATCAGTCGTTCGCTCAGTCGAGGAAGCCATCGTCGTCGGTCGTCGCGTCCGCCTTGGGCACGATCAAGCGGATCCAGCTCCCGCGGCGATCCTGGTGCGGGACGGCCTCGTCGAAGAGGTCAGTCCAGGGATGGACAGCGTTCCGTCGAGTTGGCCGACTGTACCTACGATCAACCTCGGCGAACTTGTCGCCGGTCCGTCCTTCATAGACATGCATGTGCACGTCACTGAAACCGCCCAGGGCGATTCAGACGTGATGGACGGTCACGACGACAACGTCAATCTTCACGCGAACGCAAGTCACGCACTGGAATTGCTGCTGAGCGCCGGTGTTACTGCAGCCCGCGATTGTGGTGGGCCCGCACCGCTTATCTTCCAGATCTCCAGGGATGCGCGTTCGGAGTCAGGCCAAGCTCGGCTGTATTCGTCGGGTGCACCGTTGACGCCACCGGGAGGGCACGCCGCGCGTATGGGCGGCGAAGCGTCGGGCGGGTTCGCGCTGGAAAAACTCGTGGAGAAATTCGCGGCTGCCGGGGCGACCCAGATCAAGGTCATGGCGTCTGGCGGCGGCACCACGGGATCGAACCCCTGGGATGCTGCGTTCACGACTGCCGAGCTTGGGAGAATTGTTGCGGCCGGTCGCGCAGTCAACCTTCCTGTGACTGCTCATTGCCTGTCTGCCAACTCAATTCGGCAGGCCTTGTCCGCCGGCATTCGCGTGATCGAGCACGCGAAGTTTCGCTCTCCTGGGGATCGGCGGATTGATGCCGGAATACGTGCTGAGGTCGCACGCGAACTCGTCAACCACGACGCCGTAGTCGTATCGACCCTTAGTGTCGGTCACTACGTGCTGGAAAGAGCTCCTGCCGCGGCCGCTATCCGCGAGGTGTGGTCCCGTCGGCAACGCAACGACCTCCTCGATACACGTGACCTTATTGACTCGGGTGTCACTATCGTGGCCGGTACGGACGCTGGCTGGCGATGGACACCGTTCGACGCATTGCCCACCGAACTACGCCTCCTCACCCAAGCCGGTATGTGCGCGGCCGAAGCGCTGCGCGCCGGGACCCGGACCGCCGCGGAAGCGGCACGGCTGCCGGGTGTAAGCGGGCGACTCACCGCCGGGAGCTTCGCAGACTTGGCCGCCTATACGGTCGATCCACACACGGACATCACCGTGCTCGAATCGCCCGCATGCGTTGTACGCGGCGTTGCGGCGAAAGGTGCCAGCCCCGAGTTGCGCTGAATTCGCGGACGTTTACTGTCGCTGCATGGCTATCGGTGGAGTGCTGTTCGACATCGATGGTGTGCTGGTGACCTCCTGGCAGCCCATTGACGGCGCTGCGCAGACGTTGCGGTTACTTGCCGAGAATCAGATCGCCCGGTCCTATCTGACGAACACCACCACCCGCACCCGCGCCCAGATCGCGGACCTGCTGACCGCGGCCGGTATGGACGTCGCGGCCGACGAGGTGATCACCGCGGCGGCCCTGACCGCCGAATACGTCCGCGACCGCTATCCGGGCGCCCGATGTTTCCTGGTCAACAGCGGGCAGATCGGTGAGGACATGCCCGGCGTCGACGTTGTGTACTCGAGTGAATTCACCGGGCCTGCCGCACCGGAAACCCCCGACGTGGTGCTGCTCGGCGGGGCCGGGCCGGAGTACAACCACCTCACGCTCAGCTGGGTGTACGACTGGATGGCCCAAGGTGTGCCTGTCGTGGCGATGCACCGCAGCACCGCCTGGACCACCACTGACGGACTGCGGGTCGACACCGGCATGTATCTGGCCGGCATGGAAGAGACCTCGGGCCGCAAGGCGACGGCTGTGGGCAAGCCTGCCCCGGAAGGGTTTCTGGCCGCCGCCAACCGCCTCGGCGTCGACCCCGAGGAGATGTACATGATCGGCGACGACCTCAACAACGACGTGCTGGCCGCCCAGGTGGTGGGGATGACGGGGGTGCTGGTGCGCACCGGAAAGTTCCGTCAGGACACGCTGGACCGTTGGGCCGCAGACGAATTCGCGATGCAACCCAACCATGTCATCGACTCGGTGGCGGATTTGCCCGAGCTGTTGGGACTGTAGACATCCGAGGCGCCCGGGCCGCGCCGATTTCACCACCTGGATTGTGCTTGTTCAGCGAGCACAACCCTCACGTAGAAATCGACGGGCGCAGACCCGCTAAACCGTGTAGCGGCGGTCGTATCCGGTCTGACGGTCGGCGATCTGCTGCGCACGGTCGTAGTTGAGCTGCTCGGGGTTGTAGTTGGGATCGTTGGGGTCGTTCACGATGCCCGGGACCTCCGATGCCTTCACCACTCGCGTGGTCACCGTCGGCATGTTCGTGGCATCTGGATCCACACCCTGGAAACGCATCGAGATCGTGCCCTGGTTCAGTCCACCGGTGGACACCCAGTTCGCCACGCCGGGATCGTTCTTCGACACCACGATGGTGTAGGTACCGTCCGCATTCTTGATCGCCTGGCTGTTGTTCAGGCTGGTCTGCTGATTGCGGGTGTCGCCGGTGATGGTCCAGTCGTTGGTCACCGGCACCACGAAGTACTCCGCATCACCGGGATCGACGGTGATGACCATCGCCTCGTCGTCCTTGAGCTGGAAGTAGCCGGCGCTCTGCAACTGGGTGGAGAGGAACTGCGCGTTGTGCTGTGGCTGGGACAGCACGTTGGGCCGGCCGGTGGCGGTCGCCACGGACATGTAGGTGTTCTCGCCGTTGATTCCGGTGACCAGCATCAGGATGGCCGTCTCGGCGGACGACAACAGCAGCGGTGCCCTGTCGAACGCCGGGACGATCGATACCAGGCTCATCAGGAGCGGGTTCTTCACCACCGTCTCGCCGATGACCGGGATGGCGAACCCGCCGATCTGGCTGAACAAGCTGCTGGGTGGCCCGGCGGTCTTCTCGATGGTCAGCGTCATCGGAGTCTCGGTATTCCAGTCCCCCAAGGTGTTTCGGGTGGCGAGAATGGTCGAGTTGGCTGGGGCCTGGATGTAGTTCATGCCCTGCTCAGGGTTGGCGGGCGCCGCGTCGGGACTCACCACAATGGTGAACGTCCCGTCGTCCCTGATACTGAGGTCCTCGCCGTTGAGATTGGCGGCGGTGACCCCGTTGATTCCGGTGAGCACACTGAAATTGGCGTTGGCAGAAGTGGGGTGGGTACTCGGGTCGGCCGGGTCATACCCCGCGACCTTGCCCTCGATCTTGTAGGTCGAGGCGCCGTTGATGCCGGTGAAGCGGTAGACGGTATCGGGGTTGTCGTACCAGATCCGGGTGCCTCCGGCGTCCTGCCCGTTCCAACTGTGCGGCGGGTTGACCTGCAGCAGCAGCTTCGGATCGTTCGAATTCAGCAGCAGGAACTCGGTAGCCGACTGGTTGGCGAACTCGGTGGCCGCCTGGTTGAGCTGCGAGAGGTTCGTGAAGTCAGGGCCACCGACGGTCGCGAAGTTCTTGGCCGCCTCGACGTACCAGGCCGCCATCAGGACCACCTTGGCCAGCTGGACGATCGGCGTGTTGACGATCTGGCTGACCTGCTGTTCGGCCGCAAGCTGGTCCTCGGTGGCCAGCGTGCTCGTTGCCTCCGTTGTCACTTCGGAGGTCACCTGCGACGTCGCTGCCGGTGTGGTGAGGCGTCCGATGGGTACGAGCCCCTGCCCGCCATCACGGCGTGACCAGCCCAGCAGCGCGGCCAGGCTGAGATCCTGGACCGGGCTCACCGGCGTTTCCGGGAGACGTGGCTTGAGCCGCTCCGTCACCGCCGCCACCATCTCCGGTATGGCCTGCGCCGTCGGAGCCTGGGTGCGGGGTGCCGACGCCGGAATCAGGTGCTCTACAACATCTTTCGTCACCGTCTTGGTGACGACCGTCAGTGTTTCCAGCGGTGCGGTCGCGTCCGCCTCGGCGGCGGCCTGCGGCCTGTTGTCCAGTGCGGCCTGCCGATTGCGGGGTGCGTCAGTTGCTTTGGTGATTGCCCGCGACACCGACTGCCGCACATTGTCGACGGCGGATTCGACGGCATCGGCCGCAGTGACGGCCTTGCTGGTCTTGCCGTCCTTGCCGTCCGTTTTCCGGTCGGTCGATCCGGCCGACGATCGACGTTCGCCGAACTTCGAACTGCCGAGTGCGGACTCCACCTTGGCGGCCGCGTCGCTGACCCGCTTGGCCAGCTTCTGCGGATCTGAGACCGACGGTTTCCGCGGGCCCTTCTTCGACGTCGAGCTGTCTGTTTTCGTACTGTCGGTCGCCTTTGAATGCGTTCCCGACGAGTCCGAGCCACCGGTCTCGGCGGAAGCGATCGCGGTGCCGTTGGCCACTGCCACACCGATTCCCAGCGCGACGGCGAGCGCGCCCACCCGCCCGATGAATCGGGCGCCTCCAGCAGTAGCTGACGTCGTCGTCATCTTGCCTCCCCGAACTGTTCTGCCTGCTACAGAACGCAATTGGGGGACTGTAACAAGTTCCAGTTGAATCTCGGGGGAGTTTGAGGGACTCAGATTTTATTGCGGTCGAATACCGCGCCCGACCTGTATCAGGCCTTCAGATCCCGCACGGCTTCGATGCGCGCCTTCAAATGATCAGTGGTCGCGGCGGCCACCGGAGGCCCGCCGCATATCCGGCGTAGCTCGTTGTGGATCCAACCGTGGGGCTTGCCGGTGCGGTGATGCGCGATGGTCACCAACGCGTTGAGTTCACGACGCAACTCCCGCAACTGGCCGTGTGTGGTGCGCGACGGCGGCGGACCACCCGATACCGCGGCCTCGGCCGTGCGTTTGGTGAGTTGCTCATCCTGCCTGCGCCGCAACAGGTCTCGCATCTGCTCGGCATCGAGCAGGCCGGGGATGCCGAGATAGTCGGCCTCCTCGTCGCTGCCGGCCGGAGTGGCGGTGCCGAAGGAGGAGCCGTCGAAGATGACCTGATCCAGCTCGGCGTCGGCACCGAGGGACTCGAAGCCGTTCTCCAGCTCGCCCTTCTCGTCCTTCCGCTTCTCGGCAGCTTCGAGCGCCTCGTCGTCCAGCCCGTCGGATTCCCGGTGCGGCTTGCCCAGCACGTGGTTGCGCTGAGCTTCCATCTCACTGGCCAGCAGCAACAGGTTGGGCACCGACGGCAGGAAGATGCTGGCGGTCTCACCGGCGCGACGCGACCGCACGAACCGGCCGATGGCCTGCGCGAAGAACAACGGAGTCGATGCGCTCGTGGCGTACACGCCGACCGACAGCCGTGGCACGTCGACACCCTCGGACACCATGCGCACCGCGACCAGCCAGCGGCTGCTGCTCGCCGAGAATTGGCTGATCCGGTCGGAGGCGCCGGGATCGTCGGAGAGCACCACGGTGGGCACCTCGCCGGTGATCTTCGTGAGGAGATCGGCGTAGGCGCGGGCGGTGGTCTGGTTGGTGGCGATGATCATGCCGCCGGCATCGGGCACGTGCTGACGCTTCTGCTGCAACCGTTTGTCGGCGGCCGCGATGACCGCGGGCATCCACTCACCCGTCGGGTTCAGCGCGGTGCGCCACGCCCGCGCGGTGTGCTCGGCGGTCAGCGGCTCGCCCAGGCGCGCCGCGTGTTCTTCGCCGGCACTGTCCCGCCAGCGTGCCTCGCCCGAGTACGCCAGGAACACCACGGGCCGGACCACGCCGTCGGCCAGCGCGTCGGAATAGCCGTACACGTGGTCGGCCTGCGAGCGCTGGAACCCGGCCTCGTCGGGCTCGTAGTTGACGAACGGGATCGGGCTGTCGTCGCTGCGGAACGGGGTACCGGTCAGGGAGAGGCGCCGTGTCGCGTCGTCGAAGGCTTCGCGCATCGCGTCGCCCCAGCTCTTCGCATCGCCGCCGTGGTGGATCTCATCGAAGATGACGAGCGTCCGGCGGTTCTCGGTGCGCACCCGGTGCCGGGTGGGGTGGCTGGCCACCTGGGCATAGGTGACGACCACGCCGTGATACTCGGACGAGGTCTGGGAGTCGGAGTTGCTGAACCTCGGATCCAGGGCGATGCCGTTACGCGCCGCGGACTCAGCCCACTGGATCTTGAGGTGCTCGGTGGGCACCACCACGGTGATCGCGTCGACCGTGCGGTCGTTGAGCAGTTCGGCCGCGATCCGCAGCGCAAACGTTGTCTTCCCCGCGCCAGGGGTGGCGACCGCCAGGTAGTCCCGCGGTTTCGCCGTCAAATACTTCACCAGCGCCTTGCGCTGCCAGCCCCGAAGTGCCTGGGTGCTGGGCGCTGCATCAGCCCGCACCCTAGGACTCCTCTCAGTCGGAAAGTAGTCTAGGCCAGCACGTTACGTCGGCGCATATCCGCAGGAGCTCGCCGGGCGTGTCGCTCAGATGAAGTAGTTGTCGTTCTGAACGAACCACTCGGCGCGTTCGTCGTCGCTGAGGTCGGCAAGCTGGGCGAACCCTTCGAAATAGGCCTCCCGCGGCGCGCCGGGAGCAAACAACATCAGCAACGACGTCGGCGCGTCGGTCTCGTTGCGGAAACCGTGGATTCCGCCCGGTGGAACATACAGGAAGTCGCCTTGGTGGCCGTCGCCCCAGTCGTTCCCGTCATACAGCTTGACGGTGCCCGACAAGACGAAGAAGGCCTCCGACATGGTCCGGTGAAAATGCGGGCCGGGTCCGCCGCCCTGCGGGCTGATGTCGACGCGGTAGAGACCGTAATCGCCGTCGGTCTGCTGCTGGTTGGCCAGATAGTGGTACTCGATCCGGCCGGAGTCATAGTCGGGCGGCTCGTCCCCGCGCCTGACCCGCGCGCTGACCTCCGGCTCGTCTTTGGGGTAGCGGACGGGGGGATAGGGCGGCACATTCCTGGGATCCCAGAGCGACACGATCGCCAGCCTAGACGCGGCGCTGCCATTGACGCCGAGATCGACACCGGGGCTGTTCGTGGTGCGGCGAAGCAGCCCTGGTGTCGAAAGCGGCGATGAGAATTCAGGCGCGCGCGTCCTGCAACGCCGGGAAGGTGACGCCCGTCAGCTCCTCGGACACCGTCCACAGGCGGCGCTGCAACTCGATGTCGTAGGAGTACTCGTTGGACGTCACCAGCTTCGGGTGGCCCTTCTGCTGGCCCAGCCCGTCGGGACCGTAGTACTGACCACCCAGTGCGCTCGGGTCCGTCGCGGCGCGCAGAGTCGGCAGCGCGCCCATCGCGGCCTCCTGGAAGAGCGGACGCAGCAGCGGGACGGCGCGCTGTACGGCGCCGGGCAGGTGGCGTGCCAGTTCGGTATCGGATCCGCCGGGGTGGGCGGCCAGGGCGGTCGTGTGCTGCCCGATCAGGCGACGCTGCAGTTCATAGGTGAACAGCAAGTTGGCGAGCTTCGACTGGCCGTAGGCCTGAAGCCGGTTGTAACTGCGCTCCCACTGCAAGTCGTCGAACCGGATGCCGCGCGAGAAGCGGTGACCGATGCTGCTGACGGTCACGATTCGCGAACCGGTCACAGGAAGCAAGCGGTCGAGCAACAGGCCCGTCAGGGCGAAGTGGCCGAGGTGGTTGGTGCCGAACTGCAGCTCGAACCCGTCGGTCGTGGTTTCCTTGGGCGGGGTCATCACGCCGGCGTTGTTGATCAACAGGTCGATGCGATCGTGCTTGTCCCTGACCTCATCTGCGGCCTCGCGCACCGATGCCAGTGAGCCCAGGTCGAGGCGCTGCAACTCGAGGTCGGCATCCGGTACGGATCGCGAGATCCACTCGACGGCGGCCTCGCCTTTGTCCAGGTTGCGGACGGCGAGGACGACGCGTGCACCCTTGGCGGCCAGGGCCTTGGCGGTCTCGAGCCCGAGGCCGGTATTGGCACCGGTGATGACGGCCGTGCGGCCCGATTGGTCCGGAATCTTGGCGGTGGTCCACTTGGTCATGGGAGACTCCTAGTGAGGCTAAGCGGAGTGAATACTCCGGTTGCGTTCGACTATACGGAACGCGCGCCCCGTTTTGTCAATGGTTTGTCTGTGCTTGTCGACGGCTGTGTGAGGTGATGGCGAATGCGTGCGGATGCGGCGCGCAACCGTGCCAGGGTGCTCGAGGTCGCCTACGAAACATTCGCGGCCGACGGACTGTCCGTGCCCATCGACGAGATCGCCCGCCGGGCCGGCGTCGGCGCAGGCACCGTCTACCGTCATTTCCCGACCAAGGAAGCGTTGTTCCAGGCGGTCATCGCCGAGCGCATCCGCGGCGTCGTCGAGGAGGGGCGGACCTTGCTCGCCGAGGCCGATCCGGCCGAGGCGATATTCACGTTCCTACGCTCGATGGTGCTGCAGTGGGGCGCGGCGGACCGCGGATTGGTCGACGCACTGGCCGGATCGGGCATCGACGTCAACACTGTGGTTCCCGAGGCTGAGAGCGAGTACCTGTCAGTTCTCGGCGAGCTGCTGGCCGCAGCGCAGCGCGCGGGAACGGTGCGAGACGACATGACCGTCGCGGACGTGAAGGCACTTCTGGTCGGCTGCCAGGCCATGCAGACTTACAACGCCGACGTGGCAGAGCGGGTGACTTCGGTGGTATTCGACGGATTACGGGCGATCGCGAGTGGTCCGCCGGGGGTAGCGTCGTCCAGATGAAGTTCGGCATCGCCACTTTTGTCGACGACGACAGCATCGACCCCGTACCGCTGGCCCAGGCGATCGAGGAGCGCGGGTTTGCCTCGCTCATCATCGCCGAACACAGCCACATCCCGGTCAGCCGGGAATCGGCGTACCCGAACGGTGGCGACCTGCCGCCGTGGTACTACAACACGCTCGACCCGTTCGTCACCCTCGCCGCCGCGGCCGCGGTGACCTCCACGATCGAGCTCGTCACCGGCGTCGCGCTGCTGATCCAGCGCGACCCGATCCACACCGCCAAGGAAGCCGCCAGCATCGACCTCATCTCCGATGGCCGTTTCGCCTTCGGCGTCGGCGCCGGCTGGAACCTCGAAGAGATGCGCGACCACGGCACCGATCCGAAAACCCGTGGGGCACGGTTGGATGAGAGCATCGAGGCGGTCAAGGCGCTGTGGACCGAAGAGCCTGCTGAATATCACGGTAGGTACGTCAACTTCGAGTCGTCCTACTGCCGCCCCAAGCCCGTTCAAAAGCCACACCCGCCCATCTACATCGGCGGCAACTCCGATGCCACGGTCAAACGCGTGATCCGCCATGGGGCAGGCTGGATATCGAATCCGCTGCCGAGGGATGTGCTGACCAAACGCATCGGGCAGATGCGTGACGGCGGTGCGCACGATGTGCCGTTGATGATGTTCGGCGCGCCCATCAAAGCCGACTATTGGCGTGCCGTTGAGGATCTCGGCTTCGGTCAGCTGGGCCTGTTCCTGCCGTCCGTGGGCAAAGACGAGTCACTACGCCTCCTCGACGAATTCGCCGCGACGGTGCAGAAATATCAGTCGGGGAGCTGAGCCCTGTTCGGCCGGTGGCCGGCGCGCCGCTCTCTAGACGCCGTTTTCTACGTGAGGGTCGCCGGCCGGCGCTGAGGGCAGCCCTGCGGTAGAAACCGGCGACGGAGGGTGGTGTCGCGGGGCCCTGAGGCTTCCGCAGTCAACCCACAGCTGATTGACGGGCCGGCCTTCAAGATCCGCGCCTACCGTCCGGCATGTGATCACCAGGCGTTCATTCCTGGCGGCGACCGCCGTCGGTTCGATCGCTGCCGGGTACGCGCTGCGTGCCGGGGTGCCGAGCGCGCACGCCGACCCCAACGCCGTCGACCCGCCTTCGGTCGCGGTGCTCAACAAGAGGCGTGCACCCACGCAGTGGGGAATGGCGCTGCCCGGAATCACCACGTCATTCGCCGCCGCCGGCCGCCAGATCGCCCTGACGTTCGACGCGTGCGACGGTGCCTGCGACGACGGCCTGCTCGATACCTTGCAGCGCAACGGTGTTCCGGCGGTGCTCATGCTGAACTCGAGGTGGATCGACCGGAATCCGGACCGGGCAAGGCAATTGGCCGCCAATCCGTTGTTCGAGATCGGCAACCACGGCACCCGTCATGTGCCGCTGTCGGTGACGGGTCGCTCTGCCTACGGGATCGCCGGGACCCGGTCGGCCGATGAGGTGGTCAGCGAGGTGTGGGGTAATCACCAAAGGCTGACTGCGCTGACCGGCCGGCCCCCGACGTGGTTCCGACCCGGTACCGCGCACTATGACGACGTGGCCGTCGAGATCGTGCACGAACTCGGCGAGCAACCGTTGGGGTTCACCGTCAACGCCGACAACGGCGCGACGGCGTCTGCTGCGGCCGTGCGTTCCAACGTCATGAACGCCGCGCCTGGGTCGATCGTGATCGCCCACATGAACCATCCCCAGTCCGGCACGCACGCCGGCTTTGCCGAAGCGATCCCCGCGATGCAGGCGGCGGGCTGGCAGTTCGTGTCACCGACGGGGCGAGCTGCGGGGTAATTGCCGGGCCAGCTCGGTCGAGCTGAGGGCCCGGGCGGAACCCGCACGGCATAGGCATAGATGGCAGCGCCGGGCCGCATCAGGCCGAGAAAGCACTGCTGTCCGCCCACTCTCGGTGGACCGCCACCGTTTTCTACCCAGGGGTCGCCAGACTCTGCCCTGCCGGGAACAGCCCTGACGTAGAAACCGGTGACGGGGGCGGCGCGATAGGCGGGCGTGACGGGTGTGGCCCACATAGGCGGGCATCGCCAGATGGGTTTCGCCACGGGCGAAGGCCGGATGCCGGAGCGGACGTCCATCAACCTTGCACTCACCCTGGTCGAGTGCTAAGAATGCAGTTGGCACTCTCGATCAGTGAGTGCTAGGTCAGGCCGGTGAGGCAGGGACCGCACCTGCGGGAGCACACCCACGCCGTCCGTCGCGGGCACTGAACCTGACCACACAACGTGCGATCCCCTATCCGGAGGAATCACTTCGCAATGGCTAAGACAATTGCGTATGACGAAGAGGCCCGTCGTGGCCTCGAGCGGGGTCTGAACGCCCTCGCCGACGCGGTAAAGGTGACGCTGGGCCCCAAGGGTCGCAACGTCGTCCTGGAGAAGAAGTGGGGCGCCCCCACGATCACCAACGATGGTGTTTCCATCGCCAAGGAGATCGAGCTGGAGGACCCGTACGAGAAGATCGGCGCTGAGCTGGTCAAAGAGGTCGCCAAGAAGACCGACGACGTCGCGGGCGACGGCACCACCACCGCCACCGTTCTGGCTCAGGCCCTGGTTCGCGAAGGTCTGCGCAACGTCGCTGCCGGCGCCAACCCGCTCGGCCTGAAGCGCGGCATCGAGAAGGCCGTCGAGAAGGTCACCGAGACGCTGCTGAAGAGCGCCAAGGAGGTGGAGACCAAGGAGCAGATCGCTGCCACCGCCGGTATCTCCGCCGGAGACCAGTCCATCGGCGACCTGATCGCCGAGGCCATGGACAAGGTCGGCAACGAGGGTGTCATCACCGTCGAGGAGAGCAACACCTTCGGGCTGCAGCTGGAGCTCACCGAGGGCATGCGCTTCGACAAGGGCTACATCTCGGGATACTTCGTCACCGACGCCGAGCGTCAGGAAGCCGTCCTCGAGGATCCCTACATCCTCCTGGTCAGCTCCAAGATCTCGACCGTCAAGGACCTGCTGCCCCTGCTGGAGAAGGTCATCCAGTCCGGCAAGCCGCTGCTGATCATCGCCGAGGACGTCGAGGGCGAAGCCCTGTCGACCCTGGTGGTCAACAAGATCCGTGGCACCTTCAAGTCTGTGGCCGTCAAGGCCCCGGGCTTCGGTGACCGCCGCAAGGCCATGCTGCAGGACATCGCCATCCTCACCGGTGGCCAGGTCATCAGCGAAGAGGTCGGCCTCTCGCTGGAGACCGCCGATGTCGCGCTGCTGGGCACCGCCCGCAAGATCGTGGTCACCAAGGACGAGACCACCGTCATCGAGGGTGCCGGCGATGCCGACGCGATCCAGGGCCGTGTCGCCCAGATCCGCGCCGAGATCGAGAACAGCGACTCCGACTACGACCGCGAGAAGCTGCAGGAGCGCCTGGCCAAGCTGGCCGGCGGTGTTGCGGTGATCAAGGCCGGAGCTGCCACCGAGGTGGAGCTCAAGGAGCGCAAGCACCGCATCGAGGACGCCGTTCGCAACGCGAAGGCTGCCGTCGAAGAGGGCATCGTCGCCGGTGGTGGCGTGGCTCTGCTGCAGGCAGCTCCGTCGCTGGACGAGCTCAAGCTCGAGGGTGACGAGGCGACCGGTGCCAACATCGTGCGCGTCTCGCTGTCGGCCCCGCTGAAGCAGATCGCCTTCAACGGTGGTCTGGAGCCGGGCGTCGTCGCCGAGAAGGTGTCGAACCTGCCCTCGGGTCACGGCCTGAACGCCGCGACCAACGTGTACGAGGACCTGCTGGCTGCCGGCGTTGCCGACCCGGTCAAGGTCACCCGCTCGGCGCTGCAGAACGCGGCGTCCATCGCGGCGCTGTTCCTCACCACCGAGGCTGTCGTCGCCGACAAGCCGGAGAAGGCCGGAGCGCCCGCGGGCGACCCGACCGGTGGCATGGGCGGTATGGACTTCTAAGTCCTGCTCTTTACGGGAAAGCCCGGTCTGCTTCGGCAGGCCGGGCTTTTCGTTTCCCCGGTGCGATGCCGCCCAGGTAGCCGAATACGGTCTGGTGCAGCTGGTACATGAGACGCCTGGCGCGCCACCAGATCCCCACCCAGGCTGTAGCTGACGTGCACGATCTGGTCCGCGGCGATATCCCGGAATGGCCAGTGCTCAATCCGGCACTGGGCCCAGCACGTTCTCCCGATCGGGATCTACCGGCTAGCCGGAAGGGCGCGTTACCGCTGGCCGTTCTTGCGACGGCCGCTAGCGTGCATGACAGCAGCGTGGGTAGGGACCAGTGTTAGCGGTACACGCAATCGCAGGAGGTTCAACATGCCCACACTTTCGGAGCGGACCAGCCATACCGGCTCTTTGCTCGGCGGTGAGATCGTCGAGGAAAACGCGTTCGGATCGATGCGGCGGGTGACGGCCGACAATCTGCCCATCCTGAAGAACCTGTCGATCAAGCGGGTGCTGTTGAACCCGGGCGCAATGCGCACCCCGCATTGGCACGCCAACGCCAATGAGCTCACCTACTGTGTCTCGGGCACTGCTTTGGTGTCAGTGCTCGACAATCACAGTCGCTTCGCCAGCTTCATCGTGACCGCTGGGCAGATGTTCCACATCGATTCCGGCGCCTTGCACCACATCGAGAACATCGGCACCGAAGTCGCGGAGTTCATCATCGCGTTCCGCAACGAACGCCCTGAGGACTTCGGGCTCGGCGCGACTTTCGGTGCGTTCACCGATGCTGTTCTGGGCAACACCTACGACCTGCCGTCGGCTGATATGGCCAAGATCCGCCGCACCACAACCGACCACAAACTGGCGGCCCGTGTCGGTGCCCCGGAAATCCCGGCCGCGGCGTACTTCGACGACCCGCACAAGTTCGACATCGAGGCCCAGGCGCCCGGGCTCAACTACGCCAGCGGCAATGCGCGCTTTGCCCGCGATCAGTTCTGGCCGGCTCTCAAGGACATCTCGATGTACTCGCTGCGCGTCGCCGAAGACGGTATGCGCGAACCTCACTGGCATCCGATCACCGGTGAGATGGGCTATGTCCACCAGGGCAACGCCCGGATGACAGTGATGAATCCCGATGGCACCCTTGATACTTGGACGATGGCCACCGGTGACATGTACTTCATCCCGGCTGCGTACCCGCATCACATCGAGAACATCGGGGCCGATGACTGGCACTTCCTGATCTTTTTTGATCAGCCGTTCCCCGCCGATATCGGCTACAAGGCCTCGGCCAGCGCGTACTCGCGAGAGGTCCTGGCCGCCGCATTCAACACCCACATCGACGATCTGCCCGCATTCCCCTTCACACCCGTCGATCCGCTGGTGGTAGATCGCATCAACCCCGTCGACCCGCCGGCCGGCGTCTGACGCCATCAGACGCCGGCGGAACAACAGGTGCTGCACTCGTATATCTCACGTGCTGCGTGGGCTTTCGTTGCCAGACAACGGAATGCGGGCGGTGATGATAGTGCCGTCGCCGGACGGGCTGGTCACCTCGAAGTGTCCCGACAGCGCTTCCACGCGGTCCTTCAAACCGATCAGTCCCGAACCGGCGGCCGGGTTCGCACCGCCGACACCGTCGTCGCTGACCTCGATGTGCAAGGCGGCCTCGTCGGCCGCCGCGTGCACGACCACCTCGTTGGCGCGGGCGTACTTGGCGGCATTCGTCAGGGATTCGGCAACCAGGTAATAGCCGGCCACTTCAATCGATTCGGCCATCCGGTCAGTCAGCTCGACGGTCAGGTGCACCGGCACCGGTGATCGGCGTGCGAGTGTTTTGAGTGCGGGGCCGAGACCTCCTCGGGACAGCACCGCAGGGTGCAGACCGCGAGACAGTTCCTGCAGGTCGGTGTGCAAGTTGGAGAGGGAGTCGACGATGGTGCCCATCTTGGGCCGAAGCGCGGTGTCATCGTGCGGCAGCATGGCTTCGATGGCCCGGAGTTCGAGTCCCAGCGACACGATGCGCTGCTGTGCTCCGTCATGGAGATCGCGTTCAAAACCGCGCCTGGCCTGGTCTGCAGCCGTGACGATACGAGCTCGTGATGCGGTCAGCTCTGCGCGGGTCTCGGCGTTGTAGATCGCGGTGGCGACCAGGTCGGCGAAGTCGTTGATTCGGACTTCGGTGTCCTCGGGCAGCGGTTCGGAGGTCACGCGGCCCGCGATGAGCGCGCCCCAGACACGGTCTCCGACCAGGATGGGTGCCCCGGCCGCTGAACGCATGCCGAGGTCGTCAAGGCCCGTCGCACCGGCGCTGCCGCGGTCTTGGTACGTCGTCACCCGTGCCGGTGCCCCGGATCGGGCGATGCGGCCGACAACAGTGTCCTCGTCCAGCGGCAACCGATCTCCGGCAGGCAGGAGACGGTCGGGGGACTGTTGCTGCCGCGACGCCAGAACGACTGCGTGAGAATCAGGTTCATACCGAAGCAAGGTCGCGTGGTGGATGTCGAGGCCTCGTCCGAGCTCATCGACGACAACCTGATACAGGTCGGCGGGTTCGACACGGCGGGCTACCAGGGTGGCGATCCGGCGCAACGCCGCCGACCCTTGCAGCATCGTGCGCGCCAGGTCCGCGGCGCGATCAGCTTCCCGGCGGCGTTGTTCGGACTCGACTGCGCGCAAACGGGCCTGCCCGACAAGGATATTCGTCAACAACGCCAAGGTCAGGAATACGACGATGGCCGGCGCCAGGTTGTCCGGCCCTTCGCCGGCGTGAAAGTACGAGTAGGCCAGCGTGCTGGCGACTGACATTGCGATGGCAAGGCGGAAACCCCACCCGGCCGAGACCACCAGCACCCCGAACAAGAACACCGCGCCGAACGCGTTGTCCGGCGCAATACGCTTCAGCTGACTGACGGTGGCCACCTCCAGTGCGATGAGTACCACGGCGGTCACGATTCCCCACTTCACCGGCGGGGTGGTAGGACGGAGCAGAACGGCCAGCAGACGTTCGTGTCTGGTGCGGCCGGGACGGGACTCAGCCGCCATTGTGAACGGTTCGGTCGTCATATCCGCGAGTTCTTCCGGGTAGCAGCAATGCCGGTTGGCTGCTGGATCTGTCATTCTCGAACAGTGCCGAGCGTCATGGAGCCGTCATGCGCTGTCTGATTGTCGACGACAGCGTTACGTTCGGTGACGCCGCACGCAGCACGTTGGCGGGCTCGGGCGTCGATGTCATCGGGACGGCGGCAACCGCCGCCGAAGCGCTTGAGCTCACCCGTACCCTGCGGCCGGACATAGTGCTCGTCGATGTGGATCTCGGGACTGAGAACGGTTTCGACGTCGCCGAGGACATCCATCGCCAGATATCACCGCGCCCGGCGGTCATCATGATTTCCACGCACGACCAAGAGGACTTCGCCGACCTCACCGCTGCCAGCCCGGCGCTGGGGTTGCTGCCGAAGATGAGGCTGTCTGCCGCCGCCATCCGAGGGTTCATCAGCGAGCTTCCAGATACGTGATGACGGCGCGGACGCGGCGGTGATCGTCGCCGGTCTCCGGCAGGTTCAGCTTCGTCAAGATGCTGCGGACATGCTTTTCCACCGTGCCCTCGGTGACCCACAATCGCCGTCCGATGCCGGCGTTGGACCGCCCTTCGGCCATCAGCGCCAACACCTCGTGCTCGCGCGCGCTGAGCGCAGCGAGCGGATCGTTGCGGCGTTGCGCTGTGATGAGTTCCTGGACCAATGCCGGGTCGACGACGGACGCACCATTGGCTATTCGCTGGACCGTGTCGATGAAGTCATCGACATCGGTGATGCGACTCTTCAGTAGGTAGCCGACACCGTGGCCGCCTGCCAGCAGTTCCACCGCATGTTCGACGTCGACGTGTGCGGATAGCACCAAGATTGCGGTATCGGGGTACTCCTGGCGAATCAGTTTCGCCGCATCCAGCCCTTCGCTGGTGTGGGTCGGCGGCATCCTGATGTCGACGATCACCAAGTCCGGTTTCAGGTCACGAACCAGATTGATGAGGTGCTCGGCGTCGCCCGCTTGCCCTTCGACCTGCAAGCCGCCGCGTTCGAGGAGGCTGGCAAGCCCCTCCCTGAGCAACACGTCGTCGTCGGCCACGACCACTCGCGTTGCATGCACCCGGTCATTCTTGCATCGCGGGTGTCGCGACGTGAGGGGTGGATTCGCCGCTCGGTGGCCACTTGTCGCACGCTTGGACGCCAGACGCGTCGCGTCGTGGCCACTCGTCACGGAAAGGCGGTATGCCCCGCGGCGTCAGTTCTCCGACAAGACAATGCAATCGCTGTCGCACTGACCGGGCGGGCCGGGCGTGGCTGCCTTGCGATGCAGTACCGCGCGGTTGGGCACGATCTGGTGCGCCTCGTCCTCGCTTGCGCCGGCCTGGCCTCGTCCGTCGACGATCAGTGAATACCCGCCGGGCTTGTTCGGCGGACAGACCAGGGTGGCGTTCTCATGCGAGGCGAGGTTTCTGCGGGTGTGCCCGCCGACCGGGCCGACGTGGATGACGCCGTTGACCAGGTGTGGCTCTACCGCGACGGTGTGCGCGCGGTAGTTGTCGTCGACCGTGACGAGGTAGGCGAACGTGTAGTCCGCCAGCTTGTCGGCCAGCTGGTTGAGGTCCACTTTCACGCTCATGACGTGAGAATAGGCCGGTTGACGGCGCGGGGTGCCCGACCTGTCAGACCGGAGCAGATTGGCGCCCGCGCACGAACCGGCCGGGCCGCGCGTCGGTCGGCACGCCGTTCTCGGCGATGACCTCACCGGAGACGACGGTCGCGACATAGCCGTCTGCGGTCTGGTCGAGCCGCCGTCCGCCACCGGGGAGATCGTAGGCGACGACGGGCCGGTGCAAGCGCAGCGCCGAATGGTCGATGACGTTCAGATCGGCCTTGTAGCCCAACGCAATTCGACCGCGGTCGGCCAATCCGGAGACCCTGGCCGGCACCGAGGTCAGTTCCCGGACGGCATCCTGGACGCTCAGCGTGCCCTCGCCCCGGTCGCGGACCCAGTGCGTCAGGAGGTAGGTGGGGAAGCTGGCGTCGCAGATCATCCCGTAATGCGCCCCGCCGTCACCGAGCCCCAACACCACGTCGTCGCGGCGGATCAGTTCGGCAACGGTGTCGAGGGAGTTGTCGCGGAAATTGGCCAGCGTGACCAGCAGCATGGCGTGCCCGTCGTCGTCGAGCAGCCGGTCATAGGCCTCCTCGAGCGGGTCGATGTCCCGGGCGCGGGCGCGCGAACCGATGGCGTTCGACGGGTCGGGCTCGTAGTCGGGCGGATCGCCCAGCGGGTACATGTAGTCCCAGGCCTGTACGGCGAACATGAGCGGATGCCCGTCACTGGCCGGCGAATCGGCCAGAATCCGTTGGCGGACTTCGGGTTTGCGCATCTCGGCGACCCGCTCGGCGAGCGGTAGGTGGGCGATCTCGCGGTAGCTCGGGTAGAGGACGAACGGGTTGCCGGACAGTTCGAGGCCGAGCACGAGCCCGATCGGGCGGGGGAAGATCTGCGCGGTCACGACGGGATCAGCTGCCGCCGCGTTCGAGTTGGCCTTCTCGACCATGCGCAGTGCGTCCTCGTAGAACGCCGGGCCGGCGTTGCCGATCGCCAGCGTGAACGTCACCGGCAATCCGACGTCGGCGGCCACGTCGAACACCGTCTGCAGCGCCGGTTCGTAGTCTCCGGCGACCAGGTCCGGCACGAACTGGATCAGGCCGCCCCCGGCGTCGTCGACGCCCCGGGCAATCGCCTCGATCTCGGCGTAGCCGGCGTCATAGCTGGGGATTGGCCGTCCGCTCTCGGTCTTGTGGATGGTCAGCCGCGACGAGGCGAAACCCAGTGCGCCGCAGTGCACGGCCTCGGCGGCGAGCTTGCGCATCAGCGCCAGATCCTCCGTGTTCGCGGGCTCTCGATCTATGCCGCGCTGCCCCATCACATACACCCGCAGCGGAGAGTGCGGCAGGAACGCCGCCACGTCGATGTCCAGGTGCCGCGACGACAACGCGTCGAGGAACTCGGGGAACGTCTCCCACGTCCACGGCAGACCGTCGACCATGACCACGCCGGGGATGTCCTCCACGCCCGCCATCACGTCGACGAGCACGTCGTGATCGTCGGGGCGGCACGGCGCGAACCCGACGCCGCAGTTGCCCATCACGGCCGTGGTGACCCCGTGCGCCGAAGAGGGATTGAGCCGTTCCGACCAGATCGCCTGACCGTCGTAGTGCGTGTGCAGGTCGACGAAACCAGGGGTGACCAACAGCCCGGTGGCATCGATCTCGCGCTCGGCGGTCCCATCGATGGAACCCGCTCCGGTGCCGATCTCGACGATGACGCCGTCGCGGACGGCGACGTCGCCAACGTACGGTTCACCGCCCAGGCCGTCGACGATGGTGCCGCCGCGGATACACAAGTCGTAGGTCACCTAACTAACGTACGACGCCGCGGCCGTTCGGGGAACAGGTGCCGACGTGTCGGTGTCGGGTGCAAGGATCGAACGGTGATCGATCACTTTGGAATCAACTGCACAGACTGGGCCAAATCGCAGGAGTTCTACGACTCTGTGCTGGGCGTACTCGGGTACAGCCGACAAATGGACTACCAGGTTGCGATCGGCTACGGCAGTGAGGGCAAGCCGGACTTCTGGATCGCCGACGCCAGTGCCGGCGATGCCGGTGGGCCCAACCGGGAAATCCACGTGGCGTTCCATGCGGCCGACGCGGATGCCGTGCAGGCGTTCTACGACGCGGCTCTGGGTTTGGGTGCCGAGTCGCTGCACGCGCCGCGGCTGTGGCCCGAATACCACCCGGGCTACTTCGGTGCGTTCGTCCGCGATCCCGACGGAAACAACGTCGAGGCGGTGTTCCACGGGGCTGCGGCCCAGTAGCCCCTAGATGTACTCGGCAGGGACGTTGTTGTCGGTTTGGCTGTGAAAGGGAGGACCTCCGGGCTTAGTGGAGATGTCTGACGTCTCTACTCACCACGGAGGTCCTCGTGTCACACGCTAATGCTCGGTTGACGGTGTTCGCGCGTCAGTTGTTGATCGATCGGATTGTGGGTGCCGGTAGACCGGTGGCTCATGTCGCTGCCGAACTCGGTGTCTCCCGTCAATGCGCTCATCGATGGGTGTCCAGGTTCCGCGAGGAAGGATTGGAAGGGCTGGTTGACCGGTCCTCGCGACCGCGTCATTGCCCGCGACGCAGTAGCGCGGCAGTGGAAACGAAGGTGATCGACCTGCGCCGTTCATCACGGCGGGGACAGGATTGGATCGGCCCCGAGCTCGACGTATCGGCCCGTACGGTCTCGGCGATCCTGCGTCGCCATCAGATGCCGTACCTGCGTGACTGCGATCCGTTGACCGGTGCACCGATCCGCGCGTCGAAGACGACCACCATCCGTTATGAACGGGACCGTCCCGGCGAGCTAATCCACATGGATGTCAAGAAGATTGGCCGCATCCCTGAAGGTGGCGGCTGGAAGGCACACGGCAGGGATGCGGGCGACACCTACGCCCACAAGGCGGCCCGAACCGGATTCGACTACGTCCACTCCGTCGTCGATGACCATTCCCGGTTGGCCTATTCAGAGATTCTCGGCGACGAGAAGGGACAGACCTGCGCGGCCTTCTTGCAACGCGCCGCCGACTACTTTGCCGCCCACGGCATCCCGACCATCGAACGGGTGATCACCGACAATCACTTCAGCTACCGACGCTCCACCGCCGTTGCAGCGGTCATCGCCGGCCTGGGCGCCACGCACAAGTTCATCCGGCCCCACTGCCCATGGCAGAACGGGAAAGTGGAGCGCTACAACCGCACCCTGCAAACCGAGTGGGCATACCGACAGATCTTCGTCACCAACAACGACCGCACCGCCGCTCTTGCCCCATGGCTCGACCAGTACAACAATCAACGACGCCACTCAGCCATCGGAGGAGTTCCACCGATCAGCCGACTGTCACCAACCTGACTGCCGAGTACACCTAGAGCTGTTCGAGTTCCGAGATCCGCCAGTCCCCGTCGACACGGGTCAGACTGACCCGGTAGGCCACTGCGTCCTTGGTCGACGGACCGCCGGCGGTCTCGGAGTTCTGGTCGACGAACGCCACCACCTTCGCGTCGTCTGCCGTCAGCGATTCCACACCGGTGTTGCGCACCGTCGCGGTCTGGGTGACGTTGTCGGCCTTCGCGCGGATCGTCTTCCGGTAGTCGTCGACGGCGGAGCCGGTCAGCACGGTGGTGACCGCGTCGATCTCACCCCGGCTGATCGTCGGGGTAAAGCTCAGCACCTTGACCACATTGGTCTTCACGAAATCGGTGACCTGCTCGCGTGCATGGTCACTGTCGGCGATCGGCGTGGGCGCCGGGGTGCTCTTGACCGACAATTGCCAGAACCCCAGGCCGGCGGCGATGACGATCCCCACGAAGAGGGCGACGACCGACAGCGTCCAGCCTCGTGTGCGTGTACTCATCAGTTCACGAACTCCAGCTTTGAGGCCTTGTAGCTGCCGTCGACGTGCTCAACGGTGACCCTGACCCGTTGCAGCGAAACCACACCGACCCGGTTGGACGTGACGGTGACCTTGGTGTCGACGGTGACGAGTACGACGGCCTCTTCGGAAAACAACGATTCGACGCCCGCTCCGGTGACGGTTCCGTCGGTCTTGACGCCCAGGTCTTTGGCCTTCTGTTTGATCTGAGAGGCCTGGTTCTGCAGGTCGGCGCGGAACTCGTCGGTAGCGCCGTCCATGATCATCGCGAGATCGGTATCGACGGTGTCTGCGCTGACGGTGACGGTGTGCAGCGCGAAGGTCTGGGCGGCGTCCACGTACGGCTGCCATGACGGCGTGGTTCGCGCGACCGGGGCATCGCGAACGAACTGACTGATCGCGAAACCGATGGCACACACCAGGAGCGCCGCCAGCACGGTGGGCACCACAACCCTTGCCGCACTGCTCTTCTGGGGGTGGCGAGGCTGTGGGATCGGGCTCGGACCCGACCAGTGGGGGGAGGAGTGCGTGACGCCGACCACCGGGTGAGTGGGTGCCGTGAAAGTCGGGGCCGTGATGACCCTCGGGGGCTCGGGCGAGACCTGTTGCGGCGACACCGGTGGCGGCGGTTGCGGTGTGGGGGGCCGCTGCATGAGGGGGGCTGCCGGAGTGGCGGTCGGTTGGGCACTGGCGAGCGCCTTGGCGAAATCGCCGCACAGCGGGTAGCGGCCGGCCCGGTCCTTGGCCATCCCCTTGAGCATCACCTCGTCCAGGTATGCCAGTTCGGGGCGTTCGGTCCGCAGGCTCGGCGGGGGCTCGTTGAGTTGCTTGCTGATCACCACGGCCGGGTTGGAGTGATGGAACGGCGAGTGCCCGGCCAGGAGCTGAAATGCACTGGCCGCCAGCGCATATTGGTCGGCGCGCCCATCCATCGCCTGCCCCAGGAGCTGCTCGGGAGCGGAATAGGCCATGGAGCCGACGGCCATGTTGGTGGCGGTGATTCCGCTGATGTCGTCGATGCGACGGGCAACACCGAAGTCCGCCAACAGGATTCGTCGGCGAGCCACTTCCGGTCCGGTCAGCAGGATGTTGGCCGGCTTCACGTCGCGATGCAGCAGGTTGCGCTCATGGGCGTAGTCGAGCGCCTCGGCGATGGCGGCGACGATCTCGACCGCTTCGCCCAGCGGCATCCCGCCGGGGTGACGCTCACGCACATGTCTGGAGGCGTCGGTGCCGTCGACGTAGTCCATCGCGATCCACAGCTGGCCCTCGTATTCGCCGCGATCATGCAGGCCGACGATGTGGGGATGCCAGAGCGAGGCGGCGATGTCGGCCTCGCGGTTGAACCGGTCGCGGTACTGGGCGTCACCGGTCAGAGAGGACGGCATGATCTTCAGTGCGTCCTGACGGGGGAGCCGCGGATGCTGGGCCAGATACACCTCGCCCATGCCGCCTGAACCGAGTAGACGTTGAATCGTGTACCCGGCGAACACGTCACCGGTATTCAACGGCATTCCGTGATGGTAGTCGGACCGGTGGCGGGCCGATTCGCGAGTAGCGTCGAGGCCATGGCTGCCGCTGATTCCGACGCTGATTCCGATGCCGTCCGCGAATTGCTGCGCGACGCATTCACCCGGCTCATCGAGCATGTCGATGATCTCACCGACGGGCTGACCGAGGAGGTGTCGAGTTACCGGCCCACCCCCCAGGCCAACAGCATCGCCTGGCTGATCTGGCACAGCGCGCGCTGCCAGGACCTGCAGTTGTGCGATATCGCCGGCATCGAACAGGTGTGGACCCGTGACGGCTGGAAGGACCGGTTCGGGCTGGACCTGCCTGCCGACGACATCGGGTACGGCCACAGCCCCGAGGACGTTGCGAAGGTGCACGCCTCGGCCGAACTGCTGGCGGGGTACTACCTCGGAGTGCACAAGGTGACGCTGGCCTACATCGCCGGGGTGACCGCCCAGGAACTCGGCCGCATCGTCGACACCCGGTGGAATCCGCCGGTGACGGCGAGCGCGCGGCTGGTCAGCATCATCGACGATTGCGCCCAGCACCTGGGTCAGGCCGCGTATCTGCGCGGCGTCATCCCTTGACCACCCGGTGGTGGCCGGTGGTCGGCCTCACCGCCATGGTGCTGCTCGGCTGGGCGGTACACGCGGGACCGGTGCCGATCGACGACTGGTTTCAGCACGTCGGGATCGAGCTCGGTTCGTACCGGGGCGTGTTCCTGGTGTTCAGCGAGCCGTTGCTGGTGGCGGCCGCGTTGCTCGTCGGCATCATCGTGGCCCTGCGGCAACACCGCAGACGGTTGGCGCTGGCCATGGTGGTGAGCCCGCTGGTGGCGATCACCATCGTGCGCCTCATCAAGCCGATCTTCGGCAGGGAGAAGGGTGGCGCGCTGGCCTATCCCAGCGGCCACACCACCTTCCTCGTGGCGGTGACGAGCCTGCTCGTGTTGCTGGCAGGCATGCGCCTGTGGGCGCTGGTGGTGGCGGTCAGCATCGTCCTGCTCGGCATGTTCGGCCTGTCGATGACCTTTCACTACTTCACCGACACGATCGGCGGGGTGCTGCTGGGCACCTCGGTCGTGTGTATCGCTGCGCTTTTCGCCCGTGATGGGCAATACGACCAGGTGGGTAGCGCCCCACCTGATCTTCGCTGAGCGATCATCTGTCTGCCGCCGACGTTTCACGCAGTGGCAACGCAAGCCGCGGAGCCGTCAGGCGCGGAACGGCACGCGATCTCCGCAGTGCATTTTCAAGATCGATTAACCATCAAGTACCAGTTGACAGTTCAGTTCTGTCGGTCGCTGTCTGGTGTTGCATTCCGCAAGACTTTCGGATCTGAGGTGCGCCTCAGCAAACCTCTGGCGCCGACGCGAGCTGCGCAAAAGGCTACTTTTCGACTTTTGCGGCAACGGTGTCGAAAGACTGGGTATTTGCATGCGCAAAAACTGGAAATTGTCACCTGAGAAAAACCTGAGATCTTGATTAGCGAAGGGTAAATTTCGGCGCGTGCCGAGCAATCGGTCAGCCCAAATAGCAAGTCATCGAGGGGATTTCACCAATGAACAGTCGTGTCAACAGTCGTGTCTCGAGCGGACTCACCGCATGCGTCGCCGTCGCCGCCGCCGGCGTCGTCGCGATCACTCCGGTCGCAGCATCGACACCCACGCCGCCGCGCATCGTCGATGCCCAGGCCGCGCTCCTGGCGGACTTCACCGGCATGAATCAAGCCGGGTTGGCGTTCCTGGCCGGCCAACGGCTTGCCGACCAGTTCGTCCAGGCGCCGTTCATTCCGCTGGTCCTCGCGGCCCAGATTGCGGCCGGCGACAACGAGCGGCTGTTCTCCCAGATTCGGCAGATCGTCGATTCACCTGTCTATGTCGCGGATCCGCTCATCGAGGCGATTGCCATCACGTTGCCGGATGAGTTCGGTGGCGGCTCGGACCACGTGACCAACACCTCGGCCGGCGACGGCACCTTCATGCAGTTCCGTAACAACGAACTCCTGGGCCTCCGGGATGACATCAACGCTCAGTTCGCTGCGGCACTCGGAGTCGATACCCCGTGACCCAACGAGAACTACGCCGCGGCGCTCGCTCAAGGGGTGCAGGAGTCGGCAGTACGGACCGTCAACGGCGTCGTGCTGGGAGCGGCCGGCATCGTCTCGGTTGCCCAGGCGATCGCGTCCGGCGACAACGTCGCGGTCTACAAGGCGGTCCGCGAGTACATCGATGCGCCGCAATGGGCGATCGATCCCGCCATCGAGGGGCTTGCCGAAGCGCTCCCCGAGCAGCTCGGCGGGGGTACCAACCACATTCCCGAGGATCCGACGGGTGACGGCTCGCTGATGCAGTTCCGCAACAACCAGATGCTCGGTGCGAGGAACGCCGTGCGGGTCGCGGCCGCGAACGCCCTCGGGGTCGACGTGAACGACGACGGCAGCTTGCCCACCAACAATCTCAACCGTGCCCAGCTGTCGGCCGGTGGCGATGAGCCAGGCGCCGATGCGCCGAAGGTGAACAAGCTCAAGCCCCGCGTCACCAGCCTCAACACCCAGCTGAACGGTGCCAAGGACAAGGCTGAGCAGCGGGCGGGCAAGGCAAAAGCGAATGTGGACAAGGTCGTGAAGAAGGTGAAGGAAGCGGCCGACAAGACGGCCAAGAAGCTCAGCCCGAAGAAGGCGTCTGAAGACTGAGGCTCCGGCGGCGCAGAGGGCGGTGATGAGGGGTCGCCGCGCTCTGGGTGACGCCCCTCGAATTCGACGAGATGGCCGCTCACGCACACCCGCGGGGCGGCCATTTCGTCGATCTGGGTACCCAGGCGCGACCATCAACTTGACAGGTGTCAACCCCGGTGCGACGTGCGTCACAAACGGCGATTAACATAGGCCGCATGACAGCGACGCCAGATGTAGCTCTGACCGGAGAGTTCACGGGTTCCGGCACTATTTACAACCCCGCGACCGGTGCCGTCGCCGGCCAGGTGACCTGGACCGACGCCGCCGACGTGCCGCGTATCGCGGCCGGTCTGCGGGAAGCGCAGAAGGAGTGGGAGGCCCGCGGCGCCAAAGGCCGCGCCAAGGTCCTTGCCCGCTACGCGGTGTGGCTGGGGGACCACCGCGACGAGATCGAGAAACTCCTGATCGCCGAGACCGGCAAGTCGGCCATGGACGCCGCACAAGAGGTCCCGCTGCTGATCATGATCCTCTCGTACTACATCAAGGTCGTCGAGGAGGCGATGGCGCCGGACACGCGTCCGGCCGCGCTGCCCATCATGTCGATCAAGAAGATCGCGGTGCATTACCGGCCGCGCCCCGTCATCGGGATCATCGCGCCGTGGAACTACCCCGTGGCCAACGCCATGATGGACGCCATCGGCGCCCTGGCCGCCGGGTGCGCGGTGCTGCTCAAGCCGTCTGAGCGCACCCCGTTGACTGCCGAGGTGCTGTTGCGCGGCTGGCTGGATTCCGGTGCGCCCGAGGTATTTGCCCTGGCGCAGGGTGCGCGTGCGGTGTCCGAGGCCGTCATCGACAACTCCGACTACGTCCAGTTCACCGGTTCCTGCGCGACCGGAGCCAAGGTGATGGAGCGTGCGGCACGTCGTCTGACCCCGGTGAGCCTGGAGCTCGGCGGCAAGGACCCGATGATCGTGCTCGAGGACGCCGACGTCGAGCTGGCTGCCAACGCCGCGGTGTGGGGCGGGATGTTCAACGCCGGCCAGACCTGCGTGTCCGTCGAGCGGGTCTATGTGCTCGATCCGGTCTACGACCAGTTCGTCGCCGCCACCGTGAAAGCCGTCGAGAACCTCAAGATGGGTACGGGGGAGGGCTACCACTTCGGCTCCCAGATCGATGACAGCCAGGTGGCGATCACCGAACGGCACGTCAACGAGGCCGTCGCCGCCGGCGCCAAGGCGCTGACCGGAGGCAAGCGCCCCGAGGGCGGGGGCAGCTTCTTCGAGCCGACCGTGCTGGTCGACGTCGACCACTCGATGTCCTGCATGACCGAGGAGACCTTCGGTCCGACACTGCCGATCATGAAGGTGTCCTCGGTCGAGGAAGCGGTGCGGCTGGCCAACGACAGCCCGTACGGGCTGAGCGCCTCGGTGTTCTCCAAGGATGTCGACCGGGCCAAGGCCATTGCGCTGCAGCTTGATTGCGGTGCGGTCAACGTCAACGACGTCATCTCCAACCTGATGTGCACCACCGCGCCGATGGGCGGCTGGAAGACCTCGGGCATCGGTGCGCGCTTCGGCGGTGTCGACGGGGTGCGCAAGTTCTGCAAGCAGGAGACCGTGGTGGTGCCGCGCACCAGTGTGGGCGCCGGCGGCAGCTACTACAACAACTCCGAGAAGGCGATTGTTCGGATGAACAAGCTGCTGACCAAGCTGGCGCTGGCGCGTCCGCGCCGGAAGTCCAAGTAACGACGTACCGGCCGTTCACTCCGGCGACACCTTCGTGTTCGCCGGAGTGGATACCGTCGGCCGGTGACTCTGGACATCACCGGCTACGCGGTCCGTGACGACGACGATGACGACCCAGTGCTGCTGCTGGAACCCGGCGGCGAGGTCGTCGACACCTGGCGGGAGAACTACCCGTACGAGGACCGCATGTCGCGCCAAGAGTACGAGGAGCAGAAGCGGCTGCTGCAGATCGAACTGCTGAAGCTGCAGAAGTGGAGCCAGGGCAACGGGCTGCGGCACGTCATCGTCTTCGAGGGACGCGACGCCGCAGGCAAGGGCGGCACCATCAAACGGTTCATGGAGCACCTCAACCCCCGCGGGGCCCGCGTCGTCGCGCTGGAGAAGCCCACCGAAAAAGAGCGCACGCAGTGGTACTTCCAGCGCTACGTGCAACACCTGCCCGCCGCCGGGGAGATCGTCTTGTTCGACCGCTCCTGGTACAACCGCGCCGGGGTGGAGCGGGTGATGGGCTACTGCTCGCCCAAACAGCATGCCGAGTTCATCCGTCAGGCCCCGTTGTTCGAGCAGATGCTGGTCAACGACGGCATCAGCCTCACCAAGCTGTGGTTCTCCGTCACGCAATCCGAGCAGCGCACCCGGTTCACCATCCGCCAGGTCGACCCGGTGCGGCAGTGGAAACTCTCACCCACTGACCTCGCGTCGCTGGACAAGTGGGACGACTACACCGCGGCCAAGGAAGACATGTTCTCCTGGACCGACACCGAAATGGCGCCCTGGACCGTGGTCAAGAGCAATGACAAGAAACGCGCCCGCATCAACGCCATGCGCTACGTGCTCGGTAAGTTCGATTACGACAACAAGGATTATGAGGTGGTCGGCCACGCCGATCCGCTGATCGTTGGGCGTGCCCTGTCGGACTGAACAGTCTGGCCGCCGCCCGAGAACTAGGAGGACGGCGTGCGCTTCGTCATGACGCTGTTCCTGTGGGTGCTGACGACGATTCTGCTCGCGGCTGCGGTGCCGTCGGCGTGGGTGCAGAAGAACATCATCGACCAGCAGGGCTACTCGTCCTTCGCTGCAGGCGCGGCCGCCGACCCTCAGTTACAGCAGGCGGTCGCCGGTGAACTCACCACCCAGGTGCAATCCCTGGCGGCGCAGAACGGCGCCCAGGTCGACTCGCGGCGGATCCGTGCTGTGGCAGGTGCCTACACCGCAGGCCCGGACTTCCCCGGGCAGTTCGCGCTGGCCAACCAGCTTGCGCACACCTGGATGTTCACCGACCGGTTGTCCCGGAATGAGAACGGCAGCTGGGTGATCGATGTGGCCCCGATGCTCTCGGATGCCTCGTTCCACGAAACCCTGTCCGGTTTCGGAATCGAAGTGCCGCAGACACTTACGGTCCCCATCGCGTCATCGGCGCCGGACAGTTTGCGGCCAGGGATCTTGCGTCCACTGGCAGTGTGGGGCCCGTGGGTCAGCGTCGGGGTGACCGTATTGGCCGGCGTTTTCGCCCTACTGACTCTGGCCGCCGCCCGCGCTCGCGGTAAAGCCCTTGCAGCACTGGGCATTTCCGCTTTACTGGTCGGTGCTGCTGGCTGGGCCGGGTTGGAGGCGGGCCGGCGCTATCTCAACGAGGCCCTCAACCACACCAGCGGGGACATTCGTCAGATCGCCGACGCCATGGTCGGCCACGCGATCGGCAGCCTGCACCAATGGCTCAACCTCGCCCTGGCTGCCGGCGGTGGGCTGGTGGTGTTCGGGATCTTCGTCGCGGTGCTGGGTGGGCTGCGGCGTCGGGATTGAGGCTCAGGCTGCGCGGATTTCTACCGTACGGTCGTTCCCGGGCGCTCATGACGACCGTGGGGTAGGAGACGCGACATCAGACGATCCTGTCCCGGGGGTACGGACTCGCCTCCGGCTGGCCTAGCCTCCCCGAACACGTTCCCATAGGCGCAGATAGATCTCCGCGCCGTGGAACATGTCGGTCATCATCTCCGGGCCGGCCTGGACGCGGATCGCCTCGAGCCAGTCGGCATAGCTGCCGTAGGTGGCGGTGCCGTCGGTGTTGATATCGAAAGTGCGCTCGCCCCAACGTTCCCGGTCGAAAGTCACCTTGCCGTCGTGCGAGGTGAAGGGATAGTTGACGACGCCGGCGCCGAGCGGCCCGCCCTGGGGTGCCAGGCCGTTCATGTCGGAACCGAAGCCGAACCCGAAGTCCGGGCTCGGGCGGTACATGGCGCGGGCCTGACGCCAGGCTCCGATCGTGCTCCCGGGCCCGCCGGCGTACGGGGTGGCGAAACCGCCTACGGCGTAGACACGTTGGATGGTGCGTGTGGAGCCCCAGCTATGCGAGGACACAACGCCGGGGTACTGACGTTGTTCGATGATCGTCATGACCTGGTCCGCGGTGACCTCATCCATGTGGTCGATCTCAATCAGGAAGCCCCGGTCGATCATCGCGTTGATCAGGTATCGGCCCAGATCGGTCAGGCCGCGGATATTGCAGTGTGGTCCGTCGGCGTACAGCGGCAGCGACGCCCCACCGATGAGGGGGCCGACGAGTTTGGCCAGGAACTGATTGACATTGCCGGCGAGCGGCACCGAGAGCTGCGTGCTGTCGGACTCGGCGCCGGTGCAGGACTGGACATTCCAGAATGTGCCGGTCTGCATGAAGTTGCCTGCGTTGACCAACAGGCCGGTGGCCGCAGGGTCCATCTTGGTTCCGCCGAAGGCGTTGTCGAATTTGTGGATGGGGAAGAAGCTGCTGACGCCGATGTTTCGGAGTTCGGTGAGCCAGCGGTCGATGTCGGCCCGCCCGCATTTCGGCTGGCCCAGAATCACGCCGCAGTTCATCGGGTCGGACAGCTCCATGCCCATGACCACCGCGAGCTTGCCGGACGCGGCCACCTGGCGCGCCGTGGCGGGATCCGTCACGATGCGGAAGAAGCCCTGTCCGGGCCCGCCGGACTGGGCATCGATGTAGTCCTGCAGTGCGCGCAAGCTGGCGGCCTGGGTGCGCACGGAAGTCATGTCGTTGCAGGTGTTTCGGCGGTTGGTCATCAGCATGCACAGCGACTCGTTGTCGACCAGGTCGACGGTCATCATGCGCAGACCGGCCTTCCAGGTCCGCTGAATGCTGGTCCAGTAGGTGTTTTCCGTGGTGAGCACCGACGGTTTGGGCCAGTCGCGGAAGGTCGGCCAACCGCGGGTGTCGGAGGCGTGAAAGGGCTCGCCGTAATCGAGGAAACTGGCGACCAGTCCGTTGGTCCCGGTGCGGTACGGCGCACAGTCGGGCAATGCGTACGTGACACCGAAGCGATGCCATGGGCGTCCGCAGTGGAAGTTGCCGCCCATGAACTCGTAGGCGGTGACATGCACATGCGGGTCGACTGTCCCGACGATCGACCCGTCCGGGCCGACACCCGACCCCGGAATTCCCGTGGTTCCGTCGTTCGCCTCGGGATACTCGGCGCACCCGCTCGCGGGGACGAACGTGACGGCTCCGCTGAGCTTGGTTGCGGCATTGGTGAGAGTGAAACCGGTTGTGCCAGAACCATCTACCCGCCACATCGAGGTCAACGACGGCGTGCTGACGGTATTGACCGACCGTAGCGTGGCGTTGAGCACCTCCTGGTTCCGGCCGTAGAGCAGGTATTCACCGAGCCCGGTCGCCTGCATCCGATACGGCCCGGCCGCCGGGGCCACTGGTCCGGTCGGAGTGTCGATCAGGTAGCAGCCGTTCACCAGCGAGTAGCGGGTCTGCGTGGGATCGGCGGCGGCTGAACCCATTGCGGGCCCGGCTGCCACGGCGGTCAACACGACGGCCATGATCACCGACAGAAGCCTCAAAGGCCTTCTCCTGGTTGCGATCCCTGAACATTTTCCTGATCGCAGACCACGCGGCCTCATGCCCGGAAGCTCCCTCTCGGTGAGCGCAGCACACACTGCGGAGAAGCCGAAAATCATTGTCGCGGGGCATGAACCGATCACCCGGCCTGGAGGTTACCCACGGCACACGGGCGAAGATGCCGATCGAGATCCATCGTCAGCGTTTCGTGACCCATCCGTTAATTACGGCGCGATCCGAGCGGGCTGCCGGGACCTGCCGATGATTACCGGCGTGGAGTACCGAGCTAGCTCTCGCCGCTACGACACATCGCTTGCAGGGGATAGCCAGGTGTTGCATTCGCCGATCTTGTTCAGGCGGTAGCCCTGATCCCACCAGGATCCATAGTGCTCAGCCGATCCGTGGTCGCGTGGCGTAACGGAATTCCAATTGCCATTTGCAATCACCTGGTAATCGGCCACGGTGAACCGGCCTCCGGTGTCGACGATGGAGCCGACGAACATGCCGGAGAAGCACTGCGCCTGAAGCTCCAGGCGGCGCGACAGTTCCAGTCCTGGTTCGGATTGCTCGCCCACGGCTCGCGCCTGTTTGTACATTTCGTCTGAGGCCCCGATGAGGTTCTGGACGTGATGGCCATATTCATGGGCGAGCACTGCCAGGTTGAAGATCACCTCAGCGCTGTCTTTTTTCGGGGACAGGCTGGAAAGCGGCACGTACAGAGTTTCGGTCTTACTGCAGTACAGGCCTGCGAAGCCGCGCATCCCGTCGCTATCGCATCCTTCGGCCAGGGACACCTTGGGACTACGGAATTCGATTCCCGCCGCAGTGATCAGGGGCTTCCACGCCGTGTCCATGCACGACACCGCTGTCTGGTAGAAGATCTGGGCCGCCGCTGCGTCGCTCGGCCAACCGACGGGATTGCATGGTTGTTTGGCCAGCCCCGCGTCGAAGCTGGCGAACATGCGATTTTGCCCCAACGCCGCCTCACCGGTGGGCACGGGCTGCGAACTGGTGGTGGTTGGGTGCGGCGTCGTGGTGGCTGTGTACGACGGCGCGGACGTGAGCTCGCGGGTGGGGACCGCGACTGCGGGGCTGACCGGCTCGCTGGCGCTGGCGGTGCCCTGCTTATTGAGCACGAAAACCCCGGCTGTGACCAGTGCGATCACCACGACAACGGCTGCGGCCGAGCCGATCAGGATGGCGGGGCGCGGACCTCTTTTCGGTACCGGCGTCGGCAAAGGCGCCGGATATGCAGGGCAGGGCCCTCCCCAGGGGTCCGCATAGCCCGGCTGATGCTGCGGCGGTGCCGGCGGACCCGACGGCGCTGCGCCCCACGGATCGACGGCTGAAGCCCAGGGGTCCGCAGGCTGGGCATTGCCAGTTTTGGCTGGTGTGAACGGGTCGGCGCCTGCGTCGAAGGGATTGTTGTTGTCCCAGGACTTGGGCGGCGGACCGAACGGACCCCACGACTGCATTTCGAGTACGTTACTGCCCCGACCAGGCGCGGCTGCGCACGAATTCCCGCAAACTTTCCGCTAGGCCCGGTCGCCCAGCATCTGCCAGAGGAACTCGTAGGTCAGCGCGGCCTTGAACGCGGCCTGCTTGTTGTCGGCCGCGCCGCCGTGTCCACCTTCGATGTTCTCGTAGTACAGCACCCGGTGCCCGGCGGCCTCCAGCGCCGCCGTCATCTTCCGGGCGTGGCCGGGATGCACCCGGTCATCGCGGGTCGAGGTGGTGATCAGGATCGGCGGATACGTCGCCGACTCCGAAATATTCTGGTACGGCGAATATTTCGACATGAACTCCCAGTCCGCCGGGTCGTCGGGATTGCCGTACTCGGCCACCCACGACGCACCCGCCAGCAACAGGTGGAAACGCTTCATGTCCAGCAGTGGGACACTGCAAACCAGTGCCCCGAACAACTCCGGGTAATGGGTCAGCATGACGCCCATCAACAGCCCGCCGTTGCTGCCGCCGGACGCACCGAGCTGCTCGACAGTGGTGATACCGCGGCGCACGAGATCCGCTGCCACCGCGGCGAAATCCTCGTACACCACATGGCGGTTCTCCCGCATCGCCTGTTTGTGCCAGCCCGGGCCGTACTCGCCGCCGCCGCGGATGTTGGCCTGCACGTATGTGCCGCCGCGTTCCAGCCAGGCACGCCCCGCGCCACCGATGTAGCCCGGTGTCAACGAATTCTGGAATCCGCCATAGCCGTAGAGATGGGTCGGGCTCGGTTCGTCGCGGCGTCCGACCACGAAATACGGAACCTTCGTGCCGTCCTTGGAGGTCGCGAAATACTGTTCGACGTCGATGCCGGTGGCGTCATAGAACGCCGGTGCGGACTTGACTTCGACCAGCGGGCCGCCGGCGGTGCCGTGCAGCAGCCGCGACGGGGTGGTGAATCCGCTTGAGTTGTAGAACACCTCGTCGCCGAGATGGTCGATGTCGACGACGATGGTGTCGGTCGCCGGCGGAATGTCCGGTGCGTCTCGGTGTTCCCATGTCCCGGGCGTGACGACCTCGACGTGGCTGGCGACATCGCGCAGCGTGATGAGGATCAGCTTGTCTCTGGTCCATTGCACGCTGGACAGGCTGCTGTGCTCGTCGGGCTCGTAGATCATTGCGAGATCAGCTGTGCCGGAGATGAAATCGTCGAAGTTGGCGCCCAGGAGCGCGCCGGCCGGGTAGGTGATCTCACCCACCTGCCAGTCGGTACGCAGCGAGATCAGCAACCACTCGCGGTGCAACGACAGCGACGAGTCGGTCGGGACCTTGAGTTCGATCAGCTCGCCGTCGCGCACCTCGTAGCGGATGCGGTGGTAGAAGTCGGTGTAGCGGCCCAGCCGGGTGTGCTCGAAGCCCGGGGTCCGGTCGATCGAGGCGATCACCCGGACATCGGTTGGCTCGGCCTCGTACACGGTCTCGGCCTCGGTCAACGGTTGGCCACGGCGCCAGCGCTTGGCGATCCGCGGATACCCGGATTCGGTCATCGAGCCCTCGCCGAAGTCGGTGCACACCAGCAGCGTGTCTTCGTCCTCCCAGGACACCGAGGACTTGGCCTCGGCCAACTCGAACCCACCGGAAACGAATTCCCTTGTCCGCATGTCGAACTCGCGCACCACGGTGGCATCGGCGCCGCCGCGGGACAGGCTGATCATGGCCAAGGTGTGATCCGGCTCGATCACCTCGGGGCCGGCCCACACCCAGTTCTCGTCCTCGGCCCGGGCCAGCTCGTCGAGATCGAGGATGACGTCCCAGTCGGGTTCCTCGGTGCGGTAGCTCTCCAGCGTGGTGCGCCGCCACAGGCCGCGCGGGTTCGCCTCGTCGCGCCAGAAGTTGTACAGGTACTCACCACGGCGCCCCGGGTAGGGGATGCGCGCGTCGGTGTCGAGGATCTCCAGCACGTCGGAGCGCATCGTCTCGAAACGCTCACCGCTCAACTGGGCGATCGTCGGCTCGTTGTGCGCTCGCACCCACGCCAACGCGTCGTCGCCGGTGATGTCCTCAAGCCACAGATAGGGATCCTCAACCACCCGTCCATTGTGACTGCGCGCGTACTGTGAGCTGAACAACACCACTGCCCGGGGCGGAAGCGAGGACGTGATGAGTCGAGCACCGGCACGGGCCCTGATCACCGTGGCCGCCGCCGATCTGCTGACGCGGCTGCAGGAGCGCCACGGGGCGTTGATGTTCCACCAGTCCGGCGGCTGCTGCGACGGATCGTCGCCGATGTGTTACCCCGACGGCGAGTTCATCGTCGGGGACCGCGACATTGTGCTGGCGGTGCTCGATGTGGGCGGCGGCGTGCCGATATGGATCTCCGGCCCGCAGTTCGAGGCGTGGAAGCACACCCAGCTGGTGATCGACGTCGTCCCGGGCCGAGGCGGCGGGTTCAGCCTGGAAGCGCCCGAGGGCATGCGGTTCCTGTCCCGTGGCCGGGCCTTCACCGACGAGGAGAACGCGCTGCTGGCCGAGCAATCCCCGGTGACGGGCGCGCAGTACAGCGCCGGCGCCCGTCCGCCCGATAACGGCAGCCACCTCGTCGACGAAGCCGCCGACGCCTGCCCGGTACCCGGGGGACGCGCCGCACGGATGTAGCGGGTCGCCACGGGTCGCGGCGTTATCGTCGAAGAGTGATTCCGCTGCCACGGGCGTGGCTGCTGACCGGCGCAATGTCGGTCGGCGTAGCGGTCGGGCTGCTGGTAGGGATCGCCACGACATTGCTGGTGACGGTCTCCGTCCGGCCCGATGCGGTGATCGCCCTCGTCCTGGGGGTACCCGGTGTCCTCGGGACGCTCCTGGTCCTCGTCTCGGGTCGGCGCTGGGTCACCGCACTCGGAGCCTTCGCCCTGGCCATCGCGCCCGGCTGGTTCGGCGCGCTGGCGATCATCCAGGTGGCATCCCATGGCTGAGGACGTCGACACCTCCACCGCCAACTTCACCCCGCTGTTCGACACCGGGGAAAACGAGATCGTCGCCGACGAATCGCCGGCCGCCGTGACACCCGCCGAGGACATGACCCCGGACCAGGTGGAATCCGACGATGCCCCGTCGGCGCCGGTGCCCGTGCCGGCCCCGTCCGTTGTGGTCGAGGGGTCCTATCTGTCGGTGAAGTGGTGGACGTTGGTGGGCGTGCTGGCCGCGGTGTGGTTCGTCTCCGCCGCGGCAGGCGCGGGCCTGTACTACTACTGGTATCAGTCGGCCGACAAGACCTGGCCGGTGTTCATCGCGCTCGCCTACGTCGTCGCCACCACGGTCGGTGCTCTGCTGGCATCGACGGCGCAGCGCAAACCGGTGGTATCGGCCCTGGCCATCGCGCTGATGTCAGCGCCTCTGGCGGCGATGGCCGCAGCGGCGGTTTTCTACGGCGCCTACGTGTTCGGCTGGATCGCCCGGTAGGACCATTGCGCGGCCCACTAGGGTGGGGTCGTGACCCACTTTGACGTTGTCGTTCTCGGAGCTGGTCCCGGTGGATACGTCGCGGCCATTCGTGCCGCCCAACTGGGGCTGAATACCGCAATTGTCGAGCCCAAGTACTGGGGCGGCGTGTGCCTCAATGTCGGCTGTATCCCGTCCAAGGCGTTGCTGCGCAACGCGGAACTGGCGCACATCTTCAACAAGGAAGCCAAGACTTTCGGCATCAGCGGTGAGGCCACCTTCGATTACGGTGCCGCCTTCGACCGCAGCCGCAAGGTCGCCGACGGTCGCGTCGCCGGCGTGCACTTCCTGATGAAGAAGAACAAGATCACCGAGGTCCACGGCTACGGAACGTTCACCGGACCCAAGGCGATGTCGGTGAAGTTGAACGACGGCGGCACCGAGGAGCTCACGTTCGACAACGCCATCATCGCGACCGGGTCGTCGACCCGGCTGGTGCCGGGTACCTCGTTGTCCGACAACGTCGTCACCTACGAAACCCAGATCCTCTCGCGCGACCTGCCGGGCTCGATCATCATCGCCGGCGCCGGTGCGATCGGTATGGAATTCGCCTACGTGCTGAAGAACTACGGCGTCGACGTCACCATCGTCGAGTTCCTGCCCCGCGCGCTGCCCAACGAGGACGCCGAGGTCTCCAAGGAGATCGAGAAGCAGTACAAGAAGCTGGGCGTGAAGATCCTGACCGGCACCAAGGTCGAGGGCATCGTGGATGAAGGAGCCGATGGCTCCGTCAAGGTGACCGTCAGCAAGGACGGCAAGACCGAGGAGCTCAAGGCCGACAAGGTGTTGCAGGCCATCGGTTTCGGGCCCAACGTCGAGGGCTTCGGCCTGGAGGCCGCAGGCGTCGCGTTGACCGACCGCGGGGCCATCGGCATCGACGACTACATGCGCACCAACGTGCCCGGCATCTACTCGATCGGCGATGTCACCGGCAAGCTGCAGCTGGCCCACGTCGCCGAGGCCCAGGCCGTGGTGGCCGCTGAAACCATCGCCGGCGCAGAGACTCTGGCGCTGGGCGACTACCGGATGATGCCGCGCGCCACGTTCTGCCAGCCGCAGGTGGCCAGCTTCGGGCTCACCGAAGAGCAGGCCAAGGCCGAGGGGTACGACGTCGTCGTCGCCAAGTTCCCGTTCACCGCCAACGGCAAGGCGCACGGACTGGCGGACCCGACCGGTTTCGTGAAGCTGATCGCCGACAAGAAGCACCTCGAACTGATCGGCGGACACCTGATCGGGCCGGATGTCTCCGAACTGCTGCCGGAGCTGACCCTGGCGCAGAAGTGGGATCTGACCGCCAACGAGTTGGCCCGTAACGTGCACACCCACCCGACCCTGTCGGAGGCGCTGCAGGAGTGCTTCCACGGTCTGGCCGGCCACATGATCAACTTTTGAGAAACGAAATCGTCGCCGGCATAGCCGGATTGGTGGCCGGCCACATGGCGTGGCTGGCCGCCATCACATTGGCGACCGAGGGTTCCCGGGTCAACATCTGGGTGCTGTTGGTCGCGGCCCTGTCCTTCATCGGCGGGGCCGCGGCCGGCTACTTCGGCTGGCGTAAGTACCAGCAGAAGTCCCATACGTTGGCGGCGTTCCTGTGGACACTGCCGGTGTCCCCGGTGCTGTTCTCGCTGGTGCTGCTCGGGGTCACCTACCTCTAGGTTTGTGTGATCGCACAACAACACGGCGTGCGTTTCGAGCGATTTTCCGCTTCTGGACCGGAACGCCCTGGGCGAATGTCGAAGTGAACAGATCGGGCTGCGGCCCGTCCACTTCGGCGCAGGGAACCCAATGGCATCTAGCAGTGGACTGATCGATGACGCGCCCCTGACGGCATTCCACAAGAAACTGACGCTGTACTCGTCAGGCGGACCGTTCATCGACGGCTACGCCATTGCGATCATCGGCTTCACCTGGGCCACCATGAGCACGTCGTTCAACGTCACCACCGCCGACAAAGGGCTGATCGCCGCCGCGGTCCTCGTCGGCATCTTCGTCGGCGGCGGCCTGTTCGGCTGGGGGACCGACAAGGTCGGCCGCCACATGATGTACATCCTGGATCTGCTTGCCCTGGCGGTCTTCTCAGTGGGCTGCATGTTCGCCACCGAAGTCTGGCAGTTGATCCTGCTGAGATTCCTCATCGGCATGGCGATCGGCGCCGACTATCCGATCGCGACCTCGCTGCTCGCGGAATACCTGCCCGCCAAATACCGCGGCCGCATGCTCGGCGCGACATTCGTCGTATGGGCCGTCGGCGCCACCGTCGCCCCGGCCGTGGCGATGGTGTGCACCCGCTTCGCCGGCGACGATGCCTGGCGCTGGATGCTGGCCAGCCCGGCCGTTTTCGCCCTCGTCACGCTGGTCCTCCGGTTGGGGACACCGGAATCCCCGCGCTGGCTGATCAGCAAGGGCCGCGTCGAGGAAGCCGACCGATCCATCAAACAGGTCTTCGGACCCGGCTACGGGGTAGAGGATCTCGGTGAGCCGGAGCCGGCGGAACGCGCGACCTTGCGGTCGGTGTTCAAGCCGCCGTACCTGAAGCGGACGCTGTTCGTCAGCCTGTTCTGGATGTGTCAGGTGATCCCGCTGCTGTCCATCTACTCGTTCTCGTTCGACATCCTGGGCGAGGTCGGCATCACCGGGAACGGCGGTGAGGTATTCCTCGCCGCGCTGTTCGTGGTCGGCGGTATCCCGGGACTGTTCCTGGTCGACCGGATCGGCCGGAAGGCTCTGCTGATCTACACCTTCGCCGGCATCGGCATCATCTGGGGCATTGCGGGGCTGATACCCGGGCTGCCGGTGATGATCGTCTTCACCGCCGTGTGCGCCTTCGCTCTGCTGTCCGGGGCGTCGAACTTCCTCGAGATCGTCTATCCCAACGAGTTGTTCCCGACCGAGGTCCGGGCCACCGCTGTCGGCATCGGTACGGCGGCCAGCCGGATCGGTGCGGCCGTGGCCGTCTACCTCATGCCCTTCGCCCTGGACAAGGGTGTCAACTGGGTGCTGCTGGCCGGTGCCGCGATCTCGTTCGTCGGGTTGGCCGTCACGGTGGCCTGGGGTGTGGAGACGGCCGGACGGTCGTTGAGCGAGGCGGCGAATGTCAAGACCAACTCACGGCGGGAATCGGTCGGCACCCACTGATGCGGTGACGGCTAGTCCGGGAAGTCCAGCGGGATCCGCAGCGTCGTCATCGTGGCGGCCAGGCCATCGTATTGGCTTGCCAGCATGCAGAATTCGATGATCTGCTGCTTGGTGAGCAGCGACGACAACGCCGCCCAGGTTTCCGCCGAGACGGACCGGGTGACGACGAACTCGTCGGTCGCGGTGACCAACACCCGCTGCCGGTCGGTGAGTCCTTCCGCGTCGGGACCCTCGAAGATCCTGGCCTGGGTTTCGGCGTCGACGCCGCGGCTACGGGCCAGCCGGCGGTGCTGCTGAAGCTCATACTCACAATCACGCAGATGGCCCACCCGAAGGATGACCAGCTCGGCATCCTGACGCGGCAGCTTGCCCAGCGGGCCGAGCAGCAGCCCGGAATACGGCAGCCAGACCAGGAACAGCAGCTTGTGCTGGCCCAGCACGTTCATCAGGGTGAACCGGGGTGCCCGGATGGCCCTGGCGCCCAGCTTGGCGATGGCCCAGTTGACCGGGCCCAGCTCGCGGAATCCGCCCGGCGCGATGCGGGCCGGCTCGAGTGCACTCACCCAGCCGAGTCTGGCACAGGTGGGGTGGCCGGGTGAGCGCACCGGTTTCTACGGCCGGGCTGTCGATCGGTTGTCGCCACGACCCAGGGTAGAAAACACGGTGAGTAGTTCGCGGCGAACTACGGCTGGCGCACCAGGTAAGGCGACACCGTGGAGCGGTGTTCGTTGAGGTCCAAGGCTTTACCGAGTGCCGGGAACGCGCGTTGCGGGCAGTTGTCCCGTTCGCACACCCGGCAACCCGACCCGATGGGGGTGGCCACCTCGCCGGAGAGGTCGAGCCCTTCGGAATACACCAGCCGATGCGCGTGGCGCAGTTCGCATCCCAGCCCGATGGCAAAGGTCTTGCCGGGCTGCCCATAGCGCGAGGCGCGGCGCTCCACGGTGCGCGCCACCCACATGTAGTTGCGCCCGTCGGGCATCTGGGCGATCTGCACGCCGATCTTGCCGGGATTGCCGAATGTCTCGTAGACGTTCCACAGCGGACAGGTGCCGCCAGAGGACGAAAAGTGAAATCCGGTGGCGGACTGCCGTTTTGACATGTTTCCCGCGCGGTCGACCCGGACGAAGGAGAACGGCACACCACGCATCGACGGACGCTGCAGGGTGGAAAGCCGGTGTGCGATGGTCTCGTAGCTCACCGAGTAGAACGCCGACAGCCTCTCCACGTCATAGCGGAAGTTCTCGGCGACATCGTGGAATTGGCGGTAGGGGAGCACCGTCGCCGCGGCGAAGTAGTTGGCAAGCCCGAGCCGAGCCAGGGTGCGGGACTCGTCGCTGGTGAACATGCCCTCGTCGACCATCTTGTCGATGAGTTCGCCGAACTCCAGGAATGCCAGTTCGGCGGCCATCTTGAACACCTGCTGGCCCCGGGAGAGATGATTGCCCATCTCCAGGGTCTTGGTGGCCGGGTCGTAGCGGTGCAGCACGGTGTCGCCCAGATCGATGCGTCGCACGATCCGTACCCCGTGCTCGGCGGTCAGCCTGTTGGCCATCTCGCCGGCCAGATCACCGCGGTGCATCCGGATCTTGGCGGTCAGATCCTCGGCGGCGGTATCGAGCTCATGCAGATAGTTCTGCCGTTGGTAGAAGTAATCGCGCACTTCCTCGTGGGGCATGGTGATCGAACCGCTGCCGCTGCCGTCGGAGTAGCGGTCTTCGGTGGCGGCCGCCAATTGCGTGGTGGTCAACCGGTACCGACGGTGCAGATTGACCATCGCCCGGGCGAAATTCGGGTAGGCCGCCACCATGTCGGCGACTTCGGCGACATCCATGTCGGCGCCGAGGTCGCGGTCCATCGCCACCTCGCGCATCTCGGCGACCAGCCGGGTGTCGTCGTGCGAGGCGAAGAACGTCGCGTCCACCCCGAACACCTCGGTGATGCGTAGCAGCACCGCCACGGTGAGCGGCCGCACGTCGTGCTCGATCTGATTGAGGTAACTGGGGGAGATCTCCAGCATCTGGGCCAGTGCCGCCTGGCTGAATCCACGCTCGCTCCGCAGTTGCCGCACCCGCGATCCGACGAACGTTTTTGCCACGTCAAACAGCCTAACAAGGGTGTGAAGACGACCTTTGCATTCTTGGCAGTTCAGCCACTACTGGCAGTATCGGGCCGCCTGGCATGATCGGCTCAGGCGATAGCGACTGGGAGATGTGACCATGACGGGAACCGCGCAGAATCCGACCACCGGGCTGAACAAGGTGATGATGCCGGTGCCCGATCCCCATCCCGATGTCTTCGACCGCGAATGGCCCCTGCGGATGGCCGATGTCGACCGCGGCGGGCGACTGCGATTCGACGGCGCTTGCCGACACATCCAGGACGTCGGTCAGGACCAACTGCGGGAGATGGGCTACGAAGACGTCCATCCGGCGTGGATCGTGCGGCGCACGATGATCGACCTGATCCGGCCCATCGAGGGCGGCGACATCCTGCGGATGCGGCGGTGGTGTTCGGGAACGTCCAACCGGTGGTGCGAGATGCGGGTGCGTATCGACGGCCGCAAGGGCGGGCTGATGGAGTCCGAGGCGTTCTGGATCCACATCAACCGGGAGACGCAGGGGCCCTCCCGTATCTCCGACGACTTCCTGTCGGGCCTGCGCCGCACCACCGACGAGGCGCGGTTGCGCTGGAAGTCGTATCTGAAGGCCGGCAGTCGTGAGGACGCCGCCGAGATCCGTGAGTACCCGGTGCGGGTGTCCGACATCGACCTGTTCGACCACATGAACAACTCCGTGTACTGGTCGGTGGTCGAGGACTACCTGTACTCGCATCCCGAGCTGCTGGAGAAGCCGCTGAGGGTGACCATCGAGCACGATGCGGCGGTGGCCCTGGGCGAGAAGCTCGAGATCCTGTCGCACGTTCACCCGGCCGGATCGACCGACAAATTCGGCGAAGAGCTCACCGACCGCACTGTTAGAACGCTCACATATGCCGTCGGCGACGAGACAAAAGCGATCGCATCACTGTTCTCGCTCTGACCCCGCCCGGTTTAACAGTACGAGCGTACTGACCTGCGCCTTTGGGCTACCCGTCGGTAGCTTCTGAACCGGTACAGCCATCATATTTCTTCGCAACCTTTGCAAGTTAACTAAGCGCTTTGGCGAAACTTGGCAACTGAAACGGGTGGACCTGCGGATATAGGTTGTGCCATCTTCGGATTAGCACACCAGTGAAGCTGCTGCGGCGTTAGCAAGTAACGAGGCTCGGCGCAGCGGTCGAAACAAACCGAAGGAGCAGTCCTATGTCGACCGTGGGCACCCCCAAGTCACCGGAGCAGATCCAGCACGACTGGGATCACAATCCCCGCTGGAAGGGCATCACCCGTACCTACACCCCGGCCGACGTGGTTGCCCTGCAGGGCTCCGTCGTCGAGGAGAACACCCTCGCCCGCCGCGGCGCCGAGGTGCTGTGGGAGCAGCTGCACGACATGGACTTCGTCAACGCGCTGGGCGCGTTGACCGGCAACCAGGCTGTGCAGCAGGTGCGCGCCGGCCTGAAGGCCATCTACCTGTCCGGTTGGCAGGTCGCCGGTGACGCCAACCTGTCCGGCCACACCTACCCCGACCAGAGCCTCTACCCGGCCAACTCGGTGCCGCAGGTTGTCCGCCGCATCAACAACGCGCTGATGCGTGCCGACCAGATCGCCAAGGTCGAGGGCGACACCTCGGTCGAGAACTGGCTCGCCCCGATCGTCGCCGACGGTGAGGCCGGCTTCGGTGGTGCGCTCAACGTCTACGAGCTCCAGAAGGCCATGATCGCCGCCGGTGTCGCCGGTTCCCACTGGGAGGACCAGCTGGCCTCGGAGAAGAAGTGCGGCCACCTCGGTGGCAAGGTGCTGATCCCGACCCAGCAGCACATCCGCACCCTGACCTCGGCCCGTCTGGCCGCTGACGTCGCCGACGTGCCCACCCTGGTCATCGCCCGCACCGACGCCGAGGCCGCCACCCTGATCACCTCCGATGTAGACGAGCGCGACCGCCCGTTCATCACCGGTGAGCGCACCAACGAGGGCTTCTACCGGGTGCAGAACGGCCTGGAGCCGTGCATCGCCCGCGCCAAGGCCTACGCGCCGTACGCCGACTTGATCTGGATGGAGACCGGCACCCCGGACCTCGAGCTGGCCAAGAAGTTCGCCGAAGGCGTCAAGGCCGAGTTCCCGGACCAGATGCTGTCCTACAACTGCTCGCCGTCGTTCAACTGGCGCCAGCACCTGGACGACGACACCATCGCCAAGTTCCAGCGCGAGCTGGGCGCGATGGGCTTCAAGTTCCAGTTCATCACCCTGGCCGGTTTCCACGCCCTCAACTACTCGATGTTCGACCTGGCTCACGGCTACGCCCGCGAGCAGATGAAGGCCTACGTCGAGCTGCAGGAGCGCGAGTTCGCCGCCGAGGAGCGCGGTTACACCGCCACCAAGCACCAGCGTGAGGTTGGCGCCGGCTACTTCGACCGCATCGCCACCACGGTTGACCCGAACAGCTCGACCACCGCGCTGGCCGGTTCCACCGAAGAGGGTCAGTTCCACTGACGATGCGCTGCCCCCAGGGCCGCGAGGAGGAAGTGGAACCGAAAGGCCGGAGTCACTGACGATGCGCTGCCCCCAGGGCCGCGAGGAGGAAGTGGCACCGATAAGCCGGAGCCGCTAAGGCCTTCGACCGCCAAAGGTTGACAGCGCAGGCCCCGCTCAGAATCCTGGGCGGGGCCTGTCGCGTGTTCGAGTATTGAGAAAGTGAAGCAGTGAGCAATCAAATTGAACGTGTAGGTGTGATCGGTGCCGGCCAGATGGGCGCGGGTATCGCCGAGGTGTCCGCGCGTGCCGGCGTCGACGTGCTGGTGTTCGAGACCACCGACGCCCTGGTCACCGCGGGCCGCAACCGCATCACCAAATCGCTCGAGCGCGCGGTCAGCGCAGGCAAGGTCACAGAGCGCGAGAAGGACGCCGCGCTGGACAAGCTGAAGTTCACCACCACGATCGACGATCTGGCCGACCGCCAGTTGGTCATCGAGGCTGTGATCGAGGACGAGAACGTCAAGGCGAAGATCTTCGCCGACCTGGATCGAGTCATCACCGACCCCGATGCGGTGCTCGCCTCCAACACCTCGAGCATCCCGATCATGAAACTCGCAGCAGCTACTCAGAATCCTGCCAGGGTGCTGGGCCTGCACTTTTTCAACCCGGTTCCGGTGTTGCCGTTGGTCGAATTGGTCAGCACCCTCGTGACCGCAGAAGCCGCCGCCGCGCGCGTCGAGGAATTCGCCGGCACGGTTCTCGGGAAACAGGTTGTCCGTTGTTCTGACCGGTCCGGTTTCGTGGTCAACGCGTTGCTGGTTCCGTACCTCTTGGCGGCGGTCCGGATGGTCGAAGGTGGCTTTGCCACAATTGAAGATGTCGACAAAGCGGTGGTGGCCGGGTTGTCCCACCCGATGGGGCCGCTGCGGCTGTCCGATCTGGTTGGATTGGACACCCTCAAGCTCATCGCCGACAAGATGTTTGACGAGTTCAAAGAGCCTTTGTACGCCGCGCCACCGCTACTGTTGCGCATGGTGGAGGCTGGACAGTTGGGTAAGAAATCGGGCCAGGGCTTCTACAAGTACTGAGAAGGGCCGCGCTGGCACTATGGCCGAGGCTTAGCTAGTCTACCCACAGTAGGGCCTGCTGGCTCTCTCTACAGAGTCTGCATGTAAGAACATATGTCGGCCCCAAACCAATGGTCGTCAGCAGCAGAAACGCAAAGAGGTAATTTTTCGTATGTCTAACGTCGAGTCCGATCTTGCTCCGTACTACGAGGAGTCGCAGTCGATCTACGACATCTCGAATGAGTTCTACGCTCTCTTCCTCGGGCCGACCATGGGCTACACCTGCGGTTACTACGAGCGCGAGGACATGAACCTCGAGGAATCGCAGAACGCCAAGTTCGACCTCGCGCTGGGCAAGCTCGACCTCAAGCCGGGTATGACGCTGCTCGACATCGGCTGCGGCTGGGGCGGTTGCCTGGAGCGTGCGCTGATCAACCACGACGTCAACGTCATCGGGATCACGCTGAGCAAGGAACAGTCGGACTATGCCCGCAAGCGGCTGGCCAAGGTCGACACCAACCGCAACGTCGAGATCCGGTTGCAGGGCTGGGAAGAGTTCAACGAGCCCGTCGACCGCATCGTCTCGATCGGCGCATTCGAGGCGTTCAAGCAGGAGCGCTACCCGATCTTCTTCGAGCGGGCCTACAGCATCCTGCCGGAGAACGGCGGCCGCATGCTGCTGCACACGATCCTGGCGCACACCCAGCAGTTCTTCCGTGAGAACAACATCAAGCTGACGATCAGCGACCTGAAGTTCATGAAGTTCATCGGTGAGGAGATCTTCCCCGGTGGGCAGCTGCCGGCGGTCGAGGATATCGAGAAGCTCGCCGACGGCTCGGGCTTCAAGCTGGAGCGCATCCACCTGCTGCGTCCGCATTACGCGCGCACGCTGGACATGTGGGCGGCCAACCTGGAGGCGGCCAAGGACGAGGCCATCGCCCTGCAGGGTCAGGAAGTGTACGACCGGTTCATGAAGTACCTGACCGGCTGCGCCGACTTCTTCCGTCGCGGCATCACCAACATCGGCCAGTTCACGCTGGTCAAGTAGTTTCGCTCTTTCACATCACGCCGAAACTACGGTTTCTGATGGATTTCGCTCGGAATCCGTCACAACCCGTAGTTTCGGCGTGAGTGTTTTGCGGGGTAGCCCGCTCTGCGGAGAGCGCTGCCGACGCGGGCGACGATCTCAGGCTGCCGATAACGCAGTTGACGGGCACTGACCCGAACTATCGTCCAGCCCCGTACGGCCAGAAACTCCAGGCGCTCGATATCGCTTTCGTGGATTTCCGGACTGCTCCAGTGCTGATCTCCGTCGTACTCAATGCCGACCATCCACTCCGGCCAACCCATATCGATCCGCCGCCGTACCCGGCCCCACTCGTCGGCCACCGGAATCTGCGTGACGGGCCGGGGCAGCCCATCCCGGATGAGCACCAGGCGCAGCCGGGTCTCCTGCGGGGATTCGGCTCCCGCGTCGGCGAGGTCGAGTGCCCTACGTAGCCGACGGATCCCTCGGGCGCCTGGATAGCGCTCGGCGATCCGCGCGACCCGGTCAACGCCCACGTGGGTGACGTTCAGCAGCGCGTCGATCCGGATGATCGCGGTGTCGAGCCGTTGTCGTCGCCCGATGTCGTAGCAGGTACGGGCGACGCTGGTGCAGGTCATGTCGCCGACGATGAGAAGCTCGTCGTCGGCGATGACGCCCGTGTGGATCACGATCCCGGGCGGCGAGGGCTGGCGGATGCGGGACAGTTCGGCCGGCGCATACTCTGGCAGCCATTTGCTGCCCAGGACCGCCGCCGCCGAATACCCGGCAAGCGTGGCGTTGCGCCCGGACCACAGCCACGCGGCCATCGCCCGGTCGTGCGCAGTCAGCAGCAAACCTGTTGGCGCATAAACATTCTGGTGCACCATGACATATTTGGACCGCAACATCTGACGGGTGACGGATCCGGCCGCCATCGCCTCGCTGCCCACGATGATCTGCCCCACCGATATTGGACGCGGGGCACAGGCAAGCGGTTCCCGCGCGCGCCGAGACCACGGGTTATGGCGGAATAGCGGCGAAATCCGTCACTAACCGTAGTGTCGGCGCGATCGCCGCAAGATCAGGCGTCAGCCAACCGCTTCTTCTCCGCCTCGACGTCGAAGTCTGCCGGCGGCCACGACATGTTGAGGCCTTTGAGTGCCTCGATGAGCAGTTCGGTGATGGCGAGCCGGCTGTACCACTTCTTGTCGCACGGCACGATGTGCCACGGCGCGTAGTCGGTCGACGTCTTCTCCAGCATGGCCTGGTAGGCCTCCTGGTACTTGGGCCACAGCAGCCGCTCGTCGATGTCGGCCGGGTTGTATTTCCAGTACTTGTCGGGCCGTTCGAGCCGCTCGGCCAGCCGCGCCTTCTGCTCGGCGAGTGAGACGAACATGGCCACCTTCACCAGGGTGGTGCCGGAATCGACCAACTCGCGTTCGAAGGCGTTGATCTCGTCGTAGCGGGCGCCCCAGACATCCGGCGGTACTAGGTTGTGCACGCGGACGATCAGCACGTCCTCGTAGTGCGAACGGTCGAACACCCCGATGTGCCCGGCCGGCGGAAGGGCGTTGCGAATCCGCCACAGATAGTGGTGGGCCCGCTCCTCCTCGGTCGGCTTGCCGAAGCTGGTGTACCGGATGCCTTGCGGATTTGCCGCTCCCACAACATGTTTGACGATTCCGCCCTTGCCGGCGGTGTCCATGCCCTGAAGGATCAGCAGAATCGAGCGGTTGTCGTCACCGCTCTTGGAGCGGGCGTAGAGCATTTCCTGCAGCGAGGCCAACCTCAGATTGCGCTCGGTCTGCAGGGTAGGCGCATCGCTCTTGTTGCCGCGGAATCCCGGAGTGCTGTTGGCGTCGATGCGCGCAACCTGGTCGCCTGGACGAAAAACCAGTTGATCGTGTGGTTCGTGGGTCCACAGCGCAGGCAGGTCCTTGTCGGTCACCCGATCAGTCAAGCAGTTGTGGCGGCAAAACCGGTGATGGGTGTGGCAGTGAGTTGAACTTATCCAGCGAGCCGCCGACTTCGACGATGCCGCACAGCGCGTTCCAGGACAGCATGGTCAGGTAGTCGATCAGGTCATCGGCGGTCATTCGCGGGTTCGACATCCACGAGTGGGTGGCCAGCTGGACCCCACCGACGGTGTGGAACGCCCACGCCTCGGCGCCGCGGGTGTCCATGCCGGCCTGGGCCATCCGGCGGCGCAGCATCACGGCGAGCATGCGCGCGATGATCTGCTCGGAATCGGCGACGGCCTTGCTCTTGCTGGCCGAGTTGTTGGCCATCACGAAGCGATACGGTTCCGGTTCGGCCGCAACGGTTTCCACGTAGACCTTGATGATCTCGCGGGTCAGGTCGAATCCGTCGAGGTTCGAGGACAGGGCGGCAGCCATGTTCGGGATCAGGGTGGTCTGGGCGAACCGCATCATCACTGCGGTGGTGAGGTCGTTCTTGTCGACGAAATAGCGGTACAGCACGGTCTTGGACACGCCGATCTCGGCAGCGATCTCGTCCATACTGACGTTGCTGCCCAGGCGCCGGATCGCTTCCAGGGTGCCGTCTACCAATTCATTGCGGCGCTCCACCTTGTGCTGGTGCCAGCGCCGCTTGCGTCCATCGGTCTTCACCGTCACCGGCGGAGTCTGCTGTGCCACTGTCGCAGTAGTCCCATTCCCTAGTTCCACTTGATACTACGGCGAATCTGCGGATACCGGCTTGAGGGTCAGGCCTTCAGTCGCGGCGATAGCGCAAGATGGAAACGTGGCACATCGAACCGACGCGGGAGTCCGCGCGAATCCGGGCCCGCGGCAAAGTTTTGCCGAGACGCTGGCCGGTGCGGACAGCGCTGCCGATGCCGAACGCATACGGGGTTTGCGGACAATGAAGCTGGTAGCGCTGAGCTTCCTGGTCGGCGCCACCGTGATCTTCCTTTTGTGCACGTGGGCGCAGTCGCGGGGAGCGGCCGGCTGGGTTGGGTATGTGCGCGCGGCGGCCGAGGCGGGCATGGTCGGCGCGCTTGCCGACTGGTTCGCGGTGACCGCGTTGTTCAAGCATCCGCTGGGTCTGCCGATTCCGCACACGGCCATCATCAAGCGCAAGAAGGACCAGCTGGGCGAGGGGTTGGGCACGTTCGTCCGGGAGAACTTCATGTCTCCCGAGGTGATCGCGACCAAACTGCACGATGCCCAGGTGGCGGGCCGGTTGGGCAAGTGGCTGTGTGACCGTCCGCATGCCGAGCGGGTGGCCGCCGAGGCGTCGACGGTGCTGCGGGTCGGGGTCGAGATGCTGCGCGACGAGGACGTCCAGCACGTACTGGACCGGATGATCGTCAAGCGAATCGCCGAGCCCAAATGGGGCCCGCCGATCGGCCGGGTGCTCTCCACACTGCTCCAGGAGGGCCGTCAGGAAGCGCTGATCCAGCTGTTGTGCGACCGGGCGTTCCAGTGGTCGCTGAACTCCGGTGAGGTGATCGAGCGCGTGATCGAGCGGGATTCGCCGACCTGGTCGCCGCGCTGGATGGACCACCTGGTCGGTGACCGGATCCACCGGGAGCTGATGGACTTCACCGACAAGGTGCGCCGCAACCCCGACCACGAGCTGCGCCGCTCGGCCACCCGGTTCCTGTTCGAGTTCGCCGACGACCTGCAGAACGACGAGGCGACGATTCAGCGCGCCGAGAACGTCAAGGAACAGATCATGGGCCGCGACGAGGTGGCGCGGGCGGCCGAGACCGCGTGGGCGGCGGCCAAGCGGATCATCCTGGAGTCGGTGGACGATCCGTCGTCGGCGCTGCGCACCCGGATCGCCGACTCGGTGATGCGCATCGGGGAGTCGCTGCGCGACGATGCCGAGCTACGCGACAAGGTCGACAGCTGGATCGTTCGGGGGGCAAAACACCTGGTCGCCGAGTATGGGACCGAGATCACAGCAATCATCACCGAGACCATCGAACGCTGGGATGCCGACGAGGCGAGCCGCCGGATCGAGCTCCATGTGGGCCGTGACCTGCAATTTATTCGGATCAACGGCACTGTGGTGGGCTCGTTGGCGGGCCTGATCATCTACTCGATAGCCCAACTACTCTTCTGACCTGCGCTAACTAGTGCTTGCAAAAGTTAGCACCCCGTCGTAGCGTGAATTTTGTCGTTAACGGATACACGGCCTACGAGGGGAATGACATGGCGCAAGACGAAAATCTCGCGGCTGTCGTCTCCAGCGCTGCGCAGGACATCGGAAGCTTCATCCGGGCCCAGCGTGAGGCGGCGCAGGTATCGGTTCGGCAGCTGGCCGAGAAGGCCGGCGTCAGCAATCCCTACCTGAGCCAGATTGAACGGGGATTGCGGAAACCCTCCGCCGACGTGCTCAACCAGATCGCGAAGGCACTTCGGGTGTCCGCGGAAGTCCTCTATGTGCGCGCCGGGATCTTGGAGCCCAGCGAGCCCAGCGAGGTCCGCGACGCCATCGTCAACGACGTGGGGATCACCGAGCGGCAGAAGCAGGTGCTGCTCGATATCTACACATCGTTCCGGCAGCAGAACGAAGCCGAAGCAGGTGAGGAGCAGACATCTGATCCGACTGACTGACACCTCACCAGCTGCCCGATAACCATTCGCACGAAAAGCCATCCTGAGAAAGGAATTCGCATGACCGAGAAGACTCAGCCCACCATCGAAGACCTCAAGGCCCCGCTGCTGGCCGCCGTCGGCGCTGCCGACCTGGCCCTGGCCACGGTCAACGAGATCGTCGCCAGCCTGCGTGAGCGTGCCGAAGGCGCGCGCACCGATGCCGAGGCCCGCGTCGAGGAGAGCCGTGCCCGCCTGAACAAGCTGCAGGAAGAGCTGCCGACCCAGTTCGGTGAGCTGCGCGAGAAGCTGAACTCCGACGAGCTGCGCAAGGCCGCCGAGGGCTACGCCGATCAGGCCACCGCGACCTACAACAAGCTGGTCGAGCGCGGCGAGGCCGCACTGGAGCGCCTGCGCAACCAGCCGGCCATCGAAGAAGCCGCCAGCCGGGTCGAGGGCTACACCGACCAGGCCGTCGAGCTGACCCAGGAGGCCCTGGGCACCGTGGCGACCCAGACCCGCGCGGTCGGCGAGCGTGCCGCCAAGCTGGTCGGCGTCGAGCTGCCGAAGAAGGCCGAGAAGGCTGAAGCGCCTGCTGCCGCCCCCGCGAAGAAGGCCGCCCCGGCCAAGAAGGCCCCGGCTGCTCCGGCCAAGAAGGCTGCCACCCCGGCCGCCAAGAAGACCGCGGCCGCTCCGGCCAAGAAGGTCACCCAGAAGTAGAACCGGTGTTGATCGGCGGGGCCTGAGCCCCGTCGGTCGACGCTGACGATGACGCCCGCATAGGCTGGTGAGGTGCAACTTGCCAACCTTGCGGGCGTCATTATTTCCGTACTCGGCTACCTGGTCGTTCTCGTGGCCGTGTACGCCTTCGTGCACGCGGCCCGGCAGCGTCCGGATGCCTATACCGCCACCGGCAAGCTCACCAAGCCGGTATGGCTGGCCATCCTGGGCGTGAGCGCGGTGCTGACACTGCTGGTGGGTGGTGTGTTCATCCCTGTCATCGCGGCCTGCGCCACCGGCGTCTACCTCGTCGATGTGCGGCCCAAACTGCTCGAAATCCAGGGAAAGTCGCACTGACCCGATGCGTTCGCCAATGGCCGCGCTCGGCGCGGCATGCCTCGCGCTGGGCGCGGCACTGACCTGGGCCCCCAATTCGGTCGCCGACCCCGGTGACCACGTCTACGTCGACCACGTCGAATGGGCCAAATGGGGTGACCTGTCCAGCCTGCGCGTCTATCCCACCGACACCGCCCGGGCACTGACCCGCCAGCCGGGCAGCGCCGCGCAGGCCGACCAGGCCTGGGCCGAGGTGCTGGCCCTGTCCCCGGATGCCGACCTTCCCGGGATGCGTGAGCAGTTCCTGTGCCACTGGACGTTCGCCGAACTCGCCGAACCCGGTAAGACCAGCTGGAATCTGGAGCCGTGGCGGCCCGAGGTCGCCCCCGAGGTGATGCTGGCCAGCGGGTGCAATCCCGGCGGCAGCGAGGAACCGTTCTGATGGGCAGCTATACCCGTGCTCAGGTAGCCGCCCTCGTGGACCACACCCTGCTCAAGCCGGAGGCCACCGTGGCCGACGTCGAGAAACTGGTGGCCGAGGGCGCCGACCTCGGGGTGTTCTCGGTATGCGTGTCGCCGACGCTGGTGGCCGCCGCGGCCGCGGTCGCCCCGTCCGGCCTGGCAGTGGCCGCGGTGTCCGGCTTCCCGTCGGGCAAGCACCTGGCCGAGATCAAGGCCCGGGAGTCGCAACTGGCCGTCACGGCTGGCGCCTCGGAGATCGACATGGTGATCGATGTCGGAACCGCGCTGACCGGCGACCTCAATACGACCGCGGCAGAGATCGCCGCGGTGCGCGCCGCCGCGCCCAGCGCCACGCTCAAGGTGATCGTCGAGTCCGCGGCGCTGCTGGAGTTCGCCGGCGAGGCGTTGTTGCAGGACGTCTGCCGGGCCGCTGTCGGCTCCGGGGCCGACTTCGTCAAGACCTCCACCGGCTTCCACCCCAGCGGGGGCGCCTCCACCCGCGCCGTCGAGCTGATGGCGCGCGCGGTGGGTGACGGCATCGGGGTCAAGGCCAGCGGCGGCATCCGCACCGCCGAGGCGGCCGTGGCGATGCTCGACGCCGGGGCCACCCGGCTCGGCCTGTCGGGCACCAGAGCGGTGCTCGACGGCCTCACCGGCTAACCGACGCGGCCGCCGAAACTACGGGTTCTGATGCGATCGAGCTGGATAGCCGCAAAAACCGTAGTCTCGGCGCGGAAAACCTAGAGCTTGTCGAAGCAGGGGTCCTCGGTGGCCTTGGGCATCGACGCATTCGTGGTGGAGAACTTCGCCACCACGCCGCTGTCGGTGACCTGCACGCTGTCGGCGTGGATCCCCATCGGGTAGTTCTCGGTCAGCTGGGCGGTGAACTTGTCCAGGATCGGCTGCAGGGTCTCCCGCGGCCAGGACAGGCCGATCGCGCTCAGGTCGACGATCTGCAGCGAGATGCCCTTGTTGACCACCGTGGGCTTGGCCGTGATGGTGCCGAGCAGGCCCTTGAGTTCGATAGTTCCGTTGGACGGGTTGGTCCGCACATCCGAGATGGCCGAGCCGATGAACGGCAGCTGGACCATGTCGGCCACGCTCTGGCGGATGCCGTCGGTGTTCCACGTGATGTCGGCGACCAACGAGCCCACGGTGCCGCTGGCATCAGCGGTCTCTTTGATCCGCACGTCCTCGATGCCCAGCTTGACCTTCATGCCCTTGGCGTTGCGGATCTGGTTGCCCGCGGTCTCGATGTTGATGTTGGTGTAGTGCCCGGTCACGTGCTGCATCAAGAACGGCGGCAGCGGGTCGAACGATGCTGTGGCGCCGTCTTCCACGATGCATTCCACGATCGAGGCGACGATCTTGTCGGCACGACTGCGGGCAAACAGCTCACCGCCGAGCACACCGGCGGCGACCAGGGCCACCACGATCACGAAGACCAGCACCACCGACAACGGATCCGACAGCAGCTTCTTGACCTTCGCCAGTGCCGACGTGTCCTGCGGCGGCTGCTGAGCGTCGGATGCCGGCTGCTCAGGCTGATCGGGTGAGGGCGGCTGCGGCGGCAGCTCCGCCGAAGGAGCTGGCGGGGACTGGTCGGTTGGGCGAGCCCAGGGATCGGTCACCCCAGCGATTGTGCCTTACCGAACTGAGCGAACTGTGAGCGGTTCTGCAGCACAGCGATGGTGTCCCGGACCTGGTTGGCGGCATCGAGGTCGACGTCGAAGACCAGCAACTGCGGGTCGGCGTCGGCCGCGGCGAGAACCTCACCGGTCGGGGAGGTCACCAGACTGCCGCCGACACCCGTCGGCCCGACCTTGGCGATCTCATCGCCCGGATAGGCCTGGTCCACCGCGGCGATGAATCCGGTGGTGTCCAGCGCCCGGGCCCTGGCCAGCAGGGTCCACTGCTCGAGCTTGCCGGGCCCGGATCCCCAGGAGGCGTGCACGGTGATCAGCTGGGCGCCGCGACGGGCCAGCTCCACATAGAGCTCCGGGAACCGGATGTCGTAGCAGGTGCTCAGGCCGACGGTGACCCCGTCGACATCGATGGTCACCGGCTCGAAACCCGGTGCCACAGTGCGTGATTCGGCGAATCCGAAGGCGTCGTAGAGATGGATCTTGTGGTAGTGCGCGTCCACCCCGGGACCGGTCGCGATCAGGGTGTTGGTGACCCGCCCGTCCTGGCTGGGGGCGAACATCCCGGCCACCACGACGACCCCGGCCTGCGCGGCGATCTCGCGCACCGCCGTCGCCCACGGTCCGTCGAGGTCTTCGGCGACGGGGCCCAGCGGCACCCCGAACCGGCACATCGTGGCCTCGGGGAACAACACCAACCGGGCGCCGTCAGCGGCGGCGCGCCGGGTGTACTCGTCGACCAGCGCCAAATTCGACGACGGGTCCGCGCCGGTGGCGATCTGCGCCAGGGCAATTCGCATGCGGTTCAGCTTAGTGGCGCGATGGTCGTCCACGGGACTGTGAGCACCCCGTCGCGCAACCGGCGGCGCGGTGCGGCGACGGGGTAGCCCTCGGCCCGCAACAACTCCACCATGGCCCGCCAGCGCACCCGCGGCCCGAACACTCCGTGCCCGGCCGCGCTGGCCCAGGCCCGGTCGGCCGCGCCGAGCAGCGCGTGGATCGGCTGTCCTTCGACGTTGTGGTGGATCAGCACCTTGGGCAGCCGCTCGGCCAGATCCGACGGGCGCTCGATGCTGAACGGGTCACACGCCAAGGTGAGGCTCACCGGCCCGTCGGCGTCCAGCAGCACCCAGCAGCATCTGCGGCCCAGCTCGTCGCACGTCCCGTCGACGATCAGTCCGCCCGGGGCCAGTTGGCGCGTCATCGTCGCCCAGGCCTCGGGCACCGCCTCGGCCGGATACTGACGCAACACGTTGAACGCCCGCACCAGCACCGGACGCAGCCCGGCCAACTCGAACCCGCCGAGGGCGAATTGCACGTCGCTGCCGTCGGCCATCGCCCGTGCGGTGGCCACGCGTTCGGGGTGGATCTCCAGGCCGACGACGCGCACATCGGGGCGCACCGATTGCAGCCGCGCGGCCAATTCGAGCGTGGTCACCGGCAGTGCGCCATACCCGAGGTCGACCACCAGCGGGTCGGCGGCGGCCCGCAACACGCTGCGCACCCGCGGCGAGTGCACCAGCCAACGGTCGCTGCGGCGCAGCCGGTTGTACCCGGTGGTGCCGCGGGTGACCGCCCCGACGGGTCTAGACGTGCTCGGCGATCCAGTCAGCGGTGAACGCCCCCTCGATGGTGAACACGTCGTTTACGGACTGCAGGACCAGATCTTCGAGCTTGCCCCCGACCAGGGGCATCGGCACCTTGCACGTGCTGTCGGCCCGCAGCCGGCTGCCCGAGGCGACCCCGGTGAGCGCATAGCGGCCATCGAGCCGGCCCGGGGCATGCGAAACCGACGCGGCGTAGTGGCCGTTCGCGCCGTGCGGGTCGAAGGGGCCGAAATACTGCTTGCGGGTGATGGCCAGGTCGAGCGGTATCACCGACCGCAGGATCGCGGGCAGCTCCGCGCGCGGCAGCACCTGCCGGAACTCGACCGCGATTCCGCGCTCGTCGGCGCTGAAGGCCGTGATGTCGGATTTTCCGGGTGTGAGGTCGTCGTACCGGTCCATCAGGGCCTGCCAGTACTCGGCATTCGCGTACACGGCGTAGATCGTTTCGGCGGGTGCGTCGAACGACATCGTCGACTGCCGGGATCGGCTCATGGCTACCGAAGGTACCGCCGGGTTCAGGCGTGATCGGTGATCCACACCGACGTGAACCGTTGTTCGGCGGTCAACAGGTCGACCAACTGCGCGCCGATGAAACTCTCGATCTTGCCGCCGACCAGCGGCACCCTCACCTCGACCGTGATGTGTACCGACAGCCGGGACCCGCCGCCGGTCGTGGCAAGGGTCGTGGTTCCGGACAGGGACACCGGCGCCCCGGCGACGGAGCCCTGCACCGTGCCGTGGGAAGCGCCGTCACGGATCGGCTGCCAATGCTCCTCGCGCCGGATTTTCAGATCGCCGCGGTGAAACTGCGACACCAGGCCGGGCAGTTGGCTTGCCCGCAGGATCTGCGTGGTGACCGCCTTGATATCGCCGCCGTCGGTCACGGTCAGCGCGTCGAGCGTGGTTGCGTCGGCCCCGGAATCGGCCAGCCGGGCCCGCCAGTACCGTTCGTCAGCGAATGCCCGGTGGACCTGTTCGACGCTGCCTTCGTAGTCGGTGGCCATGTCGAATGATCGAGGCATAGCTGGTCAGGCTACCGTTACGGCCCGTGGTCAGTTCGTATGTTGCCGGTGTCGCGGTCGCCGAGTCGGTTGCGCTGGCCCCACTGACCACTCTGCGGGTCGGTCCGGTGGCGCGCAGGGTGCTCACCTGCGCCAGTACCGATCAGCTCATCGATGTGCTGCGCGCGGTGTCCGATCCGATCCTGGTGCTCGCCGGCGGATCCAACGTGGTGCTGGCCGACGACCTGTCCGACACCATGCCGGACCTCACCGTGGTGCGCGTGGCCAACACCGCGATCACGGTTGAGGGTGACCTGGTGCGCGCCGAGGCCGGCGCCGTGTTCGACGACGTCGTCGTCGCCTCGCTGCAGCACGGGCTGGGCGGGCTCGAATGCCTCTCCGGGATACCGGGTTCGGCCGGGGCCACCCCGGTGCAGAACGTGGGTGCGTACGGGGCCGAGGTCGCCGACACCATCAGCCGGGTGCGCCTGCTCGACCGGCGCACGGGTGAAGTTGGTTGGGCCGCACCGGAAGAGCTCAAGTTCGGCTACCGCACGAGCATCCTCAAACACTCCGATGCCGTCATCGTGCTCGAAGTCGAGTTCGCCCTTGATCGGGCGGGCCGCAGCGCACCGCTGCGGTACCGCGAACTGGCCACCGCGCTGGGTGTCGAACCGGGGGAGCGTGCCGACCCGATGCGTGTTCGCCAGACCGTGCTGCGGTTGCGCGCCGGCAAAGGGATGGTGCTCGACGCGCAAGACCACGACACCTGGAGCGTCGGGTCGTTCTTCACCAACCCCGTGGTGTCGCAGGCCGAGTTCGAGCGGGTCCAGGCGACGTTCCAGGCTGCCCGGGAATCGGCGGCCGGACAGGTGCCTCATTACCCCGCGCCCGACGGGGTCAAGCTCGCGGCAGGCTGGCTCGTCGAGCATGCCGGGTTCGGCAAGGGGTACCCGGGTGACGGTGCTCCCGCGCGGCTTTCCACCAAGCATGCGCTGGCTCTGACCAATCGTGGCGAGGCGAACACTGCCGATGTGATTGCCCTGGCCAGGGCGGTGCAGGCGGGTGTTTTGGACCGCTTCGGGATCATGCTGCACCCCGAACCGATTCTGATTGGGTGCGATCTATCAGTACCCTAGATCCACGTGAGCCCTGCCGGTGATATAGAGGCCGATGCGCCGTTGTTCAATCGGCGGCGTGCCCTGACGGTGTTGACCATTGGAATGGGAGCCGGACTGCTGGCTGCCTGCTCGAGGGAATCGTCGGTATCCGCGCCTGAGGCCGAGCGGACCGCGACGCCGACGGTGACCTACGAGCCTGCCGCCGACTCCGAGGACGTGCTGCCGACGGCGCCGGTCGGAGTGAAGGTCGAGAACGGCGTGTTCCAGCGCGTCAGCCTGACGAATACCAACGGCAAGGTCGTCGCCGGCAAATTCAACAGTGACCGCACCGCGTTCACTGTCACCGAACCCCTCGGCTACGAATCCACCTACACGTGGGCAGGCGCCGTGGTGGGGCAGGACGGCAAGGCCGAATCCGTGCAGGGCAAGTTCTCCACCGTCGCCCCGCAGAAACAGGTCAACGGTCAGTTCCAGCTCGCCGACGGCCAGGTTGTCGGCGTGGCCGCGCCGGTCATCCTGCAGTTCGACGCCGCGATCGACGACAAGTACCGGGCGACCGTCGAAAAAGCTCTTCAGGTCACCACCACGCCGCCCGTCGAGGGCAGCTGGGCGTGGCTGCCCGACGAGGCCGGGGGCTCGCGCGTGCACTGGCGGACCCGGGAGTACTACCCGACCGGAACCAAGGTGAGCGTCAAGGCGCCGCTGTACGGCGTCAGCTTCGGTGACGGCGCCTATGGTGGGGCCGACTCGACGCTCGACTTCGAGATCGGGCGCCGCCAGGTGGTCAGGGCCGAGGCATCCAGCCACCGCATCCAGGTGCTCGACGGATCCGGCGCGGTGATCATGGACTTCCCGTGCAGCTACGGCGAAGGCGATCTGGACCGCAACGTCACGCGCAGCGGCATCCACGTGGTCACCGAGAAGTACGAGGACTTCTGGATGACCAACCCCGCCGCGGGGTACAGCAATGTGCACGAACGCTTCGCGGTGCGGATCTCCAACAACGGCGAGTTCATCCACTGCAACCCCAACAGCATCGGTTCGCAGGGCAACACCAACGTGACCAACGGCTGCATCAACCTGAACCTGGAGAACTCGCAGCAGTACTTCAACAGTGCGATGTACGGCGACCCGGTCGAGGTGACCGGCACCCGGATCGAGCTGTCCTATGCCGACGGCGATCTCTGGGACTGGGCGGTGGACTGGAACGAGTGGAAGTCCATGTCGGCGCTGTCCTCGGAGGATTCGCCGACGAATCTTCCTGCGTCCGCCCCGGCGACGCCGACGGACGCTCCGACACTGTCCGGCACGCCCACGACCACCACGCCGCCGAAGCCCACCCCGGGCGGCTGAGCCTCTGCGCCGAAAACAACGCAATGGTCGTTGCGCCCTCGCGCCAACGACCGTTGCGTCACTTTCGTGAGCGTTACTTCCGGTTGAAGCGCCCGTGCGGGGCCTGATCGCGCGGACGGATCACGATCTGGTCGAGGTTGACGTGTGAAGGCCGTGACGCGACGAACCCGATCACCTCGGCGACATCCTCGGCCACCAACGGGGTGATGCCCCGGTACACGTTGTCGGCGCGTTCCCGATCACCTTCGAAGCGCATCAACGAGAAATCGGTCTCCACCGCGCCCGGGGCAATCTCGGTGAGCCGCACCGGTTTTCCGAGAAGTTCGCCGCGCAGCGTGCGGTGCAGGGCGCCCTGGGCGTGTTTGGCCGCGGTGTAGCCCGAGCCGCCGTCATAGGTTTCGAATGCCGCGATCGAGGTGACGGTGACGATCAGGCCGTCGCCGGAGGCGATGAGTTTGGGCAGCAGCGCCCGGGAGACCCGCAGGGTGCCGAGCACGTTGGTTTCCCACATCCACTGCCAATGTTCCAGGTCAGCGTCCAGGACGGATTCCAGCCCCCGGGCCCCGCCGGCGTTGTTCACCAGCACATCCACCCGGCCCAGCTGGGCCGCCAAGGCGTCGACCGCGTCCTGGTCGGTGACGTCCGCCACAATCGCGGTCCCGCCGATCTCCTCGGCCAGCGCCTGGACCCGATCGGCCCGGCGGGCCGCACAGATTACGTGAAAGCCCAGGGCGGCAAGGGATCTGGCCGTCGCGGCACCGATTCCGGCGCTGGCGCCGGTAACCACTGCCACCCGTTTTTCTGACTGTGGTGTCGTCATCTGACCAACTTTAGATGGCGTGCTAAGTTCTTCGTGTGTCCCGGAATCTCCAGTCCCGCTTCGCGCGGCGTGCGTGTTGTTGTTGCGCACCCCGCCGCGCCTGACTGAACCCGGACACCGTTTTCCCGTCCTGCTGAGTCGCCAGGTGTGGTCCCACCCCACCAGCCGACCTCCAGTAAGGACCATTCACGTGACCACCGCCATCGCCGCTCCCCTTCGGAAGCGCACCAGTAGCTCCCCGGCTTCGTCCGTCTCTTCGGCCGGCACTTCCGCGCGGACTGCCCGGCCGCTGTCCGCCGCCTCGCGCTACCCGCAGTCGCGGCTGTTGCACATCGTCGCCCCGTCGCTGAAGGTGCCCGACGCTGCCGCGGCATCGGTCTTCAGCGCCGTCCGCACCCGTGGGCCGATCGCCCGGGATGCCATCGCACAGCTCACGCAGTTGAGCATCGCGACCGTCAACCGTCAGGTCACCGCACTACTCGACGCCGGAATCCTGCGTGAGCGTGCCGATCTCGCGGTTTCCGGGGCCATCGGACGGCCCCGCGTGCCGGTCGAGGTCAACCACGAGCCCTACCTCACACTCGGTATCCACATCGGTGCGCGCACCACCAGCATCGTGGCCACCGACCTGTTCGGTCGCACCCTCGACGTGGTCGAGACGCCGACCCCATCGGGATCCCAGTCCGCGGCGTTGGCCACGTTGGCCTCCAGCGCGCGCCGGTACCTGAGCCGCTGGCACCGTCGCCGCCCGCTGTGGGTCGGGGTGGCCGCCGGTGGCGTCGTCGACGGTGCCACGGGGTATCTCGATCACCCGCGGCTGGGGTGGGCCGATGCCCCGGTGGGCCCGGTGCTCGCCGAAGCGCTGGCGCTGCCGGTGTCGGTCGCCTCGCACGTGGATGCGATGGCCGGTGCCGAACTGCTGTTGGGGGGACGCCGGTCTTCCCCGGAGGCCGTCGGTGCTCCGGCGCGGACCAGCCTCTACGTCTATGCCCGCGAGACCGTCGGCTACGCGCTGTCGATCGACGGCCGCGTGCACTCCCCGGCCAGCGGGCCCGGCACCATCGCAGGGCTGCCCGCGCAATCTGAATTGCTCGGAGGCTCTGGGCAATTGGAGTCCACCGTGAGTGACGAAGCGGTGCTCAACGCGGCCCGCAAGCTGCGGATCATCCCGGCCGAAGGGCCGTCCTCGACGCTGTCGACGGTGCTGCGCGCAGCCCGGCAGGGGAACGAGAAGGCGGTCGAGCTGCTGGCCGATCGGGCCCGGGTGCTCGGCGAGGCCGTCGCGTTGCTGCGCGATCTGCTCAACCCCGACGATCTGGTGCTCGGGGGCCAGGCCTTCACCGAATACCCCGAAGGCCTGCCCGTCGTGGAGGACGCCGTCACGCGCCGTTCGGTGCTGGGGCCCCGAGATATCCGGCTGACGGCGTTCGGCAACCGGGTTCAGGAAGCCAGTGCCGGCATCGTTTCGCTGGGCGGCCTGTATGCGGATCCGATCGGCGCCATGCGGCGTGCCCAAACTCGTCGATCGGCGGCGGTGTAGACATGTCTGTGTGCGTCTAGCCACAGACCTCGAGATTCCCCGCCGCGTTGCGGTGATATCCGTACACACCTCGCCGCTGGCGCAGCCGGGTACCGGTGACGCCGGCGGGATGAATGTCTACGTGCTGCAGACCGCGTTGCAGCTGGCCCGCCGCGGCGTCGAGGTGGAGGTTTTCACCAGGGCCACCTCGTCGTCGGACGCCCCGGTGGTGCAGGTGGCGCCCGGGGTGTTGGTGCGCAACGTGGTGGCCGGGCCGTTCGAGGGCCTGGACAAGTACGACCTGCCCACCCAGCTGTGCGCGTTCACCGCGGGGGTGTTGCGTGCCGAGGCGACCCACGAGCCCGGCTATTACGACGTCGTCCACTCGCACTACTGGCTGTCCGGTCAGGTCGGCTGGCTGGCCCGGGACCGCTGGGCGGTGCCACTCGTGCACACCGCGCACACCCTGGCCGCGGTGAAGAACGCCGCACTGGCCGCCGGTGATTCGCCCGAGCCGCCGCTGCGTGCCGTGGGGGAGCAGCAGGTGGTCGACGAGGCCGATCGTCTCATCGTGAACACCGAACATGAGGCACAGCAACTGGTTTCGCTTCACCAAGCCGATCCGGAGCGGATCGATGTGGTGCATCCCGGAGTGGATCTGGATGCCTTCACCCCCGGTGATCGCGACGCGGCACGCGCAGTGCTCGGTATTGCGCCGCGCGAGCAGGTGGTCGCGTTCGTGGGCCGGATCCAGCCGCTCAAGGCGCCCGACGTGCTGTTGCGTGCCGCCGCCAAACTGCCCGGCGTCCGGGTGCTGGTCGCCGGTGGGCCGTCGGGCAGTGGCCTGGCCGAGCCCGACACCCTGGTCCGCCTGGCCGATGAACTCGGTATCACCGACCGCGTGACGTTCCTGCCGCCGCAGTCCCGCGAACAGTTGGTCAACGTGTACCGCGCCGCCGATCTGGTCGCGGTGCCCAGTTACTCCGAATCCTTCGGCCTGGTCGCGATCGAGGCCCAGGCCTGCGGGACGCCGGTGGTGGCGGCCGCGGTCGGCGGTCTGCCGGTCGCGGTGGCAGACGGTGTCAGCGGCGCCCTGGTCGACGGGCACGACGTCGACGACTGGGCGGCCGCGATCGACGACGTGCTGCAGCGTGATCCGGGTCCGTTGCGGGTGGCCGCCGCGGCCCACGCCGCGCAGTTCTCCTGGGCGCACACCGTCGATGACCTGCTGAACAGCTACGCCCATGCGATGAGCGACTACCGGTCCCGGCACCGCAGGCCGTCGAACCGCCGCCCGGGGCGGCGGTTCGCGCTGCGTCGTGGGGTGCGGACATGAGCGAAGCTTGCGAGCGAATCATCGGCACGGAATGCGGTAACCGAGCCTGCGAGGGAGCCGCATGAGCGTCGAACAGACCATCATCGACACCCTCGACGAGCACGACCTCGTCTACCACCGGCACGAGGGCGCCCACGGCGGGCTGCCCGGCCTCGTCGTCGAGCTGCCGGGGGAGCGCAAGCTCAAGACCAACACCATCCTGAGCATCGGCGAGCACTCGGTGCGGGTCGAGGCATTCGTGTGCCGCAGGCCCGACGAGAACTTCGAAGGTGTCTACCGGTTCCTGCTCAAGCGCAACCGCAGGCTCTACGGCGTCGCCTACACCCTCGACAACGTCGGCGACATCTACCTCGTCGGCCGGATGTCGCTGGAGGCGGTCACCGCCGACGAGATCGACCGGGTGCTCGGGCAGGTCCTCGAAGCCGTCGATTCGGACTTCAACACCTTGCTGGAACTGGGTTTCCGCTCGTCGATCCAGAAGGAGTGGGAGTGGCGGGTCTCCCGCGGTGAGTCGCTCAAGAACCTCAAGGCCTTTGAACATTTGATCGACGAGCGTCTGATCGACGACTGAAGCGTTCGTGAGAAGATCACACGCATGCCGACGCTGATCCTGCTCCGCCACGGTGAGAGCGACTGGAACCAGAAGAACCTGTTCACCGGATGGGTCGACGTCGACCTCACCGACAAGGGCCGCACCGAGGCGGTCCGCGGCGGCCACCTGATGGCCGAGCAGGGTGTACTGCCCGATGTGGTCTACACCTCGCTGCTGCGTCGCGCGATCACCACCGCCAACCTGGCACTGGATGCCGCCGACCGGCACTGGATCCCGGTGCACCGCGACTGGCGGCTCAATGAGCGGCATTACGGCGCGCTGCAGGGCCTGGACAAGGCCGCCACCAAGGACAAGTACGGCGAAGAGCAGTTCATGGCGTGGCGGCGTAGCTACGACACCCCGCCCCCACCGATCGAGAAGGGCAGCGAGTTCAGCCAGGACGCCGACCCGCGCTACGCCGACATCGGCGGCGGCCCGCTGACCGAATGCCTCAAGGACGTCGTGACCCGGTTCGTGCCGTACTACGAGGCGACGATCGTGCCCGACCTCAAGGCCGGCAAGACCGTCCTGATCGCCGCCCACGGAAATTCGCTGCGTGCGCTGGTCAAGTACCTCGACGGAATGTCCGACGAGGACGTCGTCGGGCTGAACATCCCGACCGGCATCCCGCTGCGCTACGACCTCGACGAAAACCTCAAGCCCCTGGTCACCGGCGGTGAATACCTCGACCCCGAGGCCGCCGCGGCCGGGGCTGCCGCGGTCGCCGCGCAGGGCGCCAAGAAATAGTTCGCTGGACACCCGGGCTTGCGGGCAAACAGCAGGTTACCGGGGGTTAACGACAGCCGAACACCTGTATTTGTCGGTGTGACTTGTCCCGTTTTGGCCGCACGCTGCTGGGATGACGTTCACCGGGTGCGTACGATTTTCGCGTGAGCTTGGTGTCGGCGTTACTGCTGACGGCGGTCGTGTCGTTGCTCGCGCTGATCGTCGGTGCGGGGGTGGCCGCCGTGGTCGCGCCCCGAATCGTCGCCAAGCGGCAGCAGCGCGAGGCCGATCAGGCCGGTCTGACGGTGTCGCAGATGCTGGCGCACATCGTGTCCGCAGCGCCCAACGGCATCGTCGTGGTCGACACGTTCAATGACGTCGTCTACGCCAACGACCGCGCCACCGAGCTCGGTGTGGTGCGTGACCGCCTGCTCGACGACCGGGCCTGGCGCGCAGCCGAGCAGGTGTTCGCCACCGGCCAGCCCATCGACGTCGATCTGTCGCCGCGCAAGCTCCCTCATCCCGGGCGGTCGGGGATCTCGGTGCGCGGCTGGGTGCGGCCGCTGAGCGGTGAAGATCGCCGCTTCGCCGTCGTCTACGCCGACGACCAGTCCGAGCACGCCCGGATGGAAGCCACGCGGCGTGACTTCGTCGCCAACGTCAGCCATGAGCTCAAGACCCCGGTGGGCGCCATGCGGGTGCTCGCCGAGGCGCTGCAGGCCTCGGCCGACGACCCGGACATGGTGCGCCGGTTCTCCGACAAGATGGTGGCCGAATCGCTGCGGCTGGCCGACATGGTCGGTGAGCTGATCGAACTGTCCCGGCTGCAGGGCGCCGAGCGGTTGCCGGATCTGGGGGCCGTCGACGTCGACACCGTGGTGTCCGAGGCGCTGTCGCGGCACAAGGTGGCCGCCGACAAGGCCGACATCTCGATCACCACCGACGCCCCGACCGGCTTCCGGGTGCTGGGCGACCAGACCCTGCTCGTGACCGCCATCGCCAATCTGGTATCAAATGCAATTGCGTACTCGCCCAACGGATCCGGCATATCCGTCAGCCGGCGCCGGCGGGGCGGCAGTGTCGAGATCGCGGTCACCGACCGCGGTATCGGAATCGCCAAGGCCGATCAGGAACGGGTCTTCGAGCGGTTCTTCCGGGTCGACAAGGCCCGTTCGCGCGCCACCGGCGGCACCGGGCTGGGCCTGGCGATCGTCAAACATGTGGCCGCGAACCACAACGGAACCATCCGGCTGTGGAGTCAGCCGGGCACCGGGTCGACATTCACTCTGTCGATTCCGGCCTATCCCGAAACCGATGAGTCGACAGGTGACTCAGACGACCGAGAGGATTAGCGAGACTTATGACCAGCGTGTTGATCGTTGAAGACGAGGAGTCGCTGGCCGATCCCCTGGCATTCCTGCTCCGCAAGGAAGGCTTCGAGGCCACCGTGGTGGCCGATGGTCCCTCTGCACTGGCCGAGTTCGAGCGCTCCGGCGCCGATATCGTCCTGCTGGACCTGATGCTGCCCGGGATGAGCGGTACCGATGTCTGTAAGCAACTGCGTGCCCGATCCAGCGTGCCGGTGATCATGGTCACCGCGCGTGACAGTGAGATCGACAAGGTTGTCGGCCTCGAGTTGGGTGCCGATGACTATGTCACCAAGCCGTATTCGGCCCGCGAGCTGATTGCGCGGATCCGGGCGGTGCTGCGCCGCGGCTCCGACACCGACGACGGCGCGATCGGTGACGGCGTGCTGGAAGCCGGCCCGGTGCGGATGGACGTCGAACGGCATGTCGTCAGCGTCAACGGGGAACAGGTCACGTTGCCGCTCAAGGAGTTCGATCTCCTGGAGTACCTGATGCGCAACAGTGGCCGGGTGCTCACCCGCGGCCAGCTCATCGACCGGGTATGGGGCGCCGACTACGTGGGTGACACCAAAACCCTTGACGTGCATGTCAAACGGCTGCGCTCCAAGATCGAGTCGGACCCGGCCAACCCGGTGCACCTGGTGACCGTGCGTGGCCTCGGTTACAAGCTGGAGGGCTGAACCCCGCGCTACTCGGCGGCGCGGGTCGCCGGATGCACGGCGACCAACCCAAGGGCGCTGCGCCGCCGGCACATCGCGGCCAGTTCGGCGTAGGCCTTCTCGCCGAGCACCGCGGTGAGCTCGGGGGCGTAGGACTCGAACACCGGGCGGGCGCCGACATGGGCGGCGGGGTCGCCGGTGCAGTACCAGTGCAGGTCGGCACCGCCCTCGCCCCAGCCGCGGCGGTCGTATTCGGTGATGACGGTGCGCAGGATCTGCGTGTCGTCGGGCCGGGTGATCCATTCCTGACTACGCCGGATCGGCAACTGCCAGCACACGTCGGGCTTCATGGTCAGCGGCTCGACACCGAGCTTGAGGGCCTTGCTGTGCAGCGCACACCCGATTCCGCCCGGGAAATCCGGCCGGTTCAGGAAGATGCAGGCCCCCCGGTACTTCCGGGTCCGCTGGTTGGGCTTGCCGTCGTACTCGTCGTCTTCCAGATAGCCCTTGCGGCCCAGGCCCTTGTCCCGGAACTGCCAGTCCTCGTCGGTCAGCTGCTTGACCGCGTCATCAAGCCGCGCACGATCGTCGTCATCAGAAAGGAACGCGCCATGCGAGCAGCAGCCGTCGTCCGGGCGGCCCTCGACGGTGCCCTTGCAGGCCGGTGTGCCGAAGACACACGTCCAGCGGGACAGCAACCACGTCATATCGGCCGCGATCAGATGGGTCGCGTCCTCCGGGTCGTAGAACTCCACCCATTCGCGGGCAAAGTCGAGTTCGACTTCGCCGGGATGCACATCTGTCACGGCGCAAACGGTACCCCCATACGGCGGAACGCATTTCCCAACCGCGGCACGACTCGCGGTGGGGAGTCCCACAGCCCGGGCGGGCGCATCTCGCGGGTTCGGAGGAGGTCCGGCCACGAAGCGCTGGTCGGCTGCGGTTAGGTTGGTCCAGTGCGGTTAGGCGTGCTCGATGTCGGGAGTAACACGGTTCATCTCCTTGTGGTGGATGCTCGCCGTGGCGGACACCCGACCCCGATGAGCTCCACCAAGGCGGCGCTGCGACTCGCCGAGGCCATCGACGGCTCCGGCAAACTGACCCGCAAGGGTGCCGACAGCCTGGTGGCCACGGTGGACGAGTTCGCCAAGATCGCCACCAGCTCGGGTTGTGCCGAATTGATGGCGTTTGCCACCTCGGCGGTGCGCGACGCCACCAACTCCGAGGAAGTCCTGGCCAGGGTGCGGGCGGAGACCGGGGTGTCCCTCGGTGTGCTCAGCGGGGTCGACGAATCCCGCCTGACGTTCCTGGCGGTGCGCCGCTGGTACGGCTGGAGCGCGGGCCGCATCATCAACATCGACATCGGCGGTGGCTCGCTGGAACTGTCCAGCGGGGTCGATGAGGAGCCCGAGGTGGCGCTCTCGCTGCCCCTGGGGGCGGGCCGGCTGACCAGGGAGTGGTTGGCCGAAGACCCACCTGGACGGCGCCGAGTCGCGATGCTGCGGGACTGGCTGGCCAACGAGCTCGCCGACGCCGGTACCACCATGCGCCGGGCCGGAAACCCGGACCTCGCGGTGGCGACGTCGAAGACCTTCCGGTCGCTGGCCCGACTCACCGGGGCGGCCCCCTCGGGCGCAGGCCCACGGGTCAAGCGGACCCTCACCGCCGCTGGATTAAGACAGCTCATAGCTTTCATCTCTAGGATGACAGCGGCTGACCGTGCCGAACTGGAAGGGGTGAGTGCCGAGAGGGCACCACAGATCGTGGCCGGTGCTTTGGTAGCTGAGGCTAGTATGCGAGCACTGGAGATCGATTCCGTCGACATTTGCCCCTGGGCGTTGCGAGAGGGATTGATTCTGCGGAAACTCGACAGCGAGGCCGACGGCACAGCCTTGGTAGAGACGTCGGCGCGCGACGCCGGACGTTAAGGAAAAGCTAGCCCCAAAGGCAACATAGGTATGACAGGACCAGAGAACAGCCCATCCGGCACCCGACCGATCTCGGTCGCGGAGTTGCTGGCAAAGAACGGGACGATCGGGGCACCCCCGGTCGGCGGTCGCCGTCGGCGTCGGCGCGGTAACAGCGACGCGGTGACCGTGGCCGAGCTCACCGGCGAGATCCCGGTCATCACCGATGACATGGAGCCTGAACCCCTCGATGAGCCGGTTCCCGCGCCTGACCCACTGGTCGACACCGCCGTCGTGGCGCCCATCCTGGACGAACCGCGCGAACCCCGCGAATCTCGTGAGCCGCGCGAACAACTGCGCGATGAGCCGCGGGTCCGCAACGGCGGCCCCCGGCCGCCTCGGGTCAAGCCGCCCGTGAGGCCGGCCGAACCCGATGAGGTGCGGGCCGAGGCCGAGGACGACTACGACGCGCACCTGGCCGCGCGCGACGCCGACCCCGAGCCCGTCGAATTCCGGCCACGTCCGCGCCGCGCGCAGCCCAAGCCGCCGAAGCGCGACTACCGGCCGTCGGGCACCGGTGCCGAGCGGATGAGCCCGGACCCCCTCTACGACCTACACGCGGACGATGCGGCAGGACCGGCCGACGCGCTGGTGGAGCCCGACGTCCACGACCGTCATGGCGTGGACTCCGTCGACGACACCGTTTACGACGACTACGCGGGCGACGACTACGACGATGACTACGGGGATCGCTCGTACTCGTCGCTCGGGCCGTTGTTCGGCGGAGAGTCCGTGGCCGACGAGCAAGCCCGCCGTCCACGTGGCCGCGACAGCGTCGATCTCGAACGCGACGAGCACCTGTCCGAGGGTGCTGGCGACTTCGACGAGCACGACGAATTCGACGAGGAGCAGCCGCCCGCCTCCCCGCTGGTTCGCGGGCTGTGGATCGTCGGTCAGTGCGTGATCGCGGTGGCCTTCGGTGCCGGCCTGTTCATCGCCTTCGATCAGCTGTGGAAGTGGAACACCATCGTCGCGCTGGTGCTCGGGGTGCTGGTCATCCTCGGCCTGGCCGGTGGCGTGCGGGTGGTCCGCAAGACCGAGGACATCGGCAGCACGCTGACCGCGGTGGCGGTCGGTGCCCTGGTCACCTTCGGACCGTTGGCACTGCTGCAGGCGAGTTAGTACTCCAGTACACAATTAGGTCGTGCGCCCAGCCATCAAGATCGGTCTGTCCACCGCCTCGGTCTATCCGCTGAGGACGGAGGCTGCGTTCGAGTACGCCGCCCGCCTCGGCTACGACGGCGTCGAGCTGATGGTGTGGGCGGAGTCGGTCAGCCAGGACATCGACACGATCGCCAAGATGTCGGCGCACTACGGAGTGCCGGTGTTGTCGGTGCACGCGCCCTGTCTGCTGATCTCGCAGCGGGTGTGGGGCGCCAACCCGGTCCCGAAGCTGGAACGCAGCGTGCGTGCCGCCGAGCAGCTGGGCGCGCAGACCGTCGTCGTGCATCCGCCGTTCCGCTGGCAGCGCCGCTACGCCGAGGGGTTCAGCGAGCAGGTCGCCCAGCTGGAGGCCGACAGCGAGGTCCTGGTGGCGGTGGAGAACATGTTCCCGTTCCGGGCCGACCGGTTTTTCGGTGCGGGTGGCACGTCGATCGAGCGGATGCGCAAGCGCGGCGGCAGGCCGGGCCCGGGCATCTCCGCTTTCGCGCCGTCGTATGACCCGCTGGACGGTGATCATGCGCACTACACGCTCGATCTGAGCCACACCGCGACGGCGGGCACCGATGCGATGGACATGGCCCGGCGCATGGGCGACGGTCTGGTGCACCTGCACCTGTGCGACGGCAAGGGCGCCTCCACCGACGAGCATCTGGTCCCGGGCCGCGGCACTCAGCCCACTGCCGAGGTGTGCCAGATGCTGGCGGCGAGCAATTTCTCCGGTCACGTAGTCCTCGAGGTCACCACCTCGGCGGCCAGGACGGCTTTCGAACGCGAGGCACTGCTGACCGAGTCGCTGGAGTTCGCCCGCACGCACCTGTTGCGCTGAACCTGATCCCGCCCACCCGCCCCCGGCTGCAGAGGACGCACATGACCGGTTCCACCCTGTTCACCGATGCCATGGCACTGACGCCGGCCGGCGACGGCGTCTATCACGGCGAGCTCAACGAGCATTGGACGATCGGGCCCAAGGTGCACGGCGGCGCCATGCTCGCGCTGTGTGCCAACGCCGCCCGGACCGAGCTGGGCACGTCCGCGCAGCCCCTCGCGGTCTCGGGAAACTACCTGTGGGCGCCCGATCCCGGTCCGATGCAGGTGGTCACCACGGTGCGTAAGCGGGGCCGCCGGATCGGTCTGGTGGACGTCGAGCTCCGACAGGGGGAGCGGGTCGCGGTGACGGTGTCGGTCACCCTCGGCGAGCCCGAGCATCACGTGCCCCCGCTGCTGTCGTTCAACCCTGTGGTGCCGCTGATGACGCCCGAACCGCCGCCCGGGCTGGAGTCGATCGGGCCTGGGCATCCGATGGAGCATGTCGTGCACCTGGCGCACGGCTGCGACATCCGCCCGGCGCTGCACACCATGGGGCCGCGTAGTGACGGCGGTCCGCCGGTGTTCGAGTACTGGGTGCGTCCGAAGGGTGTCGCTCCCGACGTGCTGTTCGCGCTTCTGTGCGGCGACGTGTCGGCTCCGGTCACCTTTGCCGTGGAACGCACCGGTTGGGCGCCCACGGTCCAGCTGACGGCCTATCTGCGGGCATTACCGGCCGACGGCTGGCTCCGGGTGATGTGCACCTCGGTGCAGATCGGCCAGGACTGGTTCGACGAGGACCACATCGTCGTCGACTGCGAGGGCCGGATCATCGTGCAGACGCGGCAGTTGGCGATGGTGCCCGCAGCGCCCTGACGTTCGGACATGGAATGCTGTCGCCCATGTCGAGAATCGCGATAATCGGCGGCGGAAGCATGGGCGAGGCGCTGCTGTCGGGGCTGTTGAGGGCTGGCAGGCAGGTCAAGGACATGGTGGTCGCGGAGAAGTACCCGGACCGGGCCAAGTACCTGTCGGAGAAGTACTCGGTGCTGGTGACCTCGGTCGCCGATGCTGCCGACAACGCCGCCTACGTGGTGATCGCGGTCAAGCCGACTGACGTCGCGAATGTGATCGACGAGATCGCCGACGCGGCAGCGCGCGCCGATTCCGACACCGCCGAGCAGGTGTTCGTCAGCATCGCGGCCGGTGTCAGCACGTCGTACTACGAGAACAAGCTGCCGGCCGGGTCTCCGGTCATCCGCGTCATGCCCAACTCCCCGATCGTGGTCGGCGGCGGGGTGAGCGCTTTGGCGGCGGGCCGGTTTGCGACTGCCGAGCAGCTCAAGGAGGTCTCGTCGATCTTCGACGCGGTCGGCGGCGTACTCACCGTGAGTGAGTCGCAGCTGGACGCGGTGACCGCGGTGTCCGGGTCGGGGCCGGCGTACTTCTTCCTGATGGTCGAGGCTCTGGTCGACGCGGGCGTGGAATCGGGTCTGTCGCGTGCGGTGGCCACCGATCTGGCGGTCCAGACGATGGCCGGCTCGGCGGCAATGCTGCTGGAACGTCTCGATGAGGTGAACGCGGCCGGAGGCGCCGCGCTGGACACCACACCGGCCCGATTGCGGGCAATGGTGACCTCGCCGGCCGGCACCACCGCCGCTGGGCTGCGGGAACTGGAGCGTGGGGGACTGCGGGGCGCGGTGTCGAACGCCGTTCTGGCCGCGAAAACGCGCTCTGAGCAGCTCGGAATTACATCTGAGTAATTAGATTAATTCCAACTGATTAGCCCACACCCGTCGCAGTAACCCCACCCGCCACGCTATTCTCCCTTTGTATGCGCGGGTCGGTGCCAGCGGTGGGGAAGCCGCTGGAACTGCCTGTGCCTGATTGATTGGGTTGCGATGACGTCTATGAACGGGCCATCGGCGCGGGATGCTGGCGACGGTCAGCCTCGAGCTCAATTTCTGACGGTCGCCGAAGTGGCGAGCTTGATGAGGGTCTCGAAGATGACGGTGTACCGGTTGGTGCACAACGGTGAACTGCCTGCGGTTCGAGTGGGCCGATCGTTCCGGGTCCACGCCAAGGCAGTCCACGATCTGCTGGAGTCTTCGTACTTCGACGCCGGCTGACAGCCAGGGTTGACAGCGCCGCCGTACCGGCTGAGCGCCCAGACCAGGCTGGCGTTTTCCGTTTCGGTGACTGGCCCGGGTAAAGTAACCAGGTCAATCAACAGCGTCAGTAGCGGAGACACCAGGGTTTATGGGCTCAGTCATCAAGAAGCGGCGTAAGCGTATGTCGAAGAAGAAGCACCGCAAGCTGCTTCGCCGTACCCGGGTGCAGCGTAGAAAACTCGGCAAGTAGTCAACTGCTGCGGCCGCTAGGCTGAGCCGATGGATTCTGATGGTCGTTCGGGGGGACGCCCGACGGGAGTCCCCGGATCTGGTTCGGATACTTCCGGTGCGGGACAGTCCGCAGATGCGTCGCCCGCTCCGAAAGTAGTCCTGGTCACGGGTGCGTGCCGGTTCCTCGGTGGTTATCTGACCGCCAGGCTGGCGCAGAACCCGGCGATCGAGCACGTCATCGCCGTCGATGCGGTGGTGCCGAGCAAGGACATGATGCGTCGGATGGGACGCGCGGAGTTTGTCCGCGCCGACATCCGCAACCCGTTTATCGCCAAGGTGATTCGAAACGGGAACGTGGACACCGTCGTGCATGCCGCGGCGGCGTCCTACGCGCCGAGGTCCGGAGGCCGCGCCACGTTGAAGGAACTCAACGTGATGGGCGCGATCCAGTTGTTCGCCGCCTGCCAGAAGGCACCGTCGGTCCGTCGGGTCGTGCTCAAGTCCACCTCTGAGGTGTACGGCGCGAGCTCGCGCGATCCGGTGATGTTCAGCGAGGAGAGCAGTGCTCGGCGTCCGCCGGGTGACGGGTTCGCCCGCGACTCCATGGACATGGAGGGCTATGCGCGCGGCCTGGCCCGGCGCCGTCCGGACATCGATCTGACCATCCTGCGGCTGGCCAACATGATCGGGCCCGCGATGGACACCGCACTCTCGCGGTATCTGGCCGGGCCCGTGGTTCCGTCGGTCGTCGGGCATGACGCGCGGCTGCAGCTGCTGCACGAACAGGACGCCCTCGGCGCGCTTGAGCGTGCGACGATGGCCGGCAAAGCAGGCACGTTCAACGTCGGTGCCGCGGGCATCATCATGATGAGCCAGGCGATCCGGCGTTCGGGACGCGTCCGGCTCCCGGTCCCGCGCGGGGCGTTGTCGGCGATCAATTCGCTCAGTCGCGCAACGCGTTACACCGAACTCGACCGCGATCAGATGAACTATCTGAGCTATGGCCGGGTCATGGACACTACGCGAATGCACAGGGATCTGGGCTACAGTCCCAAGTGGACGACCGCCGAAGCATTCGACGATTACGTCCGTGGTCGTGGATTGACACCGATACTCGATCCGCGATGGGTACGCTCAATGGAGAGTCGCGCCATGGGGATGGCGCAGCGTTTGGGATATTAGTACTGGCTCTATCCGGGGTGGGAGAAGGTATCGACGTGGCGGCCGAATCAAAAGCGAAAGTCATTCCGCTACACGGGAATTCGAACCGTTCCTCGGCCGCGCGCCGGGCCGCGGCCCGGTCCGACAGCGCCCGCCGACATCCTTCGGTTCTCGCCGATCCGGGAAGCCGTGCCTCGGCCGAGCAGATCGCCGCGGTGGTGCGTGAGATCGATCAGCGGCGCAACAGCGCGTCGGGTCAGTCGACAGCCGACGAAGGCCCCAGCGAACTCGTCAAGGGTATAGCGGCGGTCTCGGAATTCGTCCGCACCCGGATGGCCGGTGAGTACTCGGTGGACGAGTTCGGGTTCGACCCGCACATCACCAATGCAATCTTTTTGCCTTTGCTGAGAACGTTTTTCCGGTCCTGGTTCCGAGTTGAGGTTTCCGGTATAGAGAATCTGCCCGAGACCGGCGCCGCGCTGGTGGTGGCCAACCACGCCGGGGTGCTGCCCTTCGACGGGCTGATGACCCAGGTGGCCGTTCACGATCACCACCCCGCGAACCGGGATCTGCGCCTGCTGGCCGCCGATCTCGTGTTCGATCTGCCGATGGTCGGGCAGGCCGCGCGCAAGGCCGGGCACACCGTCGCCTGCACCACCGACGCGCACCGGCTGCTGGCCAACGGTGAGCTCACCGCGGTGTTCCCGGAGGGCTTCAAGGGGCTGGGCAAGAACTTCAAAGATCGCTACAAGCTGCAGCGGTTCGGCCGCGGCGGCTTCGTTTCCGCAGCTCTGCGGGCCCACGCGCCGATCGTGCCGTGCTCGATCGTGGGCTCGGAGGAGATCTACCCGATGATGGCCGACGTGAAGCTGCTGGCCCGGTTGCTCGGTCTGCCGTACTTCCCGGTGACGCCGCTGTTCCCGCTCGCCGGCCCGCTCGGCCTATTGCCGTTGCCGTCGAAGTGGCACATCCAGTTCGGTGAGCCGATCGAGACGGTCGACTACGACGAGAGCGCCGCCGACGATCCGATGATCACCTTCGAGCTGACCGATCAGGTCCGCGAGACCATCCAGCACACGCTGTACCAGCTGTTGGCGGGGCGCCGAAACATGTTCTTCGGCTGAGTTTTTCACTCACCTTTTATCGCTCGCGCAAAGAAAAATCAGGCGCCGGACTTTTGCCCAGCAACCATCTTGGCGATCGCGGCGTCGCGCGCCGCGGCGATCTGTGAACTGATCTCGTCGGCCTCGTCGAGGGCCGCCTCGCCGAGCATGGTGACGATGCTCGTGGCAACCGGGTTGCCGTCGTCGTCGGTGACCTCGGCCCGGACCTCGGCGATCACGGTGCCGTGCGATTCGATGACCGAGTCCAGGTACGAGTCGAACCACAGTTTGTCGCCGACCAGGATCGGCCGGTGGAAGATCAGCTTCTGGTCGCGGTGCAGCACGCGCTCCAGGTTGATCGGAATGTCGAACTTGTCGAACAGCTCGAGCTGGACCCGTCGGCCGGCCACCGCGAGGAACGTCACCGACGCCACCACCGAGTCGTGGCCGAATTCTTTGGCGGACTCGGCATCGTAGAGCGCGGGATGGTCGTCCTTGACCGCGCGGGCGAACTCACGGACCTTCTCCCGGCCGACCTCGAAGTAGTCGGGGTACCGGTAGTGAGTCCCGATGATGTTTGCGGCGATGCTCATATTCCCTGCGCTGTTCCGTATGCGGTGCGCGGTGCGCACAAACGTGCCTGACTGCCAAGCCGCTGGCGCGGCCCGCCGCGGAAGCTTATAACGCGGCCTGTTAGCTCAGCGAATGTCGTGGCGGCGGGAGGCGGCAGCGGCCAGCGCGCCGCCCAGCGCGCCGAGCGCCAATGCCGACGGCACACCGATGCGCGCCGCCTTGCGTGCAGTGCGGAAGTCGCGGATCTCCCAGCCGCGCTCTCTGGCCACGTCGCGCAGCGCGGCGTCGGGGTTGATCGCCACCGCGGTACCGACCAGCGACAGCATCGGTACGTCGTTGAAGCTGTCCGAATAGGCGGTGCACCGGCGGAGGTTCAGACCTTCGCGGATGGCCAGGGACCGCACCGCGTGGGCCTTTCCGGTGCCGTGCAGGATGTCTCCGACCAGCCGGCCGGTGAACACCCCGTCGACCGACTCGGCGACCGTCCCCAGCGCACCCGTCAACCCCAGCCGCTTGGCGATCGTGGCGGCCAGCTCGTAGGGGGTCGCGGTGACGAGCCACACCTGCTGACCGGCGTCCAGGTGCATCTGGGCCAGCGCCCGGGTCCCGGGCCAGATCTTGTCGGCGATGATCTGGTCGTAGATCTCCTCGCCCAGGGCGACGAGCTCCGCGGTGGACCGGCCCTCGATGAACGCCAGGGCCTTCTGCTTGCCCTCGGCGACGTCGTCGCTGTTCTCCTTGCCGGTGAACTGGAACTTGGCCTGGGCATATGCGATGCCCAGGATGTCGCGGTAGGTGAAGTACTTGCGGGCGGCCAGGCCGCGGGCGAAGTGCACCAATGACGACCCATGCACCAGGGTGTTGTCGACGTCGAAGAACGCCGCGGCCGTCAGGTCGGGCGGCGGTGCCGGCGTCGCCGCGGTGTCGGTGTCGGGCTCGAGCTCGGTCACGGCGAGTTCGGCGCTGGCCTCGGCGGCAAGCTCCTGTTCGAGCGCATCGGCACTACCGGATTCGGGCACGTTTTCACCCTAAGTCACCGGGCCGGGATACTGGCGTTGTGGAGGGCGGGCAGACGGGTACCGGCGGTCGAACCACTGTGACGTTGCTGACCAGGACGGGCTGCAGCATGTGTGAGCGGGCGGCGCAGCAGTTGACCGCGTTGCGTGAAGAACTGGACTTCGAGCTGGTGACCACGGATGTGGATGAGGCCGCTGCCGCCGGTGACGCCTCCCTGCGGGCCGAGTTCGGCGATCTGTTGCCGGTGGTTTTGCTGAACGGGACCCAACACAGCTACTGGGAAGTCGACGAGCAGGCGCTTCGGGCCGAGGTGCCTACCAGGTGAAGCCCACAGATGAAATTTGGTGGGCGGGCCGGAAACGATTACCTTGGTGACGTGGTGATGAAGCCGTGAGTGTGCTGCTATTCGGGGTTTCGCACCGCAGCGCGCCGGTGTCTGTTCTCGAGCAGTTGAGCACTGACGAGTCGGATCAGGCCAAGATCATCGACGAGGTACTCCGGTCCTCGTTGGTCACCGAGGCCATGGTCCTGTCCACGTGCAACCGCGTCGAGGTGTACGCCGTGGTCGAGGCCTTCCACGGCGGCCTGTCGATCATCGGGCAGGTACTTTCCGACCACTCCGGCATGTCGCTGAACGATCTCACCAAATACGCCTACGTGCGCTATGCCGAGGCCGCTGTCGAGCACCTTTTCGCGGTGACCAGCGGCCTGGATTCGGCCGTCATCGGTGAAGCCCAGGTGCTGGGCCAGGTGCGTCGCGCATATGCGTCGGCCGAGGAGCATCAGACCGTCGGGCGCACGTTGCATGAACTGGCCCAGCGGGCCCTGAACGTGGGCAAGCGGGTGCATTCCGAGACCGGGATCGACGCCGCTGGCGCGTCGGTGGTCTCGGTGGCCCTCGGGATGGCCGAAACCAAACTCATCGGCGGGCTCGCCGGGCGCACCGCAGCCGTGATCGGCGCGGGCTCGATGGGCGCCCTGGCCGGCGCACACCTGGTGCGGGCCGGAATCGAGCAGGTCCACGTGGTGAATCGGTCGCTGCCGCGGGCCGAGCGCCTCGCGGCGAACCTCACCGAGCAGGGCGTGCAGGCGCAGGCCTTTTCCCTGGACCAGCTCGCGGAAGCCCTGGCCGATTCCGATGTCGTGGTCAGCAGCACCGGGGCGGTGCGGCCGGTGGTCTCACTGGCCGACGTGCACCATGCACTGGCGCAGCGCAACGCAGAGGCCGGTGATCGGCAGCTGGTCATCTGTGACCTCGGTATGCCTCGCGACGTGGATCCCGCGGTGTCCGGGTTGCCCGGTGTCTGGGTCGTCGACATGGACCGGATCCAGCGGGAGCCGTCGGCGCGGGCCGCGGCCACCGATGCCGATGCGGCCCGCACGATCGTCGCCACCGAGGTTGCCAACTACCTGGCGGGCCAGCGGATGGCCGAGGTCACCCCGACCGTCACCGCGCTGCGGCAACGCGCCGCCGACGTGGTGGAGGCCGAGTTGCTGCGCCTGGACAACCGGCTGCCCGAACTGGAGTCGGCGCACCGCGACGAGGTGGCCAAGACGGTCCGCCGCGTCGTCGACAAACTTTTGCACGCACCCACGGTGCGGGTGAAACAACTCGCCAGCGCGCCTGGCGGGGACAGCTACGCAGAAGCCTTGCGGGAGCTGTTCGAACTCGATCCGCAGGCCGTCGAAGCTGTGGCGGCCAGCGAATTGCCCTTTATGACAACAGATCTCGATAAGTCTGAGTAGAGCTTGGTAGATACGCGCGATACGGTAATCCGGATCGGCACCCGGGGTAGCCTGCTGGCGACCACGCAGGCCGGCACCATCAGGGACGCTTTGCGAGCCGCAGGCCACCCCTGCGAGTTGGTGATCATCTCCACTGAGGGCGACCGCAACCAGGGCCCCATCGCCGAGATCGGCGTCGGGGTCTTCACCGCGGCGCTCCGGGAGGCGATCCACGACGGCCGGGTGGACATGGCCGTTCACTCCTACAAAGATTTGCCCACCGCACGTGACGACCGGTTCGTGATTGCCGCCGTCCCGCGCCGTGAGGACCCCCGAGACGCGCTGGTGGCGCGCGACGGAATGGTCCTCGGCGAGTTGCCGGTCGGGTCCGTGATCGGCACGTCGAGTGCGCGACGGGCCGCGCAGCTTAGAGCACTGGGTCTCGGTTTGGAAATCCGCCCCCTACGAGGCAACCTAGATACCAGGTTGAACAGGGTTACGAGCGGCGATCTCGACGCCATCGTGGTCGCCCGAGCGGGTCTGGCCCGCATCGGACGTCTCGATGTAGTCACCGAGTCGCTCGAGCCGGTGCAGATGTTGCCAGCGCCGGCTCAAGGTGCGCTCGCGGTGGAATGCCGCTCCGGCGACACCGAGCTGATTTCGGTGCTGTCGGAGTTGGATGACGCCGACACGCGCGCCGCGGTCACCGCCGAACGGATCCTGCTCGCCGAACTGGAGGCGGGCTGTTCCGCACCGGTGGGCGCGATCGCAGAAGTGGTCGAGTCCATTGATGAGGACGGCAATGTCTTCGAGGAGCTGTCGTTGCGCGGCTGCGTAGCGACGCTGGACGGATCCGACGTGATCCGTGCGTCCGGCATCGGAACTCCCGATCGGGCCGCCGACTTGGGTGTCTCGGTGGCAGCGGAGCTTTTCGAGCTGGGTGCACGCGAGCTGTTGGTAGAGCGCGGGAGTGAAGAATGACCATGCGAGGTCGCAAGGCAAAGCCCGGCCGCATCACATTTGTGGGCTCAGGCCCGGGAGATCCGGGGCTGCTGACGGCACGGGCACAAACTGTGTTGGCGCACGCCGAGTTGGTGTTCACCGATCCCGACGTCCCTGAAGCCGTACTGGCCCTGATCGGCACCGAGCTGCCACCGGCAGCCGGCCCGGCCCCGGCTGAGCCGGCCAAGGCCGACGCCGCCGGTGATGACGCGGCCGGAGCCCCTGACGCCGGGCAAGCCGCCGTCATCGCGGGCGGGCCCGAGATCCGCCCCGCTCTCGGCGATCCCGCCGAGGTGGCCAAGACGCTGGTCGCCGAGGCCCGCCACGGCTACGACGTGGTGCGTCTGGTCTCCGGTGACCCGCTGTCGGTGGACGCCGTCATCACCGAGATCGGTGCGCTGGCCAAGTCCCATGTGAACTTCGAGATCGTCCCCGGGCTGCCCGCCACCAGTGCGGTGCCCACCTACGCGGGCCTGCCGCTGGGGTCGTCGCACACCGTGGCCGATGTCCGCGGTGACGTGGACTGGGCGGCGCTGGCCGCCGCACCCGGGCCGCTGATCCTGCACGCGACCGCATCGCACCTGCCGGACGCCGCCCGCACCCTGATCGAATTCGGTCTGTCCGAGAACACTCCTGCCGTGGTGACCGCGAGCGGTACCACCTGCCAGCAGCGTTCGGTGGAGGCCACCCTCGGTGGGCTCACCGACAAAGCGGTGCTGGAGAAGCCGGCCGGAAGTGAGCTGGCCGGGCCGCTGGTCGGCCCGCTGGTGGTCACCATCGGCAAGACCGTGGCCAACCGCGCCAAGCTGAACTGGTGGGAGAGCCGCGCCCTGTACGGCTGGACCGTGCTGGTGCCGCGCACCAAGGATCAGGCCGGCGAGATGAGCGACCGGCTCGTGGGCCATGGCGCCCTGCCGATCGAGGTGCCGACCATCGCGGTCGAGCCGCCGCGCAGCCCCGCGCAGATGGAGCGCGCGGTCAAGGGTCTGGTCGACGGTCGTTTCCAGTGGGTGGTGTTCACCTCGACCAACGCCGTGCGTGCGGTCTGGGAGAAGTTCAACGAGTTCGGCCTGGACGCGCGGGCATTCTCGGGTGTGAAGATCGCCTGTGTCGGGCAGGCCACCGCCGACAAGGTGCGGGCCTTCGGCATCAACCCCGAGCTGGTGCCGTCGGGGGAGCAGTCCTCGCTGGGCCTGCTCGACGAGTTCCCGCCGTTCGACGAGGTTTTCGATCCGGTGAACCGGGTGCTGCTGCCCCGCGCCGACATCGCCACCGAGACGCTGGCCGAGGGCCTGCGTGAGCGCGGCTGGGAGATCGAGGACGTCACCGCCTACCGCACCGTGCGCGCGGCTCCGCCGCCGGCGCAGACCCGCGAGATGATCAAGACCGGCGGCTTCGACGCGGTCTGCTTCACCTCGAGCTCGACGGTGCGCAACCTGGTCGGTATCGCCGGCAAGCCGCACGCCCGGACCATCGTGGCCTGCATCGGGCCGAAAACTGCTGAAACCGCAGCGGAATTCGGCCTGCGCGTGGACGTGCAACCCGAATCGGCCGCGGTGGGACCGCTGGTCGATGCGCTCGCCGAGCACGCCGCGCGACTGCGGGCCGAAGGGGCACTGCCCCCGCCGCGCAAGAAGAGCCGTAGGCGCTAAGAACAGCGGAGGCATTGCATGGTTTACCCCAGGCACCGTCCTCGTCGTCTGCGGTCCACGCCGGCGATGCGTCGTCTGGTGGCCCAAACCTCTTTGGAGCCGCGCCATCTGGTGCTGCCGATGTTCGTCGCTGACGGCATCGACGCCCCGCGCCCGATCTCTTCGATGCCCGGAGTGGTGCAACACACCAGGGATTCGTTGCGCCGGGCGGCCGCCGATGCGGTGGCGGCCGGTGTTGGCGGGCTGATGCTCTTCGGTGTGCCCCGTGACGAGGACAAGGACCCGACCGGTGCCGTCGGCATCGATCCGGACGGCATCCTCAACGTGGCCCTGCGTGATCTGGCCAAGGATCTTGGTGACGCGACGGTGCTGATGGCCGACACCTGCCTCGACGAGTTCACCGATCACGGGCACTGTGGCGTGCTGGATGCGGCGGGACGGGTCGATAACGACGCGACCAACGCGCGCTATGTGGAACTTGCTGTGGCACAAGCGGAGTCGGGTGCGCACGTGGTGGGTCCCAGCGGCATGATGGACGGTCAGGTGGCCGCCATCCGCGACGGTCTCGATGCGGCCGGACATGCCGACGTCGCCATCCTGGCCTATGCCGCCAAGTTCGCCTCGGCGTTCTACGGCCCGTTCCGTGAAGCGGTGTCGTCGAGCTTGGAGGGCGATCGGCGCACCTATCAACAGGATCCGGGCAATATCCGCGAAGCCGTGCACGAGGTGGAACTCGACATCGACGAGGGTGCCGACATCGTGATGGTCAAGCCCGCGATGAGCTACCTGGATGTGGTGCGCGCCGCTGCCGATATTTCACCGGTGCCCGTTGCGGCGTACCAGATTTCGGGCGAGTACTCGATGATCTGTGCGGCCGCGGCCAATGGCTGGATCGACCTGCAGGCCGCCGCCCTGGAATCCTTGACCGGAATCCGGCGGGCCGGTGCCGACATCGTGCTGACCTATTGGGCGGCCGACGTGGCCGGCTGGCTCGCGTGACCGATCAGGTGACCGAACAGCAACCGAGCCCGACCGGACGCCCCGAGGACGTCGACACCGGGTTCTGGTTGTGGGCGGCCGCACTGGTGCTCATGGTGGTCGGATATCTGATCGACGCACTCACCGGGTCCGGCAGGGGTGTGCAACAGTCCATGACGGTCGTCTTCTCGGTGATGTTCGTGGTGGTGCTGTCCTCGATCGTGGTGGCGTTCCTGATGCTGATGCGCCAGGGGTACCGCTGGGCTCGCACCGTGTTGACCAGCGGCGGAATCATCTCGGTGCTCCAGTCGATCAGCAGCCTGCTGAGCGGTGAACGTCAGGACGCGGCGGCGGTGGGCTACGCGGTCACCGCAATCGTCGGGTCCGTGCTGATCGCGGGCGGGCTGTACCTGCTGCACCGCAAGGACGCCGACGGTTTCTTCACCCGCTGATTCGCTACGCTTCGCCTCAATGTCCTCACCCTCATCCCCGTCGCGACGCGCGACCATCGGGTTCAGTTGCTGGTTGGTCGGCTCCGTGTTGTTGATCGTCGGCGGCCTGATCGCCGCCTTCGCGTCCTGGCCCAGTGCCGAGAGCACCCTGTTCCGTGGCGTGGGTGTGCTCACGGCGCTGGCCGGCGCGGGAATGGCGTACCTGGCCGGCCGCAGCCGGTCCGGCGACGCGCGGCACCGCCGGGCCGCGGTAGCGCTGTCGATGGCGATCGTGGTGGTGGTCGGGTTGATCGCGGCGTTCAGTCTGGCTCCGGTGCACATCCTGACGCTGCTGGCGCTGCTCATGCTGATCGTGGGGACCGGCTTGAGTGCACTGTCGTTGCGGAGGGGAGACGAAGGTGAGTGAACCGGTGAACAAAGTTGCCTCCGAGGTGCTGTTCTACGAGCAGGGCGCCAGTTGGGCGTGGCTCTTGTTGGGGCCGTTCGCCGGTGTCGGCATGGGAATTCTGCAGATGACCGGCGGATACGGTCAGGATCTGTGGATTCCGATCCTGTTCCTGGTGCTGGTGTCGGGGTTCGTGGCCATCCAGATCAAGGCCGCGCGTATCCACACCTCGGTTGAGTTGACCGCCGAGACCCTGCGGCAGGGCGCCGAGATCTTGCGGATCGACGAGATCGTGCGGATCTATCCGGAGGCGTCGGGTTCCGAGAGCCCCAAATGGCAGTCCGACCGTGCCCTCGGTGAGCTCAGCGGGGTGCCGCGGGGCCGCACCGGCATCGGGCTGAAACTCACCGGCAACCGCGGAGCCCAGGCCTGGGCGCGCAAGCATCGGAAGCTGCGCGAACTGCTGACGCCACTGGTCGAGGAGCGCACCCCGTGAGACGCCGGGCCGTTGTGGAGCTCGTGGTGGCCGCGATCGCCGCAGTGGGCTGTGTGCTGAGCTGGATCGCGGCGGCGACGACGATCGAGGTGGCGCCCGTGTTGGACGGTGAGCCGGTCACCACGGCGGTCAGCTACTCGTCGCCGTTGTTGGTGCTGGCATTGGTGCTGGCGGGTCTGGCGGGCGTACTGACGGTGTTGGGTGTCGCCCGGCTGCGCCGCTGACCAGTGACCGACTGGCAGCCAGTCACGCGCGGTGAATCCGGCGCCGGGGTGTTCCGGAACGCTGACGGTTCCAGGTACGCCAAGGTGGTCGGCCCCGCGGCGGTGGTCGATCTGGCTGCGGAACGGGACCGGGTGTCCTGGGCGCACGATCACGGGCTTCCTGTGCCGGCCGTCATCGACTGGGGTACCACCGAGGACGGCGGCGCCGTCCTGATCACCAGTGCCGTCGGCGGCGTCGCTGCGGATGGGCTCACCGAACCGGCACTGCGGGCGGCCTGGCCCGCGATTGTGGCGGCGGTCCGCACGCTGCATGACATCGCGGCCGACGAGTGTCCCCACCGGCGCGATCTGGACGGCATGCTGGCCCGGGCACGCTCGGTCGTCGCTGCGGGCGCGGTCAACCCGGAGTTCCTCCGCGACGAGGATCTGGACGTTCCGCCAGGCGAACTGCTGGCCCGCGTCGAACGTGAGGCCGGTCTCCGTCGCCGCCAGGAGGCCGTCGATCGGGTGGTGTGCCATGGCGACCTGTGCCTGCCGAACATCCTGATCGACCCCGACCGGTTCACCGTCGAGGGGTTCGTCGACCTGGGCCGGCTGGGTCTCGCGGACCGCCACGCCGACCTGGCGTTGTTGCTGGCGAATACGGCCGACACCTTTCCCGAATTCGCCGAGGACGCCGCGGCGGGCCTGGCAGCCGGCTATCCGGCGGCGATAGACCAGGACCGGCTGCGGTTCTACCTCGCACTGGATCCGTTGACCTGGCCGTGAGAGCACAAGCAACGGTTCAGGAATCGAGCCAGGCAAGCTCATCGGATAAGCGCGCGCGCCAGAAGTCCTCGTCGTGCCCACCGGGGTAGAAGCCGACGGCTGGGGTCCTGGGCAGTTGGTCGACGAACATTCGGGTCGCGGCGTAGAACCGGTCCCCGGTGCCGCAGTCGACGCGTAGCGGGATCGACCCCAGCGCAGGCAGCAGTCTCAGCGCTGAGTTCTGCCGCCAGTCATCGAGGCTGTCGAAGGCGTCGGGCGGCGCGCCCCAGTACGTCAGGTACAGCGCCGGGCTGATTGCGCAGACCGCCGCGGTGCGAGCGGCGCCCAGTCTGGCACCCAACAGCATGGCGCCGTAGCCGCCCATCGACCAGCCCATGAAGGCCACTCGTGAGGTGTCGATGCCTTTGGTGGCCAGCATCGGGATCAGCTCGTTGAGCACCATCGCCCCGGAGTCCTCCCCGGAGGCTCGACGGCGCCAGAACGAGTTGCCGCCGTCCACACTGACCACCGCGAACGGCGGCCGGCCGGCCGCCGTCAGCTGGGCCAGCGTTTCCGGGATGCCCAGGCTCATCACGCCGGCGGCATCGTTGTCCATCCCGTGCAGGGCGATCACCGGACGCAATGGGCCGTGCTGGCCTGGCGGGCGCGCGATGATCCAGTTGGTTTCGACACCGCCGCGGGCCGCGGAGATGAACGACCCCGAATCGCGGGTCGGCAACGGGGCGCCCGCGGAGGCCGTTTGGTTGGGGCTCGGAGACGCGCGGGGCATAGGAGGATCGAGCAGGCTGCCCAATGCCATCAGTCCCGCGGCACCCGCACCGGTGACACCTAGACGCAGCGCGTCGCGGCGGGTCAGCGAGGTCACCTGCGCATCATTCCAACCATGGGTCTCAACACGTGACACGGTCCGGCAACAGCGCGATAACGCCACCCACCATGTCGGTGATCGTGGTCACAGAGCTGTTGGTACAAAGTGCGAAATCTGTAACACTGTGTCCATGACCGAATTGGCCGAGCAGCCACAGCAGACCGATGCCCTGCCTCTGGGGCCGCAATCACTGGTCTGGAAGTACTTCGGCGACAACCGGATGTACCTGATCGGGCCGCGGCCCGCCGTCCTGCAGAACATGCTGGCCGAACTCGGGCAAGGTGTGCTGGACCATTCGACGTTCTTCTCCGACACCGCCGAGCGGCTCAAGCGCACCATCCCGCCGATCTACCGGACCGTGTACGGATCGGAAGCGGACAACGCCGGCACCCAGGTGCGCGACTTCCACCACCACGTCAAGGGCGATATGCCCGATGGGTCGCGCTATCACGCGCTGGATCCCGACACCTACTTCTGGGCGCACGCCACGTTCGTCGAGCAGGTCCTCTACTTCGCCGACACCTTCGTCACACGGCTCAGCGACGCCGAGAAGGAACAGATCTACCGGGAGTCCAAGACCTGGTACCGCCGCTACGGGGTCAGCGACCGGCCGATGCCGGCCACCTACGCCGAGTTCGAGCAGTACTGGGACCGGATGATGAACGAGGTGGCTGTCCCGCACAAGTCCGCCCGCTACGGCGTCGGCTATGTCACCAAGGGTTTCCCGTGCCCCAAGGGGGTGCACCCGGCGGTGTGGCGCGTGGTCGCCACGGTGTTCGACCCGGCCGCGGCTTTCCTGACCGCGGGGGGCCTGCCGCCGCGCGCCCGTGACCTGCTCGACCTGCCGTGGAGTGAGCGGCAGGAACGCAATTACCAGCGGTTCGCGGCGTTCTGGCGGTCCCGCCCGGTGAACTGGGTGTGGGATCATCTACCGATGAGTGCGCGCTACAACAAATTTGCGCAAAAGGGCTATGCCCGGGGCTGATTCGTCGCCCGCGACGGTGTCGGATTCGTCGCCCGCGACGGTGTCTGATTCGTCGCCCGCGACGGTGTCTGATTCGTCGCCCGCGACGGTGTCTGATTCGTCGCCCGCGACGGTCGCAATCCTGGATGCCGCCCTCGTCGAATTCGAGCGGCACGGCCTGCGCCGGGTCGCGCTCGACGATGTCGCGCGCCGGGCCGGCGTCAGCCGCACCACGATCTACCGCCGATTCGCCAATCGCGACGAACTGGTCGCCGCCGTGATCGAGCGGGAGAATGTCGCGCTGTTTGCCGACATCGCCAATGAGTTGAAAAGCGCAGGACCGCAATCGAATTACTATGTCGAGGCGTTCACGCTGTCGATCCTGCGGTTCCGTCGCCATCATGTGCTCAACCAGCTGATCGCCGATGAACCGGCCCTGGTCATGGAGATGCTGCACACCCATTACGGCGCGGCGATCGAGCGGATGGCTGCCGCGCTGAAGGTGATCTTCCCGGCCGGGTTCGCCGCCCGGATCGGCGAGCAGGCGGTCAACGACCTGGCCGACACCATCCTGCGCTACGCGGGGATGGTCCTGTTGCTGCCCAGCGTCGAATCCCTCGACACCCCCGAGGACATCCGGGCGTTCGCCACCCGCCATTTCCTGCCCAGCCTGCCTGCGTCGCTGCGCACCGTCTCGGCCTGATCCGGGCGGGTCGGTGGCGGCAAAGTGTTTGGCGGCTCGTACTTTCGGGCAGCCGATAGGGATGACCACCGAGAAGCCCCCGCCTGTCAGCGAAGAGAACCGCGAGGAAGCCAAGCGCGTCTTGAATTCCTACGACGACGACCGCCCGACTGTGACCCTGCCCGGCAGCCACGGCACGGTCTCGGGCACCGCTGTCAACGACTGGCTGGACGACGACGGCAAGCCGATCTACGGCCGTCCCGATAGCGAGCAGTAACCGCGAACCCGCGCCGTCGCAGGCCCGTGGTTGCCTACTGTGGCTGGTGTGACTGCGACCCCGCTCGAACGAATTGCCCCTGCTTTCGTGACGATGGCCCACGAGATCGTGTGGGCGTCGGTGGCCACCGTCGACGCCGACGGCCAACCCCGCAGTCGGATCCTGCACCCGATCTGGGAGTGGGACGGGACCGATCTGTTCGGCTGGATCGCAACCGTGCCCAGCCCGGTCAAGCGGGCACACCTGGCGGTGCATCCGCACGTCTCGGTCAGTTACTGGACCACCAACCACGACACCTGCGCGGCGGACTGCCTGGTGGAGTGGTACACCGACGACGAGACCTGTACGCAGGTGTGGGACCGCTTTGCCAACGGCCCGGCGCCGGTGGGCTACGACCCGTATGTGATCCCGCAGTGGAGTGGCGGGCCGACGTCGGACCAGTTCGCCGCGTTGCGCCTGACTCCCTACCGGCTGCGGGTGATGCCGGGCACGGTCATGACAGCGGGGTCCGGTGAGGTGCTGAACTGGCGGGCGTGACGCCGGTACCGCTCACGACCGGATGCAGCGGCCACTGCTGTCGCTCGGCCCGGTGGCCGGCATGCCACGGCACGACGGCCTCGGCGACATCGCGGACATCATCGTCGGTGTCGATCACCGCGTAGGCGGCCGAGTGCCCGGGCAGTCCGTTGACCAGGCATTCGTAGCTGATGCGGTGTGCCAGGTCGCGGATCCAGCGGATTGCGTCCGGCCTCCGGCTGGAAGGTAGCCGACGTGCGTCGCAGATCAGCAGGACCCGGCGCGCACCCACGGTGAGGGCGGTTGTGGTCGCCAACTCGCACGCCTCGTTGGCGCAGGAACGTAATCGCCTGCGCCACGCGATGGTTCGGCGTCCCCCGAACCGGGATCGCACCGAGTGCCCGTCGAAAACAGTGATCACCGATTCGATCTCGTCCGCACTCAATGGCGGTGTTGCCGAATCGGTTGTGTGCCAACGTGTCCGGATGGGCACCCGGGCGCACGGCGGATGTGCATGCTTGACGGGGACGTCGGCGCGTCCCAGAGACGTGGTGATCGACCCGGATAGGTCGGTCAGCCAACCGAGCATCAGGACCTGCGGACCGGCGGCTCCTCGCCCCGCCACTGCAATTCCACCCGCCGTTCTCTGCCCTTGTCGTAAATTGTCACGCTGCTATCCGACCCGCTTTTCTGCAACAACAATCCACCGTGGTCAATAAATTGGTTGTTCGATTGGCGTGGAGCGTCAAATATTCCGATTCAACGGCGCGAATTAAACGCGAAACAATTTCCGCGCAACCCGAATGTGAAGCGTTCACCCGGTGCGTCGACGGCCCGAAGCCGTGAAAAACTGCACTCCAGACCACTAGGCGCGGTCGGGACGCTTCCTTCTGGGAATGGTCTCCCCGGCGTCGGCGGCCTTGTCGCGTTTTGCTGCCCGCCGTTCCTTGATGGTCATTGCCGGTTTTTTGGGCGCGCGACCTTGGGATTTATCAGCCATCGTTGCTCCTTTTACTCGCAAACAATCACTGAGCCCGACCATACATCAGAAAAAATTAAAAGCCAGTCGGCGGTATTTATGGCCGCCGTGCGTGCTGGCGCCTTGCGGAACGGTGTGCCGGTTCGCGTCCGGAGTGCCTGGCGGGCCATGGCCGGTGTCGGGTTGGGCAACGTGTCCCTCCGGCGACGCGAGACCCGAATTTGCGAATGCTACTAGCAAGTAGTCACGGCGATTATTTACGCTACAGTAAGTAGCTATATCCGATAAGGGCATGCTCAACCCAGGTTCTTTCCATTGCTAATTGTTCCCAGTGCAAATGAGGGTCAGTTCACTTCCGGGAAAAGTGAAACACGTTATAACTGTGCTGGGTACGTTCCCTCGACGTTGGCTGCGTACGGTGCATCGAGTGCCGTCCGGGATGCCAGCTCGGACGAAAGGGATCACATGCACGCAGGTGTTCGGCCCTATCTCAGTGCCGGAATCGCGCTTGTCGGAGCCGGCGTCATCGCCACGGCCCCGGTCACCCCGCCACCTCAAATCCATTCGGTCAGTGTCGAACTGGCGGCCGTGGTGGAGAACCCGGCCGACGTGTTCGCGCCGCTTTTCGAACTCTCGCAGGAAGTCATCGCCGGTCTCATCGCTGCTGAACTCAGTGATCCGGCGCCCGTGCTCACCCAGTTCGTGCTCAACCAGATCGAAACTGCCACCGTGACGGGAGGGATTGCGCTCAACGGCATCTCGACCGTCGCCGCCGTAGCAACCGGGCTACCGGTCGGCATCGCCGCCGCGGTCGCGGCAATCGCACAGGGCAACCCCGGCCAGGCCCCCATCGAGATCTTGAATGCGGTGGGGACGCCGGTCATCCAGTTCCTGATCCAGTCGGTTCCGGACGTGGAGTGGGTCCTGCAACGCCCACTGGCGGTCGCGCAGGCTTTGGTTCCGGTGATCCTGGAAAGTGCGTTGTCCGGGCCGATCTCACTGGGCCTGGGCCCGGTGAAGTGGACCGTCGACACCGCGGTCGCGGCCGTCGGTAACGTTCTGAACGCCGCGTCCACCGGCGATCCGGTCGCCACGATCAACGCGTTCCAGCACGGCGTCAAGGACGTGGCCATGCAAACCGTCCAGTTGGGCGCATTCACCGCTGAATTCGTCAACACCACTCGGCAAGGAATCAAAGCCGCACTCCAAACCCAGCCGGCGGCAGCGAATTCGGCTCTCGCACGGGGAACTGCGATCGATCAGGATGTCGAGCCTGAAGCCCGGGTGTCGGCAGCAGTGGGCAACTCGGCCCCAACCACCCGTACCCGGCCGAGCCTACGATCGGTCTTCGGCAACGGCAACAAGGTGCGGCCGGGTCCGGCGGCGGTCAGCCGCGGCGACGATGCGCCGGCGAAGGCGGGCGCACCGGCCGCGGTCTCACTGAAATCCATGGTGGACAAGGTGAAGTCGGGGCTGCACAAGCCGGTCAAGGCATCCGCTGAAGACCGCGAACCGAATGAATCCACGACTGGTGACAGCCAGGAGTAGCCGTGCGCCGGGCATGGCGCGGCGGTCTCCGTCCGCCATACCCGGCTACCGACAGCTCACCGCTATGCCGGCCGGTGCCTGACCTTGGGTGTGGCGTCGTCATGGCCGAGGTGTAGACCGGGAGCCAGCATCGCCACCCGGCGCCGGTAGTCGCGGTACTGATCACCCAGGTTGTCCACCAGGTCGCGTTCTTCGAGCTGGATCGCCACCAGGATGTAGACGGTGCTGACGGCGGCGAACAGCAGATGGCCCGCGGTCATGGTCGGGCTGGCCCAGAACGCGACGATGAACCCGGCCATGATCGGGTGCCGGATCACCCGGTAGAACATCACCGTCTGGAACCCCAAGTCGCGATACGGCTGACCGCGCCAGTTCAGCCACACCTGTCGCAACCCGAACAGGTCGAAGTGGTTGATCATGAACGTGGAGGCGAACACCGTGGCCCAGCCGAGCCCGAACAGAGCCCACAGAATCACCCGGCCCGCAGTGGATTCCACGTTCCAGACGATCGCGGGCATGGTGCGCCACTGCCAGTACAAGAGGAGCAGGGCCAGGCTGGCCAGCAGCACGTACGTGCTGCGTTCGATGGCTCGCGGGACGATCCGCGTCCATCGGTCTTTGAACCACGGCCGGGCCATCACGCTGTGCTGGACGGCGAATACCGACAGCAGCAGCAGGTTGACGAGCACAGCCTCGGCGATGGGCGCGGCGATGCCGGAATCGACGGTGCGTGGCACCACGAAGTTGCCGACGAAGCCGATCGCATAGAGGAAGGACACGACGAACAGGAGATAGCTCGTGATGCCGTAGCCGATGATGAGTAGGCGCTTCATGGTGACCTCCTGCCACCGAGGGGACAGTTGCCGCGCCCTGCTGCCGGCCGCAGTAGTGGCCTATTCACGGTAGACCTTGTATTCCCAGGTGAACAGGGGTTTACCGGCAGTGTCGGCGCCTACTCGACGTCGGTCTGCCTATTTGGAGCGCTCCGCCTTGGCGGCCTCGCGTGCCAGCATGCGGTCGCGTTGCTCCTCGAACCTGAGAACCTGCTTCTCGAGGTCCGCCAGGTAGTCGGCCAGCTGGTCGCGGCGCTTCTCGCCGACCGCGGTCACGTCGTTGCGTTCGAAGATCCGCCACTTCTTGACGTTGGGCATCACGACTTCTTCGAGGTGCTGGCGCAGATCGTAGATGCCGTGCTTGGCCATGATCACGCTGTTGCGCCGCCAGTTCGGCATGCCGCGACCGGGCATCCGGAATCCTTCGATGATGGCGCATACCGCCTCCATCGCCTGGTCGGGGGCGAGGTCGAAACCGGCGGAGAACACGTTGCGGTAGAACACCATGTGCAGGTTCTCGTCGGTCGCGACCCGCTGCAGCATCGACTCGGCGAGAGGGTCGTCGCAGATCTTGCCGGTGTTGCGGTGGCTGACGCGGGTCGCGAGTTCCTGCAGCGTGGCGTATGCCGAGATCATCAGCGGGCCGGGCTCATGGATTTCGCGTTCTTCCTCGTCGGGGTCGTAGCCGTTGCGCATGTGCTCCATGCGCATGCGCTCCAGGGCGACGGGGTCCACTCCGCGGGTGACGACGAGGTAGTCGCGGATGACGATGCCGTGGCGGTTCTCTTCGGCGGTCCACTGGTTTACCCAATGACCCCAGGCACGGTCGAGTGAGAAGTGATTCGCCGCCCCGCGGTGATAGGACGGCAGGTTGTCCTCGGTGAGCAGATTGGTGATCATCGCGACCTTGGCGACTTCGGACAGGCCCGACTGCTCGGGTGCCCAGTCTTCGCCGCCCAGCGCCGCGAAGTTGCGGCCGAGGTCCCACGGAACGTAGTCGTGCGGATGCCATTCCTTGGCGACCTTCAAATGGTGATTGAGGCCTTCTTCGGCAACCGGCTCGAGCTCCGTGAGGATCTCGGCGTCGGTCAATTGTCTCTGCATCAGCGTCCCATCAAGTCGTCACCCGACCGTTGTGTGTCTATGACCGTAGCCCGTGTAACCCGTACAAGCGGTCTCCCAAGCTTCGAACTCGATCCATTCCAGCAACACAGGAGTGCGCCCGTGCCGGGCGCGCGGTCGGCATCGACGTGTGTGACGTCGAACTTCACCCCGCCGGCTCTCCTCCGATGCGGTGACACCGAAGTCCGTGTCGCGTTGAACACTGTCGGTGCACTTATGTCTGTGGGGGCCCGGTCAAATCTGTCCGAATCGGCGGCGACGTGACGCTGAGCGGTCATGCCACGACGTGCCGCCAATTGTGTTGAGCGTACGCGGTGGTGCAAATCGCCCCGGATCAGGATCGAGCGTCGGCGCCGGCGGTAGCCCGGTGACCTGCTCGAGCGGGCTGCCCTTTCGCCACCGTGTCGTGGGGCTGAACCAGGATGTGGGAATCAGGATTTTGAGGCGTCGAACTCGGCTGCGTACTGTTCGGCGGCCGCGATCATGGCCCTGCCGATCTCCTCGTATTGGCCGTCCCGCAGGTTGGCCAGCGAAACCCGGACCGACCATTCGGGCCCCTCGAAACCGCCGCCGTTCAACAGCACAACCCCGGTCTGCTCAGCGAGGCGGAACAGGATGTCGGTCGGTTCGTAGTTCGCCTTCACGAACTCGATGAACCCTGGGGTGGCGCGTTCGGCGGCCCAGATCAGAAAGTCGAGCTCGGCGTAGTAGCCGACCCGGTTGGGGTCCTTGTCCAGCGCGATCTGCATGCCGTCCTGCAACGACTTGAACCTGCGGGCGATCAGTGCCTCGGCCTGCTGTTTGTAGTGGTCCTCCCTGTCGAGCAGGCAGTATGCGCTGAACAGCAGCATCTGGCACTGCTGTGGCAGCGACAGCCCCGCGGTGTGGTTGAGGGCGACGTTGCGGCTGTCGGCCACCAGGCGGTCGATGAACCTGATCACCCTCGGTTCCAGGGTCAGCGGGCTGTACCGCTTGTCGAGTGCCTGCTTGTCTTCCTCGGGGAGTGCGGCAAGCAACTCGTCGAAGATGTTGTCGCGTGCGATCCCGATGGTTCCCAGGCGCCAGCCCGTCGCACCGAAGTACTTGGAGAACGAGTACACCGTGATGGTGTTGCGCGGAGCGGCGCCCGACGTCGAGGACCTTGCCGGCTCGGGTGACCTGCTCGATGGTGATCTCGTCACCCAGGCCGTCCAGGACGTGCGCGATCTTCTGACCGGTCGAGTTGTCGACCAGGTAGACGCGCCCGACGATGCGCGGTGCGGCGGGGGTGGCGGTGTCCTCGTCGGATCCTCCTCCGAGCTGCTTCCACATGAACGCGGCGTACTTCAGGCTCTTGCGATTGAGGCTGGCGACGAAGGTCGGCCCCGAGACGTAGCCGAGCGTGAAGATGAACAAGGCGAAGGCGATCGTCTTCACTTCGTCGTTCAGCTTGATGTCACCGAGCATGCCGATCAGGATCGCCACGACCAGCGTTCCGGCTACCCCGCCGAGGGAGATCTTCCAGACCCGCACCTTGCCCACTGCGAACCCGGCCGCAAGGCACACGAACAGCGCGATCTCGGGAGTCGATTCGAGGGTGCGGACGATGCAGTCGACCGCTGTCATCGTGTACGGAACATTCGGATGGTTCCTTGTCTGCCGAGCGGCCGTCAGGTGCTGACATGGCTTGGCAGTCAATGTATCCGGATTACGAGGTTCCCACTGCGAATCAGCGGTGGTGACTGCTGGATGAGATCAGCAGCGCGACATCAACGGGCTAGACCCGCCGCAGCAGCACCGCCTGCTCGACCGGTACGCGTTCGAATACCCGCCGCACCCGGCCCTTCACATGCTCAGCCCCTTCGGCTTTCGACACCACCCGCGGATCGGTGAGCCGGATGTTCCTGCCGTGCCGGCGCATCTGGGCGCCGCCGGCTGCGGTGATGTTCTTGAGCCAGTCCCGGTCTGGGCCGTAGGTGAGCAGGATCGCGACGCCCTCGTCGGTGCTGAACACCGACAGCGGGGTGCGGTAGCGGGCGCCGGATTTGCGGCCGACGTGTTCGAGGATGCCGTAGAGGGGAGCCCATCCGGCCCAGAGCTTCTGGATGGGGTTGGCGACATACCTGTTGAGCCGGGCCAGCCATTGCGGGAGTTGCATGGCCTCATTCAATCGCCGCCATGACGGCGGTCACAACCTACTACGGTCGGATTTCGGTCGGTTCCTCAGCTGGAACGCCTGAGCAACAGCGTGTGCTCCACGCCCGCGCGCGCCATCAGCTGGCGCCACGGCGCCCTCAGGTGTGGCAGCGCCTCGGTGGTGGGCACGATTCGGGGCTGATCGACGGCGAAGGTGCGTCCTTCGAACTTCACTCGGCCGCCGCCCGCGCGCTGTAGGTTTTTCACCCAATCCCGTTGTCGCCCATAGGGCAGCAGCACCGCCACTCCGTCATCTGTGCTGAACACCGTCACCGGTGTGCGGTAGACGGTGCCGCTGCGTCGTCCGGTGTGCTCGACGATCGACCAGATCGGCAGGTAGCCCGACACCGGCCGGAAGATCCGGTTGGTGACGCGTCGATTGAACCGAGCGCGGCGGTCTGAGAATCGCACCATCGCTTCATCTTGCCGGGCCGGGTCGAATGAGCCGAGACTGGAGCCATGGCCTATCTCAAACCGCCCTGGTTCGTCCGGAAGGTGTTCAACCGGATCGCGATGGCGACCGGCGTGGGGCATAGCGAGACGCTCACGGTGACCCGGCGGACCAACAAGCAGCCGCAGCAGATTCCTGTCGTAGTCCCGGTGGTCGACGGGGTCAGATACCTGGTGTCGACGCGTGGTGAGTCGGACTGGGTGCGCAACGTGCGGGCCGATCCGTTGGTCCGGCTCGGATCGGTGGATTACGTCGCGGCGGAGGTTCCGGTGCCGCAGCGGGCACCGGTGATCGCGGCTTACCGTCCGCTGGCAGGCAAGGTGGTGGAGGGCTACTTCCGCGATCTGCCCGATGACGCCGATCACCCGGTGTTCGCGCTGACGCCGGCGGGGTGACCGCGGCCACTACACCCTGTAGTTGACGCATTTGCACCGGCTGGGACACTGGTGGCCATGCGTGTTGACGAACCGCACACCCAGCGATCGGCCCAGCTGTTCGCCGATGCGTGTGCAGTTATCCCCGGTGGAGTGAACTCCCCGGTGCGTGCCTTCAGCTCGGTCGGCGGAACCCCGCGGTTCATCACGTCGGCCAAGGGCTACTGGCTGACCGATGCCGATGACAATCGGTACGTTGACCTGGTCTGTTCGTGGGGACCGGCGCTACTCGGCCACGCCCACCCGGCGGTCGTGGCGGCCGTGCAGGAGGTGGTGGTCAACGGGCTGAGCTTCGGCGCCCCGACCCCGTCGGAGACCGAACTGGCCGCCGAGATCATCGACCGGGTCGCCCCGGTCGAGCGGCTACGGCTGGTCAACTCCGGTACCGAGGCCACCATGAGCGCGATCCGGTTGGCCCGCGGCTACACCGGCCGCGCCAAGATCATCAAGTTCTCCGGCTGCTACCACGGCCACAGTGACGCGCTGCTGGCCGATGCCGGCTCCGGCGTCGCGACCCTGGGGCTGCCGTCCTCGCCCGGCGTCACCGGCGCGGCGGCGGCCGACACCATCGTGCTGCCGTACAACAACGTCGCCGCGATGGAAGAGATCTTCGGCCGGTTCGGCGACGAGATCGCTTGTGTCATCACCGAAGCCAGCCCGGGCAACATGGGCACGGTCGCCCCGCTGCCCGGGTTCAATGCGGCGCTGCGGCGGATCACCGCGGCCCATGGTGCGCTGCTGATCCTCGACGAGGTGATGACGGGCTTCCGGGTGAGCCGCGCCGGTTGGTACGGGCTCGATCCCGTCGACGCCGACCTGTTCACCTTCGGGAAGGTGATGAGCGGTGGCCTGCCCGCCGCGGCGTTCGGCGGCAGCGCCGAGGTGATGGGGCGCCTGGCCCCGCTGGGGCCGGTCTACCAGGCCGGGACCCTGTCCGGTAACCCGGTGGCGATGGCGGCGGGCCTGGCCACGCTGCGTAATGCCGACGACGCCGCGTATGCCCGCCTGGATGCCAACGCCGACCGGTTGGCCGGCCTGCTCACCGGTGCCCTGACCGACGCCGGGGTGGCGCACCGCGTGCAGCGCGCAGGGAACATGCTCAGCGTGTTCTTCACGGACGAACCGGTCAACGACTTCGCCGCGGCCAAGGCCACCGAAACCTGGCGTTTCCCCCCGTTCTTCCATGCCTTGCTGGAGGCTGGCGTCTACCCGCCCTGCAGCGCGTTCGAAACCTGGTTCGTCTCAGCGGCTTTGGATGACGAGGCGTTCTCTCGCATCGCCGATGCGCTGCCCGGCGCGGCCCGCGCCGCCGCGGAGGCCCGCCCGTGACGACCAGAGCTGTGCCGGTACGAACGACAGTGCACGTGATGCGTCACGGCGAGGTGTTCAACCCGGAGAAGGTGCTCTACGGCCGACTGCCCGGCTATCACCTGTCCGAGCGTGGGCAGGCCCAGGCGCGGGCCGCCGCGGACTGGCTGGCCGGCAAGGACATCGTCTACGTGGTGGCCTCACCGTTGGAGCGGGCGCAGGAGACGGCCACGCCGATCGCCGAGAGCCACGGGCTGCCGATCGACACCGACGGCGACCTCATCGAGTCGTGGAACATGTTCGAGGGGGAGCGGGTGGCCCCCGGCGATGGCGCCCTGCGCGACCCGAGGAACTGGCCGAAGCTCCGCAACCCGATGAAACCGTCCTGGGGCGAGCCCTATGACGAGATCGCGCCCCGCATGATGGCGGCCATGCACCGGGCCCGGGAGAAGGCGGCCGGGCACGAGGCGGTGTGCGTCAGCCACCAGCTTCCGGTCGAGACGCTGCGCCGGGCGATGACCGGGCGCAAGCTGGCCCATCTGCCGTTGCCGCACAGCCGGCTGTGCAATCTGTCCTCGATCACGTCGTTCACCTTCGATGACGACAAGTTGATCCGATGGGGCTACACGGAGCCCTGGGGAATCTGAATGAGGTCGTCCCTCGCCCGGGTGAGTGCGGCGGTGCTGGCAGGGCTGGTGCTGCTCACCGGATGCTCCACCGGCGACGACGCGGTGGCCCAAGGCGGCACCTTCGAGTTCGTCGCACCCGGCGGCAAGACCGACATCTTCTACGACCCTCCCGAAAAGCGCGGCACCCCGGGCAAATTGAGCGGGCCCGAACTGACCGACCCGAGCAAGACCATCTCGCTGGAGGATTTCGCCGGCAAGGTCGTGGTGATCAACGTGTGGGGCCAGTGGTGTGGGCCGTGCCGGGCCGAGATCGGCGAGTTGCAGAAGGTGTACGACGCCACCCGCGGCAAGGGTGTCGCGTTTCTGGGCATCGACGTGCGTGACAACAACCGTGACGCGGCAGTCGATTTCGTCACCGACCGCAAGGTCACCTTCCCGTCCATCTACGACCCGGCGATGCGCACCATGATCGCGTTCGGCGGCAAGTACCCGACCACCGTGATCCCGTCGACGGTGGTGCTGGACCGTCAGCACCGGGTGGCCGCGGTATTCCTGCGTGAACTGCTGGCCGACGACCTGCAACCGGTCGTCGAGCGGTTGGCTGCCGAAGGGCAGCAGCCATGACCGGATTCGCCGAGATCGCCGCGGCCGGGCCGGTGCTACTGGCGCTGGGTATCAGCCTGCTGGCCGGGCTGGTGTCGTTCGCCTCGCCGTGTGTGGTGCCGCTGGTGCCCGGCTATCTGTCCTATCTGGCCGCGGTCGTCGGGGTGCAGGAAGGTCCGGCGGTGACGGGAACCGGGGCCACCCGGCAAGCCACCAAGACCGCCCGGTTGCGGGTGGCCGGCGCGGCCGCCTTGTTCGTCGCCGGCTTCACCGTGGTGTTTCTGCTCGGCGCGGTGGCCGTCCTCGGGATGACCACCACGTTGATCGCCAATCAGGTTCTGCTGCAACGCATCGGCGGTGTCGTCACGATCGTGATGGGTCTGGTGTTCGTCGGCTTCGTCCCGGCGTTGCAGCGTCAGGCCCGGTTCGCCCCCCGGCAGTGGTCCACGATGGCCGGGGCGCCGCTGCTGGGTGCGGTGTTCGCGCTGGGCTGGACCCCGTGCCTGGGTCCGACGCTGACCGGGGTGATCGCGGTGGCCTCGGCCACCGACGGCGCCACCGTGGCGCGCGGTGTGGTGCTGGTGCTGGCCTACTGCTTCGGGTTGGGCATCCCGTTCGTGCTGCTGGCCCTCGGTTCGGCGCGCGCGGTGACCGGCCTGGGGTGGCTGCGCCGGCACACCCGGACCATCCAGATCTTCGGTGGTGTGCTGCTGATCCTGGTGGGCACGGCGCTGGTGACGGGTCTGTGGAACGAGTTCGTGTCGTGGGTGCGCGACGCCTTCGTCAGTGATGTGAGGCTGCCGATATGACCGACGCCGATACCCGGACCGACGTACCGGTGCCCGAAACCCGGCGCCCCGGGGTGCTGTCGCGTGTGGTCGCGCTGGTTCGGAACACCTGGCGGACCCTGACGTCGATGGGCACCGCGCTGGTGTTGCTGTTCCTGCTCGCCCTCGGCGCGATCCCGGGTGCGCTGCTGCCGCAACGCAGCCTCAACGAATCCAAGGTCGACGAATACCTGGCGGCCCACCCCACGCTGGGTCCGTGGCTGGACCGTGTGCAGGCCTTCGACGTGTTCTCCAGCTTCTGGTTCACCGCCATCTACGCGTTGCTGTTCATCTCGCTGGTGGGTTGCCTGACGCCGCGGATGATCGAGCATTTCCACAACCTGCGGGCGGTGCCGGTGCCTGCGCCGCGCAACCTGGGCCGGTTGCCCAAACACCATGCCGAGCAGGTGACGGGCGATGCGGGTGAGGTCGCCACCACCGTCACGCGGCGGCTGAGGGGCTGGCGCACGGTCACCCGCACCCAGGGCGAAGCGACCGAGATATCAGCCGAGAAGGGCTATCTGCGGGAGTTCGGCAACATCGTCTTCCACTTCTCGCTGCTCGGTCTGCTGGCGGCCGTGGCCGCGGGCAAATTGTTCGGCTACGAGGGCAACGTCATCGTCATCGCCGACGGCGGTCCCGGCTTCTGCACCGCCTCGCCGGCCGCCTTCGACTCGTTCCGGGCCGGCAACACCGTCGACGGCACGTCGCTGAGCCCCGTCTGCCTTCGGGTCAACAGTTTCGACGCGAACTATCTGCCCACCGGGCAGGCGTTGTCGTTCGCCGCCGACATCGACTACCAGTCCGGCGACGATCTGGCCGCCGACACCTGGCGGCCCTACCGCCTCGAGGTCAACCATCCGCTGCGCATCGGCGGCGACCGCGTGTACCTGCAGGGACACGGGTATGCGCCGTCGTTCACCGTGACGTTCCCCGACGGCCAGCAGCGCAGCCAGACCATCCAGTGGCGGCCCGAGGAACAGATGACGCTGCTGTCGTCGGGGGTGGTGCGCATCGACCCGCCGGCGGGCACCTATCCCGATGCCGACGAGCGTCGCAAACACCAGATCGCCATCCAGGGCCTGTTCGCGCCGACCAAGCAACTCGAAGGCACCCTGCTGTCGTCGAGTTTCCCCGCGCTCAACGACCCGGCGGTGGCCATCGACATCTACCGCGGCGACACCGGCCTGGACACCGGTCGGCCGCAGTCGTTGTTCTCCCTGGATCCCCGGTTGATCGATCGGAAACAGCTGACCAAGGCGGCCCGCGTCAACCTGGTGAAAGGCCAGGACACCCGGCTCGATGACGGCACCAAAGTCCGGTTCGACGGCGCGGTCCCGTTCGTCAACCTGCAGGTCTCACACGACCCCGCCCAGATCTGGGTGCTGGTGTTCGCGATGTCCATGATGGGCGGGTTGCTGGTGTCTTTGGTGGTGCGCCGGCGCCGGATCTGGGTTCGGGTGCAAGCTGCTCCAGCAGGTACGGTGAACGTCGAGCTGGGCGGGCTGGCCCGTACCGACAACTCCGGCTGGGGCGATGAGTTCGAGAAGCTGACCGAGCGGTTGTTGGAGGGCTACGAGCAGCCGGCGGCAGGAGAGAAGGCGGAGCAGTGAATACTCAGCGAGAAGCGAAGGCGGATCGCGCGTGAACACCGAGCACATCGACATCGGGCTGGCCCGGTACTCCGACTGGGCGTTCACATCGTCGGTCGTCGTCCTGGTCGGCGCGCTGATCCTGCTCGCCGTCGAACTCGCCTACAGCCGCGGCCGTCGTGTCGAAACCCGTGAACTGGTCGGCGCGACCGTCGGCGCCGACAGTGTCACCCCGGGCGTCGTCGCCGAGGAACCCCGGCGCCCGTTCGACGAGCGCGTCGGCCAAACCGGCCTGGCGCTCACCTACGTCGGCATCGGCATGCTGTTCATCTGCATCGTGTTGCGTGGCCTGGCCACCTCGCGGGTGCCGTGGGGCAACATGTACGAGTTCATCAACCTGACCAGCTTCTGCGGCCTGATCGCGGCCGCGGTGGTGCTGCGCAAGCCGCAGTTCCGCGCGCTGTGGGTGTTCGTCCTGGTTCCGGTGCTGATCCTGCTGACGGTCTCGGGACGCTGGCTGTACTCCAACGCCGCGCCCGTGATGCCCGCGCTGCAGTCCTATTGGCTTCCCATCCACGTGTCCGTGGTGAGCCTCGGTTCCGGGGTGTTCCTGGTGGCCGGTGTGGCCAGCATCCTGTTCCTGCTCAAGATGTCGCCGCTCGGAGAGCCGGGCAGAGAAGGCGCCGTCGCGCGGATCATCGCCCGGCTGCCCGACGCCCAGACCCTGGACCGGATTGCCTACCGCACCACGATCTTCGCGTTCCCCATCTTCGGTTTCGGCGTGATCTTCGGCGCGATCTGGGCCGAAGAGGCCTGGGGCCGGTACTGGGGCTGGGACCCCAAGGAGACGGTGTCGTTCATCGCATGGGTGGTGTACGCGGCGTATCTGCATGCGCGCTCGACCGCGGGTTGGCGCGACCGTAAGTCGGCCTGGATCAACGTGGTCGGTTTCGTCGCGATGGTGTTCAACCTGTTCTTCATCAACCTGGTGACCGTGGGTCTGCATTCGTACGCGGGGGTCGGCTAGACGCCGTCGGATAGGTGAGATGACCGTGCGCCCCGAGGTTGAAGCGCGGCTGCGGTCCGGTCGGAAGCGTGTGGAAAAGAGGGGAATTCGTGTCCGAGCCAGTGTCTGAGTCAGTGTCGGAGCCGGTGCTTGAGCCGTCCGAAGCGCAGGAACCTGCGCCGCAGGACACCGGCGAACCGTCAACAGACGCAACGGCCGACGAGCAGTCTCTGGTCCCTCCGGCCACACCGCCGGTCGCCGACCCGCCCCCGGCTGTCGCGCCGGTCCCGGCTGTCGCGCCACCCCCGGTGTCCGAGCCGCCGCTCGTCCCGTCGGTGTTCGCCCCGATACCCGGATTCCGCGGTCAGCAGCGGTTCAGCAATCCCGCCGAGCCCGGTGTCTCCACACCGCTGCCCGCCGAGTGGACCGCCCCGACACCGCCGCACGGTATCCCGGTGATCGCCGCACCGCCGGTGCCCGGAAGTTTCAACGGACCGCCCGCCGGGGTTTTCGCGGGCCCCGCCCTCGGACGTCCCGGCGCACCCGGACAGCCCGACCTACCTGTGCGCCCTGCCGCGCCTGAGCGTTCCGTCGCTGCTGACTTCGCCACGCCCTACCGCGACCTGTCCACTGCCGCGCTGCTCGGCCAGCGCAAGAACCCGCCCACCTCGGGCTGGCGCAAGGCCCTCTACGTCGCGTCGTTCAAACAGGTCAATGTCGGCGAGGGCCCGAAGGCCACCCACCACAACAATCTGATCGGCGAGGTCAGCCAGCCTTTGCAGGGCTGCTACCGGATCGCGCTGATGTCCCTGAAAGGTGGCGTGGGCAAGACCACGATCACCGCGACGCTGGGTGCCACGTTCGCCTCGATCCGCGGTGACCGGGTGGTGGCGGTGGACGCCAACCCCGACCGCGGCACTCTGAGCCAGAAGGTGCCGCTGGAGACGGCTGCGACGGTGCGGCACCTGCTGCGCGACGCCGAAGGCATCGAGCGCTACAGCGACGTGCGGGCGTACACCTCACAGGGGCCGAGCCGGCTGGAGGTGCTCGCTTCCGAAAGCGACCCGGCGGTGTCGGAGGCGTTCAGCTCGGACGACTATCTGCGTGCGCTGGAGGTGTTGGAGCGGTTCTACAGCCTCGTGCTCACCGACTGCGGGACGGGTTTGATGCACTCGGCGATGTCGGCGGTGCTGTCCAAGGCCGACGTGCTGGTCGTGATCAGCTCGGGCTCGGTGGATGGGGCGCGTAGTGCGTCGGCGACGCTGGACTGGCTCGACGCCCACGGGCATCAGGAACTGGTGCGCAACTCCATCGCGGTGATCAACGCGGTGCGCCCACGCTCGGGCAAGGTGGATCTGTCCAAGGTGGTGGACCACTTCTCCCGGCGTTGCCGTGCGGTGCGCCTGGTGCCGTTCGACCCGCATCTGGAGGAGGGCGCCGAGATCAGCCTGGAACGGCTCAGGCCCGGCACCCGTGAGGCGCTCATCGAGCTGGCTGCCGTGGTGGCGTCAGACTTCGCCGGGGCACGTCGCTCAGCGAACCGCGCGCCTGACGTGCGCTAGTTGCGGGGATTGTCGCCGTGCCCGAGTCGACGCAGGAATTCTGGGTCGTCATCGGGGCCGATCACACGGGTTTTGGATTGACTGCCAGAGACCCGCGCCAGCCGCCAGCCGAGATACACCAGGCTTGCCGCGGCAATGAGCAGGAGTAGATACGCCACTCGAAACCTCCTTTATCCGAATATACGCGTCGTCGGTAGGCTCGGAGCGTGTCAGGAAGTGGTTCGACCTCCCGTATGGTCACCGACGTCGCGGTTTACCTCATTGCCAGGCTGGTGCTGGTCGCTGTGCTGGCCGCGGCGATCTACGGGATAGGGCAGCTGGTCGTAGCGAATTTCCCGGTCGTGGTGGCCCTGCTGTTCGCCATCGTGATCGCGCTGCCGTTGGGGATCTGGCTGTTCCGGCCGTTGCGTGAACGGGCGACGGCGTCGATCGCGTTGGTCGACGAGCGGCGGCGCAAGGATCGTGAGCAGCTGCAGGCACGGTTGCGCGGCGACGAGCCGCCGAAATCCACCTAGGGCAGCAGTTCTTTTTTCCCAGAACGTGATCCGTCGCGGGTCGCGCTATCGGATGAACGCCGAACCCTTTTCCCGGTCCAGGTAGGTCTCGGTCTTGTTCTTGAGGAAGAACACGTACACCACCAGCGAGATGGCGATACACACCGTGACGTAGGCGATGAACCACGGCACGTGGCCGCCCTCTTTGAGGGCCTGGTAGATCACCGGTGCGGTCCCGCCGAACATCGAATTCGCCAGTGCGTAGCCGATTCCCACGCCGAGGGCGCGCACGTGCGCGGGGAACAGCTCGGATTTCACGAGCGCGTTGATCGAGGTGTACCCGGTCAGGATCACATATCCGACGGCCACCAGCAGGAAGGACAAGAGCGGTGAATGTGTCTGGGGCAGATACGTGAACAGGATGTAGGTGTAGATCACCCCGCCGACGCCGAAGAACACGAGCAGCGGTTTGCGGCCGACCTTGTCGCTGATCATTCCGCCGACCGGTTGGATCGCCATCAGGAAGATCAGCCCGATCAGGTTGACCCAGGTGGCCGTCATCGCCTGGTCCTTGTAGGTGGTCTTGACGATGGCCGGGGCGTTGACGCTGTAGGCGTAGAACGCCAGGGTGCCACCCATGGTGATCAGGAAGCACAGCAGCAGTGGCTTCGAGTAGCGGGTGAGCAGTTCGGAGAGCGAGCCTGCGCTCGTGTCCTTGCCTTCCTTGATCGCCTGGAGCTGTTCCTCGGACAGTGATTCGTCCATGGTCCGCCGCAGCCAGAACACCACGATCGCGGCCACACCGCCGATGGCAAAGCCGATGCGCCAACCGAATTCGTGGACCTGCGCGGTGCTGAAGGAGGTCAGGATGATCAGCAGGGTGAATTGGGCCAGTACGTGACCGCCCACCAGCGTCACGTACTGGAACGAGGAGAAGAAGCCGCGTCGTTCCCTGGTGGCGGCTTCGGACATGTAGGTCGCCGAGGTGCCGTACTCACCGCCGGTGGCGAAACCCTGCACCAGCCGGCACAGGATGAGGATGATCGGCGCTGCGACACCGATGGTTTCGCGTGACGGCACCAGCGCGATCACCAGTGAGCACAGTGCCATCAGCGAGACGCTGAAGGTCAGCGCGGCGCGGCGGCCGCGCCGGTCGGCGTAGCGGCCGAAGAACCACGAGCCGATCGGGCGGGTGAGGAACGTGACCGCGAAGATCGCGTAGACGTAGACCGTGGCGTTCTTGTCGGCCTTGTCGAAGAACTGCGCTTCGAAATAGGTGGCGAACACCGTGTAGACGTAGACGTCGTACCACTCGACGAGGTTGCCCGACGACCCCCGGATGGTGTTCCAGATGGCGCGGCGGGTTTCGGCGCGCCCCGACGGTGCGGGCTGATGCGCTTCGGTCGAAGTGGTCATGCGCATCCCCCAGATGGTCGGCGTGGCAGGCCGACGGCCACGTTAGTGCACCACGGTGGTATCTCGCGTGGATTGAGAAGCCCGAGTGCGCCGGGTCAGGACCCCAGGAACAGGGCCAGGGACACGGCGATCGACCACACCAGCATGGTCAGCCCGGTATCGCGCAGCACCGGGATCAGCTGGGCGCCATGGCTGCCGTCGCGCACCGGCCGCAGTCCCCGCACCGCAGGCACCACCGCGAGCAGTCCCACAGCGCACCACGGTGTGGCGAGCATCAGCACCAGGGGCAGCACCAGGGCCCCGGCGACCAGCAGTTGATACAGCAGCCGGGTGCGGGCGTCACCGAGACGCACGGCCAGGGTGATCTTGCCGGACTGGCTGTCGGTGGGGATGTCGCGCAGATTGTTGGCCACCAGCACGGCCGACGACAGCGACCCCATCGCCACTGCCGCGACCAGCCCGACCCAGTCGACGCGCAGGGCCTGGGTGTACTGCGTGCCCAGCACCGCGACCAGCCCGAAGAAGATGAACACCGCTACCTCGCCCAGGCCGAGGTAGCCGTAGGGCTTCTTGCCGCCGGTGTAGAGCCAGGCCCCGGCGATGCACACCGCGCCGACCGCGATCAGCCACGGCGCGCTCAGCGCCGCGAGCACCAGTCCGGCCACCGCGCCGACCGCCAGGCTCACCACCGCCGCGGTCAGCACGGCCCGCGGTGAGGCCAGCTTTGAACCCACCAGGCGCAACGGGCCCGATCGCACGTCGTCGGTGCCGCGGATGCCGTCGGAGTAGTCGTTGGCGTAGTTCACGCCGATGATCAGCGCGAGCGATACGGTCAGCGCCAGCAACGCTTTCCACCACACCGCCGACCCCATCCAGGCGGCGGCGCCCGTACCGGCGAGCACCGGGGCGACGGCGTTGGGCAGGGTGCGGGGACGGGCGCCCTCGATCCATTGCGCGAAACTGGCCACGACGGTCATCGTATGAGCTCGCCGAGTGCCGGGCCGCGCGGACTCCTACACTGAGCCTCATGAAGGAGCAGCTCAGCAAGACCGAGATCGGCAAGGACGTGCTGCAGGAATCCGTCGAGGCCGTGGCCTCGACGGTCGGGCAGGTCACCTCGATCATCACCACGGCCGTCAAGGAGGTCGCGACGGCCATCGGTGGCCTGGCCACCGATGTCTTCGAGATCGCCGACGGCGCCCGCAAGGCCAACGAGGATTTCGACGACGACTTCGACGAGGATTTCGAGGCCCCGAAGGCGGAGGACGTTGACGTCGCGGCTGACGTCGTGACCCCGGACAAGGGCGAATAGCGCTGCATGCTCGGCGTCATCGGCGGTAGCGGGTTCTATTCGTTCTTCGGGCCCGAGGCCCGCACCGTCACCGTGGACACCCCCTACGGTGCGCCGAGCGCGCCGATCACGGTCGGCGCAGTGGGTGGGCACGAGGTGGCGTTCCTGCCCCGGCACGGGGTCAACCACGAGTACTCGCCGCACACCGTTCCGTACCGGGCCAACATGTGGGCGCTGCGCACGTTGGGGGTGCGGCGCGTCTTCGGTCCGTGCGCGGTGGGCAGCCTGACCGCGGAGCTGGGTCCGGGTTCGATCGTGGTGCCCGATCAGCTCGTGGACCGGACCCGCGCCCGTGCCGACACGTACTTCGATTCCGGCGGTATCCACGTCGGTTTCGCCGATCCGTACTGCCCGGCATTGCGGTCTATCGCGGCCGGGCTTCCCGGTGTCGTCGACGGCGGCACCATGGTGGTGATCCAGGGCCCACGGTTTTCCACCAGGGCGGAGAGTCGATGGTTCGCCGACCAGGGTTTCACGCTGGTCAACATGACCGGTTACCCCGAGGCGGTGCTGGCCCGCGAGCTCGAGATGTGTTATGCGGCAATCGCTTTGGTCACAGACCTGGACGCCGGGATCGAGACCGGATCTGGGGTGACGACGGTGGACGTGTTCGCCGAATTCGAGCGCAACCTGGTGCCGTTCAAGAAACTCGTGCTCGAGGCTCTGGAGGCGGTCGCCGCCGAGCGAACGTGTACGCATTGTCTGGCTCACGACGGGGTGAAGTTGCCGTTCGAACTGCCGTGATCGCGCGCTGAGAAGGCAGCCTCTTGACACCCGTCAAGTCGGGGTGTCAATACTGACGGGGTGAAACCCGCGATCTGTGAGCAGTTCGGTATCGACTTTCCGCTCTTCGCCTTCAGCCACTGCCGTGACGTGGTGGCCGCGGTGACCAATGCCGGCGGTTTCGGTGTTCTCGGCGCCACGGCCTACACGCCTGAGCAGCTGGACCGCGAGCTGACGTGGATCGACCAGCAGGTGGGTGGCAAACCTTACGGCGCCGACATCATCGTCCCGGCGAAGTTCGAGGGCAAGGGCGAGAACCTGACGCGCGGGCAGCTCACCGACCGCATCCCCGCCGAATATCGCGAATTCGTCGCGCAATTGCTGGCCGATCACGGCATCGATTCCGAGGCCGAGCAGCGCCTCGGCGGGTCTTCGTTGTCGGGAGACACCGGCCGCGAGCTGCTGGACGTGGCGATGAGCCATCCGATCAAGCTCATCGCCAACGCGCTCGGGGTGCCGCCGGACTACATGATCGAGGCCGGTCGTGAGCGCGGAGTCCCGGTCGCGGCCCTGGTGGGTGCTCGCGAGCATGCCCTCAAGCAGGTGCAGGCCGGGGTGGATCTGATCGTCGCGCAGGGCACCGAGGCCGGCGGGCATTGCGGTGAGGTGTCGACGCTGGTGCTGGTCCCCGAGGTCCTTGAGACGCTGGAGCAGGCCGGCAGCGACATTCCGGTGCTGGCCGCCGGCGGTATTGTCACCGGCCGTCAGATGGCGGCGGCCGTGGCGATGGGCGCGGCCGGCGCCTGGACCGGTTCGGTGTGGCTCACTACTGAGGAGGCCGAGACCGCGCCGCACACCGTGCAGAAGATGCTGGCGGCGACGTCGCGGGACACGGTGCGCTCAACCGGCCGTACCGGAAAACCGGCCCGCCAGCTGGTGTCGGACTGGACCGCGGCGTGGGCGCCGAATCCTGCCGGGCACCAGACACTTCCGTTGCCGTTGCAGAACATGTTGGCCGAGCCCGTGATCCGGCGCATCGATGTGCTTGCCGCACAGGGTCATCCGGGTGCGCAGGCATTGGCGACGTACTTCGTGGGGCAAGGCGTCGGGCTGATGAACAAGGTGAAACCGGCGCGCGAGGTGGTGCGCGAGTTCATCGAGGATTACGTGGCCGCCACCGAGCGGCTGAGCAACTCGCTGCCGGACTAGTGCGTGCGCACCGTCGCAGGTTTTGGGCAGGCAGCCACCGCTGGTTGCCATAATGCATACCAGCGTCGACGAAAGGCACACCATGACGACCGGCGGCGGACTTCTGTTCAATCCGAACTCGTACGACCCGCAGCAGTTCGACCCCGAGACCCGGCGTCAACTCCGGGCGCTTATCGACTGGTTCGAGGCCCGCGGCAAGACAAAGCTGCTGCAAGAGGACCTGGCCGCGGTATGGGTGTCGGACTTCCTCGAATTCATCAAGTCCGAGCGGATCTTCGCGACCTTTCTGACGCCGTCGGAGTACAGCGGCGGTGACGCCAACAAGCGGTGGGACACCTCGCGCAATGCCGCACTGAGCGAGATCCTCGGTTTCTACGGCCTGGCGTACTGGTACGCGGAACAGGTCACGATCCTCGGACTCGGGCCGATCTGGCAGAGCAACAACAAGGAAGCGATGCAGCGGGCCGCCGACCAGTTGGAAGCCGGTGGAGTGATGGCCTTCGCGCTCTCTGAGCGTGATCACGGCGCCGACATCTACAACACCGACATGATCCTGACGCCGGCCCAGAACGCAGATGCCGAGGACGGCATTGTTTTTCATGCGTCGGGGGAGAAGTACTACATCGGCAACGGCAATGTGGCCGGCATGGTTTCGGTATTCTCCCGTCGTTCCGATGTCGCCGGGGCCGACGGATACGTGTGGTTCGTCGCCGACAGCACGCATGAGAACTATGAGCTGATCGGCAATGTCGTGCACGGTCAGATGTACGTCAGCAATTTCCGGCTCAACGATTACCCGGTGCGCGAGGAGGACATCCTCGATACCGGGCCGGATGCGTTCTCGGCCGCCCTCAACACCGTCAACGTCGGCAAGTTCAACCTGTGCAGCGGTTCGATCGGCATGTGCGAGCACGCCTTCTACGAGTCGATCACCCATGCGAACAATCGCATCCTGTACGGCAACCCGGTCACCGACTTCCCGCACGTGCGTGCCAGCTTCGTGGACGCGTTTGCCCGGTTGATCGCGATGAAGCTGTTCAGCGACCGCGCGATCGACTACTTCCGCAGTGCCAGCCGCGACGACCGACGCTATCTCCTGTTCAATCCGGTAACCAAGTCCAAGGTCACCTCCGAGGGCGAAACGCTCGTCACATTGCTGCAGGATGTGCTGGCCGCCAAGAGCTTTGAGAAGAACACCTACTTCAGCGAGGTCGCGCGCCTGATCGGCTGCCTACCGCGACTGGAGGGCACCGTGCACGTCAACGTCGCGCAGATCCTGAAGTTCATGCCGAACTACCTGTTCAACCCCGCCGAGTATGCCGAGATCGGCACCCGCGACGACCCGGCCGACGACGTGTTCTTCTGGGCGCAGGGGCCGGCCCGGGGCGCATCCAAGGTGCAGTTCGCCGATTGGAATCCCGTTTATCAACGACATTCGGGGATCCCGAACGTCGCGCGCTTCTATGAGCAGGCACTGGCGCTCAAAGAGTTGCTGACCACGGCCGCCCCGGATGCCGATCAGCAGAGCGACCTGGACTTCGTCCTCGTCGTCGGACATCTGTTCACTCTCGTCGTATACGGCCAGCTGATCCTCGAGCAGGCCGACCTGATCGGCTTGAGCGACGACCTGGTCGACCAGATCTTCGATTTCCAGATCCGTGATTTCTCCGGATATGCGATCGCTTTGCACGGCAAGCCGAGTTCTACTCCTGCCCAGCAGGAATGGGCGATGTCCGCGGTGCGCAAACCGGTCGTGGATGCGGATCGCTTCGGTCGGGTGTGGGAACAGGTGAAGAGCTACGACGGCGCCTACGAGATGCGTGCATAGCCGGTCTCACCGGCGAGGTGAGGCGCCTGCGTCAGTGCCAGTCCCAGACCGACATGTCGTTGGGTGGGTAGTTCTGGCAGACGTCGGTGGTGTTGGCTGCGACGCCCTTGTTGTTGAAGAACAGCTTGGCCCAGTTCGGCCAGCGCCAGGACATGTTCTCGAAGAAGGCGTTGGTGGCGGTGTTCTCGGAGTATTGGCGGCGGCCGGCGTAGTCCATGGAGAAGAACCAGTGGATGCGGTCCTGGGCGCCTTGCTGGTCGGCGACGGGCTTGTT